>SAQE01000086.1 GCA_004020545.1 Mesorhizobium sp. | reverse complement strand
GGGCGGGATGATGCCGCAGGGCGGGATGATGCCGCAGGGCGGGATGATGCCCCAGGGCGGAATGATGCCCCAGGGCGGAATGATGTCCGGTGAGATGATGCGGATGATGATGGGCATGATGTCGGCGAAGGACGGGTCGGCAGAACAGATGATGTCGCCGGACCACGTCGAGGGGCGCATCGCGTTCCTGCAGGCCGAGCTCAAGCTGACCGATGCACAACAGCCGCAATGGAAGGCTGTGGCCGATGCAATGCGGACCAATGCCAAGCTTGCAAAAGAGGCGATGGCCGGGATGGGTGGCGCGATGATGTCCGCTGGCTCTGCCGCCATGACGCCTCTGAAGAGGATCGATCAAGTCGAGCAAATGCTCTCTGCACGGATCGAAGGTCTGCGCCAGTTGAAAGCGGCAATGGAGCCCTTTTACGCGACGTTGAGCGAAGCGCAAAAGGCCGTGGCCGACAAGCTGCTCATGCCGGCGCCGATGGGGATGATGTAAAAATGGCGGTGCGGCTGTGGTCGGCGGCACGGCTACAGCCGCATCCCTGAGTTCCCTTTGATGATATGATCGGCGTCAGGGAGCGTTCGCATGAGCCTGTTGATTTCATTCCTCGGCAGCGTCGGAATCGTGACGGGTTCCCGATTTCCCCGTGAGGCCGCGTCGGCCCGTTTCGCCGTCGCATCGAGGAAAAATTCGGCTGGGCATGCAAGGTCCCCGGGCACATCGAGAAAGCGATCCTGCAATGAAGGCTGAGTTGGCATTGCAGGAACCAGCTCCATTGCGCGCACGCCGTCTTGGCATCCACACGCAACACGAAGCCGTCGTCTTCATGCGGACGGACTGCCACGTCTGCCGCTCGGAGGGCCTCACGGCCCATTCGCGCGTGCTTCTATTGGCCGACGGCCGTCAGGTCCTTGCGACACTCTACCAGGTATCTTCGGACCTGCTGACCACCAACGAAATCGGCTTGTCGGAATCAGCCTGGTCCAGACTTGGTGCCGACGAAGGCGACGCCATCTACGTGCGGCATCCCGAACGCGTCGAATCCTTCAGCCGTGTTCGGGCAAGGTTGTTCGGCAATCGACTCGGCGATCAGGATTTCGCGCCAATTCTTTCCGACGTTTCCTCGGGACGGTATTCGGATATCGAACTGGCCGCCTTCATCACCGGAACGTCGGCATTTCCGCTGGACGAGGCCGAGACCGTGGCTCTCACGCGCTCTATGGTCGAGGTCGGCGATCGTCTGGTTTGGCCGGGCGGAACAGTGGTCGACAAGCATTGCGTCGGCGGCCTGCCGGGCAACCGAACGACGCCGATCGTGGTGGCGATCGTGGCCGCCCATGGCCTGACGATACCAAAGACCTCGTCTCGTGCCATCACCTCGCCGGCAGGCACCGCCGATACCATGGAAACCATGGCCCCGGTCGACCTGACTATCGAGCAGATTCGTCGCGTGGTCGAAGAAGAGTCGGGCTGCATCGTCTGGGGAGGAGCCGTTCGCCTCAGTCCGGCCGACGATGTCCTGATTAGGGTGGAACGTGCGCTCGACCTCGATTCCGAGGGGCAACTGGTCGCATCGGTGATGTCGAAGAAGATCGCGGCCGGTTCTTCTCACCTGGTTCTCGACCTGCCGGTGGGCCCAACGGCCAAGGTTCGCAGCGAGGCGGCTGCCATAGCCCTCTCGAACCGTCTCTCGGCAGTCGCGACCGCGTTCGGGCTAAGGAGCAGGATCGTCCTCACCGACGGAACCCAACCCGTCGGCCGGGGCATTGGGCCTGCACTGGAAGCCCACGACGTGCTGCGGGTGCTCCAGGGATCGGCCGGCGCGCCGATTGATCTGAAGGAGCGGGCCTGTGCGCTGGCAGGAGCGCTCCTCGAATTGGGTGGTCGCGCCCAAACCGGGGAAGGCCGGCAGCTTGCTGCACGCGCGCTCGACGACGGGCGCGCCTGGGCGAAGTTCCAGCGCATCTGCGAAGCGCAGGGAGGGATGCGCGTTCCGCCGACAGCGCGGCAGCGTTCGCCGATCCTCGCGTCGAGCGCTGGCGTCGTCCGGTCGATCGACAACCGAAGGATTGCAAAACTGGCCAAGCTGGCCGGAGCGCCAGACGCGAAAGCGGCTGGGGTCGAGTTGCACGTTCGGCTGGGCGACCCGGTGGCCGTCGGCGAGCCCTTGTGCACCGTGCACGCGCAGACGCCAGGCGAGCTTCGCTACGCCTTGGACTACGCGTGGTCTGGAGCCGCGATCTTCGAAATCGGAGACTGAAGACAAAAGCGCGAACGGAAACGTCACCATGTCCCCACCAACCGGGCATTTCACGCAAACGAAGCAGAACGCCAGTCTGGACGAACTGCTGCTATTGCAGCGTGAAACCTTCGACTACTTCCTGGACGAGGTGAATCCCGCCAATGGCCTCATTCGCGACAAGACCGCCGCCGGTTGGCCGGCGAGCATCGCCGCGACCGGACTCGCTCTTGCCTGCTACCCCGTCGCTGTCGAGCGCGGATTCATGGCGCGCCAGGCCGCCGCGGCAAGAACGCTGGCCACGCTGCGATTCTTCTGGGCGTGCCCCCAGGGACCCGAGCCGGACGCAACCGGGTACCGCGGCTTCTACTACCATTTTCTCGACATGGAGACCGGTCGGCGCGCCTGGCAATGCGAACTCTCCACGATCGACAGCGCGCTTTTGCTGGCCGGGGCTCTGACTGCGGCCGTCTATTTCGATGCGGAAGTCGCGGACGAACAGGAAATCCGCACGCTTGCCGATGCGCTTTATCGCCGTGCCGACTGGCAATGGGCGCAAAATCAGGGCGCGACGGTGACGCACGGCTGGACCCCGGAAAATGGATTCATCAAATACCGCTGGGAGGGCTACGACGAGGCTCTTCTGCTCTACATTCTCGCCCTTGGCTCGCCGACCTATCCGCTTCCTGAAAGCAGCTACGCCGCCTGGACATCGACCTATCGCTGGGAGAGCTGCTACGGCTACGACTATCTGTACGCTGGGCCATTGTTCACGCACCAGCTGTCGCATACCTGGGTCGACTTTCGCGGAATCCAGGACGCGTTCATGCGGGAGAAAGGCATCGATTATTTCGAGAACAGCCGACGAGCGACCTACCTCCACCAATGCTATGCGATCATGAACCCGCGCAAGTTCGAGGGCTATCGCGAGTGCTGCTGGGGCATCACGGCAAGCGAAGGACCAGGTCCGGCCACGCTCAAGCTGAACGGCATCCAGCGGGAGTTCTACGACTACGTCGGCCGCGGCGTTCCATATGGACCGGATGACGGCACGCTCGCTCCCTGGGCAGTCGTCGCTTCATTGCCGTTCGCTCCTGAAATCGTCCTCGAGGCGATCCACTTCTGCATCCATCAGGCCAAGCTGAAAGAGTTCAACAGATACGGCTTCAAAGCTGCCTTCAATCCCACGCATCCAGGCGAGGCCGGCAATCCCTATGGGTTTTGGGTGTCGCCGTGGCACTTCGGCATAAATCAGGGTCCTATCGTTATGATGATCGAGAACTACCTGAGCGGCCTGGTTTGGCGCCTGATGCGCGGCTGTCCGTACATCGTCGCCGGGTTGCGCCGTGCCGGGTTCACCGGCGGCTGGCTGAACGACCTCGGTCCTGGACTGCTTCATGAGCGTCCATCGGCTAGCGCCTCGAGCGCCCCTATCCTGGACCAGCATTCGTCGTCGCACGCTGACGGGAAGTCAGAAACGAGCCCTGAGAGGAGCGCTCGATCGTAAGCAGGAGAAAGACCATGTTGGACAAAAGGCGAACCTCGGAGTGGATCGCTCGACAGGTGCTGGCTCTGAAAAGCAGATTCGGATGGCGGCAACGTTCCCTTGCGCTTTTGATCGGCCTGATTGTTTCAGTCTTGGTTACCGGACGAGTTGCTTGGGCTGACGAGAACTTCCAGGCCGTTCAGGGAATTGGCGTCTATTTCGGCGTCCTGCCGGCCGCCATCGTTGGAGGCCACCCGGAGTGGCATGTCGAAGGTACCATGCACGGTGGCGCGCCTTCGGGTGCGCATCGGTACCACATTGTGGTCGCGATCTTCGATGCCAAGACCGGCGCGCGGATCGAGAACGCGCGAGTGACGGCGAACGTATCTGGGCTTGCTCAGGTCGGTGCGCAGAATGTCGCGCTGGAGCCGATGCAGATCGCCGGGACCGTTACGTACGGCAACTTCGTCGAACTGCCAGGCAGCGACCGATACGACATCAAGCTCGACATAACAGTTCCCGGGCACAGATCTCCCGTGCGGGTCAACTTTAGATACCGGCACCTACAGTGAGCCGACGAGGCTGGATCGGACCGGATGTCAGAAGGCCAGGCCCTGCCAAGCTGGGCAGAGGTTCGACGTGTGTGCGGCCACCCGGTCGGGGTGCCTGCGTGGTGCGGGGCCTTGCCTGGAACGGATTTGATGCACATCAAAGCGCATTTTGACTGAGCCGGCGATCATGCAGGATGTGAAGAGCTTGGAAGCCGTGCTGTGCTTGGGCGATATTGTCAGATCTGGCAGCGAGACCATCGGACCGCAAGCGGTGCTTTCGGAGCGATCATGCTTGCGCTTGGGCTTGCTCTTTTCCTGTCGCTGACGCCTTCAAGCCCCGCGCAGGCGCATGAGTTCGGTGCTCCGCAAGGTGTTTCGTTAGCCAAGGTCGTTTCATCAATTGCCGAGTACAAAGCCGATCGGGCGGCCTTTACGACGAGCGTTCTCGCGGTATCTGCCGAACCCGGCTGTCACGACGGCGCGGTCCATGCCAATTGCGGCCTGTGCGCGGGCGGGCACTGTTTCGGTTCGGCGGCCATTCTGGCAGCAGCGCCGGGAATTGGCTTTGTGCCGGCACCCGACGCCCTGGCCTTCCTGGATCAAACAGGCTTGATGCCGGCAAAGCCTGACGAAGCTTTTCGGCCTCCTCGTTCCGCTCCCTGACAACCTGCTCGGCGGGCAAACCTCACGCTTGCCGACCGGGTCGCTCTTTGTGCTGGGCCAACGCCGGCTCCCGGTCAGGAACGCCTTTCGAGGAGAAAAATCATGAACATTCGGACAGAAACCACAATCCACCCCCCTCCAGGTGGCCTGGCTAACGGGCGCGAGTCGCTCACCCTGCGCATTGGAGGAATGACCTGCGCCCACTGCCCGCCGGCGATCGAGAAGGCCATTCGAGCGGTCAAAGGGGTTCAGGCCGCCACGGTGAATCTCGCCACGCAGACGGCGACGGTCGAGTATGACCCGGCCCAGGCGAAGGTCGCGGAAATCCTGCGCGCCATCCGCTCCGTCGGGTACGCCGTCGGTACGGCAACGATGCGCATTCCCATCAAGAACATGCATTGCACCTCATGCGCCATACGTGTCGAGCTGGCGCTGAAGATGACCCCGGGCGTGATCGCCGCCCGCGCCAGCCTCGCACCCAACGCCGTCGACATCGAGTATCAGCCGGAACGGACCGATTTCCAGGAGTTGAGGCAGTCGATCGAGTCCTCCGGCTATCGGGTGGCCGAGCCGAAAATCAAGCCGGCGGACGCGACGCTGGACCCGGCCGAGGCAGCGAACGAGCAGGAGTATCGCGGCCTGATGCACAGGTTCTGGCTCGCCGCCGTCATCTCCCTCCCGGTGATGGCGCTCAGCTACCCCGATTTCATTCCGGGATTGCGCGATTGGATGCCCATGGGCAGCGACACGCGGCGGATCGTTTGGGCGCTGCTCGGCGTGCTGAGCCTGCCCGTCCTTGTGTGGTCCGGATCGCAGTTCTTTGTCGGCATGTGGGACGCGCTGAAGCACCGCGCGGCCAATATGCACACGCTGATCGCGATCGGCATCACGGCGGCGTTCCTCTATTCGGTCGTGGCGGTCGCGTGGCCCGGGATCTTTCCCGACATCGCGCTGGCCGAAGTCTTCTGGGACGTGACCGACGTCGTCGTCGCGCTCGTCGTGCTGGGTCTCGCCCTGGAGATCAAGGCCAAGGGCAGGACCTCGCAGGCGATCAAGAAGCTGATCGGGCTGCAGCCGAAAACGGCAAGAGTCGTGCGCGAGGGCAAGGAAATCGACCTCCCCGTCGAAGAGGTGCTGGTCGGCGACACGGTGATCGTCCGCCCCGGCGAAAAGGTTCCGGTCGATGGCAAGGTGAGTGTCGGATCGAGCGCAATCGACGAGTCGATGATCACGGGCGAATCCATGCCGGTCGAAAAGCAGGCCGGCGACGAGATCATCGGCGGCACGCTCAACAAGACAGGCAGCTTCCGTTTCACCGCGACCAAGGTCGGCAAGGATACCGCCCTCGCAAGCATCATCCGCATGGTGAAGGACGCGCAGGGATCAAAGGCGCCGATCCAGCGCGTGGTGGATACCGTCTCGGGCTACTTCGTGCCGGCGGTCATGATCGTCGCGATCCTGGCGGCGGTGGTCTGGTACGATTTCGGGCCCGAACCGCGGCTGATCTATGCCACGGTCATCCTCGTCACCACGCTGATCATCGCCTGTCCCTGCGCCCTCGGCCTCGCGACGCCGACCTCGCTCACGGTCGGCATCGGCAAGGGAGCGGAAAACGGCATCCTGATCCGCTCCGGCGATGCGCTGCAGGCGGCCGAAAAACTCGACGCGATCATCCTCGACAAGACGGGCACGATCACCAGGGGCGAGCCGGCGCTGACCGACGTCGTCGTCACGCCGGGCCACGAAGAGAGCGCCGTGCTGCGGCTCACCGCGTCCCTTGAGCGTGGCTCCGAGCATCCGCTGGCCTCGGCCATCGTCAAGGGCGCCGAGGCGCGCAAGATCGAGCTGGTCGACGCTGAGGGTTTCGCGGCCATCCCGGGCCACGGCGTCAGTGGTCGCATCGACGGCCATGCCGTGCTGTTCGGCAATGCCAAGCTCATGCGCGACCGGGGTGTTCCCGCAGACGCGCTGCTGCCGCAATGGGAGCGCCTCGCCAATGAGGGCAAGACGCCGATGTATGTTGCGGTCGACGGACAGGCGGCCGGGCTGATCGCGGTCGCCGACACCGTGAAGCCGGACTCCAGGGCAGCGATCGAAATCCTGAAAGGGCTGGGCATCGAGGTCGTGATGCTCACCGGCGACAATGAGCGCACGGGTCGGGCGATCGCCCGCGAAGTCGGCATCGATCGCGTGCTGGCGGAAATCCTTCCGGACGACAAGGCGCATGAGGTGCAGAAGCTGCAGCTCGAAGGCAAGTCGGTCGGCATGGTCGGCGACGGCGTCAACGATGCGCCGGCGCTCGCCCAGGCCGACGTCGGCTTCGCCATCGGCACCGGAACCGACGTCGCGATCGAGGCGAGCGACGTGACGCTTATCAGGGGCAGCCTGATGGGCGTCGTCACGGCCATCGAGATCAGCCGGGCAACGATGCGCAACGTCCGCCAGAACCTCGTCGGCGCTTTCGGCTACAACGCGCTGGGCATCCCGGTCGCGACGGGCGTGCTCTACCCGTTCATCGGGCTTCTGCTCTCTCCCCTGATCGCCGCCGCCGCCATGGCCTTCAGTTCGGTGACCGTCGTCACCAATGCCAACCGTTTGCGCTTCTTTCAGCCGAGGAGGACGGGATCATGACACCCGACCGCTGGATAGTGACCGTCGCCGGAATCGGCCTGGTCGCGTTCATCATCTGGTTCTTCTGGCTCAAGCGCTCGAAGGGCATCCGGGCAGCGGAAACGAGCGGCGGCTACCAGGAGGCGATGATCCTGGTCAAGGGCGGCTACACGCCCGACACGATCGTCGTCCGCAGCGGCCGCCCGGTCCGCCTGAACTTCCGCCGCGAGGAAACCGCCTCCTGCTCGGACAAGGTGATCTTCCCCGATTTCCAGAAGAGCGCCGATCTGCCGACGGGTGAAACCGTCGCCGTCGAGCTGATGCCCAAGGATCCAGGCGAGTTCGGATTCTCATGCCCCATGGGCATGTTCCGCGGCCGCCTCGTCGTCGAATAGGAGACCCGCAATGTCGACACATGACCACTCAGACCACGACCACTCGCAAGGTTCCTTTCTGACGTCCCGAGCAGGTCTCGTCCTGCTGGGCTTCCTTGCGATCGGCGGGTTCCTGCTCTTCACCGAGCACCGCGCCCATGTCCTTGGCGCGCTGTTCTACCTGCTGCCGTTCGCCTGCATCTTCATGCACTTGTTCATGCGTGGAGGACATGGCCATGGCGGACACGGCGGTCACCGCAACCAGCCCGACGAAAGGAATCCGTCATGAGCGCCGACACACAAGCCTATGGCCTCTGGAGCCTGGTCATCGTCAATTCCGCCGTCTTCATCCTGTTCGCCTACAGCTTCTTCAAGCCGCAGACCGGGCGGGACTGGCGTTCGTTCGGGGCGTTCAGCGCGTTCTTGGTCGCGCTGTTCGCGGAGATGTATGGTTTTCCGCTCACCATCTATTTGCTGTCGGGCTGGCTGCAGTCCCGCTATCCGGGGATCGACTGGTTCTCGCATGATGCCGGGCACCTGTTGGAAATGATGTTCGGCTGGCGGGTCAATCCGCATTTCGGTCCCTTCCATCTGCTGAGCTTCATCCTGATCGGCGGTGGGTTTTGGCTGATCGCGGTCGCATGGCGGGTTCTCTACGATGCCCAGCAGCACCGCTCTCTCGCAACGGGCGGACCGTACAGCTACGTGCGCCACCCGCAATATGCCGGCTTCATACTCGTGATGCTCGGCTTCCTCGTTCAGTGGCCGACGCTGCTGACGCTGGCGATGTTTCCGGTGCTGGTTGTCATGTATGTGAGGCTTGCGCGGGCCGAGGAGCGCGAAGCGGTTGCCGAATTCGGCGACACGTATCGCGCGTACATGAAAAATGTTCCCGGATTCCTGCCGGGGCTGGATCGCGTCCTTGCCCGATTGAACGGCCAGTCCGGTGAAGGCAAGCCGTCATGACCAGTCGCTCGTAGCCGGACGTGCAGCCATGTCGCTCCCTGAAACCGCGTCAACATTACGGCTGGTGCTCACGGCGTATGACGTTCCCGATGACCCGGTCGAAGTCGTCGAGCGTAAGGGGCTGGGCCACCCGGACACCATCTGCGATGCCCTTGCTGAAACATTCTCGCGCAATCTGTGCCTGGAGTATTCTCGACGCTTCGATCGCATCCTTCACCACAACGTGGACAAGGCGCTTCTGCTGGGCGGTCGCTCCGTGCCCGCTTTCGGGGGCGGCTCTCTCACCAGTCCGATAAACATCTATCTGGCGGGCAGGGCCACGACGGAAACCGGCGGGGAAAATATCCCGGTCAAAGAGATAGCGGTCGAGGGATCCCGGTCTTGGCTGAAATCCAACCTGCACGCGCTCGATGCGGAGCGCGACGTCCGGTTTCACGTGCTGACCCGACCGGGTTCACAGGACCTGCAGGAGCTGTTTTCGCGCACGTCTGAAGCTCCCTTGGCCAATGATACTTCGATCGGCGTTGGCTATGCGCCGATGAGCGCCCTTGAAACCCTGGTGCTTGAGGTGGAACGGCACATCAACGGCAGAGACCGAATGCGCGCTCATCCCGCATGGGGCGAGGACGTAAAGGTGATGGGTGTTCGACAAGGCAGGTCGGTTCGCCTGACCGTCGCCTGCGCCATGATCGGACGTTATCTCGCTCACCGTGACGATTATTTCGCCGAGATATCCGAGCTTCGGACAGTCGTGGCAGAACTTGCCCGACAGCATGGGTTCACAGAGTCCGATGTGGACGTCAATGCCGCCGATGGAACGTCCCAGGGCGCGCTTTATCTCACCGTCACCGGGACATCGGCCGAGGCTGGGGATGACGGCCAGGTAGGCCGCGGCAACAGGGTCAATGGCTTGATTACTCCCTGTCGGCCAATGAGTCTTGAAGCGGCCGCGGGCAAGAACCCGGTGTCGCATGTCGGGAAGATCTACAACATCGCGGCGCGTGATATCGCCGAGGCGATCTGCGCTGCCCTGTCCGAGGTCGCGGCCGCCGAATGCATGCTGGTGAGCCGGATCGGCGACCCGGTAACTCGGCCCGCCCTCGTGCAGCTGAAAGTCGCGACGCGAGACGGGCTGCCAATCGCAAAGATCAGGCGACCCGTAGAGGCAATTGCAGCAGATCGCCTGAGCCGGATTCCGAAGCTCATCGAAGATTTCGTCGCCGGCAGGATAGCCACGTTTTGAGGGCGCAGACGGGGCAGGTTGGAAACTCATGACTGAAAAAGTATTTGCCGCTTATGATCTGACCAAGACCTACGTCTCGGGCGAGACGCAAGTGCACGCCCTGCGTGGCGTGAACCTTGAGATTTCGGCAGGGGAAGTGATCGTCTTGCTTGGCCCCTCGGGCAGCGGGAAATCGACGCTGCTCAACATCATGGGCGGGCTCGATCACGCGACCAGCGGCGAGCTGTCCTTCAAGGACTTGCGGCTGACCGACCTCGATGACCGGGGACTGACATCCTATCGCCGCCGGCATGTCGGCTTCGTGTTCCAGTTCTACAACCTGATCCCCAGCCTGACGGCCTACGAGAACGTCGCGCTGGTCACCGAGATCGCCGACGATCCGATGCGTCCCGAGGAAGCTCTCGCTCTCGTCGGGCTGGAGCCGCGCATGCATCATTTCCCGGCACAGTTGTCGGGCGGCGAGCAGCAGCGCGTCGCCATCGCCCGCGCGATCGCCAAGCGCCCGGAGGTGCTGCTCTGCGATGAGCCGACAGGCGCGCTCGACTCCAGGACGGGCGTTCGGGTTATCGACGCGCTGATGAAGGTAAACGCCGAACTCGGCACGACCACCGTCATCATCACCCACAACGCCATCATCCAGGAAGTCGCGCACCGGGTCCTGTTCTTCAGCGACGGGCAGATATCGAAAGCCATCACCAACGAGGCCAGGCGCGCGGTCGCCGAGTTGCAGTGGTGAAGACATGCGCGCCCTGGACATAAAGCTGTTTCGCGATCTCATCCGCCTTTGGGCGCAGGCGCTGGCCATTGCGCTGGTCGTTGGCGGCGGGGTGGCGACGCTGCTCCTCGCGGTCGGCTCCTACCGCTCTCTCGACGAGACGAGGATCGCCTATTACGAGCGCTACGGTTTCGGCGATGTCTTCGCGACGGTCAGACGAGCGCCCAAGGGTCTTGTCAGCCGGATCGCCGAAATTCCGGGGGTGGTGGCTGTCGATGCACGCATCGCAAAGTTCGCGCTGCTCGACATACCGGGTTTTTCCGAGCCGGCCACCGGCATGGTCATCTCGCTGCCGGAAATCGGCGAGCCGCCGCTCAACCGGCTTTATATGCGCGTCGGCCGCACACCGGACCCGAGCCGGGAAGAGGATGTCGTCGTCAACGAAAACTTTGCCGAAGCGCATCGTTTCACGCTGGGGTCAAGCTTCGCGGCAATCCTAAACGGCCGCAAGCGCGACCTGACGATCGTCGGAATCGCCCTTTCGCCTGAATATATCTACGCAGTCGGTCCAGGCGACATTATTCCCGACGGTCACCGCTTCGGCATCGTCTGGATGTCGGAGCGCGCCCTGGCCAGCGCCTACGACCTCAAGAACGCGTTTTCGTCCGTGTCGCTCAAACTTCTTCCGGGGACATCGGAGCGCGAGACGACGACGCGTCTCGATGCGCTGCTCGACCGCTATGGCGGGCGCGCCGCCTATGGACGCAAGGACCAGATATCGCACGCCTGGCTCGATCATGAGCTCGACATGCTGAACAATATGAGCCGCACGCTGCCGCCGATCTTCCTGCTGGTCTCCGCATTCCTGGTGAACCTCACCCTCAGCCGCCTGGTTTCGCTCGAGCGCGAACAGATCGGCCTGCTGAAAGCCCTGGGTTATCGCAACGCCAGCATCGTCCTGCACTACCTGAAATTCGTCGGCATCATCGCTTTGATCGGCATCGCCATCGGCAGCGCCGTTGGCACCTGGCTCGGCGCCTACATGACCAATCTGTTGGCCGGCTTCTTCCGCTTTCCGTTTCTCGTCTTCGTCAAGAATCCCGATCTCTACGTGATCGCGGGTGCGCTGAGCCTGTTCGCCGCCATGGTTGGGGCACTGCGTGCCCTGCGCGAGGTCGTCGCTCTGGCTCCGGCGGTGGCGATGCAGCCAACCGCGCCGCCAAGCTTCCGCAGCGTGCTGCCCGCAAGCGTAAGCATGGCCGGCTTCGTTTCGCAGCCGACCACAATGATGGTGCGCAACATCACCAGCCATCCGATCCGTTCCCTCTTCACCACGCTCGGCATGGCGCTGGCGACAGCGATCCTGATCGTGTCGCTCTTTCTCGGCGGCACGATGGAGCAGCTCATTGATGTCACCTACTTCCTGGCGGATCGTCAGGATGCGACCGTCAGCTTCTTCGAAAAGCGTCCGCGGGAAGTCGCCTTTCAGATCGCAAGGCTTCCAGGCGTGCTGACCGCGGAGCCCTATCGAGAAGTCCCGGTCCGCATCCGCAACGGCCATATCGAGCGCCGGATCATCATCCGCGCCCGGCCCCGCGATGCCGAGCTCAACCGCATCATCGACGCTGACCTGCGGCCGGTCGTGCTGCCGGAATCAGGTCTCGCGATCTCCGCAATGCTTGCACGGATCCTGAAGGTTCAGATCGGCGACACGGTCGAGGTCGATCTGCTGGATGGCGAGCGGCGGACGGTTTTGTTTCCCGTTGCGGCGTTGGTCGAGGACTACCTTGGCATCCGCGGGATGATGGATCAGGAGGCGCTCGCCAAGCTGCTGCGCGAAGCGCCGATGGCGAATAGCGTCAATGTCAGCCTGGACGGGAGCAGGCAGGATGAGTTCTACGCCGCCCTCAAGGCTATGCCCGTCGTGAGCAGCCTGTCCCTCCATGCATCCTCCCTCGCCAATTTTCGCAATGTCACTGCGCTGATCATCACGACGATGGCCAGCATCTATACCGGGCTGGCCGCCGTCATCGCCTTCGGCGTGGTCTACAACAGCGCGCGCGTGTCCCTGTCGGAACGTGCGCGAGAGCTGGCAAGCCTGCGTGTGCTTGGCTTCACGCGCGCCGAAGTGCTGCGCATCCTTCTGCTCGAACTCGCCTTGCTGACCTTGATCGCGCAGCCGCCGGGTTGGGCGATGGGGTATGGCCTTGCCTGGATCATGAGGACGAACCTTGCCGGGGAACTGATGCGGGTGCGTCTGGTCGTCGAGCCTGCAACCTACGTTTTCGCCAGCGCGATTGTCATTGCTGCGGCTGTGTTCTCAGCGCTGATCGTCCGCAAGCGAGTCAATCAATTTGACCTTGTTGCCGTTCTCAAGACACGGGATTGAAGACGATGCGCATCAATTGGACGAAGAGGATAACCGGCGTCGCAGCCGTCGCCCTGATCGTTGCGGCAGGAATCTGGTTCGCTTGGCCGCAACCGATCCCCGTCGACCTGGCGACGGTGGCCAAGGGCCCGATGGAAGCCACGGTCGATGACGAGGCCAAGACCGAGGTGCGCCACGTCTATACGGTATCAGCACCGATCGCCGGCAAGGTTCTCAGAATCTCGCCGCCGCGCCATGTCGGCGACCAGGTCACCAAGGACGAAACTGTGGTGGCGGTGATGCAGCCCGCTACCCCCAGCTTTCATGATGTCCGCACACATGAGGAGTTGCTGGCGGCGCTCGGCGCGGCCGAGGCGGCCGTGACGTTCGCGCAAGCGGAAGTAAAGCGACTCGAAGCGGCGCTCGGGTATTCTCGCACGGAACTCGAGCGGGCCGAAAAGCTCGCCAAGACCGGGGCGATATCGCAGGGGGCTCTCGACAAGGCGAGGTTCGAAGTCGACACCAACGAGGCGGCCCTGGCGAGCGCGAAGGCGCAGGTCGAAGTCCGGGGCAACGAGCAGGCGATGATCCAGACGCGGCTCGGCCAGCCTGCCGAGGATGCCACACAATCGGATCCGGCCTGCTGCATCCAGCTTCATGCGCCAGTGAGCGGCCGCATCCTGAAGATCGTTCAGGAGAGCGAGGGCATGGTCCAGCCGGGCGCGCCGCTTGTCGAGATCGGCGACCCGCTCGACCTGCAGGTGGTGGCGGACCTGCTTTCGACCGATGCAGTGCAGATAAGGCCCGGTGCTGCGGTCCGGATCGACGGCTGGGGAGGGTCTACGCTTCGAGGCAAGGTGACACGGGTCGATCCAGCCGGCTTCCTCAAGGTCTCCGCGCTTGGGATCGAGGAGCAGCGTGTCCGCACCGAGATCGACTTCGTCGACCCTCCCGAGACCTGGTCGCAGCTCGGGCACGACTATCGTGTGATCGTTCACGTGACGAGTTGGCGGGACGACAATGTCCTCAGCGTCCCAGTGGCGGCACTGTTTCGAAAGGGTGACGACTGGGCCGTGTATCTCGCCAAGGACGGACGGGCGCGTACGACCGTGGTCAAGATCGGTCACCGGAACAACAGGATGGCCGAGGTCGAGTCGGGCCTGTCGGAAGGCGATGAGGTCGTGCTGCACCCGAGCGACCGGGTGGGCGACGGCATAGCTGTGCGTGAGCGGAACGTCCAATAGATCCGGCTTTCGAACTCCGTACCGACCGGGAGGAAGACCGTCCGATGGATCAACTGGCAGCGACCAGCTTACTCACCAATCGATCTGCTTGAACTCAACCCTGCAATCGCCTTGAGCCGGCTAATGCCAAAGGCACACCCGGACGTCCTTCCCGACATAACACGCGCCGTCACGTCGAAGTTCTCCCCAATCTCCTACCTCGCCGTGAGTTTCGCGAATATCCGAGTTCCCATAGCCTTCCCAAAAATCACCGTCCTTGTATACGACTGCCCAGTAATCTTTTGACATTTCGCCGGCCCCACTATTCGTGTCAGGATAGTCGATACCTGCAAAAACCTGCCGAGGCCCCTGGATATTAAAGTCGCCGCCCTTCTCGATTTGATAGGAGCATCTTCCGGATATGCGAGTCTGACCGTGAACAACAAGCAGGCAGCGGCCCCATTTATAACCGCTCGGTAAACGATGCTGTGGTTGCGCATGCGAAGGCGAAAAGGAAAACGCAATTGCAAGGGCAACCGCTATAGTTCGCCCGATCATCTTACCGTCCGTTGTGAAACAACCAATCCGGACACGGTTGGATTCCGCCCAGAGCGCATATCGAACGGTCCTCCGCAGGATCCCCTGAGATCATATTATTATCGACCATAGTCGGATTTTTGTCACGTGACGTGCGTGCTGCTACACGCCCTCCTTGGCTAAAGCTTCGGAGGGCATCCTGCCTTGCGCGGAAGACTGCGCTGGTCCTGCGAAGCGCGTGGCGCGAAAGCAGGGATGGCGGAGAGGGAGACCGCCGTACTCTCTTCAGTCGCTGTCAGTCGTCATATTGGAAACCTAGGAAAACAGGGCTTTTGCCTCGCCCGACAATATTTCTTTGTCAGCCAATATCCGCTATCTTCCCACTTTGAAAGTAGGAGTGAACGTAGGAGCGAATTTTGGCGCGCACTCTCAACAAGCTGAACGACTTCGCCATCAAAGCTACCACGAAGCCGGGCCGCCTTTCCGATGGCGGTGGGCTCTATCTGCTTGTCGGCCCAACCGGGGGCAAGTCTTGGACGTTCATGTGGACGCGCGACGGCAGACGCCGCGAAATGGGCCTCGGCCCTTATGGCAACGGCAACGGTCTCGTGTCCTTGGCGACGGCACGTGGCAAAGCCGGCAAATGCCGCGAGGTGCTCACCGCCGGTCGCGATCCGCTGGCCGAAAGCCGCACCGAAGGCGAGCCGACCTTTGGCGAAGCCGTCGAACTGTTCCTCGCCGACCGTGAAACCGGCTGGCGTAACGAAAAGCATCGGGCGCAGTGGAGGATGACGCTCCTTGGTCCTGCCGAACCAAAGGGAAAGCGCCAACAGGCCGGCGACTATTGCAAGAACCTGCGCAAGCTCAAGGTTTCCTCGATCACTACCGAGGACGTGCTCGCTGCCCTGAAGCCGAACTGGCAGACCAGACCAGAAACTGCCTCGCGGCTCAGAGGCCGCATCGAGCGGGTGTTGAGCTTCTGCAAGGTTAGGGGCTGGCGTCAGGGCGAAAACCCAGCGCTCTGGCGCGGCCATCTAGACGCGCTATTGCCGAAGCCGAGGAAACTCGTGCGTGGCCATCACCGTGCGATGGACTACGATGACGTGCCGACTTTCGTGAAGCGGCTGCGAGGTGCCGGCGGTATGGATGCGAAGGTGCTGGAGTTTACGATCCTGACGGCCACGCGGTCAGGGGAGACGGTCGGCGCAAAATGGTCAGAGGTGGACCTAGACAAGAAGCTCTGGACCGTCCCCGCCGAGCGTATGAAGGCTTCCCGCAAGCATGAGGTGCCGCTGTCACCGCGCGCCCTCGAAATCCTAAAGGAATTGGCAGAGGTGCGCCGCGACGACAATCCCTATGTCTTTCCCGGCCAGCGCAAGGGCCGTCCGGTCTCGGCGGCCTCGATGGAAATGCTGCTGCGGCGCTGGAAGGTGAAGGACCAGACGACCATCCACGGCTTTCGCAGCGCCTTCCGTGACTGGGCGGGGGACCGCACCAATTTCCCGCGCGAACTGGCTGAGGCCGCGCTGGCACATGTCGTGGGCGACAAGGCCGAACAGGCCTACAGACGCGGAACCGCACTTGAGCGTCGCCGCAGGCTTATGGAGGCGTGGGCCGGCTTCCTTGCCAGCGGCGGCGCCAAGGGCAAGGTGATCCCGCTTGCCGCACGACGCAAGGCGGGGTCAAAATGAGCGGGCAGGGATAGGACGGCCATCCGAACGCCGGCCTGCACCGCCGGCTTCCCTGCGCCTTCCAAGGTGCGCGCAAGGTGCATGCGCATGGCAAAGGACGATCTGTCTGAAAATGGGGTTCCCAAGACGGGCCCGCGACTGTCGAGGGCCAAGCTGGAGGCCCTCCCCCCGGCATGGCAGCGCCATTCCAAGGGTCCAAATCGAGCCCTGCGCCGGGCTGTCATAGAGGCGGTCCGCACCGTCTACGGGCCGCCGCCATCCCTCGACCAGATGCGCCGTGACAAGCTGGCCCAAATCCTGCGTTTCCTGAGACACAAGGAGGGCCGGCAGGAGGCGCGCGACCTGTTGTCGCTTTTCGAGGCCCATCGAGGCCGGCCCGTGGCTGACGAGGGGCATTACGAGATTGCTCAGCTGGTTCATCAGGAATGGAGGGCCAATCCGGGTACGCCGTTGAAGACAATTTATGGCAAAGTGGCCGACCGGATCACCAAAAACGGCAGAAAGGTCAGCGACCGGACGGTGCGGAAGGCCTACAGCAGGTGCAAGGATGCGCTGGAGTGGATCGACGCCGCAGCTGAAATGGCCAACAATTGACGCCTATTTTCCGGCCACTGGTCCTTGTAGAATGTTGCGATAAAATGCGTAGTGTACGTGACCGTCATTCCTAATCCGGAGACGGTCACATGGAACGTCGCTTCCTGACAGTGAAAGAGGCCAAGGCGGCAATCCCGGCCTCGCACGACAAGATCTACAAACTGATCAAGGCTGGCCAGTTGGAGGTCCGCAAGCTTGGCCGGCGCACGTTGATCTCGGTCGTCAGCATCGAGCGCCTGCACGACAGTCTCCCGCACGCTGATATCGACCGCAGCAACGAAGCAGCCTGAGACCCGCCGGCACTTGGCCACTGGCGGGTTCAGGGCTTCTCTTTCAGGCTGATAGGTGGCCCGAAAGATACCCCGTTTGATGCGATGGTCAAGTTGCCCGGCTTTCGATCCTTAGGAGGACCGAGCCGTGCATGTACTCAATTCCGATCACCTGTTCAGCGTTTGTCATCAACGAGCCTTCCGGCTGCCATTCGGTGCCAAGGTGACGTTCAGCTGGGGGGCAGAAGGCTTCGACCGCGTCATCGACCCGAAGCCGCCTACCGATCTGTCGCCGCGCCAACGGCAGCGGTTTCTCAAGGCCTATTTGGCTGCCCGCCAAGACTTCCTGAGTGATTTGGCCGCCATGCTTGGCGGCCCCGTGGCTATCCTCGATGAGATGGGGCTTCACACCAGCCGCCCCGAGGCACGGCAATGACGAGCCTCGCTTCCTATGCCCGGCAACTCGGCGGCGAGGTCAATCGCGGCAGGATTTCTTGTCCAGGCCCAGGTCACAGCCGGAAGGATCGAAGCCTGAACGTCTGGTTGGATGATCAGGGCAAACTCGCCGTCAACTCTTTTGCCAATGACGACTGGCGCGTCTGCATGGATTACGTGCGCGATCGGCTCGGGCTACCGTCAGTCGATCCCCTTGGCGACAGAGCGGCTCCACTGCCGCCGCGCTTTCACCACTACCAGAACGACAAGATCGAGGAGACGAGCAGGAGGCAAAGGGCGGGGCGTCTGTGGGCGGAAGGCGTCAATCCGTGTGGCACTGCGGTAGAGACCTATCTCACCCGACGTCGTTTGATCCTGCCAACCGAAGCGGCCTTCCGCGCCATCCGCTTTCACCCCGCCTGCCCGTGGCTAGATGAGAGCGGCGAGGTCGTCCGAGTTCCCGTGATGATCTGCCGGTTCTCCCCGAGCGAGAACGATCTCGATCCTGAAGCGCCGCCGAGCGCCATTCACCGCACGCGTTTGAAGCCGGACGGCTCGGGCCACCTTGGCAAGAAGATGCTCGGCGCGGTGGCCGGCCAGGCGATGAAGCTATCGCCGAACGATTACGCCATGCCCGGGCTCGGGATTTGCGAGGGTATCGAGACGGGGCTCGCAATCTTGGCGGCGGGCCTCGGTCCCGTTTGGGTGCTCGGCTCGGCAGGGGCGGTGGCTAGCTTCCCGCTGCTCGCCGGTATCGAGACCCTGACGGTATTTGCCGATCATGACGGTCCGGGCCTCACTGCCGCACAGCAATGCGCCGAGCGCTGGGTCGCCGACGGCAAGGAGGCCTTCATCCGCTGGCCGCGCAATGTCGGCCACGACTATGCAGACGAGGCGGTGTGATCATGAAGGGCGACGAAGACAACGTCCTGCATCTCACGCCGCGCGCGGACGAGCCCGACGCCACGGCCAGACACGTTGCCAATCCGCTCAACCTGCGCCGTGAAATGCACCGCAACGCCCTGACAAAGGGGCTGGTGCGATATAACGAATTTTCGCAGGAAATCGAGCTTGTACGGCCGATCCCGCGCCCGAACATGGAGATGCCGAAGACGTTTGTGCTACGCCAATGGAGCGACGTCGACGACACATCTTTGATCGAGCACTTCAATCACCGGGGCTTTCGCCGCGTTGGCCGCTCGCTGGTGCGCGACGTGATCGAGCTTGAGGCTCGATCCCACCCGTTCCATCCGGTGCGTGAGTATCTCGACGGCCTTATCTGGGACGGGCGGCCACGCCTCTCGCGGTTCTTCCTCGATTATTGTGGTGCTGCCGTCGATGGGGAAACCGAGGCCGACAGGGCAGCCGCCTTGCGCTACGTGGAGGCGGTGACGCGGTGCTTCTTCATTTCGGCAGTTGCGCGCGTTTACAAGCCCGGCTGCAAGGCCGACGCCATGATCGTGCTCGAAGGCCCGCAAGGCGCGTTGAAATCCCAACTGTTGCGTGTGCTCGCCACCCGGGACGAGTGGTTTTCGGACAGTCTTCCGCACGACCTCGAAAGCAAGGATGCCCGCGCACACCTTGCTGGCCGCTGGATTGTCGAAATGAGCGAGGTCGCGCAATTTCGGCGTTCAGAGATCGAGACTGTCAAAGCCTTCCTGTCCTGCCAGACCGACCGCTACCGGCCAGCCTATGGCCGCACCGATGTCGCCGTTCCGCGACAGTGCGTCTTTGCCGGCAGCACCAATGCCGACACCTATTTGCTCGATCCGACCGGGAACCGGCGCTTCTGGCCGCTCCGGGTCGAAAGGATCGATCTCGGCGCGGTGGCGAGGATCGTCGATCAACTGTGGGCCGAGGCGGTCGCCGCTTGGCGTGCCGGCGAACAGTGGTGGCTCGCCCAGGACATCGAGGCGATTGCGGCGGACCAGCAGGAGGACCGCGTCGTGACTGATCCTTGGCATGACCAGATCGCCGACTTTGTCAGTACGCGGCGGAACGGCGTCTGGTTCACCACCGCCGAAGTCCTCAGTCATGTCGGCATTGATGGGGGACGCCGCGACCGTGCCCACGAAATGCGCGTCGGTGCCGTGCTGCGCCGACTGAAATGCGAACGCAAGAAGCGGCGCGGCGGCCCCAACAAAAAGCCGCACTGGGCCTATCGGCTGCCACCGAACAATAGCGAGGACAGCCGGTGAGGTCTTGTGTCCACGTTCCTACCCTTTCTGTCCGCCAGAAGCCGGAAAAGCCGGTTTGAAAAAGATGTGATGGAGAAAAGTAGATCTTGAACTGTTCCCACCGTACCTACCTTCCTGCCGCCGTTCGACGTTGAAGCCCTTGGAAACCTTGGAAAGTCGGCGAGAGTTTGTTCCTACAGTACCTTCCGTTCCTACCTATAGAATAGAGGTATTATGGGCAGGAATTACGAACTCTGAAGGAAACAGTGGGGACAAGAGGGAACGTGGGAACGGTGAATTTGGGCAGCGAGGCAGGTCCGGGTGGCACCCAGTCCTGCCTTGCGATACTGTTGGCCCATGTCGATCCTTCGAAACCCGCGCCACGAACGTTTTGCTCAAGGTCTCGCCAAGGGCCTGAGCGGTAAGGCCGCTTACTGCGAGGCCGGCTATCAGTCGACCGGGAATGCCGCCGAGGTTGGGGCCGCGAAATTGGTCAGGAATGGTAAGATTGAGGGCCGCGTCGCCGAATTGCAGGCGCGGCAGGTGCGGCGGCTCGATGTCAGCGTCGAAAGCATTGTCGCCGAGTTGGAAGAGGCACGCGCGGCAGCGCTGGCTCACAAACAGCTTGCTGCAGCGGTTGCAGCCTCCCTGGGCAAGGCGAAGCTCCTCGGGCTGATTGTCGACCGCACCGAGGTGGAGCAGATGCTCCGCCGTCCGATGCGCGAGCCGGGCGAGGTCAAGCAGATGAGCTTGGAGGAGTGGGAGGAGCGGTTCAAGCCGAAGATGTCCACAACGCAGCTGGGTAACGGCAAACCCGCCAGCGACCCGGAGAAGACGGAGCCGGAGGACGAGATCGGGATCATCGAAACCATTCGGCGGGCCAAGGCGGCCAGACGGGTGAAGTCGAGTTCGACTTAACGTCGCTTGGGCATCGTCGAGAACACCCCGCAGAGGCACTTGGCGCGGCCATCGAGGTCCGCTCCGGGTCGGGTGGGGTTTCGACCTCTCGAAGGCTCAGCGACGCTCCACGGGCCTGCCCGGCAAGGCCAAAGCGCTGCCGGACTGAACCCCAGTGCATCCCCTTCTTTCCGACCCTCTAGCGGGCTTGTAAAGTTTACATACGAGCGTATATAGTCTTTACGCAGAACAGCAACCGCTCATGAAACGACCCGCCATCGGCTATCTCCGCGTCTCGACGAACGGTCAAGGCAAGTCAGGACTTGGCCTCGGCGCGCAACAGGAAGCCATTGCCCGCTTTGCCGAAGCAGAAGGGTTCGAAATCGTCGGTGAGTTCACCGATGTGGAGACCGGCAAGGGCACTGACGCGCTCACCAAGCGCCCGCTGCTGGCCAAGGCGCTTGCAGCCGCGCGGAAGAACGGCAATTGCCCGGTCGTCGTCGCCAAGCTCGACAGGCTGAGCCGCGATGTCGCCTTTATTTCCGGTCTGATGGCGAAGCGTGTTCCCTTCATCGTTGCCGAGTTCGGCTCCAACGTCGACCCGTTCATGCTCCACATCTACGCAGCGGTGGCCGAAAAGGAACGCGCGGTGATTTCCGAGCGCACGCGCCATGCATTGCAAGAGGCTAAAAAACGAGGCGTTGTGCTTGGCGGCCCAAAACTCGCCGAAGCGCAGCAGAGATCGATTGAGGTTCGCTCGGCACAAGCCGATGCCTTCGCGGCCAACGTCTTGCCGGTCATCCGTGACATTCAGGCGAGCGGAGTTAAATCGTTGCGGCAAATTGCGGCGGCGCTCAATGGCCGTGGCATCGCGACCGCGCGGGGCGGGACATGGGCGGCAACACAGGTGCGGGACATCGTTCAACGGACGTCGGCTGCGTCTGCCACGCGCCTTGCCCTCACTGGCGACGAGGTCGAGGCTGACGAGGGCGTGATCATGGCTGCGCTGCGACGGGCGCAACGCGCGCGTACCACCAAGGCATAAGGGATCGCCACCATCACCCGCTTCGACTGTGCGGCGACGAAATCTGAATATTAGCTCACAGCTAGCCTCCTACCCGCTACAGAGCTTGCGTGCAAAGGCCTGTCCTATCGGCACGCGAATGTTGCACTGTTGACCGGCGGGGCATAAAGGCCTGTCATCTCCGCAGTCTTGCCAAACTGGGCACAATGAGCCTGCGCTTGGGCGAAGGCAGTGTCTCGAAGCGGCGTAATGACACCGCCTCGACTATTGCCTTGAATGGTGGGCGAGCAGCCGGCGAGAAGGAAAAGTAATGCGAATGGAAGCACAGCTTTCATGGCGAGGTTTCCTAGTAAGACGCTGTAAGAGTTCTTCATCATTGGTCGGCCCGCCGTTCTCTGACTACGATATTTAGCACCGCAATGCCGCCGACGACAGCCGGATAGAATGCGAGAAGGAGGGTGGCGCTCCTTGCCGCCCGGTCGATCCCGATGGCGGGGTGGGGGTGGCAATGTGGGGCCCCGTATTCGGGTCGCGATTAGGGCAAACGCCAACTTTGCCGACTGTGCTCTGATCGGTACCAGAGATGACGAAGATGCCTATTCCCGCATCGCACCGCGACGATCCAACCCACCGCGCGACAGAGCCCATAGAGCCGCGCGGCGCTGCGTTTTTGATTTGTTCACGGCCCATTTAGCCGATAACGTCAACCTACCAGAGGTTGTGTCAGGAGCTAATACAGCACCATCTAAGATACATAAATCGCGTCGTTGTGGAGGACAATCCCATGAAAATCAGCCTCGTAAACTGCGTTGCTATCACAGTGACAGGTGTGATCTTGGCGGGTTGCAAAACCGAACGAGACAGAAAGAAATGCGCCGACTATGGTTTCAAGCCCGGCACGGAAGCGATGGCGCAATGCATGCAGAACGAGGATCTGGCCAGACGTGGTGGGGGCCCTACGGTTTGCAACCGGTTTGGTGCCACCGTTGTCTGCAACTGAAGGCAACGCCGCCCGCATCCTGTAAGGCGCGTGCTGAGCGCCTGTCCAATCGATGCGTCGGACCCCTCGCCATCGATTGTGGGCCCTACATGACCGCTCCTTTCAGAGTTCGAATGGCCCACTGACCGCATTGTCAGCAGACAGCGTCTGACGGTCTCTGCGCCCTCCCATGGTAGTGCTATGGTACTCCAGCATAATCGGCAGCGAGGAGGAACAAGTCCATGCCCGCGATCACCCGCCGTACTCTTCTCGCGCTGACCGGCGCAGCGGTTGCCGTCGACCCGGTGTCCGCTGACGTAAGGACCTTGCCGCAGCTGCAGGCGCTGATCGCGGCACATGAGGCGGCCTATGCCGCGTTCCACCGCGTTGTTCATCGAGCGGGGAGCAGCAGGGATAATCGTGCGAGGGCCGACGGGCTCGAACAGGAGGCGCTGCTGGCCGTCTGCTCCTATCCGGCTATCAGCGTAGTCGACCGCAGGACCAAGGCGCGATATTTGCTCGCCGTAGAAGCTCGCGGCGAACTCGATCTGCAAGAGCACATGCAGGCAATCCTGCATTCGATGATGCGCGGTTGATGATTGCCGGCGATGATGCCGCCAGCCGTCTCGACTTCGCACATACTCACAGTGCATGATCATCGAAGCCAAGACGATGTTGCGCTTCAATGCTACCCGCCCGGTGGCCCCCCCGGGGTTTCCCGGAGGCCGGGG
>SAQE01000085.1 GCA_004020545.1 Mesorhizobium sp. | reverse complement strand
CAGGTAGGGGAGTAGGGGAGTAGGGGAGTAGGGATTGTTTTGGTCCTTGCTCCGCCTCCGGGATTGCCGACTGCGAGGAAGGTTCAGGCCAATCGCCAACGGCAGCGCGCTCTAAGCCTGTCGGCATGTCTTGTTGGGCCAGTCGCTTTGGCTTGCTGGCCGGCGGCGATTGCCGCAGAAGGTAGACGTCTATCTTCCTTCGGCCCGACGTTGACCACTTCCAAAAACCACGACGACAGCGCAACGCCGCCCGCGGCGATGCTCTTGATGCTTTGCGTCTATGTCTGCTTCACCTTTCTCGACACCTCGAGCAAATATCTGGTGCTCGCCGGCGTCTCGGCGCTGATCGTTGCCTGGACCCGCTTTATCGTCCATGTCCTGCTGGTCGGCGTCTTCCTGCGCGGCTGGCGCGAGCCGTCGCGCTTCCGCGCCAACAACCTGCCGGCGCACATACTGCGCGGATGCCTCCTTTTCGGCTCGACCATGTTCAACGTCCTGGCGCTGCGGACGCTGCAGCTTGCCGAAACCACCTCGATCTACTTCTTCGGCCCGATGGTGATCACCGCATTGGCCGGTCCGCTGCTCGGCGAATGGGCCGGCTGGCGGCGCTGGCTGGCGATCCTCGCCGGCTTCGTCGGCGTCCTCATCATCACCCGGCCGGGCGTCGGGGTGTTCGGCATAGGTCATCTCTTCGCGCTCGGCTCGATGCTGTCGAACTCCTTCTACGTCATCATGACGCGGCGCATGTCGGCGACGGAGACGTCCGAGAGCCTGATCCTGTTCTCGGCGCTGGCGCCTGCCGTACTGCTCGTGCCGATGCTGCCGTTCTCGCATGCGCTGCCGCAGGACGGCTGGCACTGGTTCATTCTGTTGATGCTGGGCGTGTTCGGCGCCGGCGGCCATTGGCTGCTGGTCCAGGCCTATCGTCTCGCGACCACCACCGCGCTTGCGCCGTACCCCTATTCACAAATGGTGTGGATGATCGTTTCCGGCTGGCTGATCTTCCACCAGCTTCCCGACCGCTGGACGCTGCTTGGTGCGGCCATAATCGTCGCCAGCGGCCTCTACATAATCCATCGCGAGCACCGGCTGCGCCTGCGCAATTCCGCCTCGCTCGACACCGAAGCCGAGACCCTGGCGAAAAAACTTTGAATTGCTCCCGATCGATGGCATAAGGCCGAATTTAAACAATTTAAAGACCCTGGGGAGCAAAGGGCACTGGCACAGAAGATCAAGCTTTCGACGATCGCGGATGCGCTCGGCGTTTCCACGGCAACGGTATCGCTGGCGCTGCGCGACAGCCCGCTGGTCGCCGGCTCCACGCGCGAGCGCATCAAGGAGCACGCCCGCGCCATCGGCTATATCTACAACCGGCGCGCCGCCAGCCTCCGCACCTCACGCTCCGGCATTGTCGGCGTCGTCGTGCACGACATCATGAACCCGTTCTTCGCCGAGATCCTGCGCTCGATCGAAAGCGAGCTCGACCGCAGCCGCCAGACCTTCATCCTGTCCAACCACTACGACCAGCTCGAAAAGCAGCGCACCTTCATCGACACGCTGCTGCAGCTCGGCGCCGACGGCGTCATCATGTCGCCGGCCATCGGCACGCCGGCCGAGGACATCATCATGGCCGAGGAAAACGGCCTGCCGGCGGTGCTGATCGCGCGCACCGTCGCCGGCGCCGACGTGCCGGTCTTTCGCGGCGACGACGCCTATGGCACGGCGCTCGCAACCAACCACCTGATCTCGCTCGGTCACAAGCGCATCGCCATGATCGGCGGCACCGACCAGACCTCCACCGGCCGCGACCGCTACCAGGGCTATCTCAATGCGATGGAGGCGGCCGGGCTGGAGGTCAGGCCGTCATGGCGTATTCCCGGGCCGCGCACCAAGCAGGCCGGCTTCGAGGCCGCCGGACAGTTTTTGGCGCTGAAGGACAAGCCGACCGCCGCCTGCTGTTGGAATGATCTGGTCGCCATCGGGCTGATGAACGGCATTGCGCGGGCCGGCCTCGTGCCGGGCGTCGACATCTCGGTCACCGGCTACGACGATCTCGAGGAGGCCGCAATCGCGACGCCGGCATTGACGACGGTCTGGAATGGCCAGCGCGAGGTCGGCCGCCGCGCCGCCAGCGCGCTGCTCGACAAGCTGAACGGGCAGGCCGTGCGGCCCTCGCAGGAACTGATCAAGCCGGAGCTGCATGTGCGACAGTCCACCGGCAAGCCGGTGGAGCGTCAATGACAAAAGCCGAAGCAAGGTTGCCGGTCGCCATCCTGGTGCCCGGGCATTTCAACGACCATGCGATCGGCCGGATCGACAGGGCATTCCGGCGCGTGCGGATCGAGCGCGCCGACCCATCGCTCGTTACCGGCGAGATGCGTGAGGTGGTGCGCGGCATCGCCTGCTTCGGCGGCATCGACGCGGCCATGATCGATGCGCTGCCCAATCTCGAAATCATCGCCAATTTCGGCGTCGGCTATGATTCGGTGGACGCCAATCACGCGGCCAAGCGCGGCGTGATGGTCACCAACACGCCGGACGTGCTGACCGAGGAGGTCGCCGACACCACGATCGGTCTGCTGATCAACACGGTGCGGGAAATGTACGCCGCCGAGAAATGGCTGCGCGACGGCGACTGGGTGAAGAAGGGCAACTATCGCCTGAGCCGGCTGACCTTGCGCGGCCGCCGCATCGGCATCTTCGGCATGGGCCGCATCGGCCTTGCCGTCGCCCGTCGCCTCGAGGCCTTCGGCCTGCCGATCGCCTATCACAATCGCCGCAAGGTCGAAGCCCTGTCCTACGAATACCATGCGACGCTGAAGGGCTTGGCCGAGGCGGTCGATACGCTGATCTGTATCGCGCCAGGCGGCGCATCGACGGAAAAGGCCATCAATGCCGAGATCTTGTCGGCGCTTGGCTCGAACGGCGTCTTCGTCAACATCGGCCGCGGCAGCACGGTGGATGAGGCGGCTCTCGCCGACGCCCTCGAGAGTGGCGCCATCGCCGCCGCCGGGCTCGATGTCTTTGCCGACGAACCGAATGTGCCCAGGGCGCTGCTCGAAGCGCCCAACACCTCGCTTCTGCCGCATGTCGGCTCGGCGTCGGATCACACCCGCCGGGCCATGGCCGATCTCTGCGTCGACAATCTGGTTTCCTGGTTCGGCGAGCGCCAGCCGCTGACCCCGGTGCCGGAGACGGTCAACGTCAGGCCGCGCGCCTGATCGGCCACATTTATTAACGCCTGCTTAACCATTTGGAATCATTGTGCATACTTGGTTATGCATATCGCCCAAAAGTGCGCTGCGGTTTTGGGGAGAACGAGATGCACGGACCGGGGCAAGAGCCCGAAGCGCTTGGATGCGGAGAGGCAAAGTGAAGCTGTTGGCCGGGTTGGTTGCGTCGGTGGCCTTGTATGGGGGCATTCAGGTCCTGCAGGGCGGCGCGGTCCAGAGCGCGGCCGAAGAAACTGGCACATCAGACATCTATCGGTTGACGGCCAACGGCGACGAAGCGGCCTGCGCCGTCCAGCGCGGCGCCAAGGTGTCGGTGGGCTTGTCGCTGCTCCGCGTCGCGCCGAACTGCCGCAAGCTGATGCCCGGCATCGAACGCGTGAAATTCTGGCGTGAGCAGGCCGATGGCTCGGTCGCCTTCAGCGTGAACGGCACGGATCCGGTCGTCACCTTCAGCGTCGCTGACGGCGACGGCTACGAATCCTACGCGCCGGCAGCGCCGTTGCTGTCGATGAGCAACGGCGAATAACGAGCCGGATTCAGGAGGCGAGCTTATTCCGCCGCCGCGCGCGTTCCGGCTTTCGCCGCCGCGTGCAGGCGCACGGCATCGCCGAACGCGCGGAAGATCTTCGCCGAGTTGCTATCCGACTTCACCCAATATTCGGGGTGCCACTGAACGCCGACCGCGAAGGCGCGCGCATCCTTGACCGAAACCGCCTCGACGGTGCCGTCGCTGGCCACCGCCTCGACCTGCAGTTTCGATCCGAGCCGGTCGACCGCCTGGCGGTGCACGGAATTGACCATGATCTCGCCGGCGCCGAACACGCCCGCCAGGCAACTGCCGGGCTTGATCGAAATCGCCTGGCGGATGCCGAAGCGCTCATCCTGATTGTCGCTGACCGGCGCGCGGTGGTCGAGCGTGCCCTCGCGCTCGTGGATCTCGGTGCCCAGCGTGCCGCCCAGCGCCACGTTCAGTTCCTGGATGCCGCGGCAGATGGCGAGCAGCGGCACGCCGCGCTCGATCGCCTTGCGGATCAGCGGCAGCGTGGTGGCGTCGCGCGCCGGATCGTAGGGTCCGTTGGCCTCGGTTGCGTCGCCGCCGTAGAGCGACGGATGCACATTGGACTTCGAGCCCGTGACCATGACGCCGTCGACCGAGGACAGCAGCTCGTCGAAATCCAGCCGGTCGCCGAAGGAAGGCACCAGCACCGGGAACACGCCGGCGCCGGCGATCGCTGCCTCGATATACTGCTGCGGGGCGGCATGCCAGGTGTAGTTGTCGAACTGGCGGACATCGGTCGAGACGGCGACGAGCGGCTGCTGCATTTTGGATATGGGTTCCATCGAGGGCTAACGGATTATTCTGCCTACAAAATAGGCGATCCGAAGGCGCTTTGCCATGGCAAGTTTCATCTCTCCGGATAGGCCACGAAATTTGACGTTAGACTATAGTTGCACATAGCCCGCGATACTGGACTCGACCTCTCGCCTGTGTATGTTTCTTCCCCAACCGGTCCGGGCGGCGAGGATGCCCGAATGTCGGTCAGCTGATCCACAAGGGAGGAAACTGCATGGATCGTCGTTCATTCATCCGCAAGGCCGGTGCGTCCGGCGTCGGCGTCGGCGTCGCGGCAGCGGCCGCAGCGCTTGCCACGCCGGCGATAGCCCAGTCCAATCCGAAAGTGACGTGGCGGCTGGCATCGTCCTTCCCGAAATCGCTCGACACGATCTATGGCGGCGCGGAAGTCTTCTCCAAGATGCTGTCGGAAGCGACCGACGGCAATTTCCAGGTCCAGGTCTTCGCATCGGGCGAGCTGGTGCCCGGCCTGCAGGCTGCGGACGCCACCGCTGCCGGCACCGTCGAGGCTTGTCATACGGTGGCATACTACTACTGGGGCAAGGACCCGACCTGGGCGCTGGGCGCGGCGGTGCCGTTCTCGCTCAACGCGCGCGGCATCAATGCCTGGCACTACCATGGCGGCGGCATCGACCTGTTCAACGAATTCCTGGCCACGCAGGGGCTGTTCGGCCTGCCGGGCGGCAACACGGGCGTGCAGATGGGCGGCTGGTTCCGCAAGCAGATCAACACCGTGGCCGATCTCTCCGGCCTCAAGATGCGCATCGGCGGCTTTGCCGGCAAGGTGGTGCAGAAGCTCGGCGTCGTGCCGCAGCAGATCGCCGGCGGCGACATCTATCCCGCGCTGGAGAAGGGCACGATCGACGCCGCCGAATGGGTCGGTCCTTATGACGACGAGAAGCTCGGCTTCTACAAGGTCGCGCCCTACTACTACTATCCCGGCTGGTGGGAAGGCGGCCCGACCGTGCATCTGATGTTCAACAAGGCCAAGTACGAGGAACTGTCGCCGGCCTACAAGTCGCTGGTGCGCACGGCCGCGCAAGCCGCCGACGCCAATATGCTGCAGAAGTACGACTACCTTAATCCGGCGGCGGTGAAGCGGCTGGTGGCCAGCGGCGCCAAGCTGGCGCCTTTCAGCCAGGAAATCATGGCGGCTTGCTTCGAAAAGGCCAACGAAGTCTATGCCGAAATGGAAGCCAACAACGCGCCGTTCAAGAAGATCTGGGAATCGATCAAGAGCTTCCGCAAGGAGCACTATCTCTGGGCCCAGGTCGCCGAGTACAACTACGACACCTTCATGATGGTGCAGCAGCGCAACGGCAAGCTGTAAGCGAGACCCTCCTTCTCCCCTTGTGGGAGAAGGTGGATCGGCGCGCAGCGCCGAGCGGGGTGTTGGCCGGGGTGCCGTCGGCGCCAAGCTGCAACACCCCTCATCCGCCGCCTTCGGCGACACCTTCTCCCCCAGAGGGAGAAGGGAAGAACTGAGCGCAAAACCGGCGCCTTAGCCCCGGCCTGGCACCACCAGCACCTTGACCTCACCGGGGGCCGCGGGGTTCGAGATCACGCGCGGCGCCTCTTCGAGGGGCACTTGCTTCGAAATCAGCTTGTCGATCTCGATCGCGCCCGACGCGACGAGCTCCGCGGCGCGGCGATGCGTGAAGGGGTTGATGAAGGAGCCAAGGACCTTCAACTCGCGGAACAGGACATCGAAGGGCTCGAAGGCGACTTTTTGCCCCTGAGGCATCACGCCGACGATCACCACCGTGCCGCCGGCCTTCGCCAGTCGCATCGATTGCTCCACGGTGTCGGGAACGCCGGCGCATTCGAGCACGACGTCGACGCCGCCAGGCACCAGGCCAGCCGGTCCGGCGATGGCCTCGATGGGGTCGATGGTGCGTGGATCGACGGTTGCCGTCGCGCCCAACTCCTCGGCAAGCGCCCGGCGCGAGGCCTGCCGGGTCGACAGGATGATCGTCGCGGCACCCGCCAGCTTCGCCAATTGCACGACAAGCAGGCCGATGACGCCGCCGCCGAGCACCACCACCGAGGCGCCAGGCTTGATGCCGGCGAGGTCGACGCCGTGGAGGCAGCAGGCCAGCGGCTCGCAGAAGGCGCCATGCGTCGGCTTGAGATCGGCGGGCAAGAGGAAGGCCTGGCTTTGCGGCATCACGACATAGTCTGCAAAACCGCCGTCGCGGTGGATGCCGATCGCCCTGAGATTGCTGCACAGGTTGACGCGGCCGGCCCGGCAGTGGCTGCAGCGCCCGCAGGAAATGTTGGGGTCGCCGGTGACGCGGTCGCCGACGGAGATATCGGCAACGGCGTCTCCGACGGCCTCGACGATGCCGCAGAATTCGTGGCCGAGCGTCACCGGCGGCTTCGACGGAAACTCGCCATGGAGAAGGTGCCTGTCGGTGCCGCAGACGCCGCAGGCTTCGATCCGCACCAGGACATCCTCCGGCCCTGGTGAAGGTTTGGCGACCTCGCGAAGCGCAATGCTGCCGATTGCTTCCAGCCGGACGGCTCTCATGACTTAATCACCTCAATTGAAACTCGGTGGCTTCGAAAGGTCCGGAGCCGGCGCCGCCGGCTTGGTCGGCGGTGTATCGCCGAAATTCGGCGGCTGCGACAGATCGGACGTGCCGGGTGCTGCCGGCGCCGCGCCGCCATTGGCGGGCGCCGCGCCATTGTCGGCCGGCGGCGTGCCGAGCGGCGACAGTCCCGGCATCTCCGGCAGCTTCAAGTCTATCGTGGCGGGTTCGACGGCGGCGCCCTTGTAGCGCATCACCATCTGCGGGAAGGCGATGGTGAGCCCGATCATGATCACCTGGATGCAGACGAACGGCACCGCGCCCCAATAGATCTGGCCGGTGGTGACCGGCGCGATCTGCTTGCCGGTGATGCGGTCGAGATAGGGCACGCGCGCCGCGACCGAGCGCAGGTAGAACAGCGCAAAGCCGAAGGGCGGATGCATGAAGCTGGTCTGCATGTTGACGCCGAGCAGCACGCCGAACCAGATCAGGTCGATGCCGAGCTTGTCGGCGGCGGGCGCGAGCAGCGGCACGATGATGAAGGCGAGCTCGAAGAAGTCGAGGAAGAAGGCAAGCACGAAGACCAGCAGGTTGACGCCGATCAGGAAGCCGGTTTCGCCGCCCGGCAGGGAGATTAGGAGATGCTCGACCCAGATATGGCCGTTGACGCCGTAGAAGGTGAGCGAAAAGACGCGCGCGCCGATCAGGATGAACAGCACGAAGGAGGACAGCCGCGTCGTCGAAGCCAGCGCCTGTTTGATGACGTCGAACGACAGCCGCCCCTTTGCCGCAGCCATGATCAACGCGCCGACTGAACCCATCGCGCCGCCTTCGGTCGGCGTGGCGATGCCGAGGAAGATGGTGCCGAGCACCAGGAAGATCAGCGCCAGCGGGGGGATCAGCACGATCACCACCTGCTGCGCCAGCTTGGACATCATGTTGATCCCGAGCCGCTGGTCGGCAACCGCCACGATGTAGATCGCGATGACGCCGACGGTGGCGCCCAGTATGTCGGCGTTGTCGCCATGGGCCGGCACGAGGTAGCGATAGGCTGCATAGGAGACCCCGACCGCGACCAGCAGGGCCACGATCAGCGAGATTACGCCGCGGCCGAGCGTGCGCGCTTCGATGGGCAGCGCCGGCATCGAATTCGGGCGGATGATCGACATGATCAGGATGTAGAGCATGTAGATGCCGGTCAGCACGAGGCCGGGAATCAGCGCGCCGGCATACATGTCGCCGACCGAGCGGCCGAGCTGGTCGGCAAGCACGATCAGCACCAGCGAGGGCGGGATGATCTGGGCCAGCGTGCCGGAAGCCGCGATGACGCCCGATGCAAGCCGGCGGTCATAGCCGTAGCGCAGCATGATCGGCAGCGAGATCAGTCCCATGGCGATGACGGAAGCCGCAACCACGCCGGTCGTAGCGGCAAGCAGCGCGCCGACGAAGATCACCGCATAGGCAAGACCGCCGCGGATCGGGCCGAAAAGCTGACCGATCGTGTCGAGCAGGTCCTCGGCCATGCCGGACCGTTCGAGTACGATGCCCATGAAGGTGAAGAAGGGAATAGCCAGCAGCGTGTCGTTCGACATCACCCTGGTGCCGTAGAAATTGTCCGGCAGCGCGTGCAGCAACGGCCAGGCGAGGTTGATCGATCCGCCGGAGTAAGGCGACAACAGCACGCCGATGAAGAAGAACAGGAGACCGTTGGCGGCGAGCGAGAAGGCGACTGGGTAGCCGATCAGCAAAAAGATGATCAGCGAGGCGAACATGATCGGCGCCATGTTCTGCGCGATGAATTCGATCATGAGCGCACCTCGCCGGCCAGCGCCTTGGCTTCTTCGGCCAGCGCCTTGGCCTCGAGTTCGGCTTGTTCATGCGCCGATACGAAGGGATTGGGATCCTCCATGTCGCCGCGCATGATGGCGATCTTCTTGATGATCTCGGAAAGGCCCTGTAGCGCCAGCAGGAAGAAGCCGACGAGCAGGATGGCCTTCGCCGGCCAGACGATCAGGCCGCCCGCATTGGTCGACATCTCGCCGCTGTGGAAGGACAGCGACACGTAAGGCACGAAATAGATCACCATCAGCACCACGAACGGCATCAGGAAGAACACGTGGCCGAAGAGGTCGATCCAGTGCTGCATGCGGCGGGAGAACATGCCGTAGACGATGTCGATGCGGATATGGTCGTTCTGCTTCAGCGTGTAGGCGGCCGCCAGCATGAAGGCGGCGCCGAACAGGTACCACTGCAGTTCGAGCCAGGCATTGGAGGAGATGTCGAACGCCTTGCGGATGACGGCGTTGCCGGCACTCACCAGGATTGCAAGCAGGATCAGCCACGAGATCCAGCGGCCGATGAACTCATTGATGCGGTCGATCGTCCCGGATAGAGCGAGCAGCCCTGCCATGAAATCCTCCCTGATGCCGGCGCCGCGCCCGATTCCCCCTCCGGTGTCGCGTCGCTTGGCCCAACGGTATGCAGTGCGTGGTCCGGTTGGTCAACATGACAAGGCGCGACAAACGACGGCACCGGTGGAAACGCGCCGGTTCACCGAACGTGATGCAACCAAAGTCTGATGGGTTTCAGGCGACCTTGGCCTGGTCGCGGCCGGCGCCGATCAGCACCAGCATGACGACGAGGAAGAGGTATATCCAGCCATCGCGCCATTCGATCGGGAAATAGCCTGCCCACAGCGATTCGGCCATGCCGAAGGCCGCGGCGCCAAGCGCCGCCCTGAGCGGCGACAGATAGCCGCCGACCGCTGTGACGAACAGGATCTTGAGGCCGTAGACGAGGCCGGTGCCGAAGCTGATGTTGCCGTAATAGAAGCCGGCGAGCACGCCGGCAAAAGCCGCGCAGAAGCCGCCATAGAGCACCGCGCGGCGGAACACCGCGCGCACGTCGATGCCGCACATCGCGGCCGCCTTCGGATCGTCGGAGACGGCTCGCCAGGCGCGGCCGAAGCGAGAATGCGAAAACAGCCAGGCGGCCAGCGCCACGACCGCAATCACGGCGGCGCAGTCCAAAAGCTGGATGACGGTGAGCGTGACCTTGAAGCCGGCATCCTGCGCGAAGATGACAGGATCGGCGAGCATCGGCGGCAGCCAGAGATCATGGGTATCGGCGGCGATGCGGCTTGCTTCCGACAGGAACAGCAATATGCCGAGCGTCGTCACCACGATGGCGTTGGGCGACCGGTCCGCCAGCCTTTCGAACACGCTGCGCGACAGCACCTGGCTGATGAGCGCCGCATAGAGCAGGGCCGCGACGACGCCGAGCGCGACGGACGCGAACAGCGTCAGCCACAGCGCCTGGTAGCCGAAGGCCGCGGTCAGGATCATCGTGTGGCCGCAAAAGGCAAACAGCGCGCCATAGGCAAGGTTGGTGCGATGCAGGATGCCGTTGGTCAGCACATAGCCGAAGGCGAGCAGCGCATAGAGCGCGCCCGAATGCAGCCCGTTCAGCACCTGCTGGGAGAAATAGAGCATCGAAATCCCTGGCCCGAGCGACGGACCCATTTTTGGCGAGCCTTGCATCAGGAATCTAACTTGTCAAACACGTTTTATAGGTTAGATTTCCCGCCATGACGGTATCCTGGACCCCGCACCGCTTCACCGGCGGCATCCTCGCGCTCGACACGGCGAACACGGTCGTGCTGCGCAACGATCCGGAAAAGACCTTCGACCGTTTCGAGGATCCGGCCGAGATCGGCCGCTTCGCCGAGGCGGCGAGCGGCTTTCGCGCTGCCGAGCTCGGCGGCCGGCGACTGGAGGCGCTGGAACCGGCCGATATCGCTCCGGTGGTGCTGTCGATCCGCGAGGCGACCGACCGCCTGTTCCGCCGTGCCATAGCCAAAGGCGCGATCGTTGCCGCTCACCTGCCGGATTTCCTGGCGGCCTGCGCCAGCGGGCTCTCGGGCAGCGGCGCCGAGATAGGCGCGCCGGGCCGGCCCTTCGGCGATCCGGCAACGCCGATCGCCTTCGAGGCGGCCTTGGCTGTCTCGGCGCTTTCGCTGTTGCGCGACGAAACCGTTGCCAGGCTCAGGATCTGTCCGAACTGCAGTTGGCTCTTCGTCGATCGCAGCCGCAACTCAAGCCGCCTCTGGTGCGACATGGCCGTTTGCGGCAACCGCCAGAAAGCGAACCGCTACTATCGCCGCCGCACGGCGGCCAGGGAGGTCACCAATGCCTAGCAACTTCCGTTCGATCGCTCTCGGCGCGGCCTTGATTGCCGCCACTGTGCTCGGCGCCTGCCGCGACACCGGCAAGGAGCAGCTCTTCGCCATTTCCGGAAAACTGTTCGAGTTCAACTACAGGCTTGGCATCGCCACCTACGTCATCACGTTGAGGCCGCTGCGGCCCATGGGCGAGGGACAGGTTGCCGTGGTGAATTTCCAGAATCCGGCTGGCGGCGATCCGCTCATCGTCAACCAGAAGATCTGGCCGAAGCTTCCCCACATCACGCTGACCAGCCCGCCGCTCACCTGCGTGGTCAAGGACAAGCCCTATTCCGTCACGATCCGCATCGAGGATTCGAACGGCACGCTGCTGCAGAGCCTCGAGACGACGATGGCCTCGACGGAGGACCAGACGATGCTGCCGGACCGGCCGCTGGTGATCGGGCCGAAATACGAGCTCAACCCGGACCTCGCCGGCCATCCCGACGGCAAGCTGCCCGATGAGCCGAAGCCGGATTGCTCGAAGGCGGCCTAGAGTCAAAACCCGATCAGTTACCAATTTGAACGACCGAGTTCGGACCCTCCTCGGATATTTGACGCCGAGAGCTGGGACAGCGCAAGTCGACCCAAAGCCGAAGTTGGCCAACGGTAGCTCCTGACCCCAAACCGGTCCTTGCTGGGACCGATGCATTGCCTGAAATCGGACGTTGGGTGAAATCGGTGCGCCTGCCCCCTATAGGCGACGTTACGGACTTCCGTTCTCCATAGTTGTTACGCCGGGCGGACGGGGATGTACGTGCAAGTTGGGGTCTGAGCGGGTTATCAACGCACTTGTCCGCAGCAAGCGCTTCATAATCATGCAATCGCCTCTGTTGTCCGCGACAGCAGGTCTTCCGCCAGCCGTGACGCGGCCCCCCGTGCATCCTGGCGAGCCGCATGGTCAATATCGGGTCCAAAGAGGGTCTTCTGGATGATTAGGCTGCGGACATCTTCGATACCGATGAAGCGCAACCACGCTTCTAGATAGGGTTTTTGAAAGTCGAAGCGCTGCGCCGGAGTGATGGATTGCGCCGCATAGTCGAGACCTCGCGCATGGACGACCACCGCGATCTTATCCTGGAGCAGTCCTCCGAACCCGTGTTCAGGATCGAACGAGAAAAGGATGTCCTTCTGCGATACCAGGTCGATGAAGTGCTTGAGCTTGTAGGGGATGCTGAAATTCCAGAGGGGCGTCGACAGCAGAAGAATATCCGCCCAGTGCAGTTGTTGCGCCAATTCTTGCAAAGTGGCCCATGCCTGCTGTTGAGAAGGGGTAAGCGGCGTGCCGCTGAGCCCCGCATATTTGGCCAACATCGCGTCCTCACCGAATTCGGGGAGGACGGCATCCCATAAGTCGAGCGTTGAAATCTCCAAGTCGGGTCGCCGAGCACGATAGCTTTGAACAAAGGCCCCGGCGACCTCACGCGAGGCGGAACGCTCTTTGCGGGGCGAGGAAACGATATGCAGTAGCTTGGTCATGGATCATCCTTGCTCATTGTGACGAACCGCATTGCCTCATATTTTAATTCGATATAGAAATTGAGATTATCGACAGCATTCATCATGGATCAGAATATATGCTGGAATTGGTCCTCCTCAGGACGTTCGTCGCCGTGTTCGACGAAGGCGGCTTCAGTCGGGCAGCAGCGCGACTGAACCTTACGCAGTCGGCCGTCAGTGGGCACCTGCGCCGTCTCGAGGAGAAGGCCGGAAAGCCGTTACTCAACAGGACGACGCGCTCGCTGGAGATGACACCCGATGGCGAGCGCTTGCTCGCCTATGCCCGGGCGATGCTCGCCCTTAACCGGGATGCTTTGGCCGATCTGGCGCAGGCACCCTTTCACGGCAGGGTTCGCGTCGGCCTCTCGGAAGACTTCGCACAGGTCCCCATCCTTCGCGCCTTGCAGGCATTCGGCGCTGATCGCCCTGGATTGCAGGTCGAGGTGCAAGTCGGGATTCCGAGTGCGCTCCTCTCGAAGATGAACGAGGGCAACATCGAACTGGTGCTCGGATCACAGTGTGAGGGTGAGGAGATTGGGCGCCTCCTGTGGCGCGAGCCTCTTGTCTGGGCATGGGCGGATCATACCGGCGTGGATCTTCCGGACCCGCTGCCGTTGGCCGTGTTACCGGAACCTTGCCCCTACAGGGAAGTTGCTCTTGAACGGCTTGCCAAGGCCGGGATCAGCCAGCGCACGGTGATGATCTGCGCCGGCAACGCCAGCCTGAGGGCGGCTGCCATCTCAGGCTTTGCTGTAGCGCCGATGATCGCCAGTCAACTGAGAAACGGCCTGGTCACGGTGCCCAAAAGCTACGGTCTGCCAGAGTTACCAGAAGCGGAGTTCAGGTTATTTGCCGCATCGAACGGCGATACCTCCGTCCTCGAAGAACTGGCGGAGGCCATCATGAACGCCGTTCCTAGAAGGCACGCTGGCGAGGAGTGATCCTGAACTCGCACCAACGTCTGCTTATGGCTGGTTCCGAATGTCCAGAAATGGCGCTACCTGCTCCTTCCGGTAGCTGGATCGAACGGCAGGGGTCCACCCCATCTTGGCTATTGGCGCAGCGAAGCTGATTGGGTTTTGACCTTAGAGTATGATCCCGAACCGGAGGTCAGCGTCAGCAAAAATGTGTAGCGGTTTTCGAAAAAGATCATGCTCAACCAGGGAGCGCGGTTGCACGAAATTTTCGTGCTTCATGAAGCATTTAGCTTCGTCTTAAATGCGCCGGGCGGGTTCACCGGAACCATTTGTTGCGTCCGCTCTGGCCTCTGCGATTTCGTTTGACCTCTCCCGCAAGGGAAGAAAGACTGCGGCGTCCCACTCCGACGTTGGCCGCTCGACTAGAGGCGTGCCTCCGCAGAGGAAATGCCTGATGACGCTTCATGACGTCGCGCTCGACGACAAGTTCGACCTTGGCAAGGAGCGCGTTTTCCTGTCCGGGGCGCAGGCCGTCGTGCGCATGCTTCTGATGCAGCGCGACCGCGACCGCCGCGCCGGCCTCAACACCGCTGGCTTCGTCTCCGGCTATCGCGGCTCGCCGCTCGGCGGCCTCGACATGCAGCTTTGGAGGGCGAAGCGACAGCTTGCCCAGGCCGACATCGTCTTCCAGCCTGGCCTCAACGAGGAACTCGCCGCCACCGCCTGCTGGGGCTCGCAGCAGACCGAACTGCTCGGCGAAGGCACGCATGATGGCGTCTTCGCGGTCTGGTATGGCAAGGGGCCGGGCGTCGATCGCTCCGGCGACGTGTTCCGCCACGCCAACCTCGCCGGCTCGTCCAAGCATGGCGGCGTTCTCGCCCTGATGGGCGACGACCACATGGCCGAATCCTCGACCAACGCGCATGCGACCGAATTCCTGTTCGTCGACACCATGGTGCCGATCCTCAATCCGGCCGGCGTCCAGGAGATCATCGACTACGGCCTTTACGGCTTTGCCATGTCGCGCTTCGCCGGCACCTGGGCGGCGATCAAATGCGTCAAGGACAACATCGAATCGACGGCCTCGGTCGACGCCTCGCTCGAGCGGCTGAACATCGTCACTCCTGACTTCGACATGCCGCCCGGCGGCCTCAACATCCGCCACGAGATCGACATGCTCGGCCAGGAAGAGCGGCTGCATGAGCATAAGCGCGCCGCCGCTTCCGCCTTCATCCAGGCCAATGGGCTGAACCGGATCGTCTATTCGGGCGGTCACAACCCGAAGCTCGGCGTCATCACCATCGGCAAGAGCTATCTCGACGTCCGCCAGGCGCTCGAGGATATCGGCATCGACGAGAAGGCCGCAAACCGCATCGGCATCCGCCTGTTCAAGGTCGGCTGCCCCTGGCCGCTCGATTTTCAGCACATCGCCGACTTCGCGCGCGGCCTCGAAACCATCGTCGTCGTCGAGGAAAAGCGCTCGCTGATCGAGGTGCAGCTGCGTGAAAATCTCTACGGCACCACCGCCCAGCCGGCCATCGTCGGCAAGAAGGACGAGCGTGGCGACTGGCTGTTTCCGGCCAAGGGTGCGCTCGATCCCAACGACATCGCGATCGCGCTCGGCGAGCGGATCCTGCGCACCATCGGCCCGTCGGAGGAGATCGCCGCGCGGGTGGCGAAGCTGCGCCAGTTCCAGGCGATGCTCGCCGACACCGTCGACATCGGCTCGCGCACGCCTTTCTTCTGCTCGGGCTGCCCGCACAATTCCTCGACCAAGGTGCCGGAGGGCTCGCTGGCCGCCGCCGGCATCGGCTGCCACTTCATGGCGCTGTGGATGGACAGGAACACCGTCGGCTTCACCGCCATGGGCGGCGAGGGCGCGCAATGGGTTGGCCAGGCGCCGTTCTCGAAGCGCGACCATATCTTTCAGAATCTCGGCGACGGCACCTACAATCATTCCGGCCTGCTGGCGATCCGCTTCGCGCTGTCTAGCAGCGCCAACATCACCTACAAGATCCTCTACAACGACGCGGTCGCCATGACCGGCGGCCAGCCGCATGAAGGCGGCCTCACCGTGGATATGATCGCCAGACAGGTGCGCGCCGAAGGCGTCAACAGCATCGCCATCGTCACCGACGAACCGGACAAATATGCCGGCAAGGCCGATTTCCCGGCTGGCGCCACCATCCATCACCGCGACGACCTCGACCTGGTCCAGCGCGAATTGCGCGGTGTGAAAGGCGTCTCGGTGCTCCTCTACGACCAGACCTGCGCCGCCGAGAAGCGTCGCCGCCGCAAGCGCGGCACCTTTCCCGACCCGGACAGGCGCGTCTTCATCAACGAGCTGGTCTGCGAGGGTTGCGGCGATTGCGGCGTGCAGTCGAACTGTGTCTCGATCCAGCCGGTCGAAACCGAATTCGGCCGCAAGCGCCGGATCGATCAGTCGAGCTGCAACAAGGATTTTTCATGCCTTGGCGGCTTCTGCCCCTCTTTCGTCACCGTGCATGGTGGCAAGATCAGGAAGGCCGAAGGTATCGCCGGCAAGACCGATCCGCTCGACGGCGTGCCGTCGCCCGCCGAATTCCCGCTTGGCGGAGAGGGCTGGGCGGCGATCATCGACGGCGTCGGCGGCACAGGCGTCGTCACCATCGGCGCGGTGCTCGGCATGGCCGCCCACCTCGAGGGTAAAGGCTGCGGCATGATCGACATGGCGGGCCTTGCCCAGAAGGGCGGCTCGGTCTTCACCCATGTCCGCATCGCCCCGACGCCCGAGGACATCCACGCCATCCGCGTTTCGGCCGGCAAGGCGGACCTTGTGCTTGGCTGCGACCTCGTGGTCTCCGGCGCCAAGAAAGTGCTCGCCGCAGTGCGCGAGGGTCACACGATGTTCCTCGCCAACACCGCCGAAATCATGCCTGGCGAATTCACGCGCTCCGCCGATTTTTCCTTGCCGGTCGAGCGACTGAAGAAGGCGATCCGTGCCGCCGCCGGCGACGACAAGGCCCACTTCTTCGACGCCACCCGCACCGCCACCGCTTTGTTTGGCAATTCGCTCGGCGCCAACATGTTCATGCTCGGCTTCGCCTTTCAGCATGGCGGGCTGCCGCTGTCGGCGGAAGCCATTGAAAAGGCTATCGAATTGAACGGCGAAGCGGTGGCGATGAACATTGCCGCCTTCCGCTGGGGCCGCCGCGCCGCGCACCAGCCGGACTTCGTGCGCAATCTGGTCGGCAAGACCGGCAAGCCGGTGTCCGCGCCCGCCGAAACGCTCGACGACATCATCGCCCGGCGCGTCGCTTTCCTCACCGCCTACCAGAACGCGGCCTATGGCAAGCGCTATGCCGACAGGGTCGCCGCGCTGCGTGCCGCCGAGGCGCGGGCGGTTCCCGGCTCGACCGCTGTGACCGAGGCCGCCGCCAAAAACCTGTTCAAGCTGATGGCGATCAAGGACGAGTATGAGGTGGCGCGGCTCTATACCGACGGCAGCTTCGCCTCCGATCTCGCAAGGCAGTTCCAGAGTTACGAAAAGCTCGAATTCCACCTCGCGCCGCCGATCCTCGGGCGGCGCGGCAATGACGGCAAGCCGAGGAAATCGAGTTTCGGTCCCTGGATGATGAAGGCTTTTCGCCTGCTGTCGGCCATGAAAGGCCTGCGCGGCACGGCGTTCGACCTCTTCGGCCACACCGCGGAACGGCGGGCCGAGCGGCAACTGCTTGCGCAATACCAGGCGGATCTCGACCTGATCGCCGCAGCGCTTGCGCCAGGCAGGATCGAAGCCGCCGCCGCTCTCGCCTCCGTGCCGGCGCTCATCCGCGGCTATGGCCATGTCCGGCAGGCCAGTGCAGCAAGGGCGTCCGACGAGCGCGCCAGACTGCTCCAGCGGCTGAGCCAAACCGTGCCCGTGCCGGTTCTCAACGCCGCCGAGTGATTGGCCTACTGTTTGCCCGAGGCCTTTCCGGCCTGCCCAGGTGTTCGCGCCTTGGCGGGTAGGCTGAGGCCGCTGCCTAAGCCATCGCTGTTCTAAGCCTTTCTTAAGGCGGTTGTGGCATGACAAGGCTTAGCGTTGGGCCGACCATATGGGCAGAACAAAGACCGAAAGCATCCCCGCGGATGTTTATATCCAATTTGTGCGCTCGTTGTTCGACAACGCGCACATGTTGTTGATCGGTGGCGCGTGCTACTGGATCCTCGGATTCATGATCTATCTGCGCACGCACAACCCCTTGTTCCTGACGTTTTCTTTTGCTCTGCTTTCGGTCAGCCTTATCCGTTACTTCGGCATTCGCAGCTTCCTGCGAACAGGCGGCGTGATTGCCGATGTCGAACACGCGCAGCGGTTGGAGCGCAGCTACATCCTGAAGGGCTGCCTGCAGGGCCTCGGCCTGGGTGCGCTGTGCTTCGTGTCGATCTATGTGTATCCCGATCCCTTTGCCGAGCTGGCGGCGATGTCGCTGACCTTGGCCACCCTGGTCACGGTTGTCGCCCGCAACTACGGCTCGCCGCGCATGGTGCGGATCTTTTCGGTGACCTTCATCGGTCCGGCGGCGCTTGCGCTCCTACTGCGCATGGACGCGCCTTCCGTCGTCCTCGGCCTGATGATCATCCCGATGACGTTCATCACCATCACCGGCGCCGACCATGTGCGCAATGTGCTCTTCTCGGCCGTCATCGGCCACAAGCAGGCGAGGAACCTGACGCGCAGGTTCGACCGCGCGCTCAACACCATGTCGCATGGCCTGGTCATGCTCGGCCCGGACGGTCGCGTCGCGGTCGCCAATGCCGAGGCCGCCCACCTGATGTCGTTGAAATCGGCCGACGCGCTGCTCGGGCGTTCGATCCACGGTCTTCTGATGCGCGGCGTCGCCGGCGGCATGCTGGCGCCGAAGGACTGCCGCTACATCGAGGCGCAGCTGACGCGCGCCCTGCGCGAGGGCCGCGACCGCAAGGTGCTGGTTTCGCTCGCCAACGGTCAGCACTACGAGTTCTCCGCGCGCGAAGGCAGCCAGGAACTCGGCGTCGTCACCTTCGAGGACGTGACGGCCCGCGTCGAGGCGGAGGAGAAGATCCGTTTCATGGCGCGCTACGACAATCTCACCGGCCTGCCGAACCGCGCCTACTTCCACGAGCTGGCCGGCGAGGCCATGGCGTCCGGCGACCGCGACCGGCTCTGCGGCCTGGCGGTGCTCGATCTTGACGATTTCAAGAGCGTCAACGACACGCTCGGCCATCCGGTCGGCGACGGGCTGATCTATGCCGTGGCCGAGCGGCTAGCGGCGGTTGCCGGGCCCGGCATCAATGTCAGCCGCTTCGGCGGCGACGAGTTCATGATCTATTTCGACCGCATTGAGGACGAGAGCCATCTCGGCAGCCTGCTCGACGAGATCTTCGCCGACCTGCAGGGCGAAGTCGACGTTGCCGGGCATGGCCTGCGCATCCAGGCCAGCGGCGGCGCGGTGTTGTCCATAGTCAAGGACACCGACGTCGATGCCATGATCGTCAAGGCGGACCTTGCGCTCTACAAGGCCAAGGAGCTCGGCAAGAACAGCTGGCGGCTGTTCGAGGCCTCGATGGATGCCGCCTTCCGCAACCGCCAGCTGATGAAGGCCGATCTGCGCAGCGCCGTGCAAGCCAAGGAACTGCGCGTCGTCTACCAGCCGATCGTATCGATGAGCACCATGCGCATCGCCAGTTGCGAGGCGCTCTGCCGCTGGGATCATCCCGATCTCGGCCCGATTTCGCCGGGCGTCTTCATTCCGCTGGCCGAGGAGATGGGCATCATCTCCGAGATCAGCACCTTCGTGCTGCAGGCAGCCTGCGCCGAATGCGCCAAATGGCCGGCGCAGACCAGCGTTTCGATCAACCTGTCGGCCAAGGATTTCCGCAACCGCGACGTCGTGCAGAAGGTGCGTGACGCCTTGGCGGCGTCGGGCCTTGCGCCGCACCGGCTCGAGATCGAGGTCACCGAGACTGCCTTGCTCGACGACAAATCGCTGACGCGCGAACTGATCGAGGAATTGAAGACCCTTGGCGTTCGCATCGCGCTCGACGACTTCGGCACCGGCTATTCGAGCCTCAGCTATCTGCACAAGCTGCCGCTCGACAAGATCAAGATCGACCGCTCCTTCCTGATCGACGTGACCCAGAGCCCCCAGTCGCTCGATCTTTTGAAGGGGATCGTCGGCTTGACCCGGACCTTGGGCCTGGTCGTCACCATCGAAGGGGTCGAGACCTTCGAGCAACTGAAGATACTTGTGCGTTCGGTCAAACCGGACCTCGTGCAAGGTTTCCTCTTCGGTGCCGCGCTCAGTGCATCGGGCATCGAGACGATGTCGAACGTCACCTGGCCGTTTGCCGCGGACCTGCGTCTCGCCGCCAAGCGGACGGCCAGGTAGCGCAGTTGCGAAATTCGCTCGATTGAGATCGGCAATGCACGTTGATCAAGTGTGCGCGGATTTTTTTATGAAAACAACAGTTTTGAAGTTTTTTCGGGGAATGTTTCCTTGAATAACCTCAGGAAAAAGCTTTCCGTCCGTACCTGTATAAAGTTGAATATCTGCAGCGGATCGGCGATCCTACCAGAATCCGATACAGACTAGCGCTTTCTGGTTATAGATTTACAGCGTTCTTTCATATCGAAAGTGAGCTTAGAGCAAGACGCCTGATTTGCTTTTCCGGCGCGATCCTGCCGCCTGCAATTGCGCCGATTATTAAGGTTAACGAACGGTAAATCGGCGGGGTCGAATTTTCGGCTTGTGTCTCATTTCAACTCCAATAGCCTATTCATAGGCGGATACGAGGACTTGAGATGGATGCTGCGAGAAACGATGCGCAGGCTGGCGCCGGCGCAAACACTGGGTCGGCGCTGAACCGTTCGATCATGCAATTGCTGGAGCATGTCGACTATCGCCTCATCACAGGGGGCGAGGATCTAGAGGCGATCTACCGCCTTCGCTACCACTCCTACTTGCGGTCAGGCATGTGCGGCCCGATCGCCAGCGGGATGTTCGAGGATCGCTGGGACAATCTGCCGAATTCCTACCGGTTCGGTGTCTATTTCGATGGTGAATTGGTCAGCACGCTGCGCCTCCACTATATTTCCCGCGAGCATCCCTATTCGCCTTCCGTCGACGCCTATCCCGAAATATTGGCCGAGCGGCTTGCCCGCGGAGAGACCTTCGTCGACGGAACCCGGTTCGCTACCGATCCTGACAGCGCGCCCGCGCCTGGAGTCCTGCCTTTCCTGACGCTCAGGCTCGGCATGGTGGCCTCCTGTTATTTTGGCCAGACCGCGGTGCTCACGCCGGTCAAGGTCGAGCATTCCGCTTACTACGCCCGCATCTTCCATGCCATCCAGAGGACAGAGGGCAAGGTGTTCCCGGGCGTCCTTGCGCCGATCGCTTTGTTCGAAATCCCCTGCGGCGAAAATTTGCGCCTGACCCTCGAACGGTTCCCGTTCTTCAAGTCGACGCCGATGGAACAGCGGCTGATGTTTGCCAACCCGGCGATCAACCGGTTGACGCCGCTGTCCATCATTCCGACGGCGAAATACTATCGCGACGCTGCCTGAAAGGGCGTCCTTCCGAGCATCGTGGACCTTTCCTTCGGCTTCGCCGTTATGAAATAGCGGCGTCGCCGTCGAGCGACGCCGCGGTCCTGCGCAACAGGCGTTTCGCCCCGGGTTCATGTCGGCTTGTTCATGGGAAGGAATACGGTCATGACCATCCATTCGTTCGCGCTCGCGCCCCTGATCTCGCTGATCGCCGGCATACTGATCCTGGTGATGCCGCGCCTGCTCAACTACATCGTCGCGCTCTATCTGATCGTCGTCGGCCTGCTCGGTCTGTTTCCGCAGCTCGCCGGCTGAGGTCCAGGATCGCGCTGCGTCGCGGTGGCGGCATCCCGTCCCATTTCAACTTTCATTTGAGGCTGTTGTCGCCGGTCGTGCGGCAATCGCGCCATTGCTCTTGGTCCGGCTTTTCGCTATGTGCCTCGAAGATGTCTTCGAAGGGGTATTCTTATGGCTGATCATGCGCCGACCGGTCCTGTCGAACTGGGCGCGAAGATGGACTATGCCGAGCACGACCGCACCTATGCGGCCTTCCTGAGGCTGGCCAAATATGGATCGCTTGTTTGTCTGGCAATACTCGTGGCGATGGCTTTCGGTTTCTTCGCAGGCGGCTTCTTCTCGGCGCTGATCCTCTTCGCGGTGATCATGGCCGCCGGCGCCTTCATTCTCCGGTAGTTTTCTCAAACCCTTTGCCGGTGACGCCGCCGGAGATCGGTCGGCGCCTTGCGGACAGGTTCCAGCCGAAAGGATCAAGCGGTGGGGCAGACGGTATTCATCCCTCGTGAGCTTGGCGCGAACGAGCCGCGTGTGGCGGCTTCGCCTGAGACGGTGAAACGGCTGGCGGGCCTGGGCTTCGAGGTGATCGTCGAGAAAGGCGCGGGCTTCGGTTCACGCATCACTGATCAGGATTTTACTGCTGCCGGCGGCACGATCGGAACGGCAGGCGATGCCAAGAAGGCGGACGTGGTGCTCAAAGTGCGCCGGCCGACGGATGCCGAGCTGAAGGGCTACAAACCCGGCACGGCCGTCATCGCCATCATGGACCCTTACGGCAACGATGCGGCGGTAGCGGCGATGGCCAAGGCCGGCATCACCGCCTTCTCCATGGAATTCATGCCGCGCATTACCCGCGCGCAGGTGATGGACGTGCTCTCCTCGCAGGCCAATCTCGCCGGCTACCAGGCGGTGATCGACGCCGCGGCCGAATATGACCGCGCGCTGCCGATGATGATGACGGCGGCGGGCACCGTGCCGGCGGCCAAGGCCTTCATCATGGGCGTCGGCGTCGCCGGCCTGCAGGCCATCGCCACGGCGCGCCGCCTTGGCGCCGTCGTCACCGCCACCGACGTGCGCCCGGCGGTGAAGGAGCAGGTGCAGTCGCTCGGCGCGAAATTCCTGGCGGTCGAGGACGAGGAGTTCAAGGCGGCGGAGACGGCCGGCGGCTACGCCAAGGAAATGTCGAAGGAATACCAGGCCAAGCAGGCGACGCTGACCGCCGAGCACATCGCCAAGCAGGACATCGTCATCACCACGGCGCTGATCCCCGGCCGCCCTGCGCCGAAGCTGGTCTCTGCCGCCATGGTCGCCTCGATGAAGCCGGGCTCGGTGATCGTCGATCTTGCCGTCGAACGCGGCGGCAATGTCGAGGGCGCGGTGCCAGGCAAAGTCGTGACGACGGAAAACGGCGTCAAGATCGTCGGCCATCTCAACGTGCCGGGCCGCGTCGCGGCATCGGCCTCGCTGCTCTATGCCAAGAACCTTTACGCCTTCCTCGAGACGATGGTCGACAAGGCGACGAAAGAGCTTGCCATCAAGCGCGACGACGAGCTGGTCAAGGCGACGATGCTGACCGATGCCGGAAAGGTCGTTCATCCCAACTTCGCCAAAGCGGCCGAGCAGCCGCGCACCGAACCCGCTGCGATACAGGCCACGACCATGGTCGCCGACGCCTCGGCCAATCCTGCTGTGAAGAAGACAGCGGCGAAAAAACCTGCCGCCGCCAAGTCGGCCTCGTCCAAGTCGAAAGGGACCGCGTGATGGACGCCCTGCAGAAAGCCCTCGATCAACTCGATCAGGCGACCGCCGCCGTTCGCCTTGCCGTGCAGGACCTGGCCAACGCGCCCGCCGGCACCGAGGCTGCCGGCAACGCGGCGCATGCCCTCTCCGGCGGCGCCATCGATCCCTTCGTCTTCCGCTTTGCCATCTTCGTGCTGGCGATCTTCGTCGGCTATTATGTCGTGTGGTCGGTGACGCCGGCGCTGCATACGCCGCTGATGGCTGTCACCAACGCCATCTCCTCGGTCATCGTCGTCGGCGCGCTGCTCGCCGTCGGCATCGCGGCCTCCGGTCTTGCGGCGGGCTTCGGCTTCGTCGCGCTCGTGCTGGTCTCGGTCAACATCTTCGGCGGCTTCCTCGTCACCCAGCGCATGCTCGCCATGTACAAGAAGAAGGAAAAGTGACGTGACCGTCAATCTCGCTTCCTTCCTCTATCTCGTCTCCGGCATCCTGTTCATCCTGGCGCTGCGCGGCCTGTCACACCCGACCACCAGCCGCCGGGGCAATCTCTACGGCATGATCGGCATGGGCATCGCCATCGCCACCACACTGGCGCTGGCGCTGCCGTCTGCCGGCCGCTTCGGCCTGATCGTGCTGGGGCTCGCCATCGGCGGCAGCATCGGCGCGGTGACTGCGCGCCGCATCGCCATGACCTCGATGCCGCAGCTCGTCGCCGCCTTCCACAGCCTCGTCGGCTTCGCCGCCGTCATGGTGGCGGCCGCCGCCATCTATGCGCCGGAAAGCTTCGGCATCGGCACGGCGGGCGACATCCATGCGCAGGCGCTGGTCGAAATGAGCCTCGGTGTCGCCATCGGCGCCATCACCTTCACCGGCTCGGTCATCGCCTTCCTGAAGCTCGACGGCCGCATGTCCGGCAAGCCGATCATGAT
>SAQE01000084.1 GCA_004020545.1 Mesorhizobium sp. | reverse complement strand
GAACTCGCTATCCGTGAAGCCCATCTAGGCCAGCGCTCACAAATCCGCGCGCAAAGGCCGGACATATGAGCGCAAGCGATCCGATCAAACTATCTCCGCCAAAGCCTTGCAAGCAGGGGGCCGTCCACATATGAGCACCGGAAGCGCAGGAGGCCGTCGTTTGCAGACCGGCCTCACCTGAATATCAATAGTCCTTACCTCACCACCTTCACCACCGTCCTATCCGACAGCAGCGGCAGCAGCCTTGCCATGGTGCGCGCCGTGACCGCCACGCAGCCTTGCGTCGGCGTGAAGCCGGGACGCGCGAGATGGAAGAAGATCGCGCTGCCGCGCCCGCGCCGGCGCGGCGCGATGTTCCAGTCGAGCACCAGGCACACATCGTAGAGCCGGTCGGCGCGCCGCATCCGTTCATGGCTTGCGCCGTATGGGATCTTCACCGGCCGGTTGTAGTTGCGGTCCTCCGGCACCTCGCACCAGCCGAGGTTCGGGCCGATCGGCGCCATCGCCAGCCTCGTCCGGCGCCCGCCGGAAAACTGGTCGTTGCGAAAATACCCCGACAATATCCGCATCGCGGCCAGCGGCGTCGCGCCGTCGCCTTCATGCTTATTGGCGGAGATGCCGCTGCGGCCGAGCGCGCAAGGAAACACCGCCTTGCCGGCTTGCAGGAATCCCTGCGCAGGGTTGCCGGGTCTGGCGCGCACAACCAGAACATGCAGGCCTTTCGGCAAAAATGCGCCTGCCTCATTGCGCGCGCGTTTTTTCTTGTATGATTGTGGCACGGAACAAATCACTGTGATCGGCTGTTGCGCCGGTGAGCTTCCGCATAAATGGGGGGAGGTCAACTGAATATTCTTTTTAAAACAACGGATTGATCCATGACATCACGCACCATTCTGATCGTTGACGACGACGACGACCTGCGAGCCACGCTCGTCGAGCAATTGGCGCTTTACGAAGAATTCGACGTTCAGCAGGAATCCACCGCCGCAAAAGGCGTCGCCGCGGCGCGCAGTGGCCTCGTCGATCTGCTCATCATGGATGTCGGCCTGCCCGACATGGACGGCCGCGAGGCGGTGAAGATCCTGCGCAAGGGCGGCTACAAGGCGCCGATCATCATGCTGACCGGGCACGACACCGATTCCGACACGATCCTGGGTCTCGAGGCCGGCGCCAACGACTATGTCACCAAGCCCTTCCGCTTCGCCGTGCTCTTGGCGCGCATCCGCGCGCAGCTGCGCCAGCACGAGCAGAGCGAGGACGCCACCTTCTCGGTCGGCCCCTACACGTTCAAGCCCAGCCAGAAGCTGTTGATCGATCCGCGCGGCGCCAAGGTGCGGCTGACCGAAAAGGAGGCCTCGATCATCAAATATCTCTACCGCGCCGACCAGAAAGTGGTGACCCGCGACGTTCTCCTGGAAGAGGTGTGGGGCTACAATTCCGGCGTCACCACGCACACGCTGGAGACCCACGTCTACCGGCTGCGTCAGAAGATCGAGCGCGATCCTTCCAATGCCGAAATTCTTGTGACAGAAAGCGGCGGCTACAAGCTGGTTCCTTAAACATTTCATGATCTGGTGGGCGGTCGGGCGGGACCGCTTCGGGTACGATCCTGGTGCTGGAGGGTGATGGATCGGCTCGCTGCGTGATTGGAAGTGTTGGGGCGTTCGCTGCGTCCGTAAGGACGCGCCGCTCCAAAGGAGGGACTGGACTGACCGCTCGGGGACACAGCTAGGATGGCGCTGGATGACGACATCCGCATCCTGTCCGGCGTGAAGCTTTTTCAGGGCTTCACACAGGAACAGTTGCGCCTGCTCGCCTTCGGCGCGGAAAACACCTTCCTGAAGGCGGAGCGCAAGCTCTATCTCGAGGATGACGAGGCCGACTCGGCCTATATCGTGGTCAGTGGCTTGATCGCGCTCTATCGCGAGCAGGGCGGCGAGCGCATCCCGATCGGCACGGCCGGCCCAGGCGCCATGCTGAGCGAGCTCGCCCTGATCGCCGACACCAGGCGTTTGACCAGCGCCTCGGCGGCGGCCGATTCGGAAGTCATCCGGCTCAGCCGCAAGATGTTCCACCGCATCCTGGAAGAGTATCCGGAACTGGCGGCGCAGTTGCACGAGCGCATCCTGGAAGAATTCCAGCAGATGATCGCCCGCATCGAGGCGCTGGCGCCGCGCTTTTCGGGGTGATGCGCGAGAGACGGCTCAATGGCGCGGTCGTCACCCAAGGCGGAGCGCCACCACCGTGCGTCAATCCAAGTCAAACCTGGCAATCACCGGCACATGGTCCGACGGCTTCTCCCAGCCACGCGCCGCCTGGAGTATCTCGTAGCCGGAGAAACTCGGCACCAGATTGGCCGAAGACCAGACATGGTCGAGCCGGCGGCCGCGGTTCGATGCCCCCCAATCCTTGGCGCGATAGCTCCACCAAGTGTAGAGCTTCTGCTCGGCAGGCACGTTGAGCCGCATCAGGTCGACCCAGCCGCCGGCCTGCCGCATCGCCTCGAAGTTCTCCGTCTCGACCGGCGTGTGACTGACGACGTTGAGCAGTTGCTTGTGCGACCAGACGTCATGCTCCTGCGGCGCGATGTTGAGGTCGCCGACCAGGATCGACGCAGACACTTCGTCCTGGCTCGCCGGCACGCCGTTCATCTCATGGACGAAATCGAGCTTGTGCCGGAACTTCCGGTTGATCTCCGGATCCGGCTCGTCGCCGCCGGCCGGAACGTAGAAATTATGCAGCAGGATCGACCTGCCGCCGGCCTGCACCTTAACCGACAGATGCCGGCTGTCGTCGATCTCGCAGAAGCGCCGCTTCTCGACCAGTTCGATCGGCCGGCGCGCCACGGTCGCGACGCCGTGATAGCCCTTCTGGCCGTGGAAAAGGATGTGCTCGTAGCCCGCCTTGCGAAAGGCCTTTCCGGGAAACAGCTCGTCCGGAACCTTGGTTTCCTGCAGACAGAGCACGTCCGGCGCATGCTCCTCGAGCAGCCGCTCGACGATCGGCATGCGCAGGCGCACGGAATTGATGTTCCAGGTAGCGATGGTGAAGGGCATGCGGCAGGTCCGGCAAAAGTTCGCCGATCTACTGCCAGTCGAGCGCCGCAAACACAAGCCGGGCGCTGGTTGTTGGCCTCGGCGCCGCCCCCCCATTGCCCTGCCGGGCATTTCTCCCCGTAAACGGGGAGAAAGAAGCTGGTCGCAACCTTGGCGCTCATTCCACAACGTTGGCGATTGGCGAAACCGTCGATGACGGCGTCCCTTCTCCCCGCTTGCGGGGAGAAGATGGCGGCAGCCAGATGAGGGGCGGCGCCAACGCTCGCAAGGCTGCCCGAGACGAAGGAAGCTATCTTGTCTTGGTATTCAGCTCCCTGTTCGCCGTATAGTCGATGGCGAAGGTGTCGTCAGGGATGGAGACACCTTCCTTGACGTTGAAGATCATCACCGTCGTGTCCTTGCCCTGCGCGTCGGTGATCGTCCACTGGCGCAGCTCGTAGCTCTTCGGATCGAACATCATGGTGATCCGGGCATTGCCGAACACCGACTTGTCGGAGAGCTGGATGGTGGTGAGGTCGTCCTCTTCCTTGATGGCCTTCACCCGCCCGCCCGAGAGGTCGATCCTGTCGTCCAGCAGTAATTTCAAAGGCGTCTTCGATAGCGGATAGAGGTCGGAGGTGTTCAGCTTCTTGTTGAGGATAACCACCGACTTGCCGTCGGAGATCACCCGGAAATTCGACGATCCGTCATAGTTGAAGCGGATCTTGCCCGGGCGTTCGAGGAAGAACTTGCCGCCGGTCTGCTCGCCTTTCGGCCCGAACTGCACGAACTCGCCGCTCATCGACTTCACCGAGGAGAAGTGATCGGCGATCTTCTGCGCCGCCGCCGGAACCGCGGCCTGCGCTGCGGCCAGGAGCTGGAAGCCCGGCACGACATTGATGGCGGCAGTGCCTGCCAGCACAAGGCCAAGGCCGAGCACCTGCCGGCGGGTCGGAGCGAAATCTGTCTGGGTCTTCATGCCGGTCACTTCCTGTGATTCGTGTCGTCGCAGTCTCTGGACCCCCAGTTGGGCCTAAGTTTGGCGGGTCCCGTGGCGGCTTCGTCGCATGAACGCGCGGGAAGGTTCAAAGTTGCCGGCCGGCCGCACTAGAATTTGTCCTCTTCCGTCGGCACCAGAATCTCACGCTTGCCGGCGTGATTGGCGGGGCCGACAATGCCTTCCTTCTCCATCTTCTCGATGATCGAGGCGGCGCGGTTGTAGCCGATGCCGAGCCGGCGCTGGATGTAGCTGGTCGAGGCCTTGCCGTCGCGCAGCACCACCGCCACCGCCTGGTCGTAGGGATCGTCGGAATCCTCGAAATTGCCACCGCCACCGCCGCCCCTGCCCGAGGCGCCGTCCTCATCGTCTTCCTCGTCGTCCTCGGTGATGGCGTCGAGATATTCCGGCACGCCCTGCAGCTTCAGATGCCCGACGATCCTCTCGACCTCGTCGTCCGAGACGAAGGGGCCGTGGACGCGCTGGATGCGGCCGCCGCCGGCCATGTAGAGCATGTCGCCCATGCCGAGCAGTTGCTCGGCGCCCTGCTCGCCCAGAATGGTGCGGCTGTCGATCTTCGACGTCACCTGGAAGGAGATGCGGGTCGGGAAATTGGCCTTGATGGTGCCGGTGATGACGTCGACCGAGGGACGTTGCGTCGCCATGATGACATGGATGCCGGCGGCGCGCGCCATCTGCGCCAGGCGCTGCACCGCGCCTTCGATGTCCTTGCCGGCCACCATCATCAGGTCGGCCATCTCGTCGATGATGACGACGATGTAAGGCATCGGCTCGAGATCGAGATCCTCCGTCTCGTAGATCGCCTCGCCGGTCTGGCGGTCGAAGCCGGTCTGCACCGTCCGCGATATCTTTTCGCCCTTCTTCTCGGCCTGTTGGACGCGCGCGTTGAAGCCGTCGATGTTGCGCACGCCGACCTTGGACATCTTGCGGTAGCGGTCCTCCATCTCGCGCACGGTCCACTTCAGCGCCACCACCGCCTTCTTCGGATCGGTGACCACCGGCGTCAGCAGGTGCGGGATGCCGTCATAGACCGAGAGTTCGAGCATCTTCGGGTCGATCATGATCAGCCGGCATTCCTGCGGCGTCAGCCGGTAGAGCAGCGACAGGATCATGGTGTTGATGGCGACCGACTTGCCCGAGCCGGTGGTGCCGGCGACCAGCACGTGCGGCATCTTGGCGATGTCGACGATGACCGCCTCGCCATTGATCGTCTTGCCGAGCGCCAGCGCCAGCTTGGCCTTCGTCGTCTCGAAGTCGCGGCTCGCCATGATTTCCCGCAGATACACCGTTTCGCGCTTGGCGTTTGGCAATTCGATGCCGATGGCGTTGCGGCCGGGCACGACGGCGACGCGGCAGGCAATCGCGCTCATCGAGCGGGCGATGTCGTCGGAGAGACCGATGACGCGCGAGGATTTGATGCCGGGCGCGGGCTCGAGCTCATAGAGCGTGACGACCGGGCCAGGGCGGACATGGATGATCTCGCCCTTGACGCCGAAATCCTCGAGCACGCCTTCAAGCAGGCGAGCGTTCTGCTCGAGCGCGTCCTTCGACAGGCTCGGGTCACGCGCGATATTCTTCGGCTCGGACAGGAAATGCAGCGATGGCATCTCGAACTTGTCCGAGCCGATCAGCGAGGTCTGCGCCTCGCGCTGGACACGCGCGCCCTGCGCCGGGCGCGGCGCCGGCGCCTCGACACGGGTCGCCGCGTCCGAGCGGAAGTTGCGCACATTGGCGCGGCGCTGGACTGGTTCCTCGTCGTCGAAATCGATGTCTTGTTCCTCTTCGTCGGCGAAGTCGTCGTCATCGACCGGATCGACCGAAGCGCTGCGGTCGTTGACCATCGCGGCGAAGAATTCCGGCTCGACGCGGGCGCGGCCGCCGGGGCTCATCCGGGCCTCGGCGAACTCGGCCGATTCGACCCGCTCGGCGGCGCGGCGCCAGGCGCTGGCCCGCGGTTCCATCTGCGGCTCGAATTCGTCGCGCTCCTGCCTGCGGCGCGCGGCGCGGCGGTGCATCCATGCACGGAACGACAGCCACCAGTGGGTGATGGCGCCAAGCGCGAGAATGCCTTCGTCGCCTTCGTCCTCATCCTCGTCGAAGAGCAACTCGTCCTGTTCGCGCGGATCGGGCTCGGCGACGCGCTCCATGACGGCAAAGCCGTTCTTGCGCGAAATCAGCGCCGAGCCATAGGCGAACAGCCAGAGCGCCGGCGCGGCAAGCACGACGGCGATCATGGTGGCGAAAAGGCCCTTCGGATAACCGCCGACGGCGATGCCCGGGATCTTCAGCACCATATCGCCGAACACGCCGCCAAGACCCGTCGGCAGCGGCCAGGTGTTGGGCGGCGTCACGCAACCGGCGATGGCCGCCGCGAGCAGCGCGTAGCCGAACCAGGCAAGCCCGCGTTTCGGCAGCCGGTCGACGCCGCGCGCGGAGAAGAGAAGAAAACCCCAGACCACCGCCGGGACCAGGCCAGCGACGGCGGCGAGGCCGAAGAACTGCATGGCGAGGTCGGAAAACACCGCGCCCGTATAGCCCATGGCGTTGGTTACGATGTTGTTGGTGGCGTGCGAGAAGCTCGGATCGGCGACGTTCCAGGTGGCGAGGCTGGCGACGCCGAAAGCGGTGAACACGAACAGGCCGGCGCCGACCAGCCGCCCGACCTGGCGCCGCGCGAATGCCTGGATGCCGTGCCCCGTGTCGGTCAGCGCGAGCGGTGCTGAAGCGCCTGAACGCATGCCTTCTTCCCCATAAGTCAGTGCCTGGCCGGATGCGTGGCGCATGCCGGGAGATTCGGCTGCCAGACTATCGGGGGGAAGGTTAAGGCCGCATTAACCATGGCCTTTTACCGACAATGCCGCCCAGTCAAATAGGGTTGAGACAAGGATGGCAGGCCTGGCGGCCCGCCATTTTTCTGCTTGAAATGACGAAACGATCAGGTCCGTCGGGACCCGACCTTTCGCTGTCACTTGTGACCGGCGTACATCATCAGGTTGGCGCAGAATTCGGCGTGGGGCTTGCTCATCGCCGCGTCCTGGCACTCCTTCATCATCATGTCCTGCTTGTCCTTGGCCGTCGAAGCCCAGGCCGCCTTGAAATCGGCCTCGGACTTCATGGTCTTCATGCTGGAATCGGTGAAGAACGGCGCCATGTTGTCAGGCTCGTCGAGTGCGCCGGCAAGTGCAACGCCGCCGACCATCGACAGAGCCATCGCCCCCAGGAAGATAGTCTTGAAGTTCATAGGTTGGTTCCTTCCCTTTTGTTTGGCGATCGCCATGGTGGCGGTCGCTATCCCGGTACGAAACCACGAACGCCGGCGTTTCATGCTGGCGCGATCAAGTGAATGTGATCGAAAGTTCGCCTGACGATCCGCGAGACAAAAAAGAGGCCCGGAAAATTTTCCGGGCCTCAAGGCGTGAGCCCCTTTCGAGAGCGTCACGACGGGATCTTGGAGTAACTCCAGAAAACCGCTGCGCGGCTTTCGTTGATATTCGGGCCGGCGGGAGGAGGATCCGCCGGCCCTTTGGCAAAGCCGGCCTTACGGCACCACTTCGCCGTGCTGGGTGACGTCGAGACCCTCGACCTCTTCCTGGCTGCTCGGACGCAGGCCGACCAGCGCCTTGACGATGAAGAGGATCACGAAGGTGGCGATCGCCGTCCACAGGATGGTGAAGACGATGCCGTAGATCTGCGTGCCGACCGAAGCGCCCTTGCCGAGCGAATTGATCGCCGGATCGGCGAGCGCGCCGGTGAGCAGCGCACCGATGACGCCGCCGACGCCGTGCACGCCAAAGGCATCGAGCGAGTCGTCATAGCCGAACATGTGCTTCACCTTGACGGCCGAGATGTAGCAGAGCACGCCGGCGACGATGCCGACGATGAAGGCGCCGGTCGGGTTGACGAAGCCGGAAGCGGGCGTCACCGCGACCAGGCCGGCAACGGCGCCCGAGATGATGCCGAGCACCGAGGGCTTCTTGGCGACGATCCATTCGGCGAACATCCAGGCCAGCGCCGCGGCGGCGGTGGCAACCTGCGTGTTCATCATCGCCGCACCCGCGAGGCCGTCGGCGGCGAGCTCGGAACCCGCGTTGAAGCCGAACCAGCCGACCCACAGCAGCGAGGCGCCGATCACCGAATAGACGAGGTTATGCGGTGCCATGTTGGTGGTGCCGTAGCCCTCGCGCTTGCCGAGAACGAGCGCGCAGACCAGGCCCGCGACACCGGCATTGATGTGGACGACCGTGCCGCCGGCGAAGTCGAGGACGCCGGCCGAACCCAGGAAGCCGCCGCCCCACACCCAATGCGCGATCGGCGCGTAGACGGCGACCAGCCACAGGCCCATGAAGATCAGCAGCGCCGAGAACTTCATGCGCTCGGCGAAAGCGCCGGCGATCAGCGCCGGCGTGATGATGGCGAAGGTCAACTGGAACATGGAGAAGACAAATTCAGGAATGTTCGCCACGCCCGGCAGCCACAGCGTCGAGGTGGTGATGCCCTGATGGAAGAACTTCGAGAAGCCGCCGAGATAGGCGTTCATGCCGCCGCCGTCGGAGAAGGCCAGCGAATAGCCGAACATGAACCACAGCACCGTCACCAGGCAGGTGATGGCAAAGCTCTGCATGATGGTAGCGAGCACGTTCTTCTTGCGCACCATGCCGCCGTAGAACAGCGCCAGGCCCGGAATGGTCATCATCAGCACCAGCGCCGTCGAGGTCAGCATCCAGGCGGTGTTGCCGGTGTCGAGAACCGGGGTCGGCGCGGCGGGTGCTGCCGGCGCCGCGGGAGCGGCTTCCTGCGCGAAGGCGGCGACGGTGCCGAATACTGCGAGAGCGAGCGCACCGAGCGCGGCCGCGCGTCCCGTCGTCTTCAAGGTGGAAGGTATGTTCATTGAACTCTCCGTTGGAATAGCTGGTCGCCGCTCAGAGCGCGTCGGTGTCTGTTTCGCCGGTGCGGATGCGCACCGCCTGGTCGATGCCGAAGACGAAGATCTTGCCGTCGCCGATCTGGCCGGTCTTGGCGGCCGCGGTGATGGCTTCGACGGCCTTGTCGACCATGTCGGCGCCAACGGCGACTTCGATCTTGATCTTGGGCAGGAAGCTCACCGCGTATTCCGCGCCGCGATAGATTTCCGTATGTCCCTTCTGACGCCCGTAGCCTTTGACTTCGGTGACGGTCAGGCCCTGGATGCCAACGGCGGTGAGCGCTTCGCGCACCTCGTCGAGCTTGAACGGCTTGATGATTGCCATCACGATTTTCATAAGGTTTCACCCTTTGCTGTTGCGGTCCCCCGCGTTTGCACACCTTCACCGATCCCGAGGAGAGCCGGAGAGTGTCGGACAGGATTCAAGCTCCGTGCCAATTGCCGAGGCAGGGCGTTAACTTGTTGTAAACAAAGGGGATGGGCGGCCCGTGCACGCAATTCGTGCGCAGCCCTCTCAAGACGTTTGATTAAAAAATAGGCAAAATTTCAAAAATGCCTGTTTTCCAGGCTTTAACTCGAAGCCGGCTCATCGTTTCAGCCGGATGAGGCCTTCCTGGGCGACCGAGGCGATCAGGGTCCCGTCGCGCGCGAACAGCGATCCGCGCGTGAAACCGCGCGAGCCTTGCGTCGAGGGGCTGTCCTGCGTGTAGAGGATCCAGTCGTCCAGCGAATGGCTGCGGTGGAACCACATCGCATGGTCGAGGCTGGCCGCCTGGATGTCGCGATCGAAAATGGCGCGGCCATGCGCGAAAGTCGAGGTATCGAGCAGCGTCATGTCGGAGAGATAGGCGAGCACGGCCGCCTGCGTGGCGCGGTCCTCCGGCACCGGACCGGTGGTGCGGATCCAGATGTTCTGCTCCGGCTCCAGCTTCTCGCGGCTGGTATAGTGTTTCAGCATCACCGGCTTCATCTCGATCGGCCGGTCCCGCTCCCAATAGCGCCTGATGCCTTCCGGCACGGCCCCGCCGAATTTGCCCAAAAGCTCGCGCTGCGACAAAAGCGTGTCGGGCGCCGGCACGTCGCGCGGCATCGGCAGTTGATGCTCCAGCCCGACCTCGTCCTGCTGGAACGAGGCCTCCAGCGAGAAGATCGCCTGGCCATGCTGGATCGCCACCACCCGGCGCGTGGTGAAGGAGCCGCCGTCGCGAATGCGGTCGACCTCGTAGACGATCGGCACCTTGGTGTCGCCCGGCCGCATGAAATAGCCGTGCAGCGAGTGCACGTGGCGCTCGGGCTCGACCGTGCGCTGGGCGGCGACCAGCGCCTGGGCGATGGTCTGGCCGCCGAACACCCGCTGCCAGTCGAGCTTTGGGCTGCGACCACGATACAGGTTGTGTTCGAGCTGCTCGAGGTCAAGAATGTCGAGGAGCTCGTCCATGGCCGCCGTCATGTTCCACGTCCTTTGAAAGATGTGACATGGCGGGTTTCGGACAGGACAGGCAGGCAGTCAAGCCGCCACGGCCGCCGCTGCGGCCGCAAGCCGCGAAAGGAAAGTGCCATGGTCAAGGCGGATGAAGCAGGCGAAGCCTCGCTGGACGTGCTGGTGGCGGGCGCCGGCTATGTCGGCCTGGCCACCGCCGTGTCGCTGAAACAGGCGCGCCCGAGCCTTGCCGTCGCCGTTGTCGACGCGGCGCCCGCCGGCGTCTGGCGCAAGGACGGCCGCGCCTCGGCGATCGCCGCCGCGGCCTGCCGCATGCTGGAACAGCTCGGCGTCTGGGAAGAGATCGCGCCGGAGGCGCAGGCGATCATCGAGATGATCATCACCGATTCGCGCGCCGCCGATCCGGTGCGCCCGGTGTTTTTGACCTTCGACGGCGAGGTGGCGCCCGGCGAGCCCTTCGCGCATATGGTCGCCAACCGGGTTCTGAACGGGGCACTGCGCCGGCGCGCCGAAAAGCTCGGCATCGACATCATCGAGGGCATGGCCGTCAGCGCCTTCGACACCGGCAGCGCCGGCGTCACCGTGCATCTGGCCGATGGCGCCGCGCTGAAGGCGCGGCTGCTGATCGCCGCCGACGGCGTCAACTCGAAGCTGCGCGACATGGCCGGCATCAAGACGGTGAAATGGGAATACGGCCAGTCCGGCATCGTCTGCACGGTGGCGCACGAGCGCCCTCATAATGGCCGCGCCGAGGAACATTTTCTGCCGGCCGGCCCGTTCGCCACGCTGCCGCTGAAACCCGGCAAGGACGGGACCAACCGCTCGTCGATCGTCTGGGTCGAGCGCACGGAAGACGCGCAAAAACTCGTCGATGGCGACGAGTTCGTCTTCGAGCATGAGCTGGAACAGCGCTTCAGCTTGAAGCTCGGCGAGATCCGCGTCGCCGACAAGCCCCGCGCCTGGCCGCTCGGGTTGACCCTTGCCCGCGCCTTCGTGGCGCCGCGCATCGCGCTGGCCGGCGACGCCGCCCACGGCATCCATCCGATCGCCGGCCAGGGGCTCAATCTTGGCTTCAAGGATGTCGCGGCACTTGCCGAAGTGGTGGTCGAGGCCGACCGGCTCGGCCAGGACATCGGCGCGCTCGACGTGCTCGAACGCTACCAGCAATGGCGCCGCTTCGACACGCTGCAGATGGGCGTCACCACCGACGTGCTGAACCGGCTGTTTTCCAACGACATCGGCCCGCTGCGCGCCGTGCGCGACATCGGCCTCGGGCTCGTCGAACGGATGCCTGGGCTCAAGGACTTCTTCATCCGCCAAGCGTCGGGCCTGTCAGGCGACACGCCGAAGCTGCTCAAGGGCGAGGCGATCTGAACCCCTCTCGATGGCGAAAGCCCTTCCGACGTCGTCATCCACGGGCGGAGCGGGAGCGAAGCGGACGCGCAGACCCGAGGATCCATGCCGTTACTTTAATCGCGGGGCGCAGCGGAGCAGAATTCTGCACCGTTGCAATGCCTTGAGGTAACGGCATGGATTCTATGGTCTGCGCCGCGTCGCTTCGCTCCTTGCTCCGCCATAGAATGACGACGTGAGGGGCGTTTCGGCCAATCACGAAGGCAGGCGATCCCGCCGCCACAGCTTCAGCTCAATTCACCTCGAAGCCCAGCTTCTGCCGCAGCCTCACCATCCGCTGATCGGCGATCCGCAGGCGTTGCTGCTCGCCGCCCTGCGCGACGCGGCTCAGCATCCTGAGCAGATCGTCGCGCTCGTGCGGGTCGAGGCGCTCGCGCAGGAACGGCGCCAGCTTGTCGATGACGATCGTCGTGTCGTCGATCTGCGCGGCCGCCCATTTGGCGTAGACGACCGCCTCGTCGGTTTTCTTCTGGTTCTCCGCAATCTCCGAAACCACTTCCCGCAGGGCGGCCTCGCGCCGCGGCAGGATCGGACCCTGCTCCGAAACGATCGCGGTGATCAGCGTCGCGGCCGCCACGACCGGATCGTCGATCGCCGTCAGCGGCGAAAGCGCCGCCTGCTTGCGCAGCTTCTTGCGGCGGATGTTCCCCTGAACCCGGCCGACGACGTCGGCGACTTCGCGCGCTGCCTCGTTCATGGCTTTCATCCGGTACCACCAGATGGCCGCCGCTCCCAGCACGCCGAGAATAGCCAGCAGGAAAGGCATATCGGAAATCCCCCGAAATCCCGGCGACGATAGGTGAAGAGCAGCGTCGCTTCAACACGCAACAGTTGCGGCGATGAAGAAAGCCTAAAGACCTGCGCGCTTGCCACACACCGGTTTCATGAGCCCGGTATGTCGTAGATCGCCCTGACCTCGACGGTGCCGAGTTCCGCCAGCGGAATCCCGTCGGCGATCTCCAGCGCCTCGTCGAGATCCGCCGCCTCGACCATGACGAAGCCGAGCAACTGTTCTTTTGTCTCTGCGAACGGGCCATCGGTGACCAGCCGCTTGCCCTTGCGCCGCCTGAGCGATTTCGACGTCTCCACCGGTTGCAGCGCATGGGCGATGATGAGCTTGCCTTGGCTCTCCAGCTCCCTGTCATAGGCCAGCGAATCGGCATCGAGCTTGGCCGACCTTTCCGGCGTCAGCGCGAAGAGGTCCCTTTCCTCGCCATAGACCAGCAGCACATATTTCATTTTTCAGTTCCCTTCCTGTGATGAACCATATGAGGCGATGGCGACGCTGTCAGCCTTGCTCCTGACCGCCGCCGCATGGTCGAGCAGGCAAGCCGCAATTCCGATAATTGCCGCCGCGACAAGCAGCCGGCCGAAGCCGGATGCTGGCGGATCCAGCCATTAATCTTCCGGTCGCCCGGCCCTTCTGCCGGGGCGCCTCCAAAGTGCGAAAAACAGATTGTCCATCCTGAACCTCCATCGGCCGTGAACTCGGTGCCGCCCGCAGGACGGACGGACCGGATGGAAGCCGACATTTTTGCACGCGCCTTTTTTCAGGAATTTTGGCGGGGCCGTATCCGGGGTAACCGGACAAACGGCACGGATGGTCTTCCGGCGCGCCCGCACTATAGTTCAGGAGAACGCCGGCGCCCGCCGGCGCGACAAGCCAGGAGGATTTCATGGACCGCACAGCAAACGCCGTCTGGAAAGGCAATCTGAAGGAAGGCAAGGGCACGCTGGACACCCAGAGCGGAACGCTCAAGGGCACGCCCTATTCCTTCAAGGCGCGCTTCGAGGACGAGAGCGGCAAATCCGGCACCAACCCGGAAGAGCTGATCGCGGCGGCGCATGCCGGCTGCTACGCCATGCAGCTCTCGCACTTTCTGGCCGAGAACGGCACGCCGGCCGCCGAGCTCGACGCCAAGGCGGTGGTGACGCTGGTGCCCGGCACCGGCATCACCGGCAGCGCCATCACCCTGGTCGGCAAGGTGCCGGGCATCGACGCGGCGAAGTTCAAGGAACTCGCCGAAAAGGCCAAGGCCGAATGCCCGGTGTCGAAAGCGCTCGGCGCGATAAAGGTCTCGCTCGACGCCAGGCTGGGGTGAGGTAGCTCGGGCGGGGCAGCGATCCTTCGCGCCCCCTCTGGCCTGCCGGGCATCTCCCCCACAAGGGGGGAGATCGGACTTCATCTCGGGTTTCGCCAATCTCCAACGCCGTAAGCGGAGCGCCAGCGGCGAAGCTGTCAATCTCCCCCCTTGAGGGGGAGATGTCCGGTAGGACAGAGGGGGTGCCGCGCGCCGACGCTTCTGGTAAGGGCTACCCGCCCAGCGTCTCGATCTTCGCGCGCAGCGACGCGACCTCTTCCTCGAGCGCCCGCACACGCGTTTCGAGATCGGTGTCGGACGCCGACTGCCACGGCGCCGCTGCCGCCATCATTTCCACCGGGCCGCCGAGCAGATGCACATAACGCTCCTCGCGCTGCCCGGGCGCGCGTTCGAGCAGTTGCACCAGCGGCGGCCGGCGGCCGATCAGAAGATCGAGATTGTCGCGAAGCTCCTCGATCGAGGCAACGCGCGCCATGCGTTCCGAGCGCGCGAGCAATTCATGCGCGGTCTGCGCGCCGCGCAACAGCAGCAGGCCGACGATCGCGATCTGCGGTGTGGTCAGCGAAAAACGCTGCGCCATCAGATGCTCGTAGCGCTCGACGCGCGAAGCGAAGGCCTGGCGCACCAGGCCCTTCTGCTCGAGCGTGCTCAGCGCCCGCCTGATCTCAGTCAGCTCCAGCACCATCACCGGCTCGCGCGCCGTCTTCTGGTTGGCAGCGGCGTGCGCGCCGTTGAGTGTCAGCGGATAGACGTCCGGCGTCAGCTCCTTCTTCTCGATCAGCGAGCCGAGCACGCGGGCTTCGGTGGGAGAGAGGATAGGGAGATCGGTCATTGGGGAGCTATCCTTTTTGAGGCCGGAGGGACAGCACCCCCTCTGTCCTGCCGGACATCTCCCCCGCAAGGGGGAGATTGGACGTCACTTCGGCTTTCGCCAATCTCCAACATCTCAGGAATGGCGGAACGCCAAAACTGCCGATCTCCCCCCTCGCGGGGGAGATGGCCGGCAGGCCAGAGGGGGGTGCGAAGGAACGCGATCCTACGGTTGCAGGCACCAAAGTCCTCTTCGTATCAGACCCGTCTCTCCACCATCATCTTCTTGATTTCCGCGATCGCCTTGGCCGGGTTCAGTCCCTTCGGGCAGGTCTGCGCGCAGTTCATGATGGTGTGGCAGCGATAGAGCCGGAACGGGTCTTCCAGATTGTCGAGCCGCTCGCCCTTGGCTTCGTCGCGGCTGTCGATCAGCCAGCGATAGGCCTGCAGCAACGTCGCCGGGCCGAGATAGCGGTCGCCGTTCCACCAGTAGCTCGGGCACGATGTCGAGCAGCAGGCGCACAGGATGCATTCGTAGAGCCCGTCGAGCTTTTCGCGATCCTCATGGCTCTGCAGCCATTCCTTGGCGGGCTCCGGCGACACCGTCTTCAGCCACGGCTCGATCGAGGCATGCTGGGCGTAAAAATTGGTGAGGTCCGGCACAAGGTCCTTGATCACCGGCATATGCGGCAGCGGATAGACCTTCACCGCGCCGGAAATGTCGTCGCAGCCCTTGGTGCAGGCGAGCGTGTTGGAGCCGTCGATGTTCATGGCGCAGGAACCGCAAATGCCCTCGCGGCAGGAGCGGCGCAGCGTCAGCGTCGGGTCGATCTTGTTCTTGATCCAGAGCAGGGCATCCAGAACCATCGGCCCGCAATCGTCCATGTCGACGAAATAGGTGTCCATGCGCGGATTTTCGTCGTCGTCCGGCGACCAGCGGTAGATGCGGTATTCGCGAAGGTTGGTGGCGCCCTCCGGCTTCGGCCAGGTCTTGCCCTGCTGAACTTTCGAATTCTTGGGAAGCGTGAGTTCGACCATTACCTGCGGTCCTTTCGGATGACGAGCTTCAGCCCGGACCAGATTTCATTGACGGCGGCGACCTTGACGTCGACGAGGTCGCGCTTGAGCGCCTCGGCGCGGATGACGCCCTCAGTGACGTCCGTCGCCACTTTCGATGCCTTCTTCGGCCAGGAAACCCAGACCATGCCGTCGCGCTTGATCGCCGCCTCGATATCGCCCAGACGATCCTCGATCTCGGCGCGCTGCCGGGTGAAGGCGTGCACGGCATCATATTTCTGATTCCCTGAGATCGATGACCATTCAGGAAGCCGATCGACCCCGGCAAACGCCACGGCTTCGGCCAGATCGTCGAGGTCCGGCGGCAGCGCGATGAAGGCGGCGACCATGCCGTCCTTCAGGCCGAGCTTGGCCGGAAGGGACGTGCCGGAATATCCCGCGGCCGCCAATGCCATGGTCAGTACACCCTGGCCTTCGGCGCGATCTTGGCCGGGTTGATGCCGCCGTCTTTTTCCGGCAGCAGCGTGTCGGTATGCACCGGCCGGTAGCTGAGCGTCACCTTGCCGTCCTCATTGACGCGGGCCAGCGTATGTTTGCGCCAGTTGGCGTCGTCGCGGTTGGCGAAATCTTCCCGCGCGTGCGCGCCCCGGCTCTCCTTGCGCGCCGCCGCGCCATGGACCGTGGTGATGGCGTTCGCCATCAAATTCTCCAGCTCCAGGGTCTCGACCAGGTCGGAGTTCCAGATCATCGAGCGGTCGAACACTTTTATGTCCTTGAGCTCGCCCCAGATCGCGGAAATGCGCTTGCAGCCATTGTCCAGCGAGTCCTGGGTGCGGAACACCGCCGCGTCCTCCTGCATCGCCTTCTGCATCTTTTCGCGCACATCGGCCGTCGCCGCCGAGCCGTTGGCGTGACGCAGCCGGTCGAAGCGATCCATGATCTTTTCGACCGAAGCCGCGTTGGGCGAAGGGATCGGCGAATTGCGGTCGATCACCTCGCCGGCCCTGATCGCCGCGGCACGGCCGAAGACGACCAGATCGATCAGCGAATTCGAGCCCAGCCGGTTGGCGCCGTGCACCGAAGCGCAGGCGGCCTCGCCCACCGCCATCAGCCCGGGCGATACGCGATCCGGACTCTTCGCCGTCGGGTTGAGCACTTCGCCCCAGTAGTTGGTCGGCACGCCGCCCATATTGTAGTGCACCGTCGGCAGCACCGGGATCGGTTCCTTGGTCAGGTCGACGCCGGCGAAGATTTTTGCCGACTCCGAAATGCCCGGGAGCCGTTCATGCAGGACGGCCGGGTCGAGATGGTCGAGATGCAAGAAGATGTGGTCCTTCTTCGGGCCAACGCCGCGACCCTCGCGGATCTCCAGCGTCATGCAGCGCGAGACCACGTCGCGCGAGGCGAGGTCCTTGGCCGACGGCGCGTAGCGCTCCATGAAGCGCTCGCCCTCGGAATTGACCAGATAACCGCCCTCGCCGCGTGCGCCTTCGGTGATCAGGCAGCCGGCGCCATAGATGCCGGTCGGATGGAACTGCACGAATTCCATGTCCTGAAGAGGCAGGCCGGCACGTGCGGCCATGCCGCCGCCGTCGCCGGTGCAGGTATGCGCCGATGTGGCGGAGAAATAGGCGCGGCCATAGCCGCCGGTCGCCAGCACCACCATCTTTGCCGAAAAACGATGGATGGTGCCGTCGTCCAGGTTCCAGGCGACGACGCCGGTGCAGGTGCCGTCCGGCTCCATGATCAGGTCGAGCGCGAAATATTCGATGAAGAACTGAGCGTTGTTCTTCAGCGACTGGCCGTAAAGCGTGTGCAGCATGGCATGGCCGGTGCGGTCGGCGGCCGCGCATGTGCGCTGCACCGGCGGACCCTCGCCGAAATTCATCATCATGCCGCCGAACGGCCGCTGATAGATCTTGCCCTCTTCGGTGCGCGAGAACGGCACGCCGTAATGCTCGAGCTCGTAGACGGCGGCCGGCGCCTGCTGGACCATGTATTCCTGGGCATCGATGTCGCCCAGCCAGTCCGATCCCTTGACGGTATCGAACAGATGCCACTGCCAATTGTCGGGGCCCATATTGGCGAGCGAGGCGGCGATGCCGCCTTGCGCCGCCACCGTGTGCGAGCGCGTCGGGAACACTTTGGTGATGCAGGCCGTGCGCAGGCCCTGCTCGGCCATGCCGAGCGTGGCGCGCAGCCCGGCGCCGCCGGCGCCGACGATCACGACGTCGAATTTGTGATCGACAAAAGTATAGGCGGAAGCCGTTTTGTTTGCGTCCTTGGCCAAGACTTCAGCCTCCGAATGCCAGTTTGAGCAGGGCGAAGAGCGAGGCGACACCGACTGCTATTGAGAAGAATGTGTTGAGGGCGATCAGCGCCAGCTTCATGCCTTCGCCATGCACGTAGTCCTCGATGATCACCTGCATGCCGAGCCGCATGTGATAGAGGCCGGAAATCAGCACAAGCGCCAGCACAAGCGCCACGAACGGATTGGCGAGCGAAGCACGCACGTCCGCGTAGCCATGGCCGTTGACCGCGATCAGGAAGCCGACGAAGAACAGGATGAGCGGGATATTGGCGATCGCGGTCAGCCGCTGGCGCCAGAAATGGCCGGTGCCTTCGCGGGCCGAGCCCAGGCCGCGCACCTTGCCGAGCGGCGTGCGCATGTCGGTGTTCTTCGCGCTCATCAGAAAGCTCCCCGCGCCATATAGCCGGCGATCCAGATCAAAAGCGTAAGCACGATCGAGCCGGCGAGGGTCGCCCAAGCGATCTTCGAGGCAGTGTGTTTCTCGAGCCCCGCTCCGGTGTCCCACACAAGGTGGCGCAGCCCGCCCAGCATGTGGTGCATCAGCGCCCAGGTGTAGCCGAAAAGGACCAGCCGGCCGAGCCAGGAGCCGAAGGCCCAGTCGACCCAGTCGAACGCGGCCTGCGAGCTCGACGCCGCGATCAGCCATGCCGCCACCAAGAGCGTGCCGAAATACAGCGCGCCGCCGGTGATGCGGTGGATGATCGACATCGTCATCGTGATCGGCGGCCGGTAGATCGTCAGATGCGGCGATAGCGGCCGTTCACGTCTGGCAACTGCGTGGGTGGCTGGTGATTTGCTCATGGCTCCCCCAGTTCGGCGTCCCGGAGCCTCGAAGGGCGCGGCTTTTGCCGTCTCCATATATGGCTTCGGATAGGCGGTTTCTAATGCTCTTTTTGCACCGCGTCAAAGCCGGAAAATCGTTTTGGAAACATCATTTAGTCTGACAAAAGGCGGCGATTCCGCTTCAATCGATTAGCGCGCGATGCGAAGCCGGCGCAGCGTCTCTGCAGTGCGGTATGCCGATGGAGATTGACCTCGCTACCGTCTGCAGGTGAGCGGCCTCGACCCTTTCTTCATCACCAGCGCTTCGCCCCCGTCGATCACGATTGCGTCATGCGTCGCCGCTTGGTAGCGGCTGCTCTGGTTGGCAGGCGACGCCGCAAACTCCTCGGTCCAGCCATCCGGTCCTGCCACACGCAGCGACGTGCCGAGATTCTGGATGGAGATCATGCCGCCATTGCCGCATTTGTAGGTGGCCATGCCGAGACTTGATCGCGGCACGGTAAGGTCGGTAGTGATCTTGGTCGCAGATGCCGCAGGCGTTGCCGATGCTGCAGGCGGTGCAGGTGCCGGAGGCGCCGCGGGTGCGGTGGACTGCTGAGCCGAAGCAGGCGCGACCGCCGTCGATGCCGCTTTCGGCGCGCCGTCCTGCGACACGCAGCCTGCGGCAACGAGAAACAGCGGGATAACGAGCAACACCCGAACCCTGTGGCCATACGTCATGTGCTGCACCTTTCTTGCGCGGCACGCTAGCCACGCGGCACGGCAAGATCAAGTTCACCCCGAGTCAGCGGGTCGGGGCAGGCGAGCCGCTTGATGCCTGCGTGGCTTGGGGCCCTCTCACCAAAATTAACCATGTTCATTAAGAACCGGCGCCGAAGGCGGTCCGCCTCTTAACAAAGGTTAAGAAAGGGTTAATTTCTGATTCGGACGAAGTCCGGGCCGTGGCCTTGAGGTCGCGCCGGTGAACGGAGGACAAAATGCGTTCGAATTCAGTGCTGGCTTGCCTTGCGGCGATTGCGGCGATGGCCGTCGCTTTTGCCACGCCGTCGGAAGCCGGCTTGCGCCACCACGACCGCGTCTATGCCGATTCCTTCGGCAATCTCGTCATCGACAGCGCCGCCGGCTACAAGCGCATCATCGTCGGCGAGGGCGGGCACGCCAAGGAGCTCTCGAACTTTACCGGTGCCGGCCAGCCCGACGTCATCTACGACTCCGACGATGCCGGTGCGCCGGGCTGCTACCAGCCGCCGGTGTTCGTGAAGGGCCGCTCCTATATGTACGGGCTTTCCGACGGCGAGATGCCCAACCTCAGCCCCTGCCGCTGAGCGCCTTGGCCTGCCGCATCACGAGTCCGGGCGATACGCGGACGCAGTCGCGGCCGGCATTCTTGGCTGTGTAAAGGGCCTCGTCGGCGCGCCGCAGGAGATCTGAAAAACCCTCGTCCGCGGCAAGCTCGGCGACGCCGAAGCTCGCGCTGCAGCGATGATCGACGGACAGGCCGTCGATCGGCAAAGTGCCGAACGCGCTGCGCGCGCCCTCCGCGAACAGCCGCGCGGCGGCAAGATTGGTGCCGGGCAGGATGATGGCGAACTCCTCGCCGCCGATGCGGCCGGCGACATGATGTTCGGCCGCCGCCTCGCGCAGCAGGCCTGCAAAGGTCTCGATGACGCGGTCGCCGCTGGCATGGCCGTAGCTGTCGTTGATGGCCTTGAAGTGGTCCAGATCGGCAATGACCAGCGCCACCGGAACACCCTGGCGCACCGCGTCCCGCAAGGCGAGCTCGGCATGACGTTCGAAACCGCCGCGATTGAGCAGCCGTGACAGCGTGTCGGTCTCCGATTTCGACGTCGCTTCGGCCAGCACGTCGCGTACCAGCAAGGCGAGCGCAAGCAGCGCCAACGCCAGACCGAACACGGTGCCGAGAGATTGCGAAACCAGCGCATAGCTCGTCTGCACGTAGGATTGCGGATCGGCGCCCCATCCTCCGAGCGCGCCGGCGATGAACGGCTTCGAGGCGAACTGCACGGCGCTCGCCGCCAGCACCGCCATCAGCGCGTAATCGAGCCGCCCGAGCCTCTGCCTTGCCGAGAGAACGATGCCGAGGGCGGCAAACTGCATGGCGGCATAGGGAAGCTGATAGGCCATCATGCGAGTAAGCGAGTGGCGCGGCAGATCCTGCACCAGAAAGACGGCGACCGAGGCGACGGCCAGGAAGAACAGCATCGGCGCCCAGGGTGGGGGCACGCCATATCTGTAGGCAAGCCCGCCATTGAAGGCGACGGTCGCGCCGAGGAAGACGGTGAAGGCGGCGACGACCGGCAGCCGGGCGTCGGCAAAGGCGGGGATGCTGAATTCGATGGCGAAATAGGCCATGCCGAGCACATAGCTGAAGGCCAGCCAGCGCGCCGACACGCGCCCGACGTCATGGATGGCGATCGCCATGAAGGCCGTCGCCAGAAGCCCGGCGACGGACAGATTGATCATCAGGATGAAATCAGCGCTGCCCATGTTCCTTCGATGCCCCTCGGACAGAAAACCATCGACGGGCGAAAAAGCCGTTAACGCAGGCCGCTGATTCAGCCGACGCTGACCGCTGCCGGCATGAAGGCGGTTTCGGGGCGTTCGTAGGAGAGTCGGACGCTGTCGCGGCCGTTCCTCTTGGCCTTGTAGAGGGCCTCGTCGGCGCGCCGCATCAGCGGCGCCAGCCCCTCATTGGCGGTGCGGGCGGCAACGCCGAAGCTCGCGGTCACCTTTGTGCCGGGCGGCAGGCCGTCGACGGCGCCAGCCGAATAGAAGGTGCGGACCGCCTCGGCGAAGAGACGCGCTGAGGCGAGATCGCTGAGCGGCAGAAGCACGGCGAACTCCTCGCCGCCGATGCGGCCGGCCGCGCCCCGCGCGCCCGTGGCAAAGCGAAGCTTGGCGGCGAAATCGGCAATCACCCTGTCGCCCGCCTCATGGCCGTGCCGGTCGTTGAGCGCCTTGAAGTGGTCGAGATCGGCAAGCACCAGGGCAACAGGGGATGCTGTTTTGGCGCATTGATCGAGCAGCAACGCTGCCCGTTCCTCGAAGCCCCGGCGGTTGAGCAGCCCCGACAGCGGGTCGGTGTGGGTTTCGGCCTTCAGTGCCTTCATCACATCGAGCGCCGCCGCCGTGAACAGGCAGAGCGCGATCAAGAGCGACAAGAGCGCATGCGAGAGCAGCGCCGTCGTCCAATAGGACGAGCCGTAGAAGCCGTCATAGCTTGGGAACGGACCATGCGCGATGACGACGATCAGGGTACGGGCCGTGAAGTTCAGCCCGGAAAGCAGCGACAGCACGAACAGGATTTTTTCGGTCGGCCCATTGTTGCGCACTACCCTAAGCTCGGCGGCGACCAGCAGGCTCAAGGCGCCGAAACCGAAATTCATGCTGAGCACGCGCCAGGTGAGATCAGGCTGGACGAACATGAACCATAAGAAGGCGGCGAGCCCGCCGCCGGTCATGATGCCGATGCCGACATAGGGCACGCGCCGGCCGTAGCGCGCGACGACCGCGCTGGAAAGGCAGCAGGCAGCCATCGTGAAGCATATGTTGGAGATCAGCTTGGTCGCCACGATGCCGACCGGAAGCGTGAAATATTGCAGCAGGAAACCCGCCGCGGACAGGCAGTAGCTCGCCGCCAGCGCCGCCAGATACGGGCGGTGGCGCTGATGGAACCACAGCACGAGGAACGCGGCGCCAAGCGCCAGCGCTATCGTCGGGTTGAGCAGCGCTATGAGCAGACCGGTGTCCAACGGACTGTGACTCTCCCCAAACTTACCCTGGGGGAGATGCTAGTCCGGAAGCGCAAACAAGCAGTTAAGCGGAAGCTGACGCAGGTGCAATCTTGCTTCGACCGGCCGTGAAAAACCCCGAGCCGCGCCGCGGCTCGAGGTTCCGATGACAGGATTGCCGCGCTGTCCTACTTCCAGTCGCGGATATCGACGAAGTGGCCGGCGATCGCCGCCGCCGCCGCCATGGCCGGCGACACCAAGTGGGTGCGGCCCTTGAAACCCTGCCGGCCCTCGAAATTGCGGTTCGAGGTCGAGGCGCAGCGCTCATGCGGTTTCAGCCGGTCGTCATTCATGGCCAGGCACATCGAGCAACCCGGCTCGCGCCAGTCGAAACCGGCGGCGACGAAGATCTTGTCGAGACCCTCGGCCTCCGCCTGCTCCTTGACCAGTCCGGAGCCCGGCACGATCATCGCGTTGACGCGCGGATTGACCTTCTTGCCCTCGACCACCTTGGCGGCGGCGCGCAGGTCCTCGATGCGGCCATTGGTGCAGGAGCCGATGAAGACGCGGTCGAGCGCGATGTCGGTGATCTTGGTTCCCGGCGTCAGCCCCATATAGTCGAGCGCGCGCAGCTTGGACGTGCGTTTGTTCTCGTCGACGATATCGGCCGGATTGGGCACGGAGCCCTGCACCGAGACGACGTCCTCGGGCGAGGAGCCCCAGGAGACGATCGGCGGCAGCTTTTGCGCGTCGAGCACGACCACCTTGTCGAAATGCGCGCCTTCGTCGGAATGCAGCGTCTTCCAATAGGCGAGTGCCGCGTCCCATGCCGCGCCTTTCGGCGCGCGCGGCTTGTCCTTGACATAGGCGAAGGTGGTCTCGTCCGGCGCGATCAACCCGGCCCGCGCCCCGCCCTCGATCGACATGTTGCAGATCGTCATGCGGCCTTCCATCGACAGCGAGCGGATCGCTTCGCCGGCATATTCGATGACGTAGCCGGTGCCGCCGGCGGTGCCGATCTCGCCGATGATGGCAAGGATGATATCCTTGGCGGTGACGCCTTCCGGAAGCTGGCCGTCGACGCGCACCAGCATGTTCTTGGCCTTGCGCTGGATCAGCGTCTGCGTCGCCAGCACATGCTCGACTTCCGAAGTGCCGATGCCATGCGCCAGCGCGCCGAAAGCGCCATGCGTCGAGGTGTGGCTGTCGCCGCAGACGATGGTCATCCCGGGGAGCGTAAAGCCCTGCTCCGGGCCGATGATGTGGACGATGCCCTGGCGGACGTCGTTCTCGGAGTAATATTCGATGCCGAAATCGTTGGCGTTCTTGGCCAGCGCCTCGACCTGGATGCGGCTTTCCTCGTTCTTGATGCCGAACTTGCGCTCGGGCGAGGTCGGCACATTGTGATCGACGACGGCCAGCGTCTTTTCGGGATGCCGGACTTTTCTGCCGCTCATGCGCAGGCCTTCGAAGGCCTGTGGGCTGGTAACCTCGTGGACGAGGTGGCGGTCGATATAGAGCAGGCAGGTGCCGCCGTCCTGGCGGTCGACGACGTGGTCGTCGAAGATCTTGTCGTAGAGGGTGCGCGGTGCGCTCATGTGCGTAAATCCGTCGATATGAGAATGGGAAACGGCTGACGCCGGGCTTCAAACCGGCGAAGCGACCTGGATCAGTCGGCTTCAGCTAAGTCGGCTGGTGAGCGCGCCGCAGACGCGCGCGGCAAATCGCGACGGCAGGCGCTTCCTGTCCTGCAGCACGAAACCCTTGTAGGCCGGATCGCCGAAAAGCTCTTCCATGGCGGGGTAAATAGCAATGTTTTGGCTTTTCGGCAATTAGCGCGACTTCCCCTTCTCCCCTTGTGGGGGAGAAGGTGTCGCCGAAGGCGACGGATGAGGGGTGCTCCAGGGAACGCCAACGTCTCACTCCGCTGGAACACCCCTCATCCGTCTCGGCGCTATCGCGCCGATCCACCTTCTCCCCTTGTGAGGGCTTTGCACGGGGGAGCGAGTTCTGTTTGCTGGGCTAATGAGGCGTTTTTTGAAGCCCGGGGGAGCGGTTTTCGACGGCTTTGCG
>SAQE01000083.1 GCA_004020545.1 Mesorhizobium sp. | reverse complement strand
GGGGGCGGGGGTGGAGCAGGGGCGGGGCGGTCTAGCGCGGACGGCGTTCCCCCTCACCCGGATTGCCAGCCGAATTGCGAACAGCAATTCGGGGCAATCCGACCTCTCCCCGAGGGGAGAGGAGGTTGCCGGCGCCGACGCCAGCCTCTTCTCCGCAGCGGGGAGAAGGTGGCCCCGAGGGGGCCTCAGCGCCGAACCGGCCGCAAAGATCACTGTCCCGCCGGCAGCAGCCTGAAATCCGGCAGGTCGCGCAGCGCCAGTTCCGGTCCGGCCGGCGAATAGACCACGAAGAGCTGCATCGGCTGGTCGCCGGTGTTGAGCGTCGAGTGGAAGCGGCTTTCCGGCACGTAGATGGTGCAGCCAGGCCCGACCTTCGCGACGACCGGATTGCCCTTCTCGTCCTCGACCATCTGCTCGCCGTTGCCGGAGATGACGAAGATGATTTCCTCCGCGCCCGGATGGTTGTGGCGGGCATGCCCCTTGCCGGGCGGCAGGTCGACGACGCCGCCGGAAAAGCGCTCGGCGCCATTCACTTCCGGCGCGACGGTGAGGGCCAGCTTGCCCCAGTCGAAGCCGAAGGCGCTGACGTCCTTCGGATAAACGAACACCTTGCTCCTGTCGGCCATTGCCTCATCCCTTCCTAGTTGCTGGCAGTTTTCGCTTTGCCGATTGCCGCGGCCTTGAAATCCGCCGTCTGCCTGGCGATCGCCGCCTCGGCCGGCAGCCGCTCCATCGAGCTCGCGCCGTAGAAGCCGTGCAGGCCGTCGCAGCGCTCCAGGATGTAGCGCGCGTCGTCGGGCATCGAGATCGGCCCGCCATGGCAAAGCAGGATGACGTCCTTGCGCACCGAGCGTGCTGCGTCGGCGATGGCGTCGATCTCCTTCACGCAGGTATCGAGCGACTTCGCCGAGGTGGCGCCGATCGAGCCGCCGGTCGTCACACCCATATGCGCGACGACGATATCGGCGCCGGCCTTTGTCATGGCGCGCGCTTCGTCAGGGTTGAAGACGTAAGGCGTGGTGAGCAGGTCGAGCTTGTGCGCCTCGGCGATCATGTCGACCTCGAGCCCGAAACCCATGCCGGTCTCCTCGAAACTCTGGCGCATGGTGCCGTCGAACAGGCCGATGGTCGGAAAATTCTGCACGCCGGAGAAGCCCATCGTTTTCAGCTCGGCGAGAAACAGCGGCATGATGACGAAGGGATCGGTGCCGTTGACGCCGGCGAGCACCGGCGTCTTCTTCACCACCGGCAGCACCTCATAGGCCATTTCCTTGACGATCTCGTTAGCATTGCCATAGGCGAGGAGGCCGGCGGCAGAGCCGCGCCCGGCCATGCGGTAGCGGCCGGAATTGTAGATGATGATGAGGTCGATGCCGCCGGCTTCCTCGGCCTTGGCCGACAGGCCGGTGCCGGCGCCGCCGCCGACGATCGGCACGCCGTCGGCGATCATCTTGCGGAACTTCTCCAGGATTTCCTTGCGCGGAATGGCGGCCATGCTTGTCGGGTCTCACTTCTTGGCGATGTCGAGGAAGGCCTCGGCGGCGGCCTTGGCGAATGCGGGATCGTTGATGTGCAGCGGCAGGCGCGCCGCGGTGCGGTTCCTGGTCGGCTTGATGGTGCGCTCGATCGCCTCGAAAAGCGCTGCGTCGGCTTCCGGGTCTAAGAAAGCGCCGCCTTCGATGTCGAGCGCCGATACGCCCTTTTCCGGGATCAGGAAGCGGACCGGGCCGTCACAGTTGGCGAGGCGGCTGCCGATCCATTCGCCGATTGCGCGGCATTCGTCGGCGGTGGTGCGCATCAGCGTCACGTTCGGATTGTGCTCGTAGAACAGGCGTCCACGATATTTTTCGGGGATGGTCGGCGGCGCCCAGAAATTGACCATATCGAGCGCGCCGACCGAGCCGACATAGGGCAATTTCGTACGGGCAATGGCGCCGAAGCGATCCTCCGTTGCCGGCAGAACGCCGCCGAACAGGAGGTCGCAGACCTCCGTCGTGGTGATGTCGATGACGCCGGCGAGCAGGCCGCTGTCGGCAAGCTTCTCCATCGAGCGGCCGCCTGTGCCGGTGGCGTGGAAGACCATGCAATCATAGTCGGCGCGCAGTTGTTCGACGATGGCCGTGACACATGGCGTGGTGACGCCGAACATCGTCAGCCCAAGCGCCGGCTTGCCGGCGGCGGAGGGCGCCGGTTTTGCGGCCATGCCGGCGATCGCCTGGGCGGCATTGTGCAGAACGACCCGCGACAGCCGGTTGAGGCCGGCCATGTCGGTGACCGACGGCATCATGACGATGTCGGAGACATCGACATATGGCGCGGTGTCGCCGGAAGCGAGCGTCGAGACCATGATCTTCGGCAGGCCGAGCGGCAGCGCGCGCATGCCGGCGGTGATGATCGAGGTGCCGCCGCCGCCGCCGATGCCGATCACGCCGGCGACGTCGTCGCGGGACTGGATGAAGCGGGCAAACGCGACGCCCATGCCGGCAACGGCGGTGCCGCGATCGTCGATGCCGAGAACCGCGCGTGCTCCATCCGGATGGTGCGAGGCGACCTCGCCTGCCTCGATATCCACCGGCACGGTTGCGCCGCGCGTGCCGATGTCGACGCGAGTGACCGGCCCGCCGGCAGCAGCGACGGCATCGGCCAGGAAGGCAAGCTCCTCACCCTTGGTGTCGGCGGTGCCGACCACATAGATGCGCTTCATGCGCGTTTCCCCGTTGTCTCTATGATTGTCCGGCGCATTCGACATTGTCTCCTGCCGCCTCTTGCATCAGCGTCGCCATTGCAATTTTTTGAGACGCGCGTATCGTATTGACATGGATGTCTCACGTCAATCAGCCGCTTCCCACGACGACGCCAGGCAAGTACCGGCAGCTGAAAAGGGGCCACGCGCGCGCACCAAGCGCCTGATGCTGGAGACGGCGACACGGCTTATGCAGTCCGGCGTGACGCCGTCCGTGAGCGAGGTGGCCGAGGCAGCGCAGGTCTCACGCGCGACCGCATATCGCTACTTCCCGAGCCAGGCGGCGCTGGTGCAGGCGGTGGTCGACGAGGGACTGGGCCCGATCCTGACCTGGAAATCGGCTTCGAACGATCCGGAGCGGCGGGTGGCCGATCTGTTCGCCAGCGCCATGCCGCGCATCGAGGCTTTCGAGGCGACGTTCAAGGCGGCGCTCAAGCTCTCGCTCGACCAGTGGGCGCGGCGGCAGGCGGGCACGCTGGGCTCCGAGCCCGCCTTCACGCGCGGTCACCGCGTCGACCTCTTGAAAGACGCGATCGCGCCGCTGAAGGGCCGGCTCAAGCCGCGGCAGTTCAAGCGTCTCGCCCAGGCGCTGTCCCTGATGTTCGGCGTCGAGGTGCTGATCGTGCTGAAGGACATATGGGGGCTGGACAGCCGTGACATGATGTCGGTCGCCGAGTGGGCGGCGGGCGCGCTGGTGCGTGCCGCGATGGCGGAATCCGGAGCGAGAGCGGGTGGGGGCTCGGTGACTTCAGAAACCGGAATGTCTTAAATCTGGTTCGACCAGATTGGAAAGCCACTCTCTAATATTAGCAATGATAGAATGCCGGAAACAAGAGCTTCACCTATCAAGGAGTAGGAAAAACAAGATAAAACAGGCAGATACCGTTGCAATTGGCTTGTCGAGCCGTTTCTGATCGCACAAGAAAGAGCTTGACGGCCATCTTGAATTGGTAATACCAGATCAGTACACATGATGCGGGTCGAAAGTGAGGGCTGAGGCCCGTTTTTTCCGGCAGGGCGAGGAGGCTCGAAACCGGAAAGTGCCATCACGGGAGGAACTACCAGGGCCGACCAAGCTGCCGGCTCGCATGACGCGGTAGAATGCGCACAAGGGAGGAAAACTATGCGCAAGATAGTGACCAGCGTGATTGCTGGTATCGGGCTGGCGCTTGCCTGCGGGACATCCGTCCGCGCGCAGGACAAGGAACTCACAATCTTCTGGGCGGAATGGGATCCGGCGAACTATCTGCAGGAACTCGTCAACGACTACACGGCCGAAACCGGTGTGAAGGTCACAGTGCAGACCACGCCGTGGCCGGACTTCCAGACCAAGGCCTTCACCGAGTTCAACGCGCATGGCGACGCCTACGACATGGTCGTCGGCGACTCGCAGTGGCTTGGCGCCGGTTCGACGCAGGGCCACTATGTCGACCTGACCGACTTCTTCAATCAGCACAAGCTCGGCGATGTGATGGCGCCGGCGACCATCAAATACTATGCCGAATACCCCGGCGGTTCCGGCAAATACTGGGCGATCCCGCTGGAAGGCGACGCGATCGGCTGGTCCTACCGCAAGGACTGGTTCGAGGACCCGAAGGAGAAGGAAGCCTTCAAGGCCAAGTACGGCTACGACCTCGACATCCCGAAGACCTATGCGCAGCTGCGCGACATCGCCGAGTTCTTCCACCGCCCGGATCAGAAGCGGTACGGCGTCGCCATCTACACCGACAATTCCTATGACGCGATGGCGATGGGCGTCGAAAGCGCCATCTTCAGCTATGGCGGCGACCTCGGCGACTACGCAACCTACAAGGTCGACGGCATCACCAATTCGAAAGAGGCCGCAGCCGGCCTCGACATGTACAAGGAACTCTACAAGTACACGCCTCCCGGCTGGGGCAAGACCTTCTTCGTGGAGGACAACCAGGCGATCACCGGCGGCCTCGCCGCGATGAGCATGAACTTCTTCGCCTTCTTCCCGCCGCTGGTGAACAAGGCCACCAACCCCTTTGCCGACGCGACGGGCTTCTTTGCCAACCCGGCCGGTCCGGACGGCAAGCGCTTCGCCGCTCTCGGGGGACAGGGAATTTCGATCGTCTCGTATTCCAAGAACAAGGACGAGGCGATGAAGTTCCTGGAGTGGTTCATCAAGGACGAGACCCAGAAGAAATGGGCCGAGCTCGGCGGCTACACCTGCAGCCAGGCCGTGCTGAAGTCGGAAGCCTTCCAGAACGCCACGCCTTACAACAAGGCGTTCTACGACACGATGTTCATGGTCAAGGACTTCTGGGCGACGCCTGAATATGCCGAGGTGCTCGATCAGCTGAACCAGAACATCTATCCGTTCGTGGTCGGCGGCAAGGGCACCGCCCAGGAAGCGCTCGACAAGACCGCCGCCGACTGGAAGGCGACGTTCACCAAGTACAACCGCTACAAATAAGCATCGCAGTCAGAATGCCGGAGGAGGGTTTCCCCTCCGGCATTCCTGTTTTCAGGGAGAACAACCGTTGGCTTCGGTAGCCCTCACTCATCTTGATCCCGCATCCAGGGCCGCCGCCCGCGGCTGGTCGGATCTGACCATCCGCAACCTGTTCATCATCCCGACGCTGGTCTTCCTGATCGTCTTCAACATTTTTCCGCTGATCTATTCGCTCGGCTATTCCTTCACCAACTTCGCCGCGAACCGCAGCGAGCCCTGGCAATTCGTCGGCTTGCAAAACTATCGCGAGCTGCTCAGCGACGATCACATCTGGTCGAACTTCGTCATCACGGCGAAATACGTCATCGTGTCCGTCGCCGGCCAGATGATCGTGGGTTTCGGCCTCGCGCTCCTGCTCAACCGCAGCTTTCCGATGAAGGGCCTGATCACCACGCTCTTGCTGTTGCCGATGATGATGTCGGCGGCGGTCGTCGGCCTGTTCTGGCAATTGCTCTACAGCCCGTCCTGGGGGCCGATCAATTATGTCTTCGGGCTGGGCGACTTCGCCTGGCTCTCCAATCCCGACAGCGCGCTCTACGCGGTCGCGATCACCGACATCTGGATGTGGTCGCCCTTCGTCATGCTGCTGTCGCTCGCCGGCCTCTCGGCCGTGCCGCAGCATCTCTACGAGGCCGCCGCGATCGACCGCGCCAGCTGGTGGTACACCTTCACCCGCATCACCCTGCCGCTGGTCTCACCGATCCTTTTGATCGCGCTGATCTTCCGCACCATGGAGGCCTTCAAGACCTTCGACATCGCCTACACGATGACGACCCAGCCGACCGCGGAGCTCATCGCCATCCGGCTCTACAAGCAGGCCTTCCAGCAGTGGGATACCGGCAAGTCCTGCGCGCTGGCCTACATCGTGCTGATCATGGTGCTGGCCATCACCAACCTCTACGTGAAGTATCTCAACAAGGTGAAGGAGCGCTGAGATGGCCGCCGTCCGCACTTCTTCCGAGGTCGCCCTCAACCGCATCGCCATCGTCGCGGTGCTGGTCGCGACGCTGGTCTTTCTGGCGCCGATCTACTGGATTGCTTCGACGGCGTTCAAGCCGAAGGAACTCGCGGTCAGCGTGCCGCCGACCGTGCTGTTCGAGCCCGAGGTGACGCCGTTCGTGCGGCTCTTCACCAAGCGCGTGCAGATGCAGAAGACCGTCGACCCGCAAGTCTACGAAGCCGCGCCCTGGTGGGAAAAGCGCATCTATGACGGCGGCGAGCGGGTGCTGAAGGTCGGCAAGGACGTGCAGCTTTCGCAATATCCCGACCGCTTCATGAACAGTCTGATCGTGGCGGTCATCAGCACGGTGCTTGCGGTGGGCATGGGAACCTTCACCGCCTATGGCTTCTCGCGCTTCAAGATCGCCGGCGAGGCGGATCTCCTCTTCTTCATCCTGTCGACGCGCATGCTGCCGCCGGTGGTGGTGGCGATCCCGATGTTCCTGATGTACCGCGCAGTCGGCCTCAACGACTCCCATATCGGCCTGATCATCCTCTATGTCGCCTTCAACCTGTCCTTCTCGGTCTGGCTGATGAAGGGCTTCATGGACGAGATCCCGAAGGAGTATGAGGAGGCGGCGTTGGTCGACGGCTATACCCGCATGCAAGCCTTCTTCAAGATCGTGCTGCCGGAAGCGGCGACCGGCATCGCCGCCACTGCCGTGTTCTGCTTCATCACCGCCTGGAACGAATACGCCTTCGCGCTGATCATGACCAATCGGCGGGCCCAGACGGCGCCGCCCTTCATTCCGTCCCAGATCGGCTCCGGCCTGCCGGACTGGACCACGATCGCGGCGGGCACGTTCCTGTTCCTGCTGCCGGTCGCGATCTTCACCTTCCTGCTGCGCAACCACCTGCTTCGCGGCGTGACCTTCGGAGCGATCCGCAAATGAGTTTTCGTGCGATCAACGAGAAATACCTTTTGCCGGCCTCGCAGATCCTCATGGTGCTGGGCATCATCGCGCTCTGCCAGCCATGGAACCTCAGCCTGCATTCCTACGGTGTGACGATCATCCTGATCGGCCTGATCGGCTTCAACATCACGTCCAAGATCGCGCCGGAGCGTGGCGAGGAGACCGGCGCCGCGACGCATGAGGGGGCCCGGCAGTGACGCAGATCGAACTTCGCGGCATCGAGAAATTCTTCGGCGCCGTTCAGGTGATCCACAATCTGAACCTCGCCATCGCCGACAACGAATTCATCGTGCTGCTCGGACAGTCGGGCTGCGGCAAGACGACGACGCTGCGCGCCATCGCCGGACTGGAGACGGTCGACAAGGGCGACATCCTGATCGACGGCAAGGCCGTGCAGCACCTCAAGGCGGCCGACCGCGACATCGCCATGGTGTTTCAGTCGTTCTCGCTCTACCCGCATATGACGGTGTTCGAGAACATCGCCTTTCCGCTGCGCGCCACGCGCCTGAGCAGCGGCGAGGTCGACAAGTCGGTGCGCGAGATCGCCCGGGTCCTGCGCATCGCCGATCTCCTCGACAAGAAGCCGTCGGCGCTGTCGGGCGGCGACATGCAGCGCGTGGCGATCGGCCGTGCGCTGGTGCGGCGGCCGAAGGCGATGCTGATGGACGAGCCGATCGGGGCGCTGGACGCCAAGCTGCGCGAGGAGATGCGGGCCGAGATCAAGCGCCTGCACGTCAAGCAGGGATCGACCACGATCTACGTCACCCATGACCAGATCGAGGCGATGAGTCTGGCCGACCGCATCGTCATCATGCATGAGGGCTTCATCCAGCAGGTCGGCACACCGGACGAGGTCTATTCGCATCCCGCCAACCTGTTCGTGGCGCAATTCGTCGGCAGCCCGGTGATGAACATCGCCGAGGCCAGCGTCGCCGACGAGGCTGGAGCCGCCACCGTCACGGTCGGCGGCACGCCCAAAGGTTTCGAGTTCCCGCGCGAGCTTCTCGCCAAGCTCAACGGCCACGCCGCCAATGGCGGCCTGACGGTCGGTATCCGACCGGAGGGTGTGCTCGTCCGACGCGACGCCGCGCCAGGCTATATGCCGGTCGAGGCGCACATCATCGAGCCGCTCGGCTCCTTCGACATCGTCGACCTTCAGGTCGGCTCCAAGATGCTGCGTGCCCGCACCAAGGCCGGCTACGTTTCGGGTCCCGGCGAGAAGGTCCATGCCCGCATCGACCCGGAGCAGGCGCATTTCTTCGACACGGCAAGCGGAAAGTCACTCGGAGTAAGGCTGTAATGGCCCATATCGAACTGAAGAACATCACCAAGAAGTTCGGTAGCCACACGGCGCTCACCGGCCTCAATCTGGAGATCGCCGACGGCGAGTTCTTCGTGCTGCTTGGCGAGACCGGCGCCGGCAAGACGACGACGCTGCGCCTGATCGCCGGACTCGAGAAACCGACCGAGGGCCAGGTCTTCATCGACGGCGTCGATGTCGCCGCATGGGGCGCGGCCGAGCGCGACGTGGCCCTGGTGCTGCAGCAATATTCGCTCTATCCGCGCTATACGGTGCGCGAAAACCTCGAATTCCCTCTAAAGCCGAAAATCCGCCGGCTGCCGGATGCCGAGATCAAGGACCGTGTCGCGCGCGCAGCCCGGACGCTGCGCATCGAGCATCTGCTCGACCGCAAGACCGACCGGCTTTCCGGCGGCGAGATGCAGCGCGTCTCGATCGGCCGGGCCATCGTGCGCAAGCCGCGCGTGTTCCTGATGGACGAACCGCTGTCGGCGCTCGACGCCAAGCTGCGCGAGGCGCTGCGCACGGAGTTGAAGAACCTGCAGATGCAGCTCGGCGCGACCTTCCTGTTCGTCACCCACGACCAGATCGAGGCGATGTCGATGGGCGACAAGGTCGGCGTGCTCAACCATGGCCGCATCGTCCAGACCGGCACGCCGCAGGAAATCTACAACAATCCGCGCGACACCTATGTCGCGAGCTTCGTCGGCTCGCCACCGATGAACCTCATCGACGGCAAGCTGGTCGACGACCGTGCGGTGATGGCGCCGATGAGTTTCGAATTGCCGGTTACCGGGGGAGCCAGGACGGGCAGTGCGACCGACGGTCGCCCGCTCGTCTTCGGCATCCGTCCGGAGGATGTCTATCTGGAAGGCGGCGCGCCGGTCGAGGCTCAGGTCCACGATGTCGAGAACCACGGCGTCGAGAAGATCGTGACGCTCAGGGTCGGCGATACGATGCTGAGAGCCACCGTGCCGGCCAGGACCGCCGTCGAGATCGAGCAGCCGGTCCGCTTCGCCTGGAACCCGGACAAGGTGGTGATGTTCGACAAGGGCAGCGGGGTCAGCCTGCGGCACGCCGGATAGGGCACCCAATAGGCGATCCCGATTCGATGCTCTGATTGACACACCAGCCGGACTACCACCGCGTTGGTCTCGAGGACGCGGCTCGTGATGTCGTGATGACAAGCTGCGGAATAATTTGGTGGCTCCAGCCGTTCACTTGGCAGACGGTGGGCATACGCGATGAAGCCTGCCGCCACGGAGCTAACCCGTGCGAACCTTGGCTGCGATCGCTGTTATCCTGTCTGCAATAATCGTCGGACTGGCAAGTTACGCCTATTTCGGATTCTACAATGTTGCTGCCAGCGAGCAGGACGCTAACGTGATCCGTTGGTCGCTTGAGACAATCCGGACCAATTCCATTGAACGGCACGCCGGCCACAATGTCAGCCTGGCTCGATCGCTTGACGATCCGGAGATGATCCACACTGGCGGCCTTCACTTCAAGGAGGAAGGCTGCGTCGCCTGTCACGGTGGCCCGGGAATTTCCCGGGCGGAGTTCGCCAGGAACATGCAACCCCAGCCGCCGGACCTTAAAAGAGCAGCAACCACCTTGAATGATGCTGAGCTGTATTGGGTTCTCCAAAACGGCATTAAGATGACCGGGATGCCTGCGTTTGGTCCAACGCATAACCAGGAAGAGCTATGGGCGATGGTGGCCTTTGTTCGCCATCTTCCGAAGATGTCGCTAGCCGAATACGAGAAGATCACCGAAGCCTCCGAAGGTGGGGGGCATCATCAGGCTGAAGGTGAAGACCATGGATCGGCTGCGTCTCGCAAATGAGGTGTAGACGGATAGCGGAAATGCCGTCGATCGCTGTCGGTCGCGGCGACGAAGGGCTGCCCTGATCTTCGGCCTGCGTGGCAAGCATGCGCACCTTGCTGCAGGCGATGAAGCGCCGATGATCAGGGTAGCTCGGCGTTCCTGCTTGGCTCCAACGTCCCATCAAGCTGGTTGACGAGCCTGTCTTTTCGCCCGCGGAGGCTCTGCGGCCCATTGCTCGGCTATTTCGGCAGATAGGTCTCGTAGGGCGTGTCGTTGATCAAAAGGATCACGCATTCGGTGTCGGAGAGGCAGGCATCGTCATGCATCTCGTCGGCCTTCTGGGTCCAGTAGGAGCCCGGCGGCAGTTCCACCTTGGTCGCTTCGCCGCCCTGCATTTGCCAATGGGCCCAGAGCCCCTTTATCACCACCGCGCGGTAGTCGGCGGTGTGGGCGTGGACGGGCGCGTGCCAGTTGCCGGGAACTTTCAGCAGCGTGCCGGCCGGACCCTTGGCCCGCTCGCCCCATAGCGGACCGAGGCGCTGCGGCTGATCCGGCGCTTCGACGACATAAGGGATCTTGTCGGCGGGCAGGTAGCTGTCTTCGAGCGCGAATGCCCGTCCCGGAAGGATGGCAAGCGCGGCGAGCGCAAGCAGCGTAACGTGATTGGCCATGGCGATTTCCTCCGCCGGCCAGTTTATGCGGCCCCCGTCGATGGAGAATGGCGTGTCGTCCAAAAGACTTGGCAATTCCTCCAGTCCGGCAGCGGCCGGCACGGCAGCGGCTTGAGTGCGGATGTCAGGGTTGTTCGTCGCCGCCAGCGTGGCGCAGATGGCTCGGCGCGACGCCCATCATCCGCTTGAAGGCGCGGCTGAAGGAAGCTTCCGAATCATAGCCGAGCTTGCTCGCGGCCACCGAAACGCGCATCCCGTCGCGAGCCAGCCATTGCCGCGCCTGATGCATGCGCACGCGCAACACATATTTAGCCGGCGTCTCGCCGACGACGGTGGCGAAACGCTGCGCAAAGGCGGAGCGCGACGCTCCCATCAATCGCGCCAGCGCCGACACCGTCCAGTCGCGGTCGGGCTGCAGATGAATGGCGGCGAGCACCTTGCCGACATCGGGATTGCGGACGGCGGCGATCCACCCGGTGGCGTCGCCGCAGCCATTCTCCACCCAGGAGCGGATGATCGTGGCGGCGAGCACGTCGGCCAGGCGGGCAAGAATGCCGCCGGAACCGACGCGGTCCATCGTCACCTCTCCGGCCATCGCGTCGAGCAGATGCTGGATGCCCGGTGCGTTCGCCATCAGCTTATGCGCCTGCATCAGGTCGGGCATCATGTCGAGCAGCGGATGCGAACCATCGAGGTTGAAATGCATGCTGCCGCAAAACAGCAAGGTCTTGCAGCCGTCGCAGCCGTTGGAGACATCGTAGATGTTCTCGCAAACCGGCTCGATGGTGTAGCGGCCGATCGGCACGGGAGGGACGCCTGGCGCGCTGGCCAGCACATGCTCGTCGCCGCGCGGGATCAATAGCGCATCGCCGACCGAGAGCTCGATCCATTCCCTGGCCGGCGAGAACAGCCAGCAGCCCCGCTGGCCGATGAAATGGAAGCGCGCCGCCTTCTGCGCCGGGAAGGAAACAGCCCAGGGCTCGCCCAGCACGCAGCGGCCATAATCGACGCCGTCAAGCCGCAAGCCGCGCAGCATGTCGGTCAGTGGATCGCCGGACGTTGGTAATGTGGTTTTGGACGAATTGTAATTCATTTCGGCGTTTCTAGCATGGAAACTCCAGCCAGTCACTCCCTATGTTGCACTGCAGCCAAATGTTGCGCCGCAACCAAATCGGACTGACGGAGTCGCCCGCCACGCGTGTAACGGGCGGAGCCCGAGCCGGTCATCCCCCTACGTGGCGCCGCGAACAGATCGGAGATTTGCCATGACCGAACCCGCCACGGGCGTCATCGACGCCGCCGTTCTCGACAGGACCGAACCCGAGGAGCGGACCGAGCCTGTGTGGGGCGCGGTGGTTTCGCTGGCGCTCGGCGTGTTCGGCCTGGTGACCGCCGAATTCCTGCCCGCCAGCCTGCTGACGCGGCTGGCGCAGGATCTCGGCGTCAGCGAGGGCGCCGCCGGCCAGGCGGTGACGGCGACGGCGGTCGTCGGCGCGATCGCCGCACCCACCATGGCCATCGTCACCAAGCGGCTCGACCGCAGGCTGGTCATGTGGCTGCTCACGGTGCTTCTCATCGTCTCCAACCTGCTCGCCGCCTTTGCATCCTCGCTCACGATGCTGCTTCTGGCCCGCGTGGTTCTGGGTGTCGCGCTTGGCGGTTTCTGGTCGATGTCGGCCGCCATGGCGATGCGGCTGGTGCCGATGCGGCTGATGCCGCGCGCAATGTCGATCATCCTGACCGGCGTTTCGGTGGCTACCGTGACCGCGGCTCCCGTCGGCGCCTATGTCGGCGACATCTGGGGCTGGCGTACGGCCTTCATGATCGCGGCCGTCGTCGGCGCGCTGACCTTGCTGGTGCAGCTTGCCACCATTCCCAGCCTGCCGCCGACGGCCGTGGCAAGCTTCCGCACCCTGATCGAGGTGCTGAAGCGGCGGACGATCCGCATCGCCCTGCTGGTCGTGCTGCTCGTCGCCTCCGGACAGTTCGCCGGCTTCACCTATGTGCGGCCGTTTCTCGAGACAGTGCCGGTGATGCCGATCGAGACGATTTCGCTGGTGCTGCTCGCCTATGGCATCGGCGGCTTCTTCGGCAATTTCGCCGGTGCTTTCCTCGCCGAGCGCAATCTGAAGCTTGCGGTCGGGCTTGCCCCGCTTCTGATCGCGCTGTCGGCGCTGGCATTGCTTATGCTCGGCGCTTCGCCGATAGCGGCAGCCATCGCGGTCGCCACATGGGGTTTCGCCTTCGGCGCCGTGCCTGTCGGGCTCCAGACCTGGCTGGTGCGCGCCGCGCCCGATCAGGCCGAGAGCGCCGGCGGGCTGATGGTCGCGACGTTCCAGGTGGCGATCGCGCTGGGCGCCGTGTTCGGTGGCCTGCTGGTCGACCACGCCGGCGTGGCGAGCGCCTTCGCCTATGGCGCCGTGGCGACGCTGCTCGCGGCTCTGGTAACGTTCGCGATGGGGCCGAGACAGGCTGAGTAGTCTGGTCGCTATGATCTCTCTCGTGTCGGCCCGGAGCCTCCAGAGCTTCGGGCCGATGCCGTCATGATGGCTGCTGCGAAAAGTCGGTGATTTGGCCAACGGAAAAGCTGCCGCCGGCGGCACTCAGGCTCGACACCATCATGCGATAACCGAAGCCACCGGCCTCCTTGGCGAAAACGGCAAGGTGGGTCCATAGCCGAACCGCATCACAAGATCAGGTCTGCGGGTCTCGCCGACGATCGCCGCCAGGTCGGCGCGCAGGTGCGCGACCTCGATCGGCTGGTTGATAAAGGCGATCTTGAGCCCCAGGATCGTCGCGGCCAAAGCGAAGCGCTGGCATGCCTGGCCGACCCTGATCCAGTGATCGTGGTCCGGCCGCTCGCCAAAAAAGATCGCGGCCCCGGCGGAAGAGTCGATCTGACGGGCGTAGTTCCGATTTTCCTGCGCGACGTTGAACAACTGATCGAATGCGATCACACCCAAGCCGGTCGGCAGCGCCGGGTTGCCGCTCGCGGCGGAGAAGAGCCCATCGCCTCGAGCCATCGCGCTGCGCGGGTTGAATCGTATCCACTGTTTCAGTTCACGCATGAACGCGGGGTCGTTCATCTGATCCTCGTTGCCGGCAAGGACAAGATCCCGCACCTGCTTCATCCGCTCCCGGTCCGTAACGAGCGCCAGGCTGACACCCGGCATCGCCGCTGTCCGCTCAAGTTCAACGAGATCCGCCGGAGGGATGGCGCGACCGTCGTATTCGGCACGCGTCGATTGGCGTTTTGAAATGGCATTGACGAGAGGGTCCGCCTTCGGCGCGCCCATGAGGTAATCGTAACGCACTCCGTTACCATCCGCCGTGAGCGAGGCCTCGCCGGAACGGCCAGTCGCCGCCGCGGCGAGCGCGAGGTTGGCCGCGGCGCATCCCAGGCTGACATAGAGATGATGATCGTCAGGGTCGACGACGGGAGTCCGCCGCCGGAAGTCAGGTCGGATCTCGATTGCCTGCCCTTCAAGCCGGAATTGCCAGGGCTGTGTATTGTGACTGTTGGCCGCCAGGGTTGCGTAACGGATCACGGCTTCAAGATCGGTCGTCAGCCGGTCGCGCAATCCGGCGGCGAAGGCCTGATACTGGACCATCGACCCGACCGCCGATCGCCAAGCGGCGACACCGGCGCCCGCCGCGACAAGCGCCGCGCCTGCGCCCACGAGCATCGTTCGCCTGTTCATCGCGCCCTCTCGAATAAGCTCGCAGGCAGGATAGTGCCGGTCCGAGAATCGCCCTTGATCTCAATCAAGGCCCCGTTGGTCGACCATGCCGGCGTGGGGCAATGGTCACCTTTGCTTGCTCGGGCTTGGCGTTCTGGGCTGCTAAAGCGCGTCGCGCTGAAACGGATCCAGACGACGTGCTTTAAAATCTTGTTTTTGATGCATGTCGTTTTCCCAAAACCGCTGCGCACTTTTGGGCGACATGCATTAGGCGGCGCGGCCGTCGAACTCGAAGACCTGCACCGCGGCCAGGTCGACGTTCTCGAGGCAGTTGATGTTGATGTAGGCGCTGCGCTCGCTGCCCTGGCCGAGATCCTCGGCGAAGGGGTGGATGCCGCAGGTCCGGCAGAAACGATGCGCGATCGCACACCTGCCGAAGGTGTATTTGCCGAGATCGTCGCCCCAGGCGACCAGGCGCATGCTTTCGTGCGGCACGGCCCAAAGCAACGCGCCCTTGCGGCCGCAGATCGAGCAGTTGCAGCGCACGGCGCCGCCAAGCTCGCCTTCGACCTCGAACGCCACCTTGCCGCAGTGGCAACTGCCTTTGTACAGCATCAGTCTTTTCCTATCGCTGGCAGGTGCACAGGCACGCTTGCCGGGTTATCTCTTGCGCCGGCCTGGCCGGCCGCATCAAGTGTTTGTTCCTACGCAATTCCAGACGGAAAACCGCCACGCACTCTTCCTGGAATTGCTCCAAAGACGTTGCAACACTGCGGAGTCCTACATCGACATGCAATCCGTCCGCGATCGTCTCGAAATTCTTTTGTCGCGTCTCGCGGCCCGTGCGAACGACGAACGCGTGTTCGTGCGACTTTATCCGGAAGCGGCGCGAGCAGCGGCCGAGGCCGCCGACGCGCGGCGGAAGGCCGGTGTGACGCTCGGGCCGCTCGACGGAACGATCGTCTCGATCAAGGATTTGTTCGATATCGCCGGCGAGCCGACCACAGCGGGATCGCTGATGCTCAGGACCGCCACACCCGCTTTGCGCGATGCCGCCATCGTGCGCCGGCTGCGCCAGGCCGGCGCGGTCATCCTCGGCAAGACCAACATGACCGAATTCGCCTTTACCGCGATCGGCGATAACCAGCATTACGGCACACCCGGCAATGCAAGCGATGCCAGCCTGATACCGGGCGGCTCGTCCTCGGGCGCTGGCGTCTCGGTAGCTGAAGGCACCTGTGACATTGCTATCGGCTCCGACACGGGCGGCTCGGTGCGCATCCCGGCATCGCTCAACGGCGTCGTCGGCTTCAAGCCGACGGCGCGCCGAGTGCCCTTGGCCGGCGCGTTTCCATTGTCGGCGACGCTGGATTCGATCGGTCCGCTTGCCCGCAGCGTTGCCGATTGCGCCGCTGCCGACGCGGTCATGGCGGGAGAGGAGCCGGCTGCTCTTCGGCCTATCCCGCTTGCCGATCTGCGCGTCGGCATCCCGCGCGGCGTGCTCTTCGATGAGACGCAGTCTGAGGTTCTCGACGCCTTCCACCGAAGTATTCGGGGGGTGGAACAAGCGGGCGCGCGCGTCGCCGATTTATCGATCGACGATCTCATCTCCGAGATGCGCGCGGCGACCAAGCGCGCCTCGATCGCATCGATGGAAGGTGCGGAGGTACATGCCGACTGGCTGGCGACCGGCGCCTCGGCGCCCGTCGATCCGCATGTCAGCGGGCCGCTGTCGCGCGCGCTGACGGTTCCCGCCTCCATTTACATTCGGACAATCCGCCGCCGCAGGGAACTGGCCGCGGCCATTGAGGAGCGGCTGGGGGTAATCGATGTGCTGGCCCTGCCGACCACGCCAATGGTTGCGCCCTCGATCGCCGCCATGGCCGCCGATGAAGCGCTTCGAGACCGAACGGAAGGCCTGCTCTTGCGCAACACCCAGGTGGCCAACCAGTTCGATCTCTGCGCGGTCTCGCTGCCGATACCGGGCATGAAGCTGCCGGCCGGACTGATGCTGATGGCCAGGCACGGCCATGATCGTCGTCTTCTCGGGATTGCAGCGGCGGCGGAGGCTTTGCTGAAAGGTTGAGGCCGTAGGCCGAGGCTGCGGGCTTCAGCGTGCCGAGCAGTGGCCGCGCTCGCTGTCCTTCGCCGCGCGCTCGATGCCTGTCGCGATCAGCGTCGGCAGGCTGTATTGCTTGCCGTTGAAGGTATGCGGCCGGTTCTCGATCGAGCCGGCAACGACGACCTTGCCGGCATAGAGCTTGTCCGGGAGGTCGAGTGCCTTGTCCTGTTGCGGCAGGCCATCGATGTCGATCGAGACGCCCTTGATGATCTTGCCGGAGGCGAGGTCGAGCGCGCTGTTGGAAGGGCAGGGCGCCATTACGCAGCGCAGGCCGTTGTCGCAGGGCACGTAGCTGCCCTGTCCACCGGTGCCGGCTTCGGCCGCGGACAGGTAGAGGGCAGCGATCAGAAGGGCTGGCGCGACGCTCTTGGCCATATCAGGAAAGTCGTCGTCAAATCCGGGAAAATTGAGGCAGACGGCGAGCGTCAGTGAGCCGGAAAGCGCCGCCGGTAATGGTCGATCACTTCCGGGTTGCGCAGGTTGACCGGCAATTTGTCGGCAAGCACCAGCAACGACTCGTTCGCCGCGCCGACGCCCATGCGCATCATCGATTCCTCGGTGATACCGGCCATATGCGGGGTGACGATGACGTTGTCGAAGCCGAAATAGGGATGGTTCGGCGGCAGCGGCTGGGTCGCAAAGACGTCGAGCGCGGCTCCGCCGATGCGGCCCTTTCGCAGAGCTTCGATCAGCGCCTCGTCGTCGATCACGGGTCCGCGCGAGACATTGATCAAAAGCGCATTGGGCTTCATGCGGGCGATGCACTCGCGGCTGATCAGGCCGCGGGTCTCCTCGGTCAGCGGGCAGCAGAGCACGATGATGTCGCTCTGCTCGACCAACGCGTCGATCGACAGGAAGCCGACGCGCTCGGGCGCCGGGCGCATGCTGCGCGTCGTCGCCACGACATTGAGGTCGAAGCCATGCGCGGCAATGTGGCCGACGGCCTGGCCGACTGCGCCTAGGCCGACAATGCCGATCGTCTTGCCGGCAAGCTCGCTGGTGGAATTGGCATGCTCGCGCCCGGCGAGCCAGCCCCTGGCACGCAAATCCCGGTCGACCACACGAAAACGCCGAAGCAGGGCGAGCGTCACGAACATCACATGCTCGGCGACCGAGCGGGCGTTGACCGCCGGCACATTCGCCACCAGCACGCCGGCGGCGGTGGCCGCTTCGACCGGGATCATGTCCAGCCCCGCGCCATGGCGGATCGCGGCGCGCAAATTATCTGCGCCATCGAACAGCTCCGGCGGCAGCGGCGCGCGAACGATGACGATGTCGGCGTCGCGGGCCTCGGCGACCAGCGTCTTGGCATCGAGGGCGGAGGCGATTGCCAGCCGGCCGGCGCCCGCCAGCATTTTCGTGGCGCGCGGGTGCAGCGGGTGCGTCGACAGGATCTTGCGCATCAGGGACCTTTGTTTCGCCGCATTTCTGCGACGCCAAGCGATAACGCTTGGCTGCAAAATGCCTAATGCGCGGCGCGCTGAAAAGGGTTCAGGCGACGCGCATTGGTTCTTTGTTTTTGCGCATGTCGTCTTCCCAAAACCGCTGCGCACTTTTGGGCGACATGCGTCAGGCCTTTTCGAGCGTCGTGTTTTTCGGCTCCGTCAAGCGACCTTCGATGATCCCCTTCCAGTAGCTCTCGGCCCCTTGCAGGTGCGCGCTCATCAGTGCCTGGGCCAGATTGCCGTCGCGACGCAGCAGCGCCTCGTAGATCTGGATGTGCTCGGCATGCGAGCGCACGCTGCGCTCGGGATCGTTGAAATAGATCGGCAGACGCTGCTCGCCCATCAGGTAATAGACGCTGCAGATGTTGTGGAAGACGCCGTTCTTGGTCGCCCGCACGATCTCGAGATGGAACTCGCGGTCTTCCTTGGCGAGGCCTTCGCCGGCGGCGATGCGCTCTTCGGAAGCCTTCAGGATCTCGCGCAGCCGCTCGAAATTCTCTTCCGTTGCGCGCGAGCAGGCGAGTTCGGCCGCCTTGATCTCGTGGATCTTGCGCAGCTCGACGGTCTCGTAGATCTGCACCGGATCGAGCGGCAAGCCCGCGCGGGCGAAAAGCGCTAACGCTTCTACGCTTGCCTGCTTGGTGTCGATATAGATGCCTGATTTGGCGCGGCGCTCGACGATGCGCATGGCTTCCAAAATCGCCAGCGCTTCGCGGATCTGGCCGCGGCTGACGCCGAAATGCTCCGCCAGTTCGCGCTCCGACGGCGTGCGGCCCGTCTCCTTGTCCGAGTTGGAGAACAGATAGGCGGCGAGTTCCGCGAGGAGGTTCTTCTCTTTCATCGTCAAATGCGTTGCGCGTGCGCCTCCAGGAACCGCTCCGAAATGGTGAATCCCAATCCAGGCTTTTCAGGGATCGCTATCATACCGTCCTTTGCTTCGACAGTCTCCTCGACGAGATCATGGATCATCGGATTGGCGCCGAGCGAATATTCGACGATGAAGCTCGCGGGCGAAGCCGCGCAGACATGCAGCCCGGCGAAGAAGCAGGGCGCGCCGGCCCAAAGATGCGGCGCAAAGCGCAGGTTGAAGGCGCTGGCGATGGTGCCGATCTTCATCGCCTCGCTGATGCCGCCGCAGAAAGCGGGGTCCGGCTGGAAGATATCGGCCGATTTCAGCACGGCAAGATCGCGAAAGGCATAGCGCGTCGCCTCGCTCTCGCCGGTGGCGATCGGGGTTGAACCCGAGGCGCGCACCTCGGCCATGCCGGGCTTGTCGTCCGCAATCACCGGCTCTTCGAACCAGGCGAGGTCGAGGTCGGCGGTGAGGCTGATGAAGCGCTTCGCCTCGGCGACGGTATAGGTGCCGTGCGCGTCGACCATCAGCTCGATATCCGGACCGATCGCTTCCCTCGCGGCGCGCACGCGCGCGGCCGAGATATGCGGCGCGCCGTCCATGGCGCCGACGCGCATCTTCAGCGCCTTGAAGGCGCCCCTGGCGATGTAGGATTTGAGCTGCTCGCCGATGGCATCGGCCGACGCCCAGCCTCCCGAGGCATAGACCTGCATGCGCTCGACCTTGCGGCCGCCGAGCAGCCGCCACACCGGCTGCCCCAGCGATTTGCCGAGGATGTCCCAGAGCGCGATGTCGACGGCGCTGATCGCCGCCACGCTCATGCCGCGCCGCGCCAGCTGCGGCATGGCATGGCCGGCATGGGCCGCCGTCTGACAGCGCACACCGTTGTAGAGCATCTCCCAGATGACGCCGATATCGGCCGGGTCGCGGCCGATGAGCTGCGGCGCGATCTCGTGGTTCAGCATGTGGACCAGCGCGCCGTAGCTGCCGGCGCTGCCGGCGGCGTTTTTGCCTTCGCCCCAGCCGACCAGGCCGTCATCGGTCTCGATGCGCAGAATGGCCGCGTCGAACGTCGTCACCTGACCGAAGTCGCTGCGGTGCTGCTTCGCGGCTTCGATCGGTATGCGGACCCACCAGGCCTGGACGCTTTTGATACGCATCTTCATCCCCGGCCCCGCCGCCCGGTGAGGGCGGAAGGGCTAAGCTTCGATCGGACCGGCTACTTGATCAGCGGCAGCAGCGTTTCGGCCGTGATGCGCATCTGGTCGGTGTAGAATTTCTCGGTGAGCAGGCTGGAGCCGTGGTCCTGGATGAATTTGAGCTGCTCGGGCGAGATATCGACAGGGTTGCGCTCCACCATTTCCGGATAGGGCGCGGCCGGCGTGCGGTCGACCGGCGCGACGAACTCATTGGTCAGCGCGCCGTCATAGCCGATCTCCTTCAGCGTGCCGACGATCTTCGGCCAGTCGATCTGGCCGAGGCCCGCGGCGAAGCGGTTGTTGTCGGCGACATGGAAATCGAACAGGCGCTTTCCGACCTGGCGAATGGCGTCATAGACGTTAAATTCCTCCATGTGGATATGATAGGCGTCGAGGCATACGCCGCATTCCGGGCTGACCGCGTCGGCGAGCGCGAGCGCCTGGGCGCCACGGTTGAAGAGATAGGTCTCGAAGCGGTTGAGCGGCTCGATAGCGATCCTGACGCCGACCTTCTTGGCATGGGCGAAGCATTCGCGCGTGGCGTCCACCACCCAGCCCCACTCTTCCGCCTCGGTGCCGTCCGGCACCACCTTGCCGACGGTCGCGGGAACCAGCGTGATGATCTCGCCGTCGAGCTCGCTCACCATGGTCAGCACGTCCTTGACATATTGCACCGAGCGCTCGCGCTGGCCTTGGTTCTTGGCGGCGAGGTTGCGTTCGCCGAGCATCAGCGTCACCGAGCCCCAGCAGCGGATGCCGTGCTCCTTCAACAGCGCACGCGTTTCCTTGATCTTGTACTGAGCGGGCTCGCCGGAAATCTCGATCGACTCATAGCCGAGTTTCTTGATGCGCTTGAGCGTCACCTCCAGTGGTTCCGCCCGCATCCAGTTGTGCGTCGAAAGGTGCATGGTCTATCCTTCCCAGAATTCGCCTGTCACGTTTGCCCGCAGCGTCTCCCAGGGAGTGCGCCGCACGATTCCTCCCCCAAGGCGTTCCAGCGTTTTTCTCGAAACTGGTTCGACCAATTGGGTCTGGTAGGACCTCTACAGCAAATTCGCGTGAACGGCAAGGAAACCGCGCGAAGGGCCTCGCTCTCAGTGTAATTTATTGATTTAAATGGATTTAATCTACCTTCTATAACCGCTCTTGCTGCTCTCCCGCGATTCCCGGGCGCTTGACCATATTGCCGGATTTGGTAATACCAGAATGGCGTCGTGCTCTGGCGCCGATACCTAACGACCAAACAGGCTGGCCCTCATTCCAATCGGCGCTATGCTTGGTCCGTGAAAAACGAGAGGGAGGATGCCGATGCCGACGACGATGAAGGGTCCCGGCCTGTTTCTGGCGCAGTTCGCGGGCGACGCCGCACCGTTCAATTCACTGGCTTCGATCACCAAATGGGCGAGCGGCCTGGGCTACAAGGGCGTGCAGATCCCAACCTGGGACGGCCGCCTGTTCGACCTGAAGAAGGCGGCGTCGTCGAAAACCTATTGCGACGAGGTCAAAGGCATCTGCGCCGATGCCGGTGTCGAGGTCACCGAGCTGTCGACACATCTGCAGGGTCAGCTCGTCGCGGTGCACCCGGCCTATGACGCGCAGTTCGACGGCTTCGCGCCGGCCGAGGTGCACAACAATCCGAAGGCGCGTCAGAGATGGGCGGTCGAGCAGATGGAGTTCGGCGCCAAGGCGTCGAAAAATCTCGGCCTCAAGGCCTCCGTGAGCTTCAGCGGCGCGCTTGCCTTTCCCTACCTCTATCCGTGGCCGCAGCGACCGCCGGGGCTGATCGAGGAAGCCTTCGCCGAACTCGGCAAGCGCTGGAAGCCGATCCTCGACGTCTATGACGAGAACGGCGTCGATGTCGGCTACGAGATCCATCCCGGCGAGGACGTGTTCGACGGCGCGACCTTCGAGATGTTTCTCGACGCGGTCGGCGGCCACAAGCGCTGCAACATCAACTACGACCCGTCGCATTTCCTGTTGCAGCAGCTCGACTATCTCGAGTTCATCGACATCTACCACGAGCGCATCAAGGCCTTCCACGTCAAGGATGCCGAGTTCAACCCGACCGGTCGTCAGGGCGTCTATTCGGGCTATCAGGGCTGGGTGAACCGGGCGGGGCGGTTCCGTTCGCTGGGCGACGGGCAGGTGGATTTCAGCGGCATCTTCTCCAAGCTCACCCAGTACAATTACGATTCCTGGGCGGTGCTGGAATGGGAATGCTGCCTGAAGCATCCCGAGGACGGCGCCGCCGAAGGCGCGCCTTTCATCCAGCACCACATCATCCGGGTCACGGAGAGGGCCTTCGACGATTTCGCCGGCGGCACCAGCGACAAGAAGCTGCTGCGCGCGATGATGGGAATTTGACGCGATTTACCCTCCCCCCTTGTGGGGAGGGTCGATCCGCAACGCGGATCGGGGTGGGGTCGCCGGGCGTAGAGCTCGGCATGAACCGACCCCTCCCGGCCCTTCGGGCCACCCTCCCTCAAGGGGGAGGGATATCTGAGACAATGGAGGGACAAAAGCATGGTCGGCGCATCGAAGTCGGAAACGGGAGGCGGCCCGATCCGCTACGGCATGGTCGGCGGCGGGCAGGGCGCCTTCATCGGCGCGGTGCACCGGATCGCGGCGCGCATGGACAATGACTTCGTGCTGGTGGCCGGCGCGCTGTCGTCGAACCCGGAACGGGCAAAGGCTTCGGCCGAAGAACTCGGGCTCGATCCGTCGCGCAGCTACGGCTCCTATGCCGAGATGGCGAAAGCGGAAGCCAAGCGCCCGGACGGCATCGAGGCGGTGGCGATCGTGACGCCCAACAATGTGCATGTGCCGGCGGCGAAAGCCTTCCTCGATGCCGGTATCCATGTCATCTGCGACAAGCCGCTGGCGACTTCGCTCGCCGAAGCGAAGAAGCTCGCGGCGCTGGTGGAAAAGACCGGCAAGGTCTTCGTGCTCACCCACAATTACACCGCCTATCCGATGATCCGCCAGGCGCGCGAGATGGTCGCCAAGGGCATGCTCGGCGATATCCGCATCGTGCAGTCGGAGTATCCGCAGGACTGGCTGACCGAAGACCTCGCCGCAACCGGCCAGAAGCAGGCCTCCTGGCGCTCCGATCCGAAGCAGGCCGGCGCCGGCGGCGCGCTGGGCGACATCGGCACGCATGCCTACAACCTCGCCCGCTTCGTCTCGGGGCTGGAGCTGGATTCATTGTCGGCCGATCTCGACGCCTTCGTGCCGGGCCGCCAGCTCGACGACAACGTCAACGTCATGCTGCGCTTCAAGCCGGTCGGCAACAAGCATCCTGCCAAGGGCATGATCTGGGCGAGCCAGGTCGCGCCCGGCCACGAGAACGGGCTGAAGCTGCGCATCTACGGCTCGAAGGGCGGGCTTGAATGGGTGCAGGCCGACCCGAACTATCTTTGGTACACGCCGTTCGGCCAGCCGAAGCAGTTGCTGACCCGGGCCGGTGCCGGCGCGATGCCCGTGGCGGGGCGTGTGACGCGCGTGCCGTCCGGTCATCCGGAAGGCTATCTCGAAGGCTTCGCCAACATCTACCAGGAGGCCGCGCGGGCGATCCGGGCAGCACGGCGCAAAGGCGGCAAGCTTGCCAAGGATGTCGTCTTCCCGACGATCGCGGACGGCGTCGAGGGTATGGCCTTCATCGAGGCCTGCGTGAAGTCGTCGAAGAAGAATGGGGCGTGGACGAAGCTTTAGGAGCGGCAGCGGTCGGCTAAAGGGGAGTCCCCCTCACCCGGATTGCCAACCGAATTGCGGAGGGCAATTCGGGGCAGTCCGACCTCTCCCCGAGGGGAGAGGGGGTGGCTGGCGCCGACGTGCCTCTTCTCCCTTGCGGGGAGAAGGTGGCCGCGAAGCTGCCGGATGAGGGGGAGTGCGACATCGGCAGGAGGGAGTGCCGGCCGCCAAAGCGGGAGGGATGTCGATGAAGATCGGCATGTGCATGTTCTTGTGGACGACGAGCGTCTCGACGAAGCATGAGACGCTGCTGAAGGACATCAAGGCAACCGGCTTCGACGGGGTCGAAATACCGGTCTTCGCGGGCACGCCTGACGACTACAAGAAACTTGGCGATATGCTTGACCGCATCGGGCTGGAGCGCACCGCGGTCTCGGCCATGGGCGATCCGGCGATGAACCTGATCTCGCCGATTGCGGCGACGCGCAGGGCCGGCATCGCCTACATGAAATGGGCGATCGACTGCAGCGCGGCGCTTGGCGCGAACAGGCTGAGCGGGCCGCTGCACTCGACGCTGGGCGCCTTTTCCGGCAGCGGGCCGACGGCGGCGGAGAAGAAGCGCTCGGTGGCCTCGCAGCGCGCCATCGGTGACCATGCCGGCAAGAAGGGCGTCACCATAGGGCTCGAGGCGCTCAATCGCTTCGAATGCTACCTGGTGAACACGATGGACGATCTGTCGGAGCATATCGACGCGATCGACCGGCCGCATATCAAGGCGATGTACGACACCTTCCACGCCAATATCGAGGAAGCCGATCCGATCGGCGCCTATACGCGCAATCGCAGGAATGTCGTCCACATCCATATTTCGGAGAATGACCGCGGCGTGCCCGGGCGCGGCCACGTCCCCTGGAAGGAGACTTTTTCCGCCATCCGCAAGAGCGGCTATGACGACTGGCTGACCATCGAATCCTTCGGCCGATCGCTGAAGGATCTGGCGGCGGCGACCAAGGTGTGGCGGGATTTCGCCGAGAGCCCGGAGGCGGTGTACCGCGATGGGTACAGGCATATCAGGGATGGGTGGAGGAAAGCGGCTTAGGCTCCTCCCTTCGTCATCCACGGGCGGCCAAATTCGTCCGACACCCGCCCCGCAGCGTTCCTTCACACCCCCCTCTGTCCTGCCGGACATCTCCTCCGCAAGGGGGGAGATCAGCACTCGAGGCGCACCGCTCATCCTGCGACGTTGGAAATTGGCGAAGGTCGAGATGACGGCCAATCTCCCCCCTTGTGAGGTCTTTGCATGGGAGCCGATATTTGGCGCACATGGCACATGGGCGTTTTTTGAAAGG
>SAQE01000082.1 GCA_004020545.1 Mesorhizobium sp. | reverse complement strand
GCAAAAATGACCCGAAGCAAATGTGTGCGCACGCTAGCCCACAAGGGGAGAAGGGGAAACCAGCGCTACTTGCCCTTCGAGCTCCCGCGGCGCGCCTTCGCCGGTTCCGATCCGCTCTCCTTGGGAGCAGCTTTGGCGGGCGACGGCGTGGTCAACGGGGACGCAAAGACCGAAGTCTCCGCCTGACGACAGGCCTCATCTGCGCGCGGCTTCTCGAGCACGACGACGCAGCCATCGAGGTCGTTGGTGGCGAGGTGAGCGTAACGCATGGTCATCGACAGCGTCTGGTGGCCAAGCCACATCTGCACGCGCCGGATGTCGATGCCACCCTGAACCAGGCGTGAGGCGCAGGTGTGGCGCAGGATATGCGGCACCACCTGCTCGTCGGCGCCAAGACCGACTTCCGCTTTCGCTTCGTTCCAGATGGCGCGGTACTGCGCCTGGGTCAGCTTGGTGAACGGACCTTTCGGCCGGCGCCCTTCGGTGGTCGGCGGCAGCTTGATCACTTCCTTGACCCGTTCGGTCATCGGGATGGTGCGGCTGCGGCCGGACTTTGTGATCCAGAACGAGACGCGGTGTTCCTGGATGTCGTTCCAGATCAGGCCGAGCGCCTCGCCGAGGCGGCAGCCGGTATCGACCAGGAAGACGGAAAGCCGGTAAGCATCCTCGCTGCGGCTGCGAATCGCGGCGAACAGCCGCGCCTCTTCGTCCCTTTCGAGGAAACGAATCCGCCCCGCCCGCTCCTTCTGGCGGCGGAATTCGGGCAGGCTGTGGATATCCCCCATCTTGTGAGCCTTGCGCAGCAGCTTGCTGAGAGCAGCCATCTTGCGATTGATGGTCGCGTTGCTGTTCCCGCGCTGGCGCAAGGTACCGATAAGATTGTCCAGGGTGTTCTGGTCAAAGGTGCTGAAACGCTCTCCCAGAAGGATCTCGTCTATTTCACCAATGAAAGAGCTGACATTGTATTTATGCCGCCCATCGTCCCAGAGTATATCCCGGTATGCTGCAAAAAGTTCCCCGATCCTATAGGACTTTACTTCTCTGACCTTGTTATAGGTGTATCGAAAGTTCGAGTTCTGAGAAGAAAAAATCGCAAAGTGACCAGAGGACCCCCCCTCTTGAATCGCTTCGTTCGTCATTGTTTTGACCACACCCCCGAGTGGATACGCACAGCTACCCGCTCGAAAGCGTCCTTTCAAGAGTTTTGTCCGACAAAATGATTTCATCCGCAGCCGGCGGATCCCATCGAAACCATTTCACGGACTTCAGCTACCAGTACCCCCTTCTCTATCCTTCGTTTGCCCGCGCCCAGTCTGGAAAACGAAACAGCCCGGGCGTGAACACGCCCGGGCTGGATTTCACTTCAAGCAGTCCAGCCCTTAGAACGAGCGCTGGAAGCGGAGGTGGGCACCCCAGAAGTCATCGCTGATGGGGTGGTAGTCGCTCGAGCCCTGGTTGACATAATCAACTTCACCCGTGATCGTGAAGCCGGGCACGATGTCGTATGCGACGTTGGCGGCCAGACCGAAGGTCTTGCCTTCATCGTAGGAAAGCTGAGCGTTGAACGAGGTCTTCTCGTTGAACTTGTAGGTGCCACCACCATAGACAGCCCAGTTGCCGTCCCAGTTCTTGAAGAAGTTGTCGATGACGTTCTTCTCCGTGCCGTAGTTCACCATAGCCCACAGCGCCAGAGCATCGGTGGCGTTCACGTCAAGGCGAGCCTTTCCGACCCACTCTTCGTAGTTGCTGTCGTATGCGACAGTGCCGCTGATTCCGCCCCAGCCCTGCGTGTATTTCACGCCGCCGACGATGTGCGGAATATAGCTGTCGATCGTGTTGTCGCCCTGACCATCTTCCAGCGAAACCACAGCCGAGAAGCCGTTCCCGGCGTCGAAGTAGTACTGGATAACACCGGTGTCGAAATCGCCGCCGTAGCCGACGAGCGAATCCTCGATGACGCTGCCGGCGTAACCGCTGAACGTTACCCAGGCCGACTCGTCCTTACCAACACGGAAACCGCCGAGCTGTATCCAGGCGAAATTCAACGACCATTGGCTGCCGGAAGCCTCATCCCAACCTTCCCTGAAGTTGAAGCGGTTCTCGGTGTAGGTTCTCAACGTGCCGAGCTCGGTTTCCTGGCCGGTCCAGGTCTTCAGCGTGAAGCGGGCCTGCTTGTGATAGGTGTCGTGGGTGCCATCGCCCATCCGGTCGGGCACATCCGTGTGGCCGGCAATGTCGCCGAAGCCGATGTCGTAACGGACATAGCCGCCGATGCGCAGGCAGGTCTCGGTGCCGGGGATGTAGAAGTAGCCCGAGCCGTACACGTCGCAGATCTTGACGTATTCAGCCGGTTCCGGCTCGGCGACGGTCACCGCGTCGGCGGCGCGGGCGCCGGAAACTGCGATCAGGGCCGCAGCTGAGCCGAGAAGAAGGCTCTTGATGTTCATTTTCTGACCTCCAGTCAGAATCGGGACCGGAGGTCGATGAAAATTAGATTGCGGCGCTGTTCTTATTTTAATTTCAAATAGATAGGTCTTGAAGTCATCAATCTGGCCTTACCGGCCAAAACCGCTTTTTCGCGAGGGCCTTGCCTGATCCGGTCTTGAAATATCGCTCGAGTTGGCGTGCGTTGGTCTCGGTTTCAACCGCGATGTAGGCCTTTACAACGCCACGGGCAGATGAGCCTTGGTCGAAGCCACATAGCCTGATCGATGCGATTCGAAACGTCGTCGGAGGTCGTTAGTCGACCCGACATAAACGTCACCGTTGTCGAGCTGCAGGAAATAGACGTACCACATGGTCCCCCTACGCTACTTCGTAGCTTCGGGCGACACTCCTACGCCCGAATGCGGTTCCGGGTGGCCTGCCACACGAAGCCCCGTTGTGAAGCCGGACAACTGCTTAGTCCCCCTGCGCTACTTCGTAGCTTCGGGCGACACCCTACGCCCTGCGGGCCTCAGGTGGCCCGCCACCCGAAGCCCGCAGGGCGTAGGGTGGCGGAGAGGATGGGATTCGAACCCACGAGAAGCTTTTGACCTCTACTCCCTTAGCAGGGGAGCGCCTTCGACCACTCGGCCACCTCTCCGTCGCGCCGCTGGATAAAGAAAAGCGCCGGCACAATCAACAAGCTGGCGCCATAATCGCCGAAAATTCGGCCTGGGCAGGAAGCCGGATAGCGCGATGCGGCGATTCTTTGACGATTCCCTGACGGCAGACCCGGACCTCGCGCCGCAATTCCGGCCGTTCGCTGCCGGATTCGGCGCAAAGAAGGCCTCATTGGTTAATGAGAACTTTCGGACTGAGGCCAAATCGTGTCATTTGTGCAACAACGTCCGGGGATAGCGCCCGGACAGGGCTTCCGCCGACACGATCGTGGTTGAACGCCGCCGCCGCCTGGGTAAAGGTCTGGTTCGAAGGAGCGGCGCGGTGCGCATCTTTTTCGGTAAGTGGGGATGGGGCAGGGAACGCTGTCCTTCAGCAAAAAATACCCAGACCCGTTTTTTAACTTTTGACTGGAGGTCAGAAAATGAACATCAAGAGCCTTCTTCTCGGCTCAGCTGCGGCCCTGATCGCAGTTTCCGGCGCCCGCGCCGCCGACGCGGTGACCGTCGCCGAGCCGGAACCGGCTGAATACGTCAAGATCTGCGACGTGTACGGCTCGGGCTACTTCTACATCCCCGGCACCGAGACCTGCCTGCGCATCGGCGGCTATGTCCGTTACGACATCGGCGTCGGCGACGTCGGCGCGTTCGACGGCGCGACGTCCGCCGATGTTGAGGACGGCGGCAGCAACGACACCTTCTACAAGAATGCTCGCTTCACGCTGAAGACCTGGACCGGCCAGGAGACCGAGCTCGGCACGTTGAAGACCTACACCGAGACCCGCTGGAACTTCGGCAACCGCAACGCCGATCTAGGCGCGGTCGGCGACGTCAATCCGGCCTTCAACAAGGGCACTTCGCTGAACTTCGCCTGGATCCAGCTCGGTGGCCTGCGCGTCGGTAAGGACGAATCGGCCTTCAACACGTTCATCGGTTATGCCGGCAACGTCATCCAGGATACGCTGGTTCCCTACGGCGACTTCGACACCAACGTCGTTCAGTACTACTTCGACGCAGGCAACGGCTTCTCGGCCGTGATCTCGCTCGAAGAAGGCTCGGGCGGCGGCACGGATGGTGTCTACGGCGTGGGCACGATCGACAGCTATGTTCCGCATGTCGTCGGCGGCGTGAAGTGGACGCAGGGCTGGGGCGCCATCACCGGCGTCGTTGCCTACGACAGCAACTATGAAGAAGTCGCCACCAAGGTTCGTTTGGACGTGAACGTCAACGACGCGATCTCGCTGTTCATCATCGGCGGCTACGGCACCGATGACAACCTGACGGACCCGACCTATGCCTTCGCAGCTGGCGGTCGCGGCTTCTACAAGCAGTGGGACGGCAACTGGGCAGTCTGGGGCGGTGGCACCTACAAGTTCAACGAGAAGACCTCGTTCAACGCTCAGGTCTCGTATGACGAAGGTGAGAACCTCGGCATCGCCGCCAACATCGCTTACGATATTGTCCCGGGCCTGACGGTCACGGCCGAAGTTGACTACGTCAATGCAGGCAAAATCGGCGATGCCGATGGCCTGAACCACAACTGGACCGGTATTACTAGTGGCGACGACGCCATCGGCGGTCTCCTCCGCTTCCAGCGCTCGTTCTAATCGACAGCGTCTGATTGAAATCGGACCCGGCGGGCAACCGCCGGGTTTTTCTTTTTTGCGGGCAGCACCTGAGGCGCCATTTGCACAGTGCTGCATTCGACACGATCGCAGGAATCCGCGCGCAAGCGGAATGAATTCCGACAGGTCGCAGACGCGTCGTCAGCCAAGATTTCACGGTTCGTTTCGGCGAGCCGCGCAAACGGTCGGAATCGGCTGGAACGCCCATCGCTTTATCAACTAGGCGGCACAAGAAGCGAAGCGGTGCCGCCGCGACCTGGTCGAGGAATGCGCGGCGCAAGGGTGAGATCGGTCGTGATCCTTCGCGCCCCCCTCTGTCCTGCCGGACATCTCCCCCACAAGGGTGGAGATTAGCAGCTTTGGCGCCCCGCTTAATCCTGCGACGTTGGCGATTGGCGAAAGCCGCGGCGACGTCCAATCTCCCCCACGTGGGGGAGATGTCCGGCAGGACAGAGGGGGGCGCTGTCCCTCCAGCGTTTCAAGGGCTTCTCCACCGCCGCAACGCTCTGGAGTCGCGGCATGGTCCTTGGGCCTTCGCCCCGCTTCGCGTCGCTACGCCCAAGGATGACGAAGGTGGGGCGGCTACCTTGGTGCCAAGACTTGGAGCAGGCAGGTGGAACCTCAGCGAAGGAGAGAGCGCGATGGTTGGCCGCGAATTGACTGCGCGGCTCCCGGGCAAAGCCGGCAAAGTCTGGAACTACCGATCAAACTTCGGCAAGATCTCCCAAAGCCTCGATCAACGGCTGGATCTCGCTTTCGTAATTCTTCCATCGCTTGACGGACGACTTGTAGATCGGCTGGCGGACCTGCCAATTGCTATAGGTGTTTACTGAGCCAGCCCTGTCAAAAAAACGCAAGCAGACTTCGTCCCAGGGCAGCCCGAGATAATCTATCAAGCGGTGCGACTGCTCCTCTTGATTTTCAATCAATGTCTCATACCGGTTTTCAAAGATGCGGCCAGGGAGGACCTTGCTCCAGTGCCGCATCAGGCGATCGTATTCCCTGTAGTAGAGTCCAAGAGTCTGAAGATCGCCGCTGTAGCTGTGCGCTTCACTGAATTGCAGCACGAAACAGGAGATGCAATTGTCGATGGCGTCGCGGCGACAATGAATGATGCGCGCCTTGGCAAAGAGAACGCCGACAAGGCCGATCAGCTCGAAATTGTGGGGCATCTTGTCGACGATTCGGAGTGCGTCGGGCGCTCGCTCACGCAGATAGGCGAGATGCTCGTCTGCCAGTGTCCTGCTCAGATCGGGGGTCATTTTGGCAATCGATTTGCCGAGGTCTGCGCCGGTACGGTCCTTGAGCCCGAGTCCATTGGCTGTTCGCGCAAGCTTGCCCAACTCGCCGGCGCCATGAACACTTGGATGGCTGGCGCAAATCTGCTCCGTCAGCGTCGTGCCCGAGCGAGGCATGCCGACAATGAATACAGGCACCTCCGAGGGATTGCCATAAGCGGCCATTGAAGCCACCAGCTCGGGCGTGAAGGTTTCGATCATGGCATCGACCCAGCGACGATAGCTTCCTATGTCGAATATTTGGCCCCTAGCCTGATTCCCTTGCTTGAAGTGGTCTATCGCCTCCTTGTAGCGACGGAGGTCGTTGAGAATCTTTCCGGCCGCGTGATGGAGCGTTGCCGCTTCCTCCGGCATATGGCCTGGGTCCTGAAGCTCCCTTAAAATCGCTGCGAGCTTTGGCGGCTCTTCCGTGTACTTGCGTGTGCGTGCAAGTGCGTTATGGGCCGCGGGCACCGCGATGCCCCGTTCTATCGCCTCTTTCAGATGAAGTGCGGCTTCGTCCATGCGGCCGAGGCTCATGAGCGCGCGAGGCAGCCCAATCCGGGCCAGAGGGTGATCTTGGTCGATCTTCAGCGCCTTCTCAAAAAGCAGCAGCGCCATTTCTCCCTTGTCAAACGAATTGTAAGCATCGCCCAAGGCGCAAAGAGCTTCCACCAGGTCCGGCTTCAAGCTTGGCCATTTCATCGGGCGCAACTTGCACGCACCCACCGCCCGCGCTAGCAAGAGACCCCTCTTCCACGCGAGCCCTTCGCCATGCGCCAGCGCCCTTCCCTTACGCCGATCATCGGCGCGCTTCCCACCACGGTGCCGTTCGTCGGGCCGGAGGCGCAGGAGCGCGATCGCGGCCGGCCTTTTCGCGCCCGCATCGGCGCCAACGAGAGCAGCTTTGGCCCCTCGCCGCGCGTCATCGCCCGCATGGAGAGCGTCGCGCGCGACCAGTGGATGTATTGCGACCCGGACAATTACGAGCTGAAGGCCGCGGCGGCCGCTCACCATGGTGTCAGCATCGAGAACGTGGTCGTGGGCGAAGGCATAGACGGGTTGCTCGGCCTTGTGGCCCGCATGTATGTCGCGCCGGGCGATGCGGTGGTGACCTCGCTCGGCGCCTACCCGACCTTCAACTTCCACATCGCCGGTGTCGGCGGACGCCTGGTGACCGTGCCCTATGCCGACGACAAGGAGGACCTCGACGGGCTGCTTGCCGCCGTCGCCAGGGAAAAGGCGCCGCTCGTCTATCTCTCCAATCCGGACAATCCGATGGGAAGCTGGTGGGAGGCGCCGGAGGTCATCCGCTTCATCGAGGCGCTGCCGGAAACCACCATGCTGGTGCTGGACGAGGCCTATGGCGAGTTGGGCCCGGCCTCGGCGCTGCCGCCGATCGATGTCGCGCGGCCGAATGTCCTGCGCATGCGTACCTTCTCCAAGGCCTACGGACTAGCCGGCATTCGCTGCGGCTACGCCGTGGCCGAACGCGAAGTGATCCGCGATTTCGAGAAGATCCGCAACCATTACGGCGTCAGCCGCATGGCGCAGATCGCCGGCCTCGAGGCGTTGGCCGACCAGGACTATCTGAACTCGGTGGTGGCGCGCGTGGCGGCCGGACGCCGCCGCATTGCGGCCATCGCCGAGGAAAACGGCCTGAAGCCGCTGCCGTCGGCCACCAATTTCGTCACCATCGACTGCGGACATGACGGCGCATTCGCACTGAAGGTGATGCAGGCGCTACTCTCACGCGACGTCTTCATCCGCAAGCCTATGGCGCCACGGCTCGACCGCTGCATCAGGGTCAGCGTCGGCCTCGACCATGAGCTCGACATCTTCGCCGAGGAATTGCCAGGAGCGCTGGCGGCGGCAAGGGGGAACTGATCCAGGCATCCGGCTTCTGCCGTGGTCGGTATTCAGGTGGTGCAGGCCGCAATCGCGGTTTCCTGCGTTATCCATGAGAGCTGGAATCCGTGGCCACCAGCGTCTGCCGCGCCGGCGCTGGCAATTTCACGTTCTTGCGGTTTCCAGCAGGCGCGTCACGCGGCTCAGCGCATCCGAAAGCTCCATGGCTTCCTTGTCCTCGAGTCTGGCGATCAGGCGGGCGAGATCACGGTCCGTCGCTCCCTCGAGATCGGCCAGCGCGGCCTTGCCGCGCGAGGTCAGCGAAAGAACGGGCAGCCCGTTTTCCGGACCATTGCGCATTTCAGCGAGCCCCATGGCGGTGAATTTCCGAAGAATTCTCATAAGATAGCCCGGGGCGAGGCGCAATTCGCTGGCCAGTTCGGATGCCACCGGCGCGAGATCGAGATGAAACATGCGCGACAGGAAGCCGGCCCCGCCGCCGGCTATCCGGGGTCTGCGGCCAAGCTCGAACAGCACGCGCGCTTCGATCAGGGTGTAAGGGCTCTGCATCAAGGTCTCATCGAGCAGCCCAACCAGCCCGGTGTAGAACCGGTTGAAGCGGCGGATATCATCGACCAGGGCTTCGAGCGGCATGCAGACCTCCTCTCAGAGACATTGCATCCCGATAATTCTCCCATCAGTTGACTTAGTCAATTATTTAATTGACGAGCTCACGCTCCCCCAAAGTCCGTTGCATTTGGTCCATGCTGCTCCAGATTGATTAGGGGGAAGAGTTCTGGAGCGGACGATGCAGGGTCAGCAAAGAGCCGTTCGAGCGCGCGTTTCCGGCACGGTGCAAGGCGTAAGCTACCGCTTCTGGACGCGCAGTGAAGCTGTGCGCCTTGGGCTGACGGGCTGGGTGCGCAACGAGCGCGACGGCTCGGTCACGGCGCTCATCGCCGGCGCCGATGCCGCTGTCGCCACCATGGTCGACCGGCTTTGGCAAGGACCTCGCGGCGCGCTGGTCTCGAAGGTTGAGGTCGAAGAGATGGTGCATGACCAGGCACCTGCCGATTTCCGGATTATCGCCTAGGCAGGGATTTCCCCCTTGAGGGGAGATGGCCGGCAGGCCAGAGGGAGTCGCCGCGCATGGAGCGCCAGCGTCCTTCGCGACGAAACGATCACGTCGGCGATTTACGCGAGACGATCCCCTCAGTCGCCTTCAGCGACATCTCCCCCTCAAGGGGGCTCTTGAATTAATTGAACGTTCGTTTTATTAATGCTTTCGGAGGCGAATATGGCACGCACCACAGGCTCCGACGGGGAAAAAACCGAGGCGGCCGTCCGCGAGGCGGCGGTCAGCCTGATCGCGCGGCTCGGCTACGAGGCGATGTCCATGCGCCAGCTCGCGGCCGAAGTCGGGGTGCAGGCGGCAGCGCTCTATCGCTATTTCCCGACCAAAGAAGACCTGCTGTTCACGCTGATGCGCGAGCATATGGAAGGCCTGCTGGAGGCCTGGAATAACACACGGCCGGCAACGAACAATCCTGTGGCGCGGCTCGCCGCCTATGTCGAGAACCACATCGCCTTCCATATCGAGCGGCGCCACGCCACCCATATCTCGAATATGGAGCTGCGCAGCCTCTCGCATGAGCGGCTGACGCAAATCCTGAAGATGCGCACGACCTATGAGAAGGAGTTGCGCGCGATCCTGCGCGACGGCGTGGAGGCCGGTGTCTTGGAGATCGAGGACGTCGGGCTCACCGCCATGGCGCTGATCCAGATGATGACCGGCGTCATCGTCTGGTTCCGGCCGGGCGAGCGGCTGTCGATCACTGAGGTCACCACGACATATCTGTCGATGACAATGCGCCTGGTCGGCGCGAAGATCGACGCCTACAGCGCCGCGCGTCCCTTCGAACGCGCAAAGGACGCTGTAGCACTTTGAATTTGCGTGATCCTTTCCGAAAATCGAAGTCGATTTTCGGGGTCATGCGCGGGGAGAAACGGCATGTACACGAATACGCTGAACTTCGGACTTGATGCCGACATCGAGGCGCTGCGCGATACCGTGCGGCGCTTCGCCCAGGACAGGATCGCGCCGATCGCGGCCGAGATCGACCGTTCCAACGAATTCCCGGCGCATCTGTGGGCCGAACTCGGCGCGCTCGGCCTGCTCGGCATCACCGCCGATCCGGATTTCGGCGGCAGCGGGATGGGCTATCTCGCCCATGTCGTGGCGATGGAGGAGATTTCGCGCGCGTCGGCCTCGGTCGGCCTTTCCTATGGCGCGCATTCCAATCTCTGCGTCAACCAGATCAACCGCTGGGCCACGCCGGCGCAGAAGGAAAAATACCTCCCCGCGCTATGCTCGGGCGAAAAGGTCGGCGCGCTGGCGATGTCGGAGACCGGCGCCGGCTCGGATGTGGTATCGCTCAGGCTGCGCGCCGAAAAGCGCAACGACCGCTATGTGCTCAACGGCTCGAAAATGTGGATCACCAACGGCCCCGACGCGGAGACATTGGTGGTCTATGCCAAGACCGATCCGGAGCGGAATTCGCGCGGCATCACCGCCTTCATCATCGAGAAGACTTTTGCAGGCTTTTCGGTGGCACAAAAACTCGACAAGCTCGGCATGCGCGGCTCCAACACCGGCGAGCTCGTCTTCGAGAATGTCGAGGTGCCGTTCGAGAATGTGCTGCATGAGGAGGGGCGCGGCGTGGAAGTGCTGATGTCGGGCCTCAACTATGAGCGCGCGGTGCTTTCCGGCGGGCCGATCGGGCTGATGGCGGCCTGCCTCGACGTGGCGGTGCCTTATGTGCACGAGCGCAAGCAGTTCGGCCAGCCGATCGGCAGCTTCCAGCTGGTGCAGGGCAAGCTTGCCGATATGTATACGACCATGAACGCCGCGCGGGCCTATGTCTACGCCGTGGCCGCCGCCTGCGACCGCGGCGAGACGACTCGCAAGGACGCCGCCGGCTGCGTGCTGTTCGCGGCCGAGAAGGCGACGCAGATGGCGCTCGACGCCATCCAGCTTCTCGGCGGCAATGGCTATATCAACGACTACCCCACCGGGCGGCTTTTGCGCGACGCCAAGCTCTACGAGATCGGCGCCGGCACCAGCGAGATCCGCCGTTGGCTGATCGGGCGCGAGATCATGGCGGAGGGAGTATGATGTCTCCCTCCGCCACCTCAACCGAATGCCTTGGGCAGATCATCGGTTGGCTTGGCAACGATCTGGTGCGCATCGCGCCAAAGCACCTCGCGCTGGCGCGCCGACCTGATCGAGCGCACGGGCAAGCCGCCCTCTTCGATCAGCCAGGCGCAATAACGCGCGCGGCTGATCGCCTCCTTGGCGTCCGGATGGAACCAGCAGATGCCCCAGATCGGGTTGCGGCGCTTGAAATGCCGACCAACCCGGCCAGGAATGGGCAAATGCCGATCGAACCAGTCGAACTGATCCTCCAGCTCGCCGTGGATCCAGTCCGGGCAGCCGTTCCCGTACAGGTACCAGGACGCATGGAAAAAGCCGGTCTCCACCCGGCTGTTTGGATGGATCAGCGGCGTTACAAACCGCACATACATGGTGACACCCACCGCGCTTGCAGGCACCGTGTTCCTCTTGCTCAAATTCGGGACGTGGAAAGCCGCCCTTCGGCGGCGTCAGGCCATGGCCGAAGGGAGACATCTGGTGAAATGCATAGGCATGCCTTTCATCGTCGCCTCCTGAAGGTGTCACTCGTACAAAAGATGCTACGCTTGGCACGCAGCATCCGGGCGCGGGCTGTTACACTGGTTCCGTTGCGGCATCAAGAGGTGTGAAGAATAACGTGGCCACACTACAAACACAGATCTCCCCCGCCTCCGAAAGCTTCCGCGCCAATGCCGAGCGCATGCGCGAGCTGGTCGCCGACATCGCCGAGAAGGCGGCCGGCATCGAGCGCGGCGGCTCGGACGAGGCGCGCGAGCGCCACCAAGGCCGCGGCAAGCTCTTGCCGCGCGAGCGGCTGGCGCAACTGCTCGACACCGGCTCGCCCTTCCTCGAGGTCGGCCAGTTCGCGGCCTGGTCGATGTATGGCGAGGACATTCCCGCGGCCGGCATCATCACCGGCATCGGACGCGTCGAAGGGACCGAGGTGATGGTCGTCGTCAACGACGCGACGGTGAAGGGCGGCACTTATTATCCGCTGACGGTGAAGAAGCATCTGCGCGCGCAGGAGATCGCGCTGCAGAACAACCTGCCTTGCGTCTATCTGGTCGACAGCGGCGGCGCCAATTTGCCGAACCAGGACGAGGTGTTTCCCGATCGCGAGCATTTCGGCCGCATCTTCTACAACCAGGCCAACATGTCGGCGGCCGGCATCCCGCAGATCGCCTGCGTCATGGGCTCTTGCACGGCCGGCGGCGCCTACGTGCCGGCAATGTCGGACGAGACGATCATGGTGCGTAACCAGGCGACCATTTTTCTCGGCGGCCCGCCGCTGGTGAAGGCAGCCACCGGCGAGGATGTCAGCGCCGAGGAGCTCGGCGGCGCCGACGTCCACACCAGGCTTTCCGGCGTCGCCGACCACTACGCCATGGACGACGAGCACGCGCTGGCCATTTGCCGGCGCATCATCAAGAACCTGAATCGGAACAAGGCTATAAGCCTCAATCTGCAGAAACCGGTACCGCCGCTTCACGATCCGCATGAACTTTACGGCATCGTGCCGACGGATCTGCGCCAGCCCTATGACGTGCGCGAGGTGATCGCGCGTCTGGTCGACGGTTCGGAGTTCGACGAGTTCAAGCAGAATTACGGCACCACCTTGGTCACCGGCTTTGGCCATTTGCACGGCATGCCGGTCGGCATCCTCGGCAACAACGGCGTGCTGTTCTCGGAAAGTGCGCTGAAGGGCACGCATTTCATCGAGCTCTGCTGCCAGCGCGGCATTCCGCTGATCTTCCTGCAGAACATCACCGGCTTCATGGTCGGGCGGAAATATGAGGCCGGCGGCATCGCCAAGGACGGCGCCAAGCTGGTCATGGCGGTCGCGACGGCGCGCGTGCCCAAGCTCACCGTCATCATCGGCGGCTCCTTCGGCGCCGGCAACTATGGCATGTGCGGCCGCGCCTATTCGCCCCGCTTCCTGTGGATGTGGCCTAACGCGCGCATCTCGGTGATGGGCGGCGAACAGGCGGCGACGGTGCTTGCCATGGTCAAGCGCGAAGGCATCGAGCGCAAGGGCGGCCAATGGAGCGCCGAGGAGGAAACGAAATTCAGGAAGCCGATCCTGATGAAATACGAGCATGAGGGCCACCCGCTCTATTCCTCGGCAAGGCTCTGGGACGACGGCATCATCGATCCGGCCAAGACGCGCGAGGTGCTGGCGCTCAGCCTCTCGGCGGCGCTCAATGCGGGAATCGAAGAGACGAAGTTCGGCGTGTTCAGGATGTGACGATGAGTGCTCTCGGCGACAGGATCCGCATTCATACCGGCGACATCACCAAGCTCGCGGTCGATGCCATCGTCAATGCCGCCAACTCCTCGCTGCTCGTCGGCGGCGGTGTCGACGGCGCCATCCACCGCGCCGCCGGGCCTGAACTGGACACCGAATGCCGCGCGCTCGGAGGCTGCAAGACCGGCGACGCCAAGTTGACCAAGGGCTATCGCCTGCCGGCACGCTACGTCATCCATGCGGTCGGGCCGGTCTGGCAGGGCGGCGGCAGGGGCGAGGCGGAACTGCTTGCCTCCTGCTACCGGCGCTCGCTCGAAATCGCCCGGGACCATAACTGCCAAACGATCGCCTTCCCGGCGATCTCGACCGGCATCTACGGCTTTCCGAAGGACGAAGCGACCGGGATCGCCGCCGGTATTGTAAGCGGCTTCTTGCAACAGAATGCAGTACCGCAGATCGTTACTTTCTGCTGCTTTGACGAGCCGACGGCGGAACTATACCGGCGAGCCGTTGCTGCCATCTGGGAAAGGTGACCTTATGGATCAACGGATTCCTCAGTACAGACAAGTGCGGGTTATCGCCCGGAAAAGCTGGCGGGACAGTCCCCCCTTCTGTCCGGCAGGACAGAGGGGGGTGTTCAAGCGCCTTGCCCCTCGCGGAATTCGAACCCCACGCGCGGAGGCTCCATGTTCGGCAAGATCCTGATCGCCAATCGCGGCGAGATCGCCTGTCGCGTCATCCGCACCACGCGCAAGCTGGGCGTGCGCACCGTCGCCGTCTACTCGGACGCCGACGCCCGCGCCTTGCATGTCGAGATGGCCGACGAGGCGGTGCATATCGGCGCCTCGCCCGTCGGCGAAAGCTATCTGCGCGGCGACAGGCTCATTGCTGCGGCGCTCGCCACCGGCGCGCAGGCTATCCATCCCGGCTACGGCTTCCTGTCGGAAAATCCTGATTTCGTCGACCAGGTGATGGCGGCCGGGCTCGTCTTCATCGGGCCGTCCGCCGCCTCGATCCGCGCCATGGGGCTGAAGGATGCCGCCAAGCGGCTGATGGAAAAGGCCGGCGTGCCGGTGGTCCCCGGCTATCACGGCGAGGCGCAGGAGATCGTGCTGCTTGCCTCCAAGGCGCGCGAGATCGGCTATCCGGTACTGATCAAGGCGCGCGCCGGCGGCGGCGGCAAGGGTATGCGGCGTGTCGACCATCCGGGCGATTTCTCCGAGGCGCTTTCCGGTGCGCGGCGCGAGGCCAAGGCTGCCTTCGGCGACGACCGTGTGCTGGTGGAGAAGTATGTCGACAAGCCGCGCCATATCGAGGTTCAGGTGTTCGGCGACAACTTTGGCAGCGCGGTGCATCTTTACGAGCGCGACTGCTCGGCGCAGCGCCGCCACCAGAAGGTGATCGAGGAGGCGCCAGCCCCCGGGATGACGCCGGCGCTGCGCAAAGCGATGACGGAAGCCGCGGTGAAGGCCGCCAAGGCGATCAGCTACTCAGGGGCCGGCACCATCGAGTTCATCGTCGATGCTTCCGCCGGCCTGAAAGCCGACCGCTTCTGGTTCATGGAGATGAACACGCGGCTGCAGGTCGAGCATCCCGTCACCGAGATGGTCACCGGCGTCGATCTGGTCGAGTGGCAGCTCCGTGTCGCCTCCGGCGAGAGGCTGCCGAAGACGCAGGGCGAGATCGTGCTTGCTGGACACGCCTTCGAGGCGCGCCTCTATGCGGAGGACGCATCAAAAGGCTTCCTGCCGGCGACCGGCACGCTCCACCATTTGAAGTTCCCCGACGCGCCGCCCGAGGGCACGGCGATCCGCGTCGAAACCGGCGTGCGGGCCGGCGACGCGATCTCGCCCTTCTACGATCCGATGATCGCCAAGCTGGTGGTCCACGCTGAGCACAGGACCGCCGCGCTCGCGGCGTTGCGCGATGCGCTTGGCCGGACCGAAGTCGCCGGCTCGATCGTCAACACAGCCTTCCTTGCGGCGCTTGCCGCGGACGTCGATTTCGCGGCGGGCGATGTCGACACCGGCCTGATCGGCAGGCATCAGGACGCTCTCGTCGCCGTCGCAGCGCCAAGCGATGAAGCGATAGCCGCGGCGGCGCTGGCGGCGACAGATGCAGGCGCGCCGGGTCCCGCCGCCGATCCGTGGTCCTCGCTTGTTGGCTATGCACATTTCCATACGCTCTCGCGACGCACCCGCCTGCGCTATGGCGAGGAGAATATCCTGGCCAGCGTCTCGGCGCGGCCGGACGGTCGCTTCCAGGTGGCGTTGGAAGCACCGCACGACGCGATCAATTCGCATGATCTGCGGAATTTGCCGCGCACCGCCCGCTGGCCGGGCCACGTCACCGTGTTCGAAGGCGCGGTCGGCTACACATTCGCGGTGCCCGATCCGCTGGCCAAGGCGGACGAAGCCGCGGCCGCCTCGGGCAGCCTGCGCGCGCCGATGCCGGGGCTGGTCAAGCTGGTGCGCGCGGCAGCGGGCGACACGGTGATCAAAGGCCAGCCGCTCCTGATCCTCGAGGCTATGAAGATGGAGCATACCATCGCCGCTCCGCATGACGGCGTGATCGCCGAGATCGCGGCCGAAGGGGCGCAGGTGAGCGACGGCACGGTGCTGGTGCGGTTTGCCGAGGACGGCCAGGTCTGACGGCGTTGTTACGGGATATGTGTGGCGGGACAGCGCCGTAGAGCGCCGACCGCTGCCAAAAAGAAAATGGCCGGACGGGACCGGCCATTTCCATTTGTTCTGCAGAACCGCTTACGGCTTGATCGGCGCGTATTTGCCGTCATGCCACTGGTTGATGTCGTAGCTGGCGTTCTTCAGGTCGCCCTTCTCGTCGAAGATGACGTCGCCGACGACGGTGCTGATCGGCTTGCCGTCCTTCAGAGCTTCGGCGACCTTGCCCGGATCGTCGGTGCCGGCGCGCTTGATGCCTTCGGCAACCGCCTGGATCACGGCATAGGAGAACAGCGTGAAGCCTTCCGGCGTGAAGCCGCCGGCCTTGATCTTGGCCACGGCGTCCTTGGCTTCCGGCTTCGCTTGCGGATCGGACGGGAAGACGAACATGGTGCCTTCACCGGCCGGACCGGCGACCTGCCAGAATTCCGGCGTGGCGATCGAGTCCGGCATGATCAGCTGGAACTTGACGTTCTGCTCGGCAGCCTGGCGCACGATGAGGCCGGCCTCGGGGTGATAGCCGCCGAAATAGACGACATCGGCCTTGAGCGCCTTGAGCTTGGTGACCAGAGCCGAATAGTCCTTCTCGCCGGCGTTGATGCCTTCATAGTCGACTTCCTTCAGACCACCGGCGTTCATCGTCGCCTTGACCACATCGGCAACGCCCTGACCGTAGGCGCTCTTGTCGTGCAGGACGACGACGTTCTTGCCGGCATATTTCTTGGCGATCCACGGGCCGATGAAGGCGCCCTGCGCGTCGTCACGCGTGTAGAGGCGCATGATCGTCGGCCAGCCGGACTTGGCCGCGGCGTCGGTCAGCACCGGGTTGGACGAGGCCGGGCTCATCATCAGCGTGCCGGATTCGGCATAGACGGCGGAAGCCGGAATGCTCGAACCCGAGCAGGCATGGCCGTCGACGAACTTGACGCCGTTGGCGACGATGCGGTTGGCGACCGAAACCGCCTGCTTCGGATCGCACTGATCGTCCTCGATGTCGAGCTTGATCTGGGAGCCGTTGACGCCGCCGGCAGCGTTGATGGCGTCGGCGGCAGCCTTCGCGCCCTGCTTGAACTGGTCGCCGATCGTGGCGAGCTGACCGGTCATCGGGCCGACCACCGAGATGGTGATGTCGTCGGCGAAAGCGACCGATGCGCTCATCATCAGGCCCAATGCGGCCGCGCTCAAAATACCCAATCTTTTCATGGCAATAGAACTCCTCCACTTGCGCGCGGCCGTGCCGGCCACGCTTGTTCCTGAGAGCCGGGACAATTCCACCCTTCGCCGGAACTGTCGAGAGGACTATACATACCGCTTTGGTTCATTTCGGCGAGCATTTCTTGGGCCACGCCACCGCGAAAGCAACACCGCGGATGCCGTAGAATGCAAAAGCCGCGCCGGCCTTGTCCCGGCCGGTCGCGGCTTTTGCAGTCGAGCTTCCCCGGCGCCCCGCGCCTGAACCCGCTCGCTTCCCTGTGTCTGCGCAGCTAGGCAAGTCTTGCCTGCCGCGTTCTTGCTCTTGTCAGCCGGCCGTCTTTCTGCGGCCTTGTCCCCTGAAGACTTTCGGGCCTCAGGCCCGCAAGGTCAGTGCATCGTCATCCATTCGCGCGCTTCGCGCAGCGCCTTGGCGATCTCGATCTTCGACATCGTGGCCGAGAGTTCCGAGCGCAGCTCGGCGGCGCGGATCGAACCCTTGATCGCGGCGATGTTGAACCATTTGTGGGCGGCAACGACGTCGGTCTCGCAGTCGCGGCCGGTCGCATACATCATGCCCAGTTCGAAAAGAATGTCGGCCTGGGCGGTTGCCCCCATGGCGCCGAAGCCGGCCTCGAGCATTTCAAAACGTGCCATTTCAATCCCCTGTCTGGCTCCCGAGAGCTGCCTCCTCCTGTCCCTTGATGTCCTTGGGGCGGGCCGCTCTTTCGATGCTTTCGAGGATGACGGCTGGCCTTGAATCCGTCGTTAAATGTTTTGCTTAATTTGAAGAAAACAAAGCTAAAACAAGAGGTAAATGCGAAAAACTGTTAAGCATAGGAATGGCGCAATTCTGCCTCTTTGCACTAAATTCGATGAAAATTTCGGTCACCGGTATCAAGACTTCGCTAACCACGGAAACCGAAGCCTCTTTCTGCTTCCGTTCAGTTTCAGCGACGCGTGCGGTCAAAAATCCTTGCAACCTTCCGTGGCGGCACCGCTTTCGTTTTGACGGTAGCTGGATTAGCTTTACCTTTGCGTAAGGGACAGAGGCGGAACGGAGCCCCGCCGGAACCCTGTAGGAGGAGGACAGATATGTTTCGAAAAGTGAGCATGGCCCTGGCGGCCACCCTGATCATGGTCGGTGCCGCCTGGGCCGATCCGATCGAAGGCAACTGGAAGACGCAGGCCGGGTCGACGGCGGCGATCGCCGGCAGCGGCTCGTTCTCGATCACGCTCAAGTCCGGCAAATATGCCGGAAAAACCATCGGCTCGTTCAAGGCAGCCGGCGACAACAAGTACACCGGCACCATAACCGACCCGGAAACCGACAAGACCTATTCCGGCAAGGCGACGATTTCCGGCGCCTCGCTCAAGATGAGCGGCTGCGTGCTGGGCGGGCTGATCTGCAAGAGCCAGACCTGGCACAAACTCTGATCGCCGCTTGAACGAACTGATGAACGGGGCCGCGCGGCCCCGTTTTCTTTTTAGGCGCTGTTTCGAAGCGCATTGCCGGGCGCGGAAGGTTCCAAGGGCTTCAGGCCCTTGTCCTTCCGCACGCCGTTTTCCCAAACCGCTGTGCACTTTTGGCAACCTGCGTCAGCCAGATCGCGACCATATCAATCATTTTGAACGGTAGATGAATACCGGTCTCAGAACCGGTTCAGAGGCATTCGGGCATTCTCCTCGCCATTGAAGGAGAGACCAATGCTTGTCCGCCGCTTCACCATCGTCTGCCTGCTGATGAGCCTGTTCGGCATGGTCTTCGCCATCCTGGTGGCCGAAGCCGGCCGTCCGGCCCGCTCGTCGGGAATGGCCGACACCTGCCGGCTGGACTGCATGAACCATTTCGACCGCTGAAACGACCAATACTCGAAACCGGAACCACCACCATGAACCGCATCGCTACCTCTACCCTCAAGACCCTTCGGCTCCTGCCGCGGGCGATGCTCATCCTGATGCTGCTTGCCGCTCCCGTGCTAGCGGTGCCGATGATGCGCGCCGACACCGGTTCGATCATCGAAGCGCCGACGCCGAAGAAGGCGGGCGTCGGCTTCGTGCTGCTGGTCAGCCTGCAGCGCGGCTGACACGGTCGAAGAAAAATACGCCGCAGGGCGAGCTTCGCGCCCGCCTCCCCCTCCCAAGCGCTCTTCCAAATCCCTATATTGGGCCATGGAAAAGCGAATCTATCCCCAAGCCATCGAATCGGTCGTCATGCCGGAGCCTTTCGGCAGGCAGAGCTTCGACGACGCCAAGAAGGCGGTCGCGGCGTTGCAGAGGCTCTACGACCGCAACACCAAATTCCTGCGCGATTCCTTCGCCGAACTCGCGGCCGGCGGCGACGAGAGCAAGCGCTACCGCGCCTTCTATCCGCAGATCGGCGTCACCACGACCTCGTTCACCCAGATCGACTCGCGCCAAGCCTACGGCCATATGCCGACGCCTGGGCATTTTGCCACCACCATCACCCAGCCGCAGCTTTTCGAGAACTACCTCGTCGAGCAGCTTCGGCTCATCATGCGCAATCACGGCGTGCAGGTGACGGTGTCGGAATCGACGACGCCGATCCCGCTGCATTTCGCCTTCCTGGAAGGCACCTATGTCGACGGCACGGCGGCCGAGCGCATCAAGCGGCCGATCCGCGACCTGTTCGACGTGCCGGACCTCGACGGCACCGACGACCAGATCGCCAACGGCACCTTCGAGGTGGCGTTCGGCGAGCCGAGGCCGCTGGCGCCGTTCACCGCGCAGCGCATCGACTATTCGCTGCACCGAATGTCGCACTACACGGCGACCAGCCCGCAGCATTTCCAGAATTTCGTGCTGTTCACCAACTACCAGTTCTACATCGACGAGTTCGTGGCGCGCGCCCGCGATCTGATGGAAAAGGGCGGAGGCGGCTACACCGAATTCGTCGAACCGGGCAATGTGGTGACAAAGGCCAGAGCCGGCGCGCCGAGCGACGGCACGCCGCCTCCGCGCCTGCCGCAGATGCCGGCCTATCATCTGAAGAAGCCGGGCCATGGCGGCATCACCATGGTCAATATCGGCGTCGGCCCCTCCAACGCCAAGACCATCACCGATCATATCGCGGTGCTTCGGCCGCATGCCTGGGTGATGCTGGGCCACTGCGCCGGCCTGCGCAACACGCAGGCGCTGGGCGATTATGTGCTGGCGCATGCCTATGTGCGCGAGGACCATGTGCTGGACGACGACCTGCCGGTCTGGGTGCCGATCCCGCCGCTGGCGGAAATCCAGGTGGCGCTGCAGGAGGCGGTCGCCGAGGTCACGGGCCTGTCCGGCTACGACCTCAAGCGCATCATGCGCACCGGCACCGTCGCCACCATCGACAACCGCAACTGGGAACTGCGCGACCAGCGTGGCCCGGTGCAGCGCCTGTCGCAGTCGCGCGCCATCGCGCTCGATATGGAATCGGCGACGATCGCCGCCAACGGCTTCCGCTTCCGCGTGCCTTACGGCACGCTGCTGTGCGTCTCCGACAAGCCGCTGCATGGCGAGCTGAAGCTGCCCGGCATGGCGACCGAATTTTACAAGCGGCAGGTGGCGCAGCATCTCACCATCGGCATCAGGGCGATGGAGAAGCTGGCCGAAATGCCGATGGAGCGGCTGCATTCGCGCAAGTTGAGAAGTTTTTCCGAAACGGCCTTCCAGTAGCCAGCGGCGCGGCGAGGCAATTCGCCGTCTTGCGAAGGCCGCAATTTGGCCGATAAGCAGGCCAGAGCGAGACTATCTCGCTCCAAACAGATTGCCAGCGGCATTCGGCAGACCAAGACCGAGATGACAACAGGCGGCGCGCACTCGAACATGACGGCTGGGGTGGCATTCCTGGCGATGATGGCACTGTCGGCCGCGCTGCTGGCCGGGCTCCTCGGCGCGCTGCATCCGGCCTTCGATTCCTTCTCGCATTTCCGCATTCATCTGAGCGTGCTTACGGCGCTGCTGGCGCTGGCGCTGCTGGCCAGCTCCTATCGGCTGCAGGCGACAGCGGTGCTGCTCTTTGCCATCGCCAGCTTCGCCACGACGGTGAGCGCGCTGCCCAGGCTGTGGCCGCAACAGGCGATCGCCAAGCCCGCCGACCGGATCGTCTACAGCCTGCTGCAGATGAATTTGCGCTTCGACAATCCGACGCCGAAGAAGGTGCTTTCGCTGATCGGCCGGACCAACCCCGACGTGATCACCCTCGACGAGGTGTCGGGGATGTGGACGACCGAGCTTGGCTATATCACCGGCGCCTATCCTTACCGCATCCTCTGCCCCTACCCCAACGGCGTATTCGGCGTCGCGCTGCTCTCGCGCCGGCCCTTCGCCGCCGGCACCGCGCCGCATTGCGAGCCGCGCGGCGCGATGGCGATCGCGACGATCGATTTCGGCGGAACCGGCGTCGACGTCGCCGCGATCCATTTGAGCTGGCCCTGGCCGCTCGAGCAGTACTGGCAGATCGGCGAGCTGTCGGAACCGCTGACCGCGCTCGGCGAAACGGCGATCATGGCCGGCGACTGCAACGCCGTGCCCTGGAGCGCGGCCGTGCGGCGCGTCGCTTCGCTCGGCAAGCTGACGGTGATGCCGTCGGCCGGGCCGACCTGGATCCACCGGAAGCTGCCCGACTTCCTGCGGCGCTTCGCCGGCCTGCCGATCGACCAGGTGTTCAGCAAGGGCGGGGTGACGATCCATTCCGCGACCCGGCTGGAAGACACCGGCTCGGATCATCTGCCGGTGCTGGTCGAGTTCTCGCTGCGGCCCGACGAGACCCAGCCCAAGGACGAGCACGAGACAGCACTGGCTTCTCTCGTGCGACTCGGGAAGACACCGGGTTGACGTAGCGATCCTTCGCGCCCCCCCTCTGTCCTGCCAGCGTCAACTGTTTCGCAATGCGCCGCTAAGGCTTCATCAAAGCCGCGACCAAATGCTCGACATGGCCGCCGTCGCGGTGCTCTCGGGCATCGAAGGCACTCTGTTTGGCCTCGTATTCAGCATAGGCGGCCTGGATGCGCCGGCGCGCCTCGCTGCGAGCCTTGTAGCAATAGGGATCGTCGGCGACCTTCAGACCGGTGATCGACCGCTCCGTGGCGCGCATCATCTCCCTGGCGATGCGGCCATGAGTTTCCTCATGGGCACGTACGCCGGCGAAGAACCGGGTCCAGCGCTTCGTCAGCGCCGGCGTCGCCGGCGAAGCGACGCGCGGAAAAGTGTAGAAGAGATTGAGCGTGCCGTTCGCCTGCCGTATCCGGCACGAGCCTTTGTCCTGGATCACGCCGAGCTTCCAGTCGACTGTGTAGGCGGTTTGGGCGATGGCATGCGTCATGAAACCATGCTTGGGACCTTTGCTGTCCATGGCTTCGATCAGCGCCGCGCCGGAATTGCCGACAATGTCATAGGTTCGCATCTGGACCAGCACCTTGGTGCCGGCCGAGGCCTGCGGCGCGCAGAACGCGCCGAGAGCGACAAGGCATGTCAGAACCGCCAGGCGCATCGCCGTTTCTCCCTATCGATGGAGAAGGGAACCACAAGCCCGGGACGGTTTCAACATTTCTGCTGTCTTACATGCCCTGATAGACCGGACCCTCTCCACCTTGTGGCGGCACCCAGTTGATGTTCTGGTTCGGGTCCTTGATGTCGCAGGTCTTGCAGTGGACGCAGTTCTGCGCGTTGATGACGAAGCGCACGTCCTTCGCCGACGGATCGGCGGCGGCGTTGCCGTCCTTGTCCACCCATTCGTAGACGCCGGCCGGGCAGTAGCGGGTCGACGGGCTGGCGAACACGTCGTGCTCGGAGCGCTGCTGCAGCGCCGCGTCGCCGACGATGAGGTGCACCGGCTCGTTTTCCTCATGGTTGGTGTTGGACAGGAACACCGAGGAGAGCCGGTCGAAGGTCAAGACGCCGTCCGGCTTCGGATAGGCGATCTTCTGATGCTTGGACGCCGGCTCCAGCGTCGCGTAGTCGGCCTTGCCGTGCTTCAGCGTGCCGAAGGGCGAGAAACCGAACAGCGTGTTCAACCACATGTCCAGCCCACCGATGCCGACGCCGATGATGGTGCCGAAGCGAGACCACAGCGGCTTGACGTTGCGCACCTTCTTCAGGTCCTTGCCGATGTCGCTGCCGCGCCAGGCTTCCTCGTAGGAGGTGAGCTCGTCATTGGCGCGCCCAGCGCCAATGGCGTCCGCGACGTGCTCGGCCGCCAACATGCCGGACAGCACCGCATTGTGCGAGCCCTTGATGCGCGGCACGTTGACGAAGCCGGCCGCGCAGCCCATCAGCACGCCGCCCGGGAAGGAGAGCTTCGGCACCGACTGCCAGCCGCCCTCGGTGATGGCGCGCGCGCCATAGCCGATCCGCTTAGCGCCCTCGAAGGTGCCTTTGATCGCCGGATGCGTCTTGAAGCGCTGGAACTCCTCGAAGGGCGACAGCCAGGGGTTCTTGTAGTTTAGGTGGACGACGAAACCGACCGCCACCTGGTTGTCCTCGAGATGATAGAGGAAGGAGCCGCCGCCGGTCTTCATGTCGAGCGGCCAGCCGAAGGAGTGCTGCACCAGGCCCGGCTTGTGGTTCTCCGGCTTGACCTGCCACAGCTCCTTGAGGCCGATACCGAACTTGCCCGGCTCGCGGCCGTCGGCAAGGCGGTATTTGGCGATCAGCTGCTTGGCGAGAGAGCCGCGCGCGCCCTCGCCGATCAGCACATATTTGCCCATCAGCGCCATGCCTGGCGCGTAGGCCGAACCATGCGTGCCGTCCTTCTCGACGCCCATGTCGCCGGTGATGACGCCGGTGACGGCGCCGGCCTCATTGTAGACGAGGCTGGCCGCGGCAAAGCCTGGATAGATCTCGACGCCGAGCGCCTCGGCCTTGGTCGCGAGCCACCGGCACACATTGCCGAGCGAGACGATGTAGTTGCCGTGATTGTTCATCAGCGGCGGCATCAGGAAGTTGGGCAGGCGGAACGAACCGGCGGGGCCAAGCACCAGGAAATGATCGTCGGTCACCGGGGTCTTGAACGGATGGCCCTCCTCCTCGCGCCAGCCCGGCAGCAGGCGGTCGATGCCGATCGGGTCGACGACGGCGCCGGACAGGATGTGGGCGCCGACCTCGCCGCCCTTTTCCAGCACGACGACGGAAAGGTCGGGGCTGAGCTGCTTCAGACGGATCGCCGCGGCAAGGCCGGCGGGGCCTGCGCCGACGATCACCACGTCGAATTCCATGCTCTCGCGTTCGATTTCGCTCATCGGCCCCTCACTGGCTCGCCATGTTCTCGCATTCTGCTGGCTCACGCGCTGCATAGCGCATCAATTCGCGACGCGAAACCGGCGCTGACGTGACAAAGCCGAATTCGACAAAAAGTCGCGGTTTTCCATGCGAAACGGCCCACGGGTAGGCCACTGCGAAGCATAGGCCAGGACCCTTCAGTGGGAAGGCCAGGCCTGTCCGGCACGTTTTTAATTGTTCGGCGGCTTGCTTATCGGCAATACTTGACCCCATGCGCACTCCCGAGCCATCCGGCTTTTCATTGAAGCGCTTACTCTTCACGCCCGGCGTGCTCTGCCGCGCGGTTCTTCCGCTCCTCTTCCTGATCGCCCCGGCGCAGGCCGATCCGCAGAAAGTCTGGGCGGCCGGCGCCTACTCCTTTTCCGACGAGCTTGGCGGCTTCCGCATCACCGGCGCCTCCGGCGTCGGCACCAAGGAGGACCCGCTCATCATCACCGAGGAGCTGAATTCGGCGACGCCGGTGACGCTGACCATCCGCGCCACCCGGCCGATCGAGGCCTTCGGCAGGGCCGGCGACGTCGCCAACGGCGTCATGTATATGCGCATCGACGTGCTCAACAACAGCGCGCTCCCCTGGGTGGAATTCCAGTTCGAACTGCAGGAGATCCTCGACCAGCCGAGCGTGTTCGGCGACGGCCTCTCCTTCGACCAGCGCAACAAGGCGCCCGACAACATCGTCTCGAGCAACTTCGCCGATTTCGACCGCCAGTTCGAACCCTACGACCGTCTCTTGTTCAAGAACGGCAAGGTCGACCCGCTGAAGACGGCGACCTTCGAGTTCCTGATCACCGACTACACGCCGCGCTGGACGTTTTATCTGGTGCAGGACCCGCGCATACCCACTGGTTGATCGGCCGCTCCAACTTGCAAAATGCCGCCGCGCGGATGATGGTGGCGCCATGACTGCCGCTTCCCTCAAAACCCCGGCCGAACTCGCCGAGCTGCTCGCCTTCTATGCCAGCGCCGGCGTCGACGAGGCGCTGGAAGACGCGCCCATCAACCGGTTCGCCGAGGCCAGGCCCAAGCAAGCTGAGCGCGCGTCGGCGCCGGTCGCGCCCGTTCGGGAAAGCAGGCTTCAAGAAAGACAGTCATCCGGGCCAAGCCTCGACGCCAACAGGACACCGGAGCGGCAGGCGTCTTCGCCCGGGCTGGATGCAAGCGGAATACCGGATGCGCCTGCTCGTCCAATGGCCGCCGCGGTGCCTGACGAGGGGCAGGTTCTGCTCGCGCGGCAACTGGCGACCAGCGCCTCGACGCTTGACGAGTTGCGCCAGCATATGGCGACCTTCGACGGCTGCAATCTCAAATTTACCGCCAAGAACCTGGTCTTCGCCGACGGCAACCCGAATGCCGATCTGATGCTGGTCGGCGAGGCGCCTGGCCGCGACGAGGATCTGGAAGGCCTGCCCTTCGTCGGCCGCTCCGGCCGGCTGCTCGATCGCATGCTGGCCGCGATCGGTCTCGACCGGACATCGGCCTATATCGCCAACGTCATCCCCTGGCGCCCGCCGGGCAACCGCACGCCGACACCGCACGAGACCGAAATCTGCCGCCCGTTCATCGAAAGGCAGATCGAGCTGGTCAATCCGAAGGTGCTGGTCAATCTCGGCGGGCCATCGGCAAAGACGCTGCTCAACACCACCGAGGGGATACTCAGGCTGCGCGGCAACTGGCGGGTGCATACGACCGCATCGGGCGTCGCCATTCCGGCCATGCCGACGCTGCACCCGGCATATCTCTTGAGGACGCCGGCGCATAAGAAGCTGGCGTGGCGGGATTTTCTCGAGGTGAAGGCAAAGCTGAGGGGATTGGGGTAAAGCGCCTCACCTTCTCCCACAAGGGGCTAGCGTGCGCACACATTTGCTTCGTGCTGTGGTCA
>SAQE01000081.1:910-26495 GCA_004020545.1 Mesorhizobium sp. | reverse complement strand
GGGGGAGGCTGTGGCAGCGCGCAACCATTGCAAGCCCGCGTGTTGACGTCTGAGCAGGTCGCAACATAGTTCCCCTCCCCCTTGTGGGGAGGGGCCAGGGGTGGGGGTGCGCCACCGCGCGAAGGCCAAGGAGGCGCTCATACCTTCAGCCCCGCGGCCGCTTCGCGTTCGGCCAGGCGGTAGATCTGGTCGCGTCCGCGCAGATAAGGATCCGGCCATTTGACGCTGCGGTCGCCAAGGGCGACTGCCGCATGCAGCGTCCAGTAGGGGTCCGTAAGATGCGGCCGCGCCAGCGCCACCAGATCGGCGCGCCCGGCCATCAGGATCGAGTTGGCGTGGTCCGGCTCGTAGATGTTGCCGACCGCCATCGTCGCCATGCCGACTTCGTTGCGGATGCGGTCGGAGAACGGCGTCTGGAACATGCGGCCGTAGACCGGCTTGGCGGCGATCGTGGTCTGGCCGGCCGAGACGTCGCAGAGGTCGATGCCGGCTTGATGCAGCAGACTGGCGATCTCGACCGCGTCGGCCGGCGTCACGCCTTCGATGCCCACCCAGTCATTGGCCGAGATGCGCATCGAGATCGGCTTTTGCGCCGGCCACACGGCGCGCACCGCGTGGAAGATCTCCAGCGGATAGCGCATGCGGTTCTCGAGCGAGCCGCCATAAGCGTCGGTGCGGTGATTGGTCAGCGGCGTGATGAAGGCGGAGAGCAGATAGCCATGCGCGGCGTGGATCTCCAGCATGTCGAAGCCGCAGCGCTCGGCCATCTCGGCCGAGGCGACGAACTGGTCTCGCACCATGTCCATATCGGCGCGGTCCATCGCCTTCGGCACCTGGTTCTGCGGCGACCAAGGCACCGCCGACGGCGCCATCACCGGCCAGTTGCCGGAAATGAGCGGCTCGTCGGTTCCTTCCCAGCCGAGGCGGGTCGAGCCCTTGGCGCCGGAGTGGCCGATCTGGGCGCAGATCTTGGCCTCGGTCTCGGCATGGACGAAATTCACCAGCCGCTTCCAGGCGACCTCATGCTCGGGCTTGTAGAAGCCTGGGCAGCCGGGCGTTATGCGCCCCTCGGGGCTGACGCACGTCATCTCGATATAGAGAAGCCCCGCGCCGCCCTTGGCGCGCTCGGCATAGTGGGCGAAGTGCCAGTCGGTCGGGCAGCCGTCAACCGCCTTGTACTGCGCCATCGGCGAGACGACGATGCGGTTGTTGAGCGCCATGTCGCGCAGTTTGAACGGCGCGAACATCGGCGCCCGGCGCAGCATGTTGCCGACGGCGCCGGCCTTGCGTTGGAACCATTCCTCGGCGCCCGCCAGCCATTCGGCGTCACGCAGCCTGAGATTCTCATGGCTGATGCGCTGCGAGCGGGTGAGTAGCGAATAGTTGAATTGAACCGGATCCAAACCGAGATATCGTTCGACCTCCTCGAACCATTCCAGCGAATTGCGCGCCGCCGACTGCAACTTCAGCACCTCGGTGCGCCGCGCATCCTCATATTTGCGGAAGGCAGCCTCGAGGTCCGGCTCGGACTCGACGTAGTCGGCGAGCGCGACGGCGCTTTCCAATGCGAGTTTCGTGCCGGAGCCGATCGAGAAATGCGCACTTGCCGCGGCGTCGCCCATCAGCGCCAGGTTCTTGTACGACCAGCGCTCGCACAGCACGCGCGGGAAATTGATCCAGGCCGAACCGCGGATGTGATTGGCATTGGTCATCAGCGGATGGCCGCCAAGATGTTTTTCGAAGATGCGTTCGCAGGCCGCGATCGATTCCTGCTGCGTCATTTGGCCGAAGCCGAAATGCTCCCAGGTCTCTTCGCTACATTCGACGATGAAGGTCGCGGTCTCGCTGTCGAACTGGTAGGCATGCGCCCAGACCCAGCCATGCTCCGTCTTCTCGAAGATGAAGGTGAAGGCGTCGTCGAATTTCTGCGTGGTGCCGAGCCATACGAACTTGCACTTGCGAGTGTCGATGTCGGGCTTGAAGACATCGGCGAAGGCTGCGCGTGATCTGGAGTTCAACCCATCCGCCGCGACCACCAGGTCATGCGTTTCCATGAAGGGTTTCGGATCTGAAATCTCCGTCTCGAACATCAGCTTGATGCCGAGCTCGCGCGCCCGCCGCTGCAAAAGGATCAAGAGCCGCTTGCGGCCGATACCGCAGAATCCGTGGCCAGTGGAAACGGTGCGCACGCCGTCATGGACGACGGCGATGTCGTCCCAATAGGCAAAATGCTTCTTGATCCAGACGGCGCTGACGGGATCGTTCCTGGTCAGGTTGTCCAGCGTTTCGGCCGACAGCACCACGCCCCAGCCGAACGTGTCGTCCGGGCGGTTGCGCTCGTAGACCGTCACCTCATGCGCGGCGTCGCGCAGCTTCAGCGAGATGGCAAAGTAGAGCCCGGCCGGTCCGCCGCCGAGAACCGCAACCTTCATGTCTTGCGATCTCCTCTTCGCATCCGAGGGCGCCGGCAGCACCGGCGAACCCGACCGTCAGTATCGCGCGCGAAGGCAATTATTTCAAGCTTAAAGTTTTATAATTGAACAATTGCCTGTGCGCATCGCGGATCGACTCACTTGGTCGGATCCTTGGGGCTCCACAGCACCGTCTCGGCGCTCTTCTCGTAGGCCATGCCTTGGGGATAGCTGATCGCTTCGAGCTGCAGCCCCCAGGGCGCCTGGAAATAGAGGATGGTCTGGCCGGCGGCCGGCCCTTCCTTGACCGGCAGCGGTCCGAGTCTGGTCTTCACGCCCTTGGCGTCAAGATAGGTTTTCGCCGCGGCGACGTCATCGACATAGAAGGCGATGTGGAAGCCGCCGATGTCGCTGTTCTTCGGCTGCAGGTCCTTCTGGTCGGGCGCGGTGTATTTGAACAGTTCGATGTTCGATCCCGCGCCGCAGCGGACCATGGTGATCTCCTCGATCACGGCCCTAGGATCGACGCCGAGCAGGTCCTGCATGAAGGTGCCCTTGTCGTCGGCGAACGGGCCGAAGGACATCGCCTTCTTGCAGCCGACCACTCCGGTGAAGAAGTCGACGGCCTGCTTCATGTCGGGCACGGTGATGTCGGTGTGGTCGTGACCGCGCATGCCGGGGATCGAATCCGCCGAGGCCGCTCCCATAGAGCCAAGCAGGATTGCGGCGAGCATCGCACCGCGGGTTGCATAGTTCATGTCACCCTCCGTTCGCGGGCTGACTTCGCCACCATGCACGTCCGAGGCCCGCTGTTCGGCGTGCGGGATGAACAGCGACCTATGCCGGCGACTTGGCAGGCGGCTGCAGCCAGTCCGCGTCGATCTCGGGCAACGGAATGGCGGCGAGCAGATCGCGCGTGTACGCCTCCTTCGGATTGTCGAAGAGCGCATCGGTGGCGCTCGATTCCACGATCCTGCCTTCGCGCATGACGATGACCTGCTGGCAGAGCCGCCGGATCACCGACAGGTCATGGCTGATGAAGGCGACCGTCAACCCCATCTCGGCCGCTAGCTTTTCGAGCAAGGTCAGGATCTGCGCCTGCGTCGAGACGTCGAGGCCGGAGATGATCTCGTCGGCCAGCACGAATTTCGGCGACAGCGCCAGCGCCCGCGCGATGCCGACGCGCTGCCGCTGCCCGCCCGACAGCTCGTGGCGGTAGCGGCTGGCGAAATTCTGCGGCAGGCCGACACGCTGCAGGGCTTCCGCGACGCGCTCCTTGAGCCCGTCGCCGAGCCCGTTCTGCCTCAAGGGTGCTGCGATGATGTTGAAGATCGTGTGCCGCGGATTGAGCGAGGACATCGGATCCTGGAAAATCATCTGCAGATCGCGGCGCAGCGGCCTGAGCTCGGCTTCCGAAAGATGGCTGATGTCGCGCCCCTCGAAGCTGATCGCGCCGGCGCTCGGTTCGAGCAACCGCACCAGCGCGCGGCCGAGCGTCGACTTGCCGGAGCCGGACTCGCCGACGATGCCGGTCACCGATCCCTTCGGCAGATCGAAATCCAGCCCTTTGAGGATTTCGGCCAGCGGCGCGCGGCCGATCAGCGGCTTGCGCGTCATGTCCGGCAGCGCCACCTTCAGCTCGCGCACGGAAAACAGCGGCTCAGCCATGGCTGGGCCTCCAGTCCTTGTCGGCTGCCGCGATCTCGGCGGCGAGCCCGGCAAGCACGGTCTCGTCCACGGGTTTCAGCGACGCGTATGGATCGGTGTAGCGTGGCGTCGCCGCGATAAGCGCCCGCGTGTAGGGATGCTGCGGCGTTGCGAAAAGTTGGGCCGTCTCGGCCTCCTCGACGACCTTTCCGGCATAGAGCACCGAAACCTTCTGGCTGATCTTGGCGACGACGCCGAGATCATGGGTGACGAACAGGATCGCCGTGCCGTGGTCGCGCTGAAGCTGCGCGATCAACCGCAGGATCTGCTTCTGCACGGTCACGTCCAGCGCCGTCGTCGGCTCGTCGGCGACGATCAGCCTGGGCTCGGCGGCAAACGCCGCCGCGATCAGCACGCGCTGGCGCATGCCGCCGGAAAGCTCATGCGGATAGCTTTTCAGCACCCGCTCCGGATCGCGGATCTGCACTTCGTCGAGCAACTGACGGATACGGCTGTCGGCCCTCTCGCCGCTCCAGCCGAGGATGCGCACCAGTCGATCGGTCATCTGCGGGCCGATGCGGCGCGACGGATTGAGCGCGGTGAGCGGATCCTGCGGGATCAGCGCCGTGCGGGCGCCGATCAATGTGCGCCGCGCCTTGGGGTCGAGGCGGCCGAGGTCCTCGCCCTCGATCAGCATCTCGCCTTCGACGATCCGCACGCTTTTCGGCAGCACGCCGAGCACCGCCTTGCCGATCATCGTCTTGCCGGCGCCGCTCTCGCCGACCAGCGCGCGCACCTCGCTCGGCTGCACGGCGAGCGACACCGAACGCAGCACGCGCTGGCCGTTCGGCAGCACGGCGCTGAGCGAGCGGATTTCGAGGCACGCGCTCATCGCAGCACCGGATCGAAACGCGCCTTCAGTCCCTCGCCGAACTGGCTGAAGGAAAGCACGGTGAGGATCAAAGTCGCCAGCGGGAACACCAGCACCCACCAGGCCTGATGGATCGACAGCCGGCCTTCGGCAATGATGCCGCCCCAGGTCGGGTCGTCGGTCGAGATCGACAGATTGACGAAGGACAGGATCGCCTCGACGATGACGGCGATGCCCATTTCGAGCGACAGCAGCGCCACCACGGAAGGCACTACATTGGGCAGCACCTCGCGCAGCATGATGCCGATGCGGCCATAGCCGGCGATGCGCGCGCTTTCGACATAGTCCATGCGCGCCTGGCTCATCGCCTCGGCGCGGATCACCCGGCAGAAGCGCGTCCAGTCGATGACCGCGATCGCGATGATGACGGAGCTCAAGCCCGTGCCCAGCACCGCGACCAGAAGGATGGCGAACAGCACCGGCGGGAACGCCATCCATATATCGACGACGCGCGAGATGATGCGGTCGGCCCAGCCGCCGAAATAGCCTGCGATCAGCCCGAGCGCCGAACCGACCAGGCAGGCGGCGGACGCTGCGGCGAAGGCGACGATGAAGGCGATGCGCCCGCCGAAGATCAGCCGCGACAACAGATCCCGGCCGAGACTGTCGGTGCCCAGCCAATAGCCGGGTTCGGCGCCATCCAGCCAGAAGGGCGGCAGGTGCTCCAGCATCAGGTCCTGTGCCAGCGGATCCTGCGGCGCGATCAGCGGCGCGAAGATGGCTGCGAGCAGGGCGACGAGAAGCCAGCCGCCGGCCAGCCACAGCCGCGGGCTTAAGCCGCGTCGTAAAATGCGGGCCTCATCCATGGCGCAGCCTCGGATTGAGCAGCGCATACATCATGTCGACGGCGAGGTTGATCAGCACGAAGAGCAGCGCGAAGACCAGCACGATGCCCTGGATCAGCGGCAGGTCGCGGTTGATGACGGCATCGATCGCCATGTTGCCGAGCCCCTCATAGGAGAACAGCCGCTCGACGATGACCGTGCCGCCGATTAGGAAGGTGAACTGCACGCCGACCAGCGTCAGCGTCGGCAGCGCCGCGTTCTTCAGCGCCTCGCGCAGGATGACCTGCGTTTCCGAAAATCCTTTGACCCTGGCCAGCACGACATAGTCGAGGTCGAGCACTTCCTTCAGCGACTGCTTCAAAAGCTGCGCGATGATCGCCGCCAGCGGCAGCGCCAAGGCCACGGCCGGCATCAGCATGTGCTTGAGCAGGTCCCAGGTGAGGTCGAAGCGGAGCCGAAGCAAGCTCTCGACAAGATAGAACTGGGTGACGAAAGGCAGATCGAGCTGCGGCGACACCCGGCCGGAAATGTCGAACACCGGCAGAAGAACGCCGAACAGCAGGATCAGCACCAGGCCCCACAGGAAGTCGGGGATGGACAGCGTCGCGCCGCTAGCGATGTCGATGCCGGCCTCGATCGCCGTCCCGCGTGAGCGCGCGCCGAAGATCGCCGCGGTAACGCCGATCGCCACCGCCATCAGCAGCGCGACGGTCGCAAGCTCCAGCGTCGCCGGCAGCCGGTTGAAGACCAGGCCGAGCACGTCCTGGCGCAGCGAGATCGAGGTGCCGAAATCGCCATGCAGCACGCCGCCGAGCCAGATGAAGAATTGCTGCACGATACCCTTGTCGAGCCCATAGAGCGCGCGCAGCCGCGCGATGTCGGCATCGCTTGCGCCGGGCGGCAGCATCATGGCGATCGGATCGCCGGGCGCCACGCGGATGACGACGAAGACGACGACGGCGACGCCGAACAGCGTCACCAGCATCGTCAGGAGACGAACGAGGAATCTTTGCAGCAGCATCTGCCAATATGCCCGGATGAAAATGCGCGCCGCCTTGCGGACGGCGCGCGCGGCAATCCAAGGCCGACGGTCAGGCCGGGGTCATCAGCGCCGGCAGCAGCGCGCCCGACACATGCTGCACGACATTGACCTTCTTCGAGTGCACGATCGGCTGCGCGTACTGGATCAGCGGCAGCACATAGGCCTGTTCGGCGATGTATTTATCGACGGCCTTCCAGCCGGCGATGCGCTTGGCCTCGTCCTTCTCGCCCCAGAGCGGGTTGATCATGTCGACCAGGTCCTTGCTGTCCCACACCGAATGCGGGCTCGGGCCATACATGGCGAAGCCGGTCGAGGTGGTCGGGTCGCCGATCGCGTTGCCCCAATTGTAGAAGGCGGCCGGCGCCAGCTTGTCGGCGGCGCGCAACTCATAGTGCTTGGCGATCTCGTAGACCTCGATATTGGCCTCGATGCCCACCTTGCGCCACATGCCGACGATCGCCTGGATCATCTCATAGTCCTTGGGCTTGAAGCCCTTGGTCGTCTGTATGGTGAACTTGACCGGCTTCTTGGCCGAATAGCCGGAAGCGGCGAGCAGCTCCTTGGCCTTTTCCGGATTGTGCTCGACCTTGATCGAGGCATCGAAGGCCGCGTATTCCGGCGTCTCCAGCGTCGCGATCGGCTGGCCGTAGCCGCGCAGCAGCCGCTTGACCAGCAGCTCCTTGTCCACCGCCATCACGGCCGCCTGGCGGACATTCTTGTCCAGCATCGCCTCGATGTCGTTGAAGAAGATCATGCCGATGTCGGAGACGTTCTTGATCGAGCCGGCGAGCCCGTCCTTGGCGATCAGCCGGTCATATTCCTCATAAGGGATTTCGAGCGTCACCTGCGAGGAACCGGACTCGATCTCGGCCACGCGGCTCGCCGCGTCGGTGACGAACTTGATCGTCACATTCTCGAAGGCCGGCTTGTTGCCCCAATAGTGCGGATTGGCCTTGAGCCGCAGGAAGGCGTTGCGCTCGAACTTGTCGACCATATAGGGGCCGGTGCCGATCGGCGCCTTCTCGAAGCCATCCGGCCCGACCTTCTCGTAATAGGCCTTCGGCATGATGTAGCCGGTCAGGAACGACATCCACTTGAAATAGACCGGGTCGAACTGCACGACATCGCCGGTGATCTTGTTGCCGTCGATCTTGAAGTTGTTGACGTTCTTCCAGACGAACTGGATCGGATTACCGTTCTTCTCGTCGCCGGCCCGCTGCAGCGACCACACGACGTCCTCGGCTGTGAAGGGCGAGCCGTCATGCCATTTCACGCCGTCGCGCACCGCCATCGTCACCTTGGTGCGGTCGTCGTTCCAGCCCCATTCGGTGAGCAGGCCCGGCGTGAAGGAGAGATCCGGCTTCTGCGGGATGAACTGGTCGAATACCGACTGGTAGAGGCCCTGGATGGTCGGGTTGACCGCCGATGGTCCGGTCGTCGCATCCCAGGACGGCAGGTTGACGTTGTAGGCGATGGTGAGCTCGCCCGCCGCCTTTGCCGCCCGCGGCAGGCCGAGCGTCGCCGCGCCGAGTGCGGCGGCGCCATATCCGAGCAAATCGCGTCTGTTGATGGTCATGGTCGTTCCCCTTGTTGGTTGTTTGGCTGTCATTGTCCGCGCGGCGTTTTTCGGTGGGCAGCCGCGCCTTGTCCATCCTGGAATTCCTGGCTGCTAGTTTCCTCCGAGCTGTTGCGCGAGCATGAAGCCCGATCCCGCACCGGTGCCGGCGCCGGGCCATGTCGCGGCTCCGGTGAGATGCAGATTGGCGATGGGCGTGTTCCAGCGCGCGAAGGACCGCGCCGGGCGGAAAAGAAAATTCTGTGCCAGGTGATGGCTGCCGCAGATCTGGTCGCCGCCGACGAGGTTCGGGTTCTCCCGCTCGAGATCGGTCGGCGAGAAGATCGCGCGGCCAAGAATCCTTTGCCTCAAACCCGGCGCGTAGCTTTCGATGATGTCGAGCACGCGCTCGGCATAGGCGTCCTTGACCGCGTCCCAGGGACCGGGCGCGATCTTGCCCGCGGCATCGCCAAGGATCTCTGCCGGCAGCATGCGCACCTGCACCCAGAGCACATGCTTGCCTTCCGGTGCGCGTGAGGGGTCGACGGCCGTCGGCTGGCCGACGACGAGCACAGGCTGATCGGGCAGCATGCCGGCGATCGCCTGCTGATAGGTGCGCGACATGGCGTCGAGCGAAGGCGCCAGATGCACATAGGCGAACCGGCGAAGCTCGGCGCCGGCGCTCCAGTCGGGCAGGTCGTCCAGCGCCAGATGGATCATCATCGTTCCCGGCGCATGGCGGAATGTCTTCATCGCCGCATCGAAGGCGGCATCGCCGGAGCCATTGGGCAGGAGCTTGCCTGGCAGCACACCCGGCGCGACGCCGGCAATGACGGCCTTGCTCGCGACATGGGTCTCACCCGACGCCAGCCGCACGCCGGTCGCCCGGCCGCCGGCAACCGTGATCTCCGCCACCTCCGCTCCAGTCACGATCTTGCCGCCGGCCGCTTTGACCATGCCGGCAAGCGCGCGGATGATGGTGTCGGCGCCGCCCTTGCCGAGCACCATGCCGAAGCTCTGGTTGGCCATCGATTCCAGATACGGGAACACCGCGCCGCCGGCGATGTCGGGCGCGAAATCGAGATGCATGCCCCAGGCGGCAAGCGTGGTCCGAACATGCGACGTCTCGAAATTTTCTTCCAGCCACGCGCGCGGCGAGGAGAGCAGCAGCCGGCCGGTGTCGAGCGCGCCGGCAAGGCCCTTCTTGCGCCAGAGGTTCCAACCCGTGCCGGCCAGCGCCCGGCCGCTCATCGGCGATCCAAGCAGCCGGAAGAGATGTTCGGCTTCGCCGGGAAAGGCGCCGACCAGCCGGCGCCATGCGGCGGCATCGGCGGCGGAGAAGGCGGCGAGCCGCGATGCGGTCTTTTCGAGATCGTTGCTGACGCCGAACCATTTGCCGTCCGGAAAGGCGCTGGCGAAACAGTCGGCGACAGGCGCGAATTCCAGCCCGTGGCTTTTCAATTCATTTGCATATTTCCGGTGGAAGGCGGAGCCGGCGAACAGGCTCAGATTCATTGCGCCGAAATCGTGCCGGAAGCCTGGCAGCGTGTATTCGGCGGTGCGGACGGCGCCGCCGATCGTCTGGCTGCGTTCGAAAATGGCGGTTTTCCAGCCTTTGAGGGCCAGATGCGCGGCGCAGGCCAGACTGTTGTGGCCCGCCCCGACAAAGATGGCGTCGAACTCGCTCACGCCCCTCCCCAAAATGCTTTATGCTTAAAGATAATTGCAGATGCATATGTTTTCGTCTAGTAGGATATTAAGGGCCGCGACGAGCCTTGATGCTTACAAGCAAGAGGGAACAGAGACATGGACACACAAAAACTTCTCGGCGAGGTCGCCGGCCAGCTTCTTTCGGGCGCCATCAAGGTGGTTGACCTGTCGGCGCCTCTCGGGCCGGACACGCCGCTGATCAAGCTGCCGCCGGAGCTCGCCGTCGACACGCCGAAGGTCGAGATCCACGCCATCTCCAAATATGACAAGAATGGCCCGTGGTGGGCTTGGAACTGGCTGAAGCTCGGCGAGCATTCGGGCACGCATTTCGACGCGCCGCAGCACTGGATCACCGGCAAGGACTATCCGGACGGCGCCACCGACACCATTCCGGCGCAGAATTTCGTCGGGCCGGTCAATGTCATTGACTGCTCGAAGGAGGCCGCCGCCGATCACGATTTCCTGCTCACCGTCGACCACATCAAGGCCTGGGAGGCCAAGCATGGCGCGATCAATCCCGGCGAATGGGTGGTGATGCGCACCGACTGGTACAAGCGCAACGGCTCCGAGGCCGAGTTCCTCAACGCCAATGAGACCGGCCCGCACACGCCCGGACCGACGGCCGAGGCCATCCAGTTCCTGATCAGCAAGGACATCAAGGGCTGGGGCTCAGAGACGATCGGCACCGATGCCGGCAAGGCGGGCGGCATGGAGCCGCCATTCCCGGCGCACACGCTGATGCACAAGGCCAACCGCTACGGCCTCGCCAGCCTCTGCAATCTCGACCAGCTGCCGCCGAAGGGCGCGATCCTGATTGCCGCCCCGCTCAAGATCGAGCACGGCACCGGCAGCCCGATCCGCGCCCTGGCGCTGGTGCCGGGCAAATAGGGCGAGGTGGCGGTCTTCGGGAGAAGATCATGCTCGTGGGCAATGGAGTGATGATGGGTAGGGGGTGGCAGCCTGGCAAGGCTGGCGCTCACCCCCCTCTGTCCTGCCGGACATCGCCCCCTCAAGGGGGGAGATTCGCAGTTGAGGCGCCCCGCTTATCCCTTCGGCGTTGGAAACTGGCGAAGGCCAGTGTGACATCCGATCTCCCCCCTGGAGGGGGAGATGTCCGGCAGGACAGAGGGGCGCGCGACGGAACGCGGTCCTGCGCGATTGACTTCCCGTCACCCGGGAGCGCCCGCTGATGACCGCCCCCGATCACATCATCGTCGGCAGCGGCATCAACGCCCTGGTCTGTGCGGCGATGCTCGGCGCCAGGGGCGTCAAGGTGCTGGTGCTCGAGCGCAACGACCGCATCGGCGGCTGCATGCGCACCGAGGAGATCACGGCGCCGGGTTTCGTCCATGACGTGATGGCGACGACATTCGTGCTGTTCATCACCTCACCGGCCTTTGCGGCGCTCGGCAAGGACCTTGCACGGCACGGGCTGGAGTTCTGCCACACCGCCACGCCCACCGGCGTGCTTCGGCCCGACGGCAGCCATGCGGTGCTCACCACCGACCGTGCCGCCAACATCGCGGCGCTGAATGGAATAGCGTCCGGCGACGGCGACAGACATGGTGGCGATGTCGGCGACATCGAGCGCAATGCCGGCCTGCTGTTCGGCCTGCTCGGCGGCGCGCTCTGGTCCTATCCGACGACGAAGCTGCTCGCCGGCGAGGCCTGGCGGCGCGGCGCGCGCAACCTTGCCGCCTTCCTCGGCGAGGCGCTGGTGCCCGCGCGCGGCTGGCTGGAAACCGGCTACGCATCGGAAACCGTGCGCGCGCTCTGGGCGCCCTGGGTGCTGCATGCCGGGCTCGGACCGGAGGACGCGTTCTCCGGCCAGATCGCCAAGGTCATCGCCTTTGCGCTGGAAGCGGCCGGCGCGCCGATCGTCAAGGGTGGCGCCAAGAACCTGCTCGCCGCCTTCGAGGCACTGATCAAGGAGCGTGGCGGCGACATCCGCGTCAACGCCGATGTCGCCTCGATCGCTCAGAAGGATGGCCGCGCCATCGGCGTGCAACTCGCTTCCGGCGAGACATTGACGGCATTGAAGAGCGTCATCTGTTCGGTCACGCCGACGCAGCTCTATGGCCGCCTGCTCGGCGACGCGGCCTCGAAGCGCGACGTCGACGCGACGCGCGACTATCGCTACGGCAAAGGCAACTTCCAGATCCACTATGCCCTGAACAAGCCGCCGGCCTGGCGGGGCGAGGGTCTCGACAAGGTGGCGCTGCTGCATCTGACGCCGGGGCTCGACGGTGTCTCGAAGGCCTGCAACGAGGCGGTGCGCGGCCTGCTGCCGGAAGTGCCGACCGTCTGCGTCGGCCAGCCGCATGCGCTCGACCCATCGCGCTGTCCGCAGGGCAAGGCGATCCTGTGGCTGCAACTGCCCGAGGCGCCGCGCGTTATCAAAGGCGATGCGGCGGGCCGGTTGGAGACACCGGCTGACGGACAATGGAGCGACGCGTTGCGCGAAGCCTTTGCCGATCGGGTCGAGGCGATCCTCGCCCACCACATCGATGGCTTCAGGGAGACGGTCATTGCGCGCCGCGCCTATTCGCCGGCCGATCTCGAAGCGATGAACATCAACCTTGTCGGCGGCGACCCCTATGGCGGTTCGTCGACCATCGACCAGTCTTTCCTGTGGCGGCCGTTCAAGGCAAGCCGCAACCACGAGACCGGCGTCAAGGGTCTCTACCATATCGGCGCCTCGACCCATCCGGGCGCGGGGCTTGGCGGCGGCTCCGGTTTCCTGCTGGCGGGGAGGCTCTGATGGAACAGAAGCTTCCCGAAAAGCGCCAGCGCATCTCCACCCTCGGCCAGATCGGCCTGCAGCAGTTCGCGCCCTATCTGATGAACCGCATCATGGGCCGCTACAACGCCACGCTGCGCGAGGATTTCCGTAAGCAGGGCCTGACCATTCCGCAGGTGCGCACGCTGGCTGTGCTCTCGGTCACCGACGGCGTCACCGTCAACGATCTGTCTGTCTATACGGTGATCGAGCAATCGACCTTGAGCCGCACGCTCGACACGCTGGAAGGGCAGGGCCTCGTGCGGCGCGAGCAGGGCGTCACCGACAGCCGCTTCCGCCATGTGTTCCTGACCGATGACGGGCGGGCGCTGTTCACCCGCGCATGGCCGGCCATGCACGACGCTTTCGAGGCGATGTTCGACGGTGTCGACGATGCCGAATATGCCGCGCTGATCGCGATTCTCCAGAAGATGCTGAAGAATATCCGCAAGCACGACATTTGAGTTTGACGTACGCGCCGCCGGCTGGTGGCGGCAACGGAAGGAGGCAGAGATGGCCGAACGGTCTTTTGCCAAGGAAGTCGAAAAGCTGAGGCTCGGCGCCGGCGAGGAATTTTCCGGCGAAGGCATCCTTGCCATCACCAAGGCGCTGCTGCAATGCGGCGTCGGCTATGTCGGAGGCTACCAGGGCGCGCCGATCAGCCATCTGATGGATGTGCTCGCCGATGCGCAGGACATTCTGGGCGAGCTCGGCGTCCATTTCGAAGCGAGCGCTTCCGAAGCCACCGCCACCGCCATGCTCGCCGCCTCCGTGCACTATCCGATACGCGGCGCCGCCACCTTCAAGTCGACGGTCGGTACCAATGTCGCTTCCGATGCGCTGGCCAATCTGGCGTCGGGCGGCGTCACCGGCGGCGCGCTGATCATCGTCGGTGAGGACTACGGCGAGGGCTCCTCGATCATGCAGGAGCGCAGCCATGCCTTCGCCATGAAGAGCCAGGTCTGGCTGCTCGATCCGCGCCCGAACCTGCCTTCCATCGTCAAGGCGGTCGAGGACGGCTTCGAGCTTTCCGAGGCTTCCAACACACCGGTCATGCTACAGGTGCGCATCCGCTGCTGCCACGTCCATGGCCGTTTCATCGCCAAGGACAACAAGCGGCCGCCGATGTCGGTGGCCGATGCGCTGTCGGCGCCGCGCCGCGACACCGGCCGCATCGTGCTGCCGCCCGCCTCCTTCCTCCACGAGAAGGAGAAGGTCGCTAAGCGCTGGCCGGCTGCGGTCGACTTCATCCGCGAGCGCAAGATCAACGAGTTCTTCGGCTCCGATCACGGCTCGGTCGGCATCGTCATGCAGGGCGGCATGTATAATTCCGTCGTCCGCGCACTGCAGCGGCTCGGCCTCGCCGAAACCTATGGCGAAACCGACGTGCCGCTTTATGTCTTGAACGCCGTCTATCCGCTGGTCGATGACGAGTTCCTCGCCTTCTGCGAAGGCAAGCAGGCGGTGCTGGTCGTGGAGGAAGGCCAGCCCAACTATATCGAGCAGGCCTTTGCCGCCATGCTGCACAAGGCTGGGCGCGGCACCAAGCTGGTCGGCAAGGAGCATCTGCCGATGGCCGGCGAATATACCGGCCAGGTGATGCTCGACGGCATCGGCTCCTTCCTGCGCGCCTATGCCCCGCATCTGCTGCCCGGCGAGGTGCGCGCGCCGAACAAGCTGGGCAAGGGCGTCGACACGGCCGATCTCATCAATGTCGTTCCCGGCCGTCCACCGGGCTTCTGCGTCGGCTGCCCGGAGCGGCCGATCTTTGCCGCGACCAAGCTGGTCGAGCAGGAACTCGGCAAGCATCACATAGCTTCCGACATCGGCTGCCACCTGTTCTCGATCATGCCGCCTTTCGAGCTCGGCGCCACCACCATGGGCTACGGACTGGGGCCGGCCTCGGCTTCCGCCTTCAACTCGCCGGATGCCAAACGCCGCTCGATCTCCTTCGTCGGCGACGGCGGCTTCTGGCATAACGGCCTCACCTCCTCGATCGGCAACGCCGTCTTCAACAAGAATGACGGCGTCATCGTCATCGTCGACAATTTCTACTCGGCCGCCACCGGCGGCCAGGACATATTGTCCTCGCGCGCCTCGAACCGCACCAAGTCGACCAAGCATCCGATCACCGAAGCGGTGAAGGGCATGGGCGTCAGATGGCTGCGCCACATCGACCGCACCTATGACGTTGGCAAGATGCAAGCCACACTGCGCGAGGCGCTGACCACCGACGAGAAGGGGCCGAAGGTCATCGTCGCCTCGTCGGAATGCATGCTCAACCGCCAGCGCCGCGAGAAGCCGCTGGTCGACAAGGCGATCAAGGCGGGCGAGCGCATCGTCAAGCCGAAATTCGGTGTCGACGAGGACATTTGTACCGGCGACCATGCCTGCATGAGGCTGTCCGGCTGCCCGTCGCTGTCGGTGAAGTCGCTCGACGATCCGCTGCGCGACGATCCGGTGGCGAGCATCGACCAGAATTGCGTCGGCTGCGGCAATTGCGGCGAGGTGGCGGATGCGGCCGTGCTCTGCCCGTCCTTCTACCGCGCCGACGTCGTCCACAATCCCGGCCGCTGGGACCGTTTCCTGGAAAGCGCGCGCCGCGCTGCGATCGGCCTTTTGCAGCGCCGCCGGGAGAACCGCCGTTTGATGTTCGCCGATGCTTGACCAGGCCTCACCCTTGCGCCCGAACGTGGGCGCTTCCGATGACGAGCGGGTGATAAAACTCGCCGTGCTTGCCGTCGGCGGCCAAGGCGGCGGCGTGCTTGCCGACTGGATCACCGACGTTGCCGAGCGCAACGGCTATATCGCTCAGTCGACTTCGGTCGCCGGCGTCGCCCAACGCACGGGCGCCACGATCTACTATATCGAGATGGCCCGTGACACCGGCCGCCTGCCGGTCTTCGCGCTGTCGCCCTCGCAGGGCGATGTCGATATCCTGATCGCCGCCGAGCTGATGGAAGCTGGCCGCGCCATCATCCGCGGCTTCGTCACGCCCGAGCGCACGACGCTGATCGCCTCCTCGCATCGCATCGCCGCTGTCTCGGAAAAGATCGAGCCGGGCGACGGCCGCGCGTCGTCGCAGAAGGTGCACGCGACGGCGGAGGCCGCGGCAAAACGCTTCATCGCCTTCGACATGGAAAAGATCGCGGCCGAGAACGGCACGATGATCTCGGCCAGCCTGCTCGGCGCGCTGGCCGGCTCCGACACGCTGCCCTTCACCCGCGAAAGCTATGAGCAGGCGATCGGCGCAGGCGGCCGCGGCGTCAAGGCAAGCCTCGCCGCCTTTGGCGCTGCTTACGATCGCGCACGCGGCATCGCTGCGGCTCCGACCGGTGACAAGGCTATCGCGAAACCTGCCGCTCCCGAAGCCCGGTCAACGGCGAAGGTCAGCGGTCCGGAAACCCTGCTGAAGGGATGGCAGGAGCTTGCTGCCCGCGTTGGCGCGCTGCCGGAGCCGGTGCGCGCCATGGCCGAACGCGGCCTGAAGAAGGTCGTCGACTATCAGGACATCGCCTATGGCGGCGAATATCTCAACAGGCTGGACAAGGCGGTCGCGCTTGACAGCGCGGAGCACGGCTATGTGCTGTCCGTCGCGGCGGCAAAACATCTCGCCAACGCCTTGTGCTACGACGACATGATCCGCGTCGCGGACCTCAAGACGCGCTCGACTCGCGACAGGCGCGTGCGCAAGGAGGTCGGCGTCAAGGAAGGCTCGGTCCTCCAGGTCACCGAATATTTCCATCCGCGCATCGAGGAATTCTGCGGCACGCTGCCGGTGGGGATCGGCAGCTATATCGAGAGCCGGCCGAAGCTCGCCGCCTTTCTCGACCGCCGCATCAATCGCGGCCGCCATATCCGCACCGACAGTTTTACCGGCTTCGCCATGCTGTGGTTCATCGGCGGCCTGCGCCGCTGGCGCCGCCGCCTGCTGCGCCACAAGGTAGAGGTCGAGCACCTGGAGCGCTGGTACGAACTGGCGCTCGCCCATGCGCGAGAGGACTACGCTCTTTGCACGGAGATCCTGAACTGCCGCCGGCTGATCAAGGGTTACAGCGACACCCATGCGCGGGCCCAGTCGAAATTCGACCGCGTGCTCTCGGCGCTTCCCATGCTCGAGGGCCGCGAAGACGCCGCCGACTGGATCAGGCGGTTGCGCGAGGCCGCGCTGAAGGACGAGAAGGGCGACATGCTCGACGGCGCGCTGAAGACCGTGGCGACGCTTGACGACAGCCCGATTTTATAAGGTTTCGAAAGTCACCTGCCTATTCACTTGCTTCCCGTCCCGAGACTTGCTCGACATGGATCCGGTAAAAAACGTGCGGCAAGTTATCTGATACGGGAGGCATGACAGGCTTGAGCGCACCGGGCTCCCACCAGTCCGCGTGCTTGCTCAGCACCGACCATGCATGCTCGCGCTGAGCCTTGTGGCCGACCAGGTCCGGCAGCTCCTCATAGCGGCCGTCGACAATCACGCTTCTCCATCCGCGCCCGTGGGTGTGTTCGTCGACCTGGGCGCACACCAACGGATTGGCCCGCATCCAGTCGATTTTCTTACCCGGCAAAGAGAATGCATAGAGGTGATTGTCGGCGTAGGCATAGTTGAAGCACACGAGGTAAGGTTGTCCATCCTTCGCACATGCCAGATGGCCGGCACGATTTGCCGCCAGCAGTTTCGTGCATTCCAGAGTCGAGAGCGTGCGGATCATCATCGGCTCGATCTCCTATTCAGCCTTGTACATAACGCACAAGTTGATCGATGTTGAACTCACGATCCGCGATTATGCTTTTCATGAGGTCGCCAATAGATATCAGTCCTACGAGACGCCCATCACGCAAAACCGGGAGGTGCCTAATTCGTTTCTCGGTCATCAGGGCCATGCAAGCTTCGGTGCTCTGCCCCGGCTCCACATAGGCGACGTCCCGTTCCATAACGTCACGAATCCGTGTCTTCGGCGATGACCTGCCCTTCAGAAATACTTTCCTGGCATAATGTCGTTCGGTGAATATGCCGACGAGATTGTCGTCCTCTTTGACCAATACCGCCCCCACGTTTCTCCTTTCCATCATCTGGAGCGCGTGCAGAACCGTGTCATCGGGGCGAACGAAGTAGATATCGTGGCCCTTGGCGTCGAGGATTTGCTGGACCGTGGTCATAACAACCTCCGTCGATCAGTTCCCGTCATCAAGCACCTACTAATAAATCTAGTGCGGGACACGTCATGGCTCATTGACGTGAATCAATTCGCCATGCGGCAAAGGCTTGCCGTGCCAATGGCAAACCGCCAGGATGCACAGCCGTCGAAGGCAAGTGCCGCGATGCGCGGCTCGACATTCATGCCCGCGCCCAGTCGAAATTTCGACCGAGATCTGTCGGCGCTCGCCGTGCTCAAGGGGCGCGACGATGCCGCCGGCTGTTACGCCGCCTGCGCGAGAAGGCGCTGAAGGACGAGAAGGGCGACATGCTCGACAACGCGCTGGAGACCGTGGCGTCACTCAACGAAAAGCGTCTCTCGATAACGAAGATGTGATCCACCCCGCCCCGACGGGATTCGGCCGTGGCCTCCGTTTCACGGAGGTAGGGATGAACACGGAGACGAACCTTATGCTGACCAGATATTTTCTGCCCATAGCATTGGCCGCCGGCACCTTGCTGACGTCCGGCGCCGGCGCGCAGGCCATGCCGCTGGCGAGGCCCACCAGCGCTGCGCCGTTGCCGGTCGAAACCGTCGGCTGGCGCTGCGGTCCCAGTTGGCACGTGAACCGCTGGGGCAGATGCGCGCCGAACCGCCGGGTGATCATCCGGCCCGTGCGCCATTGGCATCCGGGTTTCTGGTACCACCACCGCTGGCACCCCGGCTATTGGAACTGATGATCGCTTTTTGCGAACAGACGCCCGCGCCAGAAGCGGTGCGGGCGTTTTTGTTGAGTTCTTTACGCTTCAATCGGCCACAGAGAGATGTCGGCGGGACAGCGCCCCCCTCTGTCCTGCCGGACATCTCCCCCACAAGGGGGGAGATCGGACGTCACCGCGGCTTTCGCCAATCGCCAACGTCGCATCACGTTCAACGTCGCAGGAGTGAGCACGGCGCCGAAGCTGCCAATCTCCCCCCAAGTGGGGGAGATGTCCGGCAGGACAGAGGGGGCGCGAAGGATCGCGACCGATCTCACCTTGCGCAGCGGCGTTCCTTATTGACAGGCGCTTGGTGCCTGTCACCTGCGAACAAAGTCAGGGCTCACACGATCAAGTCCCGCATCGGCTTCACCGCCGCCGAGTCCGGAAACACCTTGTCGCCGAGCACCGCGGCCGAGAGCCCGAACTGATCTGCGAGCAGGCCCTTCAGCACCGCGCGCACATCGCTGGTCGGCGCGAGGTCGCGCTGTTCGTAAAGCTGCGCCGGTTTCAGTCCGGGCCAGTCGGCGATGACGCGGCCGCCCTTGATCACGCCTCCGGCAAGCAGCACCACCGTGCCGGTGCCGTGATCGGTGCCGACGGTGCCGTTGATGCGGGCGGTGCGGCCGAATTCGGTGATGGCGACGACCGCCGTGTCCTGCCAGCGCTCGCCGAGCCCCGTCTCGAATTCCTCGAAGGCGCCGTCGAGGCCGCCGAGCAGATTGGCGAGCCGCCCTGTCGCACCGCCCTCGTTGACATGCGTGTCCCAGCCGTCGAAGGCAAGTGCCGCGATGCGCGGCCCGTCATCTGCGGCCATCAGCTTCGCCGCGCCTTGCGCGGACTGCCGCATGCCGGCGGCGTTGTCGAGGCCGCCTCTGGGCTTCATCGCCTTGCCATCGAGCTCGTCGCTCATCGCCATCCGGGAGGCGTCGAGGCCCTTCTGCAGCGCCGCCGCCAGCACCGGGTCGCGATGGTTGTAGAGATCGAGCACGCGCGCCCCCAGCGCATCGCCGGGCATCGGCAGGGCCTGCGGCGCCCAGCCGAGCACGGGTGCGGCGCCGCGGATCACCAGCGGCGTCGACGGCCCGACCGCTAGTCCGCCGAGTTTTGCTACTTTTTCGCCCGCCGGCAGGCTGGCCAGCGCCCGGTTGAGCCAGCCGGTGGTGGCGTTGCCGGGGCCGGGCAGGCCGCTTTCCAGAACGTCCTGGCCGTCGAAATGCGAGCGTTCGCGGTAGCCGGTCGCGGCCGCGTGCACGACCGCTGCCTGGCCCGCCTTGAACAGCCGCGCGAACGCCGGCATTGCAGGATTGACGGCGAAGAAACTGTCGAGCGGCAACGCCGCATTGGGGCCTGAGAGCGAAAGCGCGATGTCGCCATGCAGCCCGGCATAGTCGGGGTCGCCGACCGGGCCGACCGTCGACAGGCCATCGAGGGCGCCGCGCAGCACGATGACGATCAGGCGCGGATCGCGATTGTCGGCGGCGCGTGCGAAGCGCGGCAGATAGGCCCAGGCAAACAGCGCGCCGCCGGTCATCAGCACGGCGCGGCGGGAGGGGTTGGGAGTTTCACAAAGAAGGCTCATGGCGGCATCTCCGCGCGTCGAGGTTGGAACTATCTGCGTTGGAATTCCGGCGCCATCAGCAGCAGCGCCAGCCCCTGCTGTCTGGATTCGGCATGCGCGATCGCCTCTCGGGTCTCGGCCGAGGCAGAGGCGCCGATCAGGGTGGAAAGCATGTCGTCGGGATTGCCGATATCGTCGGCCTGCTTCGCGGCCTGCCAGGCGATGTCGAGTCGCGTCTTCAGGCCCTCGGCCGAAGCCCAGTTGTCCGTCCGGTCGGGAAAGCCGTTCGGGCCGGGCGGCTGCCAGAGCGGCTCGCCCAATGCTCTTAGCCAGCGAAGCGTCCGCTGCGGCTCGTTGCCGGCGGACGGACCGATCGCCCGCCGGACCGCAACGACATAGTCGAACGGCGCACGCAGCTTGGTCAGCGGCATCGACCAGGCCTCGGGCATGTCGATCAGCGCCAGCGCCAGCGCGTGCAGGTCGCCATCCGTCTTGGTGAAGACTTCGGCGAGATGCGCGACCGACCGAGGAGGCGGCTCGTCGGCGATGAAATGGCATGCGAGCTTGCTGGCGATGTGCTGCGCGGTCGCCGGCTGGCGGGCAATGTCGTTGAGCGCGGCTTCGGCCTGGCCCATGCCGCCGGGCGGATAGGTCTTGCCGAGCAAGGCAGCTTCGCCCGGCTGATGCGCGTTGGCGTTGAAGACGAAGCTGCCGGGCTCGCCCAGGCGCCCTTCGCGTCCGGCCATCGTCCAGCCGGTCAGCATGCCGGCAAAGCTGGTGACGTCGGCTTGGGCGTAGCCGCTGCCGACGCCGAGCGTATGCAGTTCCAGGATCTCGCGAGCCAGATTTTCGTTGATGCCGCGGCCGCGCCTTTTGCCGGCGCGCGAATCCGGCCCGATCGACTGCTGGTTGTCGAGATAGAACAGCATTGCCGGGTGATGCTCGACCGCCAGCAGCATGTCGGCGAAGCGGCCGAGCACGAAGGGGCGGATTGCCTCGCGCTCGAAGGCGCCGGCGCAGGCCCGCACGATCCGGCCCTTGGCGGCCGAGACGCAGAAATGGTTCGACCAAAAGCCGACCAGCCGTTCGACGAAGCCGGGCGCGGCATTGATCGCCTTGTCGAAACGGGCCTGCGCTTCGTCGCGATAGATATCGGCCTCGACTGGCGGCACGACCGGCTTGTTTTTTGCGTCGGCTGAGCTGTCTGGAGCGTCTGTTGCGGGCTGCATGGCGAGCGCCGCCTTCTCTTGCCGCGCCGCCTTGCGTTCGGCGGCGGCGGCCATGCTGGCCTGGATCGCGGCGGTGCTGTCCAACAGCCCGGCATTCTTTGAATCGTCGGCCGAGATAAGCGCGAGATCCTGCTGCTTGAGCTCTGCCTTGAGGCAGCCGCGTGCGTCGCTGGCAATCTTGCCGAGCTCGTCGCCCGGCCGTGCGCCAAGTCCGAAGCGGTTGAGCGCAACCAGCGCCGGATCGGGCGGAGCGGCATTCGAAACGGGTAGGGCCAATGCAGCCTCCGTCGCGGGGCCGACGCAGATCGCGTCGGCCGACCAGTTCTGAAAGATCACAAGCTCACGATCCGGCGTCGGCGCCGGCATCGTGAGCTGGGCCGGGCTTTACCAGCGGCGCCAGTGATGCCAGCGGTGGTACGGGTGCCAGACCGGGCCGATATAGACCCTCGGTCCGCCCCAGTAGTAATAGCCCGGATAGATGACGCGGCGATTGGGAACGCAGCGTCCCCACGGGTTGGGATGCCAGCCCGGACCGCAGCCCCAGGCCACATGCTCGACCAGCGCCGGCGCCGCGACCGGCGCGATCGGCATTGCGGAAGCCGCACTTGCCGCGACCGTCCCGCCGACGGCAAGGGCGGCAGCGAGCGAATATTTCGTTAGACCGTTCATGGGATACTCCCCAAGTTTCAAGGTTGAAACCAACCTGTCCCGCATTCGCGCGGCAGCAGGCGTGTCCCTCTTCCCTTGAACGGAGGTGGCCAGCGGTTTCCGTCGCTCCTCAGGGCGTATTTTTTGCAGGCGGCGGCCTCTGCCTGCCGACATGGCGCAGCAAGGCGTCGGCCAGCAGCTTACGGTCCTCCGGCGAGCTCGATGCGGCGAATTCGACGATGCGCTGTTCCAGCCGGCTGCGGATGGTGGCGTCGGCATTGCGCGCCCGCTCGAGCGCTGCCGCGAGCGCTGTCGCATCGAGCGTCGGCTGCTGCAGAAGGTTGGCCGCCTCGCGCCTTGCCTGCTGCCCGTCGAGGATGATCTGCCTCGACTCGCGACGAACCTCGCGCAACGCCTGACGGAATGCCTTGCGGTCGTTGGAGGGAAGCTGCCAACCCGCCGATTCCAGCGAATAGCCCACGCTGGAGCGGCCGACCAGCCAGCCGGCACCGCCGGCAACAGCACCGATCAGAAAGACGTTCAGCACCAGCGATGCCGCGAAAAGACGAGTGCTCATAGGTCCTCCGTGTCGGCGTCGGGACCGGCATCGCCGAACGACGTTGCGTTGGCATCCATCACATAGTGGTCGGACGGGGCGTCGGGGGTGACGACGGTGACCAGCGCCAGCCCGGCCACGGCGCCGGCAAGGCCGACGCCGGCGAGCCCGAAGCCCAGCCACCAGAGCCGGCGATGACGTCCCTGCCTGATCCGTGTCGTGGCGTTGGCGACAATCTTGTCATGCAGCGCCCGGCTGGGGGCTTCGACGTGATGACGGTCGAGGATGGCGTCGAGCCTGTCGGCGCGCTGTAGGATGGCGCGGCCCTCTTCGCTTTCGGCAAAAAGCGTCGCGGCGGCCTGCTCGGCCCGCGGCCAGCGATGCAAGGCGCTGCCATAGGCATCCGCCAGCGCGGCGAAGCGCTTGGCATCCAACTGCACGTCGGTGGTCTTCCGGTTCTCAGCCATCTCGTTCCCCCTTCCACGGCTCTAGCGTGGCCCCCCACGCCTTCATCCAAAAATTCGGCAATGTCTTCGCTGTCTCAGTCATCGCCATCATCTCCGATGAGCAAGGCCTGCAAGTAGCGGCGACCCCGCGCGAGCAGGCTTTCCAGCGCGTCGACGCTGATCTGCATGGCGCCGGCGGCCTCGATGTTGGACAGCTCCTGATAATAGACCAGCACGATCGCTTCGCGCTGGCGCGGCGCGATGCGCAGCAAGGCCTGCTGGACGCGCTGGCCCTCGTCTCCGGCAAGGGCGTCGGGAAGTGGTCTCTCATCGGCCACCTCCGGCAGTTCGTCCGTCGTCCATTCGCGGCGCCGCCGCAGCCGGTCGTAGCAGAGGTTGAGCGCCACGCGGTGGATCCAGGTGTCGAAGCGCGCGCGGCCCTGGCGCCAGCCGGAGGCATGGCGCCAGATGCGCACGAAGGTCTCCTGGGCGACGTCCTCGGCCTCGGCCGCGTCGCCCAGCATCCGGGTGGCGAGCGAAAGCACGCGCGGCAGCTTGCGCGCCACCATCGCCTGCACGGCCGCGGCGTCGCCGGCGCCGATGCGCCGTACCAGTTCCTCGTCCGGATCGGCGCCCATCAGCCTGGGCGCTCCCAATGATCATCGTGCCGCATAACCTCTCGGTCATTGCTCCTGATTGGGAGCGGTTTTGTGGCCCGGCCGCTCGTCGGCGCCGATTGCGCCGTCACCATTCTTGTCGAGCCTGGCGAAGCGTTTGGCGAGGAAGGCGTCGAGCTCCGACTTGTCGACGAACCCGTCCTTGTTGGCATCCATGCGCGCGAAGGATTTGGCCGGATCGCCCTTGGCCTTGCGCTCGGTCTGGAACGCCGTCCACTCAGCCAGGCTGACCTTGCCGTCGCCATCCGTGTCTGCCCGCATGAAAGCCTTTTCCCGCCGCGCCTCGAATTTTTCCAGCGTGGTGCCGGGCTTGGCGGTGGCAGGAGTGCTTGGCGCCGGTTGGGCCGGCGCGGGGGCAGGCGTCGTTGTCTGGGCGGCAGCGGTAGCTGCCTGCAGGCCAAGGGCAAAGACAAGTATGGAAGGGCGGATCATGCTCTCGTCTCCGGTTGCGCGCGGCCATTGGCGGCCACGCTTCAGCCGTTAAACGCGGTAACAGAGAAAATCCGTCGGTCGTTCCGCCATACGAGATCGGCGGGTCTGGCGGCGCCCGAAGCAGCCGTTCAGGGCGCGGAACTATTTCCGTTCGTCGACCACAATCAGTTGGTCCGGCTTGAAGCCGGCATGCTGCGGGGTCCAGACGTCGCCCTCGCGGTTGAACCAGTGGCAGAGATAGGTGCCGGAAGCCGCGCCGTCGCTGATGGTCATGTCCGGGCCTCCGGATTTCAGCCTGACGACGTCGCCGGTCTTGAAACTATTGGGCATTTTGACCTCCCATGCTGACGCCGGGAGTTTCCCACCAACAGCGATTCCCGACAATGGCCGAGATGCGCATGCGAAGTGGTACAGGGCTGGAAATGCAGGGAAAACTGGTGCCGCTTGCGTGACTCGAACACGCGACCCCATCATTACGAATGATGTGCTCTACCAACTGAGCTAAAGCGGCCCGGGAAGCGACTAGGCCTCCAAGATGCGCTGCGTGATAGACTCAACCGTCAGCTAATTCAAGATGGGTGGCGGCGAAATCCGGCGCCATGCGCGGCAATTTTGGCCGGCTGCAGCCGCATGACAGCCTCTGGCGCCTGCCACTGCGGCTCGCCGGCCGATGGCGGCTGGCGTCCGGTTCGCCGGGGACGATCCGGTGACGGTGACAAAAAATGTTGATTCCTCAACAAAAAACGCCGAAATGGGCATTGGATGCGTCGGCAAGACAGCCGCTCGCCTGTTGATTGATTGGTCGCCTGCGGCTAACGATCGATGAATTGTGGGCGAACGCGCAGAGGGAGCTCGCTTGGACGCCATCGAGAAAGCGATCCGCAACGCCTTCGAGAAAGGCAATGCCGAGGACCGGGCGTTTCGCGAGAAGGTCTATCGCTCGGCCTTTGCCGCGCTGGATCGCGTCCTGCAGGCCAATCCGAATGTGACGGTGGAGGCCGCTATCAACCGCCGCAAGGCGGTGCAGGCCAAGATCGCCGAGATCGAATCCGAATTCCTGCCGGCCGTCCAGGCAGTCCCCGACGTCACGCTTCCGTCCGAGAGCGGCACGCCCGCCGGCAACGCGGCGCCGGCGCCCTCGATCGACACGCCAACCCAGTCTCCCGCGCCGTCGGTGGATGCGCCGCGACCGCCGGCGCAAGCGGCGCCGTCGCCGTCGATCACTGTCGACGGTCCCGTGCAGCCGGATGCTTCGGATGCGCCGCGCTCGCGCGTGCTGCCCC
>SAQE01000081.1:0-900 GCA_004020545.1 Mesorhizobium sp. | reverse complement strand
GCGCCGACCCTCGATGATTCTCCGGGCGCCTCCGTCGGCAACGGCGCCGAAGTGGCGCCGGATCGCGATGAGCGGCGGATCAGGGGGCGGCGCCTGCCGCTGACGGCGATCTTCGTCGTGGCGACGCTGCTCGCGGCAGCCGGCATCGGCGGCTACTTCGCCTTCCAGAACGGCGTCTTCAAGACGGCGGCTGAGCTCGACACCGGTCCGCCGGAAGCGCCTCCGACGCTGGAAGGGGAGGAATCCTCACAGCCCGCCGACACGGGCTCGCCGCAAAAGCCGGGCGAGGCGGACCAGTCCAAGAATTGGATCAACGTCTTCTCGCCGAGCGACCCGACCCATGTCAGCACGCCGTCCGACGCCGGCGCCGAAGTGATGAAGGACGACACCGGCCAGTTCCTGCGCATCCGTTCCGGCGCGTCCGGCTCGGCGATCGCCTTCGACGTCGGTCAGGGCGTGCTGGAAAAGCTCGCCGGCAAGCACGCCATGTTCGACATCATCGCCCGCTCGGAAGAAGGCAAGGAAACCCAGATTTCGGTCGACTGCAATTTCGGCGAGCTCGGCGATTGCGGCCGCAAGCGCTATGCCGTCAGCCACGAGCGCAACGAATACCTGTTCGACGTACAGTTCCCTGGCAAGCATCCGGGCGCCGCCGGCACCATCTCCGTCAATTCCGACTTCGACAAGCAGGGCAAGTCCGTCGACATCTACGAGATCCGCGTTTCGATCGCGGAGTGATTCCGTCTCTGTCTATCGATGCTGGCGCCGTCACCCCACCCGTGCCTTCGGCGCGACCTCCCCATCAAGGGGAGGTTTGGGGTGGCGCTACATCCCTGCCTCCCCTTGTGGGCAGGGCTATCGCATATGAGATTCTTGCGAAGAGAGACCCCCACCCTAACC
>SAQE01000080.1 GCA_004020545.1 Mesorhizobium sp. | reverse complement strand
GCGGTAACAAACTTCAACTTCCTGCCCGACATGGGCAGAATGACCGCGCGATTGCCCTCAACCGCAAAAATGCTCTCTTCGCCGGACACGATGCCGAAGCGGAGAACTGGTCCGCCATCGCGTCGCTTATCGAGACCTGTAGGTTAAATTCCGTCGATCCGTTGCCTACCTGAGCGCCACGCTCTCCTCCATCGTCAATGGCCACAAGCAGAGCCGGATCGATGAGCTACTGCCGTGGAATCACGCAGAACGAACAAGCGACTGAAGTTCGCTATCGCCCTTCTCCGACATTCGCAGAAAGGGAGAATTCCTTTGCCAAATCCGTACAACTCACTGGGCGTATCCGATACTCGCGATCCCAATTCCCCCCACCAGGATCAGGCTTACGGCCCATACAATGTCGAGATTGAACCAGCTTTGTGAGATGAACTTGGGTCCGAGCCATCGATAGACGGCAACGGCGATGACGCCGCCGCTCGCAATCATGGCGGCCGTGTGGAGAACGGAGACGGCAGTGGCCGTGATGAGATTACCGGCCGCCAGCGTAGCGGCCGCTTGGTGTCCGACATCACGTCCCCCGGTTTGGCACAGGCCCAGATAAATCGGCACCAGCATCAGCCCAGCACCATGCACGGTGGCGGCCGCGAACGACCACAAGGCGAGTTGCGTCGGCGGGATACGGACAAGAACACGCGGGTGGCGCCGGTTGATCAGGAGATAGATCCCGGCCGCGACCACGATCAACCCCGCCGCGATACGGATCTGTCGTTCCCAGGCAATCAGCGTCAGCATCGCGCCGAAAGGCAGCAGGATACCGATCATTGCCACAAAGTGTCCCGTTGCCAAAAGGCCGAGCGCCCGGAACAATTCGCCGGCACGTCTGTCCAACAGTCCGGCCGAGACGGCCAACGGCCAGCCCATGCCGGGATTGATGCCGTGATAAATGCCGCTGGCGATGACGGCCAGCCAGAGGCCGGCCGTCGTCCACTCGCTCATCGCTTCATAGACCCGAGCAGTCGGTTACACCGACGGATAGCAGAATGAATCCGTCGAGCAGTCGCCTCCTTCCAGACGAATCTGATGCGAGCGATACCCCTTGGGGAACTCAACATAAAAGTCCTTCTCCAGAGTGATGCCACCGTTCTCGCCAACATCGGCCTTGACCATGGCTGCCGGGATGCCCCCGGGATAGAACTGGTCGTCCCAGGTCGAATACAGGGAGTTGGTCCAGTAGACACGTTTGCCGTCGCGGCTGATCTCGACCATCTGCGGTCCGCCCCTGTAATCGCCGCCGCCGGGATGCCTGGTCTTGCGCGTGATGCCGCCAATATGGATGGACCCGACGAGCCTGGGCCTCATCGGATCAGTCACATCATATTGGCGCATCTCGCCGGTGCCCCAGCAGGATACGTAGAGGAAGCGGTCATCGAGCGACAGGTCGATGTCAGTTACCAGCGGCGGGACCGCCTCGAAGCCCTGCAGAAGCGGCGGCAGATCATCTTTCGCGGCTGCCTCGGGCGGAATGGTCGCCGTCTTTTCGCAATGGAATTTGCCGTCCTCGCGCCACCATGTCCAGATCGATCCCTCGAGGTTTGTCGTGTCAACGACCACTCCGATGAAACCGTATTCCTTTACCGGGTCATGGGCCGGGCGGACTTCCAGTGCCATCTGGTGATTGGCTCCCAGATCAATGGTCTGCACGTTCCTGCGTTCACGCAAATTCCAGAAATGCACCCGGTGTCCGTATTTGTTCGACAGGAGATCTTCCGGGACAATGCCCTTCTCGAACTGCGGCGGAAGTGCCCACTCACTCGACACCATGTAGTCGCGCGGCAGGTTCCACCAGAAATCATACTGCTTGTCCTGTGGCCCGCGATCGATCTCATAGCGCCCGAGGACATCGAACGTCTGGCAATCCATGACAAATATGCCGGGAGGTCCGTCGGTGCCGTCAGGGCCGCCGCCGCCGAGCGTCGAGACATAAATACCTTCCGGACCGCAGTGAATCGTATGAGGCCTGGAATATCCGGTCTTGGCAAACACTTCTTCCGGCTCGATGATTTTGTGGATCTTGGCCTTGGTCGGTCCGCCCTTGGTGTCTATCACGTAGATGCGCGAGGATCGCATGCCGGGAATGATCAGAAAGCGGCGCTCGAGAAACGGGTGACCGTTCAGCGGCGAAAGGGCCGAAGAGCAGGCGTTCCAGCCGAAATGGTGAAACTCGTCGCCCTTGTTCGGCATGATCACGCTATGGACGACCTTGCCGTAGTCCTTTGACTGCGGGTTTACGTCAACTATTGCTAGTCCATCAGGCTGGGAGAAGTCGGCGCTCAACATCAAAGTGTAGGCAAAGCTTTCGACTGGCGCCTGCATCGCGAGCTTGGCGGTCGCATGGAAAGTCGGGTCCGGCCGTAAGGTCATTGTCGTCCTCCCTTGGCGGGTTAAGGAGCCCGACCGACAATCAGGGGCACGGCTGCAATGCGCTTCGATGCCCGCCGAAAAGGTCGGGGCGCTTTGTTTTTCGCACGCTATTTTCGTGCGACTTCTGGAAGAATCTCACGGATTGCGGAGAACGGCAATCTCGACTTGTGCGTGACGAGCGCCACCGGACTGCATGGGTGAGCCGCGGCAATATCAAGGTTAGCGGGGCAACGCACGGTCAAACTTCGCTGTGTCGGAATGTCTGGATCTGGCGCAACTAGCCCGTTCGCGGTGCCACACTGAATGGAAGGTTCACCGCGGTGCAGACTTCCTAGTCGGTACCAAGCGTCGGATCTTTCACCGCTAGCTCCAGGTTCGGACCTTGGCTCAGAAGCCACGCGGGGCAACGAAGCCCCTCGTCAAAGGGGCAAGCTGTCTTGCAATGTGCAGGAGCTCAGGTTCCGACCAGTATGGTCCGATGAGTTGGACACCGATGGGCAATCCGTCCTTCGAAATGCCGAGCGGCATGACGAGCGCGGGATGGCCGCTAGCATTGAAGGGGGTAACATAAGGCTGGCAGTAGTTGTTGTACGGTCCCATTTTGCCATCGAAATCGAGCGCACTTCCTTCCTTGCAGCGCTTGAACGCAGGACCAAACGAGACGGGTGCGAGGAGCACATCGTGGTTTCCAAAGAAGCGCTCAATGTCCTCGACCCACGCACGCTTGATACCGAGCGCAGCCGCGTAGTCCTGTGTGTTCATCTTGAGCGCACGGCGTAGAAGCCGGACAATATTTGGCTGCCCTTTGAGCAGCCCGCGTGCGACGAACCTTGGGAAGATCTTGCGCAGTAGCCAAGGCATGTCCTGACCGAGCATGGCACCAAGCAGTTGAACGAACACATCGTCGGCGGGCGGGTGGATTGCAGGCGCTGTCTTCTGCACACGAGCGCCCGCGCGTTCAATCCGAGCGGCCAATGCAGCGAGCAGCTCGCGTGTTTCAGCCCCTGCTACGTGCGGCTCGAATCTGTCGGTCCACGCAATGCGAAGCTGATCAATCGAACGGCCCGATGCAGGACGCCAATCGATCGGTGCGATCTCGAAATCCGAGGGGTCCGGCCCGCGAATGATCGTCCATAGGACCTCGATATCATCAACGCTCCGGCCAAGTGGTCCGGCTTGCCCCATATTCACCAAGAAGCCGCGCGCTTCCTCGGGTAAAGGCATTCCGCCGTATCGAACAATCGTTTTGTCCGTCGGCTTGAGGCAGAAGAGGCCGCAGAAGTGTGCAGGAACCCGTAGCGATCCTCCCCCATCGGCCCCCAGCTCCAGTGCAGTCATGCCAGCAGCAGCGGCAGCTGCTCCGCCGCCCGTGCTGCCACCGGGCGAACACTCCAGCTGGTAAGGGTTTTTGCCCTCCGGGTAAATGTCGCCTTTGCACTGATAGCCCTGGAGATTGGCTGGTACGTTCGTCTTGCCAAGAATAATTGCGCCAGCAGCCTTGATCCGTTTGACGAGCACTGCGTCCTCGGATGCTACGAAGCTTCTTAAGCGCTTCGAGTTCAGGGTGGACGGCGTACCGGCAATCAAGAACATCTCTTTGATCGTCACAGGAATCCCGTGAAGCGGTCCCCAGTTCTCGCCTCTTGCAAGCGCTTCGTCCGCTTCCTTCGCTCGCGAACGCGCATTTTGTTCGAAGAGCTGCACAATCGCGTTCAGCTTCCCGTTATGAGAGGCGATACGTGTCAGGAACATCTCAGTGACTTCCGCTGAGGAGACTTCGCGGTCGCGAATCCGCTGGGCGAGTTCGGTTGCTGTCGCGTAGCAGATGTCGGAGGTCGACGCGGGGGCCGTCGTCATGGGACATCATACTCGAACCGTACACTGAAAAACAGGCGAGCCTGAGCTGTGAGTGAACGAAGAGCTGATCCAGCTACTCGACGACCGCATTATCTTCTACGGAATGGCAACTCTGAACTTTATGTCCTACGCGCCTGCGCCCAAATGGGCTCCCGGAAGGCCCGGCAACGCAAATAAGCGGCAAGCTCTCGGTTCCGTTTGTAGCCGATTGGGATTCCACCACCAGTCATCACAATTTTCTTTCGACAATCCCCGACGCCGGAAAACCCATCGACGACAGGTGCGCCTGACGATGCAACGCTATTCGATCAGCGACACTCTTTGGTCCGCCAGGAGCTCTCTTGTGCCAGCGCTATCGCAAGTCGACTTCATCGTTGAATTACCGATAAACGTGATCGTATCTGCGATCAGCTGCGTACATCCGTTCGTCGTTGTCGAGTTGCCCTTGTAGGCGATGGCCGCCGCCGGCGTGTAGACCGCGCCGGTCAAGGTCGAATCCGACGTGCCGTTGATGGTATGGCTTATGCCGGTTTGGCCGCGACTACCGAAGAAGAGGATTCCGGAATAGGGGCCTGAGGTTGGAGCCTTCAGGTCGAGCGAGACATTGCCCCGAAGATCCAGTGCGGAATCCTTCAAATAGAAGGTAACCCCGTCATAGCTGTTTACTGGTGGACCGACCTGCAGGCTAGCGGACGAAGCCGAATTCGGATCGCTTGAATTTGCGGTGAAGCTGCCGCCTTCGATGATATACAAACCGGGTCCGAAGATCACTGTTCCCTTGACATTCAACCCGTTACAAAAGTGCATGACCTTTACGCCGCTGGGATGGGTTTCCGTGGGGGTCAAAGCAGTTGTCCCGTTTGAGCTGCCTTGATTTCTAGGCTTGCAGGTGCCGGTTATCTGTGGCTCGGGCACGCTCACGTAGGGATCGATGCTCACCGGCGCATTTTCGCGAACCTCTTTGCATTGTCCAAGCGTCAAGCCGGTCGTCGTCACCGCTTCGCCGACGGTATAGACACAGTCGGTCTTCATGGTTGCGTAGCCGGACATGAGAAACGAACCTGCGGCATTCGAATTGGACGCCACGCTGCAGCCCGTCAGGTCGACCGAAGCCGACCCCGACACAGTCACGCCGGATCCGGTTTTCGAGAGCGCAAGCACGCAGGCTGTCGACCCAGATTGCTCGACCTTTGCAACCGCACGGGCTCTCAACGTGACGGGGTCTTTGGAGAAGAGTGAAGAAAACAGGCGCGGATGGCTTTCGGTCAGCACGACCTCAACTGTGTCTGGAACTCCGGGATTTGCACTCGGTGACGACGATGTGCCGATCGTCAACGTGCCGGAAGCCGGCAAATAGCCGGTTTGCGAGGCGACGTACTTAGCTGCGGCCCCTAGCGCCGGCTTTTGATCCCCCGCGCGCAAACGCCCGGCGCCGGCATGGGCGGCAACGTCAGCGGCGTGCTGCAGATTGCGCTGCTTCAGATACCAGTACCCGGTTTCCGCGCCGAGACCCATCGCTCCGACGACGACAGGAAAGACGATCGCGGCAACGACGGCCACGGCGCCGCGCTCGTCCTTGGCCAGGGCGCGGAGAATGCCGGACGGGCTTCCGGCGCTGACTGCGGTTTGGGAATTCCTGACCATCGCAATAACCTGATGCTGACCCAGTTCGGCGAGGATATAGCCGTTTCCGACTCGATCCTCGATTCGGCCACCTAGCCTAGTCCCCACGGCGGTCCTCCTGGCCTCCGCTAGGCCATCAGGCTGAATGGCGATCTTTCGCGCCAGGCATCACATTGTGCACAACCAGAGCCGGGGGCGTGCCCCGGGCGAAGGCTGAACGGAAGCCTTCACCTCACCTCAAACTTCGCGGGAACTTTACATGATCTCGATGTCTGCAGCCTGGATCGCGCTACTTCTGTTCGCAGGGTGCATAATTTATGCCGCCCTGAACGATGTGATGACGATGACGATCGGCAATCGTCTCGTGCTCGTGCTTGCCGGCGCGTATTTGGTCCTCGCTCCGGCGGCTGGAATCGGCCCCGATGCCATCTTGTCCAGCGTCGCTGTCGCGGCGGCCGTACTCGTTAGCACCTTCGTGCTCTTCGCTTTTGGATGGATCGGCGGCGGCGACGCCAAGCTCGCCGCAGTCGCGGTGCTCTGGCTCGGGCCGGATCTCGCGCTACCCTACGTGCTTTACGCCTCGGTCTTCGGCGCGTTCCTTACACTGGCACTTCTCCAGTATCGAAGGATGCCGCTGCCGGTTTTCCTGCGGGACCTGGGATGGCCGGGCCGGGCGCATGCGACAGGAGCCGGCGTTCCCTATGGAGTCGCACTGGCGTTAGCCGCTTTGCTGCTACTGCCGCAAAGTCACTGGCTCGTCACCATCATTTAGTTTCCTCGATCGACAGCAGGCATAACGATGCTCCGTATCCTCATTCTTCTGTTCGCGCTTGCCTCCGGCGGGTTTGCCGCTTGGCTGGTATTGGGAACCGCCGGGCAGCCGGCGGCAGCGCCGGCCGTGGCGGCCGAGCCTGAGAAGGCGCCCGCCGAAGAAGTGCTCGTCGCCAGCGCCGACATCGGAAACGGCGTTGTGCTAGCGGAAGCCAATCTGCGTTGGCAGCCGTGGACGGGAGAGGTTCCGCCCGTTTTCATCAGCCGTGCCTCCCGCCCGCAGGCCCCCGAGGCTTTGAAGGGCTCCGTCGTCCGCGGCGGATTTGTCGCCGGCGAGCCGATCCGGGAAGACAAGCTTGCGCAGCCGGGAACCGGATTCCTGTCCGGGCAGCTTCCTGCAGGCAAGCGCGCAGTTGCCGTCCGCGTCAGTGCCGAAAGCACGGCCGGCGGTTTCATCCTGCCGAATGATCAGGTCGACGTCATCCACACCATCGTGCTACCCGGCGAGGCAGGTGGAGACGGAAGGGTGTCGAGCCGCACGATCCTTTCGAATGTACCGGTCCTCGCCGTGGACCAGACAGTCTCGGAAGGCACGAACGGGACGGCCGTCGTCGGCAAGACGGCGACGCTGGAGGTCGATCCGGAACAGATCCCCATCATCACGGCCGCCGAGGCATCCGGGTCGGTCTCACTCGCGCTGCGTGCAGCAGTTGACAAGAGCGACATATCGATCGTCGAAGAAAAGAAGCGCACCGCGGTCGTCCGAGTAATCGCAGGTGGCCGCTCGACACCAGTGGAAGTGCCGTTTTTTCGTTCCAACGACAGTTAGAACTTTTGCGCCCCGGAAGGTTTGCTTCAGATGACACAGACTCATAACGAAAAGCAGGAGAGGTTGCGGACGGATGCGCCAGGTGCGGTGCACGCCATCCCCAAGGTGGACATCACGGCGTTCTGCACGTCCGCTGCAGTTGCCGATGCGATCCGGGCTGGCGTGCTTGACCGCCGGATGGCACGGGCCAGCGTCACTGTCAGGGAGGGGAGCGTGGCGGAAGCGGCCGCCTTTTATCGCGGAACGCCATCTCCCAACCTCGTCATAGTGGAAAGCAGCGACCACCGCGAACGGTTGATGCCAGCCCTCGACGCCCTGGCGCTCGAATGCATCACCGGCACGAAGGTGATCGTCATCGGCCATTCCAATGATGTCGATCTCTACCGAGAACTGCTCGAAGCTGGCGTGAGCGATTACCTTCTCGCTCCCCTCGAGCCAATGGCCTTTGTTGCCGCCGTCTCGCGTTGCTTCAGGGACTCGAGCGAAGCCAAGCTCGGGCGCATCATCGCTTTCGTCGGGGCCAAGGGCGGCGCGGGGTCGTCAACCATCGCCCATAACGTGGCAGCGGCCATGGTAGAGCGGTCGGATGCCGACGTCCTGGTCGCGGACCTCGACCTGCAATTCGGCACACTCGGTCTCGCCTTCGATGTCGAGGCTCCTCGGGGAATGGCTGACGTGCTGGAAGGTGCCGAACGCGTCGACGAGGTGCTGCTGAAGCGCATAGCCATCCAACATTCCGAGCGCCTGCATCTCCTTCCCGCTGCCGCGGTCTTCGACCGATCTTTCGATCTCAAGGACAGCGAGGTCGACCGGCTGCTCGACGTCGCCCGTTCGGCCTCCTGGAATCTCGTTCTCGACCTGCCGCATCTTTGGACTCCTTGGACGAAGAAGATGCTTTTGAGCGCTGACGAAATCGTCATCACGGCAACCCCGGATCTAGCGAGCATGCGCAACGCCAAGAACATAATCGACATCCTCAAGAACGCGCGGCCCAATGATCCGCCGCCGAGGCTCGTGCTTAACAAAGTGGGGACACCCAAGCTCCCGGAAATCGAGACCAAGGATTTCACGGCCGCCGTCGGGCTCGAGCAGAGCGTCACGGTTCCCTTCGATCCGCAGACGTTCGGCAAGGCGGCGAATGACGGCCGGATGGTCACCGAACTGGCGCGCAATTCGAAAGGGGCGCGGGCGATGTGCGAACTCGCATGGAGAGTGGGCGGCCAACGGGACAACAGGAGCGGCACGAGGTTCGGTTTGAGGGCCCTTCTGGGGCGGTTCAAGCGCTGGAGGCGGAACGATCTGCTCAGGCGGAAGACGAGGGACTTGGTGACATCCGAGGCGGGCGTCTCGGCAGTGGAATTTGCACTCATTGCCCCCGTTCTGGCTTTCGCGCTGGTGGCGATGGCAGATGTCGGGCTTGCGCTTTATGAGCGAATGACGATCGATCACGTCCTCCGAGCGGGTGCTCAGGCGGCGATGTCCGATCCAGGCGAGGCGAAAGTGCTCAACGTGCTGCAATCGACGCTCAGCCAAAGTGCAACACCTTCGGGGGTTGCCCTTGACATGGTCAAACGTTACTGCGCTTGCCCGGAGAAAGCGGATGTATCGCCGGACACTGCACCGCCGTGCAGCACCACCTGCGCGGCTTCCGCACCGCCATACATCTTCTACCGAATGGTGGCTTCGAAGACCTACCAGACCATGTCCATGCCGAATGTCCTGCCCAACTTCAGGTTGAGTTCGTCGATCCAGGTCCAGATCCGATGATCCAGCCGCTGCGTTCGTTCAGTCGCGCGTGGCGGTGTGAATCGGGGGCAACGGCAGTTGAATTCGCGATCGTCTGCCTGCCGCTCCTGCTCCTGTCGCTCGGGATCGTTGAGTTTGGCCGCGCCCTCTTCGTACGCAACGATCTTTCCTATGCGGCCGATGTCGCTGCCCGCAAGGTGCTGATCGACCAAATTCCAGCCACCGCTTCGGAAAGCGATGCATCCGCCGCGCTGAACAGTGCCGTGCGCGGGGCATTCGGGGGCGGCGACCCAAGTCTGCTCCAGGTGTCGGTAGAGACGGAAACGGTCGACGGGGTGACATTCCGCGTCTTGTCGATACGCTATCCGTTCACCTTGCTCCTGGTGGGACTGAGCAACAGCCCGATAGGGCTCGCCGTTTCGCGACGCATTCCGGTGGAGTGAGCGGCAGACAGGCTGCAATCCTGGGGTGGAGGAGCAACGTTGACGAGTCTCTGTTCCCGTCGACAGCCGTCTCAGGCAGACGGTAAGCGTGAGGGCGGCACGTCGCGAGCGCATATCATTCCGCGCATCTGCTGTCTCGCATCCGTCGAGGATGGCCACTTACTCTTTGCTTTTGCAGCATGATCTTATCCGAAAAAATCTGCAGCTTTTCGGGATCATGGTGCTCGATTGTGGTGATCGAAACGCTTGCAAACAACTGAACTAGACCACCTGGCCGAACCCGATCGCGGACTGTATCGGCCATCAGGCTGAATGGAGCCGGACGGTTAATCTGTCCTATATGCGGGCCACACAGAACCGGGGATTGAAGGCAGATGCCGAGCCCACCCTGTGGTGCCGATCCTCGGTGGTATCGGCATGAACCCCTGAACCAGTGAAGGATCAAACCATGAAGAACCTTGTTACCCGCTTTGCCAAGAATGAATCCGGTGCCACTGCCATCGAGTACGGCCTCATCGCCGGCCTGATCTCCGTCGTCATCATCACGGCCGTTACGACGGTCGGAACGAACCTCAGCACGGTGTTCACGACCATCACCACCAAGCTGGCGGGCGTCCCGACCACGTAATCAACGCCTCCGCCAGAAGAGCGCATTGAATACGACGGCGGAGGGCGATCCCCTCCGCCTCTTTTTTTGAAGCGGCACAGGCCGCCCGCCAAAGAAGACAGGGTTATATCGATGTTCGGCAGGAAGCCCATATCACAAGAGAAGCTGCGCGAGACCGTGGCGCCGGAGCCAGCGGCGAACGACTCACACACCTCCAAACCGTCCAGCCAGCCGCAGACACTCATCGAGCGCGCCGTGCCCGTGAAAGCGGAAAAGTCCGAGCAGTATTACGGCTTGAAGCGGGAAGTCTTCAGCGCCCTCATTGCTGCCATCGACGTCGCCGCATTGTCGGCGATGAATAACGACCAGGCGCGCAAGGAAATCGGCGAGATCATCAATGATATCCTCGCCGCCAAGAAGGCCGGGATAACCTTGTCGGAGGAGAACGAGCTGCTCGACGACATCTGCAACGATATTCTCGGCTATGGTCCGCTCGAGCCGTTGCTGGCGCGTGACGACATCGCGGATATCATGGTCAACGGCGCCGAGCGCATCTTCATCGAGGTCGGCGGCCAGGTCCAGGAAACCGGAATCCGTTTCCGCGACGATGAACAGCTTCTCAACATCTGCCAGCGCATTGTCAGCCAGGTCGGCCGCCGTGTCGACGAATCGAGCCCGATCTGCGATGCCCGGCTGCCGGACGGTTCGCGCGTCAACGTCATCGCCCCCCCACTCGCCATCGACGGCCCGGCTCTGACGATCCGCAAGTTCAAGAAGGACAAGCTGACGATCGACCAGCTGGTCAAGTTCGGCTCGATCACGCCGGAGGGGGCGGAGATCCTAAAGATCATCGGCCGGACCCGTTGCAACGTGCTGATCTCAGGAGGCACGGGCTCCGGCAAGACAACGCTCTTGAACTGCCTGACGGGGTATATCGACCACGGCGAGCGCATCATCACCTGCGAGGACGCCGCCGAATTGCAGCTTCAGCAGCCGCATGTCGTTCGGCTCGAGACGCGCCCTCCGAACATCGAGGGCCAAGGAGAGATCACAATGCGCGACCTCGTGAGGAACTGCCTGCGCATGCGGCCCGAGAGGATCATCGTCGGCGAGGTGCGCGGGCCCGAGGCCTTCGACCTCCTGCAGGCTATGAATACCGGCCATGACGGCTCGATGGGCACGCTCCATGCCAACTCCCCGCGAGAGGCGATTTCGCGCATTGAGTCCATGATCACTATGGGCGGGTATTCGCTGCCGTCGAAGGTGATCCGCGAGATGCTGGTCTCTTCGGTGGACGTCATCATCCAGGCGAGCCGCCTGCGCGACGGTTCCCGCCGCATCACGCAAATCACGGAAGTTCTGGGCATGGAGGGCGACGTGGTCACGACGCAGGAGCTCTTCGTCTACGACATTCTCGGCGAGGACGCCAACGGCAGGATCATCGGAAGGCATCGCTCCACCGGCATCGGCCGGCCGGCTTTCTGGGACCGGGCCCGTTATTACGGTGAGGAAATCCGTCTTGCCGCGGCGCTCGATGCGGCGGAGCTGAAGAAAGCGGCCTGAGCCTTCGCAACCGTTAAAAGGAGGAAGCAAGCATGCTGGCCCCGTCCCTGTTTCCAATGATGGTTTTTGCATTGGCGTCGCTGAGCATCGGCGGGGTGGCGGTGACTGTCTTTTATCCGCAAGTTGTCAAGGCCAGCTCCTTCAAGCGGCGATTTGAAAGCATCGCGGCTTTCGGGAACCAGAAGTCATCTTCGGACGAGCAAGGCCGCGACCGTCGGCGGTCGGTGGAAGAGACGCTGCGCGAACTCGAGGAGCAGCAGAAGGCCAAAACCAGGAAGGCCGGCAGGCCGACGCTGACGGGCCGAGTCCGGCAGGCCGGCCTGACCTGGACGCGCAACACCTACTACGCCGTCTGCGCTGGTTCCGGCCTGGCCTCATATCTCATAGCTTTCCTCCTTGGCCTAGGACCGCTTACGGCCCTCGGCTTCGGTTTGGCCGGAGGCCTTTTGCTGCCGCATCTCTATGTCAACACCAAGCGCAAGGGACGCTTCAAGCGGTTCAGCGCCGAGTTCCCGAATGCAGTCGATGTTATTGTGCGGGGCCTGAAAGCCGGACTTCCGGTGTCCGACTGCCTGCGGGTTATTGCTGCGGAGGCGCAGGAACCCGTCAGGAGCGAATTCATCGCCATCGTCCAGGACCAGACCCTTGGTATGCCGATCGACGAAGCTGTGCAGCGGCTGTGGGAGCGCGTGCCGTTGCCGGAAGCTAATTTCTTCGCAATCGTGATCGGCATCCAGAGCAAAACGGGTGGCAGCCTTTCGGAGGCGCTCGGCAATCTTTCGAAAGTGCTGCGCGAACGCAAGAAGATGCAGGCGAAGATTAAGGCAATGAGCTCTGAGGCCAAATCGTCCGCAGGCATCATCGGCGTGTTGCCCTTCCTCGTTGCCGGAGCCGTCTACTTCACCAGCCCCGATTACATGTCGCTGCTGTTCTCCACGCTGACCGGCAAGATCGTTCTCGTCGGTTGTGCCCTTTGGATGGGGATGGGAATCCTCGTCATGCGCAAGATGATCAATTTCGACTTCTGAGGACGTGGCATGGACATCAGCTCTCACATTCCGGAACCGGACAAGCTTGCGGCAGTCATGGCCGCTTTCGCGGCATTTTCTTCCGCGCTCGTCGTCTCGTGGCCATATCTTTTCTGGGATTCTCTGCCACAGCGTATGCGCAAGGTGGAGAGCGAGCGCCAACGCATCCGCAAGCGCGAGCGCGAGCGGCTGAATGCGGAGAAGCACCCGGTATCGCTCCGCGCCGAGCCGAGAAAGCTGTTCAAGCAAATCGTCGACCGCTTCAATCTCGCAAAGCAGGCCGAGAGGGGTGAGCTCGTCGACACATTGCGGATGGCCGGCTATCGCGGCCACGCGCCGGTGGTCACGTTCCTGGCCGTGCGGCTCATCGCGCCGGTAGTCATCTTCGCCCTCAGCTTACTTTATATCCTCCTGGTCGTTCGGCCGGCCGTGCCGCTGCTTCTCGTTTTGGCGATGGCGGCGGGCATCGGCGCCCTCGGCTATTACGCACCGGCGATATACGTCCGGAACCGGATCACCAAGCGCCAGAAGGCTATCCGCCGGGCGTGGCCGGAAGCGCTGGACCTTCTCCTGATCACGGTCGAGGCTGGAATGAGTATCGAAGCTGCCTTCCGCAAGGTCGCCGAGGAGATCGGCGCGCAATCGGCGGAAGTCGCGGAAGAGATCACGCTGACCACGGCCGAACTTTCCTACCTTCAGGACAGACGCCAGGCCTACGAGAATCTCGGACGTCGCACCGGTGTCGAAGGTGTGCGCGCCGTCGTGACGAGCCTTATACAGGCCGAGAAATACGGCACGCCGCTTGGCCAGGCGCTTCGCGTAATGGCGCAGGAAAACCGTGACATGCGTATGAGCGAGGCGGAGAAGAAGGCTGCGGCACTTCCACCCAAGCTCACCGTGCCGATGATCCTGTTCTTCCTACCGGTTCTCTTTGCCGTGATCGTCACACCCGCGGCGATACAGATCGCCGGCATTCAGTAGTTCCGCGTGGGGCGGCGTGCTCCGTCGGCTGCTAGTCAATCTTATGAGTTCCCGAGCAATGCCCTCCAGCGGCAATACCAGATCGACGAATCCTGAATCGATCGCTGCCTTCGGCATTCCGAAGACGACCGAGGACAGTTCGTCCTGGGCAATCGTCTTTCCATGCGCCTTCCGAATAGCGTGTAGGCCTTTGGTTCCGTCGTTGCCCATGCCGGTAAGGACAACAGCCAGGGATTCGCTTCCGAACACGCGCGCAATCGAATCGAAGAGATAAGTGGCGGAGGGTCGAAAGCCGTTCACCGGCGGTGCATCAGCCACACGTAACTTGGTCCTGCTGGCAAGGCCAAGCTGGAGGCCATCCGAAGCAAGATAGACGGTACCTGGCGTCAGCGGATCGCCATCCGTTGCGACCTTCACGTCCAGCGGAAGGGCGGCGCCAAGAGCGGCGGCAAGCCCTTCAATGAAGCCAGGTGAGATGTGCTGGACAACCAGGATCGGCGCCGGAAAGTCGGATGGAATATTTCTGAGGATGGACAGTAGGGCGGTCGGTCCACCGGTGGAGGCGGCGATGCCCACAATGGAAATCGGGCCGCTCGCGACCGAAGATGGGCGGCGCCGCGGGCTCAACCTTTCACGCCAGCGCCTGACGACCTTCACCTGCGACATCGCCTTCAGCGTCGATAGGAACTGTCGCGTCGACGCCTCGTCCAGATGGTTGCTGGACTCGGCCGGTGCCGCGATGACGGCAAGCGCCCCCGATGCCAGCGCCTGGACAGAAAGGTTCCCAAGATCCGGACCCGCATCGTGTGCGATCATGACGACCGGGGCCGGAGTCTCGATCATGATATCCTTGATGACATTCGCACTATGAGGATCTTCTAGCCGCAGCCCTACGACGATAAGGTCCGGCTTCAGCTTTGTAGCCATCTTGATGGCCTCGGCTCCGCTCGTGGCCAAACCAACCAGTTGTACCTCCCCGTCGGTCTGTATGGCCTTCTCCACGAGGGCCTGGAGGCCTGCGTTGCGCGCCACAAGCAGGATACGGATCATTGCCGTCATACCAGTTGGCGCACCGCATCGACGAACTGCTCCTGGTCGAACGCATCTTTCTCGATATAGGCGTTCGCACCCACATTCAGGCCGCGCGCTCTGTCTCCAGCCGTTTCCCGTCCGGTAACCAGAATGACCGGCAAATCTCCGAAGCTTGCGGACTGTCGAATAGCCTGTGTCAATGAGAATCCGTCCATTTCCGGCATATCCACATCGGCCACAACAACGTCGGCTCCGTGTTCCTGCAGATACCCCCAGGCTTGTGTGCCATCGGCGGCCATGACGACCTCGTAGCCAGCAGCCTCCAAGATCAACTTCTGAAGCGTCCGGATCGAAAGTGAATCGTCCACGACGAGTACCTTTCGTTTCACCGGCGCGAGGGCTCGAACGAAAACTTCTGTCCTGATTTCCGTTTCCATCGCAGCGGCTTCAGCCAATGCGGCAGCATTCAAAAGCAGCGCGATCCGCCCATCTGGTAACACAGTGCCACCGTTGTAGAAGCGCAGATTGGCCAGCCGCTCTCCAAGCGAACGGACAAGGAGTTCCTGCTCCCGCCCGGCATGGTCCACAATCACCGCAGCTTCCCCACCCGCAGGCCCAACGACGAGAATTGTAACGTGGTCCGTGGGCGCAACTTTCGTCATCCCGGGAAGGCCAAGCCAGCTCGCCAATTCGACTACACGTATCGACCGATCTTCGATTGAAAGGATATTCACCTTGCCTGGTAGTGGCAAATCTGTTGCTGCGACCCGTAGAACGCGTCGGACGGAGGCGGTGTCGATAGCGAAGACTTGACCGCCTGCGGCAATTTCGAGCGCGCGAACCGTTGCGAGCGTCAGCGGCAGCGTCAGAACGAAAGTCGCGCCTCTACCAGGCAAATGCGACACCTCCACGCTACCGCGCATACTTTCGACTGCGTTCCTGACGATGTCGAGACCGATACCGCGGCCAGACAGCTTGGTGATCTGAGCCGATGTGGAAACTCCCGGTTCGAACGCCAGGCGCAGACGCTGCTTCTCGTCATTGGGCTCCGGAAGTCCGGCATTGCGGGCCGCCTTGACGATGGAATCGATGTTGAATCCGCGCCCGTCGTCCTCGACCCGCACCTGCATGTTATCGCCGAAAAGGACTGCCGAAACCGTGATCCTGCCGACTTCCCGCTTGCCGGCAGTAAGCCGCTCGTTCGGCGTCTCGATGCCGTGGCCAATTGCATTGCGTATAAGGTGCCGCAACGCATCCTTCAGCCCGGCCAGGATGGACCTATCGATCTCGATCTCCCCGCCTGAAACGTGCAGTTCTGCCGATTTTCCAGACGCTCGCCCGATCTCACGGATCATACGGGATAGCCCTTGGCATACCTCGGAGAAGGGCTGTACGCGAGCGCGCCGCACCTCGCGGCTGAGTGCGGCAACCGATCCGTGTAGAAGCCGGCTATCTTCGGCGAGGCCGGCCGCAAGCTCGCGTAGCCCGTTTTCGATTTCCGCAGTCTCTTCGGAGGTAAGCGCCTTCACTGAGCGCAGGCGCCTTGCCCGTTCCCTCAGCGATAAGGACAGCTCGGTACGGAGACGAATTCTTGCCCTGGAGGCGATGAGTTCGTCGCTTCTGTAGAGAAGTGCATCGAGTCGGTCTGCGGCTAGACGCAGCGAGCCATCAGTGTCGCTAACGCGGATCGGTGGGAAGAGCACACCGTGAAACTGGCTCCTTGACGCAGGTTCCTTAGCCTGCAGCGCTTCGGCCTCGCGGGCTATCCCGGTTTCCAACAGCTTCAGCACGTCGCCGAAAGATGCATCCGAGAGTGCCTCTCCGGACTCCAGCTTGTTCGCGGCTTCAACAATGGCATCGGCCGCTACAAGCATAAGATCCAGCTCCGACTCGATGAGGACACGATCTTCGCTGGCGACAGCGGCGAGCAGGTCCTCCATCCTGTGGCAGATCGCTTCAACGGGGCGTACCTCCATTAGTCCAGCAGCCCCCTTGAGACTGTGTGCGATCCTCAAGAGCCGCTGTTGCAGATTGCGTTTGTCCTCCGGCGTGTCGGCGTTCTCCATGGCGAGCAGGTTATGCTCGATCTCGGAGGCACGTTCCTTCACTTCCTGCACGAACAGGTCCATCAGCTGGCGATCAAGTCCGCTGATCTTGGTCACTTCTCGTATCCGTCCAGCATTCTTTTCAGCCGCATACCGAGCTTGTTGAGGTCCTTTGCTGCCTGCTCGGCCTGCCGCACAGCAGCGAGATTTTGGCTACTCGTATGCTCGATGTGGTGCATCGCATCGTGTATCTGCTTCATTCCCATCCGCTGCTGCCCGGCCGAAGCCGCGATTTGGGCAGCGGAGCTTGCGGCATCGGAGATGATTCCTCCCAGTTGCCGGATGGTCTCTCCGGCCTCGTTCACGCTCTCAAGCGCACGATTGACGCTCTTGGCGCCATCTTCCATGCCGATGACCGCCTTATTCGTGGCTTTCTGAATGTCGATCAGAATACGGCGAACCTTTGCCGTGGCGGACTTCGATTGGTCGGCGAGCGTTCTGATCTCCGCAGCAACGACACTAAACCCATGGCCATGCTCGCCCGCGCGGGAGGCCTCGATCGCTGCGTTGAGGGCGAGCAGGTTCGTCTGGTCCGCGATTTCCGTAACTGCCGCGATGATCTCGCCGATCTCCTGGCTGCTTTCGGCCAAGGAGAGGATGTCGCCGGCAATCACCTCCGTCTGCTCGCTGACGCCCTTCATAACAGCAACCGTGTCCTCCACTGCCTTCCTGCCGGCACTGCTCACCACGACTGCGTTCTCTGATGAAGCTGCCACCCCCGCCGCGCGCTGAGCAGCCTGCTCGGCCGTATGCAGCACCTCGTCAACGCTCGTCACCGTCTGGGCTACAGCCGAAGACTGCTCGCGCACGCCTCCCACTTGCTGCGAGGTTCCGGCCAGAATCTCGGCGGCCGATGTCGAAAGGTGCTGTGCAGTCGCGGAGATCGTGGCGAGAAGCTGTTCAAGCCTTGTCCGACCGGTTCGCTCGCTTTCTAGCATGGTGGCCAGTTTTGCCGTCATACCGTTGAAGGAGGAACCGAGCACCGCGAGTTCGTCGCTGCCCTCTACCGGCGCCTTTCGCTTGAGGTCCCCCGCGCTTATCTGCTCCGCGGTCCTTGCAAGCACGCGAGTGCGGAGCGCGACATTTCGGACGATCCGCAGCACCAGCAGGAGGACTATCAGCGCCGCGGCAGAAAAGGCCAGCTGGAGGAGTCGAGCACGTTCAAGCCTTTCGGCTGCTCCTCGCTCGATCACATCAAGTTGTCCGTTGAGCCGAACAGCATACGCGTGGACGAGACGGTCGAGGTTGTCAATATCGGGACGCGCCAGAGGCGCCTCATTCATAGCCTTTTCAATTGCGGGCCTGACGACCGTAGACCAGTATTGTCTGCTCTCTTCGAGCTGTGCAAGAACATGGGGGTCGTCGACCGCCGACAAGCCAATGTTGGAATTACCATCTATTAGCGTCGTCAGCATACTCTCGTTGCGGTTTATCAGGTCGCGCAGGTTGGAAGTAATGGCCTCTCCACCCGGCGCACCTGCTGCGGGCAAGCGTGCGAGCAAGTAAAGCAAATTATCAGATGTCCTTTCCCTACCGATATAGGTGGCTGCTGCGACGTCCGAACGGACTCTCTTTAAAGTCAGGAAGCTTACCCCGACGAGAACAGACGATATGGCTGCAAATAGCAGCACGGCCAGACTCAACCGTCCATAGAGGCTCCTTCCCGGGTAAATGTTCATGAGCTTCCATCGCTGTGTAAGGTCTGGGTGCCTGGTCGGTCCTCAAGAAAAAAACGACGATCATTTAGAATGCATCCGCCATCCAATATCGTGCTTCCGTCTGCAGCAACTCCGCGCACCCAGGCGTTGTCGTTTTCCAACAGCGCTGGGTGGCCGGAAGGGAGATTTGAGATATTGGATATTGCGTCGATCGTGATTAGGAATTCCGGCTGAGCCTCGCCACACACGATCGCCCATCTAGGCGGCAACGGAGCCTTTTCCGTTATGCCGAGTGGAATACGCAGATCGAAAACCGGGAGCAATTGGCCGTGCAGGTCGTAGACGCCCACGACGTAATCAGGCGTCCGTGGAAGCGGCGTGACTTGTCCGAGCGAAATGGCGCCGCGTACATAACGGATTTCGATTTCATACCGATTGCCCGAAAGATCAAACGCGACAGTAACCGCCCGCGACGCTTCATCCTTTGATCCGGATGCTCGGGATGCCGAGAGGGCGATTGCGCGGGCCTCCAATTTCTTCTGCCGCTTTTCGGGCGGTGGGTTCAGAAGCGATTCCGTCGCCTGCGTCGCCGCTGCCAGCCGCTTACAGATGACTACCCAGTCGACCGGTTCGCGTGACCTTTGGGCTGCCATCAGGCTTCTCCTTTCGAACGGCACGCTGAAGCACTCTCATGCCGCGCATACCGCGCAGAACTGGAGACCGTTGCTTCACGTGATGCGCGCCGGCAGATCACGGCTGCGGGTTTTGTGGAGGTTTCGCAAGCCGCGGTCATCGTTGACGTCCCTTTGCCGGTTCGGCTGCGGCGGGGCGCACGTCCGCGCGTCACGCATTGCCGCGAGTGCACCGCCGGCATGCTTGGTTGCCTGAAGGGAAGGGGGATGAACCTCCGTCTAGTTACAGTGTCTGTCCGCATCGCCTGAAACCGATTTTGAACCCGCTCTGTTCTGTGCGTTCAATTAGATTTAGGCTATTCGTCCGGATGGGCTAGGCAGTCCGCTCTACGGACAGACCGTCATACCGTCCTTATCCCTGGCCGGACAAAAGGCGCGCACCGGCCACGGCAGCGGCCTGCCGGTTCCGCACCCTAAGGCTGCGGAAGAGGGCGGCCATGTGTATCTTAACAGTGCCCTCTCCGAGTTTCAGCTTGCGCGCGATCTCTTTGTTTGACAGCCCTTCGACCAGCAGCGCGAGGACCTCGTGCTGCCTCGGTGTTAGAGAATTGGTGGCAAGGCGGTCGACTTCTTTGGTTTCTTCTTTCTCCACGCGCATCACTTTGATGTCTGCCGAAGATGGCTCGCGTCCGGCAATGGCCGGCGGCACATAGATCGCCCCATTGAGGACAAGCCGAATGGCGGCTGCAAGCTCCCTCGCGCCTAGCCCCTTGGGGATGTAGCCGTGCGCGCCCGCCGCAAGCGCGGCCAGTATGTTAGTCTTGGCGGTGGAGGAAGAAACAACTGCAACACGCATTTGCTCGTGGAAATCCCGCACAGCCTCAAGGCTAGCCGGACTCTCCATGCCCGGCATTGCAAGATCGAATAGCGCCAGCAAGATGTTGCCGCGGTCCGAAAGCCGCTCGATCGCTTCGTCGAGCGATCCCGCCTCAATCACCTCGGTAAAGTCCAACTCACTTTTCAGAATGGTCCCGAGCGCAATCCTGAAAAACTCGTCGTCGTCCGCAATGAGAACTGTTCGGCGTATCTCGTTCATCATGGCACTCGGTCCCACAGTTTGGGACTTCGCTCCGTGCAGCCAAACAGAAGGGCCGGGGAGGCGCGACTGGTAAGCAGTTCGGCTCTCCGATCGGCACTCTCGCGGCAGGCGAACGTGATGCAGCGAAGCCCAATGGCTTGGTTACCTGACGGCTGAAAATCCCGGCGGCAACGAATCACATCCGAGTCCTTTAGTGGTTCGGCATAGTAATATAGGCACGCCGAGAGTGTTGTCGACGATCAGGTACTTAATAGTAGGCGGTTACCGATTTCATAGCCGTTGTCCCGAGTGAGCAAACACCAAGCCACCGTTTGCAGTTTGCTCGTCGGAACCAGGTGGGCAAGTTATTTCAATGGGTTAAGCGAGAAATCTGTATTGCAGCGCATCAAAAACGTCATCCCCGGCTTCGAAGCCGCTCGGCGCGGGGGCCGGCACATGGGAAGTACAAGCACGGCCGATACACGATCGAGGCATTCACTCGGCGCCGCGCCATCAGGCTGTTGATGTCGTTCAGCTGCGTCTACAAGATCACCAATTGACCGACCGCTTTCTAGAGTCCGCGAGCGCCGGGCTGAGGGACCTTGGTCGGCGCCCGTTTGTCGAGCAATCGGCGACCAGATTTTGAGGAGCCGCCAGCACGATAGGGCTGCGCGCCGGCACCTTCTTTCTGAGCCCGATTAGAATCGACCCAAAGGGTCACATGAGCACGAGGCAGTATGTCCGCCTCGTGGACGAATGGGTTGTGGCGATCGGACTTCGACATCAGGAATACGGCACGCATTCGCTGCGGAGTACCAAAGCGTCGATCATTTACAAGGCGACAGGTAACCTTCGCGCTGTTCAGCTTCTGGCGGGCCACACCAAAATCGAGAACACAGTCCGGTATCTCGGGGTTGACATAGAAGATGCCCCTCGAACTCGCCGAGGCCACCGAAGTCTAACCAGATCGCCGCCCTTTCGACTGCCGCCGACCCGAAGTTGAAGGGCCGATAGGCGCCCGCCTGCTGGAGCTGGCCAATGGCAACGCCGTGCAACTGGATTTCGCGCGGAACCTTCCGATCGGCGCTGCCTTATCTTCATGTTTGAAGCGGCAGCAGCGAGGGAAGGTATTGAGCAGCGTTGACTGGCGGAGCCTGTCTTTACTGCAGGTGCTTGCACTGGTGCTTGCTTCCTGCTCTTTGTCTGAAACCGTCGAACAGCAGTCGAAGCTTGCGGCCTCGACAGCGGAGGCGGCGGTATTGGTGACGGATGCCTGGCTTTCGGGCGCCGCGCCGTCGCATTACGCATCGGCTGCCTTGCAATCCTTTGCCGGGACACTCGGCGACGCCGGTCGACAAGTTGAATCGGCCTCCTCGTCCGATCCTGCGAAGCGGGACGCGCTGAAATCATCGCTCAGCCAGCTTTCGAACGCGGCAAGCCGGGCCGAGAGCGCGGTTAAGGCCGAGCAGCGGGCGCAGGCCGCTCAGGCGGTGCAGGAGCTCCGCGCCGGGCAAGCGGATCTCGCCACGGCCTATCGCCAGTATTTCGCGCCAAGGCGATGAAGAAGCTGCTGGAAATTTCGCTCGGTGTCGTGACCAGCGTCGGCGGCTTCCTGGAGGTCGGTTCGATGGCGACGGCGGCACAAGCGGGCGCTATGTTCGGCTTCCAGCTCATCTGGGCAATCGTGCTCGGCACCATTTCCATCACCTTCCTGGTCGAGATGGCCGGTCGCTTCGCCGCCGTGAGCCATCACACCATCGCAGATGGGATCCGCGAGCGTTTCGGCTTCACTGCTTTCATCTGGCCGCTGCTTGTAGTCTTGCTGGTCAACTTCATGGTGCTTTCCGCCGAGATTGGCGGGACAGCCATTGCCGCCGAGCTTGCTACCGGGATCGGTTTCCAATGGTGGGCGTTACCAGTGGCATTCCTCGCCTGGCTGCTGTTGTGGAAAGGCACATTCGGCCTCATCGAGAAGGGCGTCTCGCTGCTGGGCCTTGTCACGTTCTGCTTCGTGGTAGGGGCGGTGATCCTCCACCCTGAATGGAAACAGGCTGCCGGCGGCGCCGTACCCAGCCTGCCGCACCACGATGCCGCAACCTACTGGTTCATGGCCGTCAGCATTCTCGGCGCATCCATCTCGCCTTACCTTTTCATGTTCTATTCCTCGGGCGCGATCGAGGATCAGTGGGACGAGAGCTATCTCGGCGCCAATCGGGCCATTGCCGGCCTCGGCATGAGTTTTGGTGGAACAATCGCTGTCGCCGTGCTGATCGTGGCCGCGCTTGTGCTCGGTGCGCATGGCGTGAACCAGGTGAACGACTACAACCAGCTCCCGTTGATGCTGATACAAATATTCGGCTTTTGGGGCTTCGTCCTCTTTGTTGCGTCGTTGGCTATCGCTTGTTTCGGGGCAGCGCTCGAAGTAGCGCTGCAGCAAGCTTATCTCGTTGCGCAGGGTTTCGGCTGGACATGGGGCGAGAACCTCCGACCGCGCGATGATCCCGGCTTCAGCCTTGTTTACACGCTGACGCTCTTCCTTGCCGCTGTTCCGATAACGCTCGGCGTCGATCCGCTGAGGCTCACCATCTTCTCGATGGCGCTGACTGCGGCCAGCTTGCCGCTGACGGTGGTTCCATTTCTCTTCCTGTTGAATGACGAGCGCTATGTCGGCCGGCACCGCAACGGCGTCATTTCAAATGCGGCAGTGATCTTCGTGATCGCGCTTGGCTTCGTGCTGGCGGTAGTGACCTTTCCCCTGCAGATGTTCGGAGGCACCTGATGCAGCTGCTGCGCGATATCTTGGACAAGCAGGTCGTCGACCGTGAGCAGGTCAAGGTCGGCAAGGTGGACGGTTTGGTCGCCGAGCTGAGGCAGGGCAAGCCGCCCAGGGTCGTCGCCGTCGAACTTGGCTCGATTGCATTGGCACGGCGCTGCGGCGCGCGGCCTGGACGGTGGGCCGCGTGGCTCGTGGCAAGGCTGAGCGGGAAGCGTCAGGCGCGGCCGCATCGGATCGCCTGGAACAAGGTGCGTGATATCGGGGTCGACATCGAATTCGATATCGACGTGCGCAGGACCAAGATCTTCGCTTGGCAGAATTGGCTGCGCGATCACGTCGTCGACCGAATCCCGGGAGCCTGAGGATGGCGAATGTGAATCTCGAGCATCTGGCTGGGCGGCGCGTTGTTTCGGAGGGCGGCAGGAGCATCGGCTATATCGAGGAGATCATCGTTGAGCGGGACGGTGACGACCTCATCGTCACCGAATTCCACGTCGGCATCTTCGCAGCGTTCGAACGCCTGTCCGCCTCGACCATCGGCACTGCATTGCTCGATCTGTTCGGGCTGCGCCGCCGCGACGGCCTCTATCGCATACCGTGGGATAAGCTCGATATTTCCGATCCGCGGAGCCCGAGACTGCTCTGCTCTGACGAAGAGCTTTCCGGTTCCGTGCACCCTGACCAAAAGTAAGCGTCAACTTACAAAAAATGCTCCCTGAGGGGACATAGCGGCCTGCGGGAAGTTGGGCGGTCATTGAGGAGCTGCGCCACGAACAGTGTCATCTATCTCATCGGTCTCGTCGTCGTTGTGCTCGCGGTGTTCTCCTTTCTCGGCTTTCACTAGGAGGCATCATGCAGCGCGAGAATGATCAGGGGAGGCGTGTTTTGTCGTTATAATCAAAGCGATTGGGAGCGCTTGGCCATGGAAGTGCCAGCAGCTATCGGTATGATCATCTCGGGTCTGCCGAGGCAAATCCGAATCATCTAAGGCAACTGAACAAACTGGTTCCGTCTCCACGCAATTGGCGGGCGTTCGTGCCGTGATTGGGTTGTCATACCGCTGGAGGCTGTTCGGACGTAACCAGGGCGAGGTCGAATTTGCGTCCGCGGCTCGACGCGCTGGGCTCAGCTAACAGCATGCCGCACGGAGGAAGTGGCGGCCCTTTCGGCGGCTTTGGCGCATCACTTTCTGAACTCTTCAACTTCCGAATCGGTAAGATGTTCAATGCCGATAAAGTGGTTTTTCGCACGGCCCGATCGAATGAGCTCCTCGAGCTTTGCCTGGATGGCTGCGCCGCCCCGGTTTTGGGCGCCCTGGATCAGGAACACCATAAGGAAGGTGACTATTGTGGTTCCAGTATTGATGATCAGTTGCCAGGTGTCTGAGTAGCGAAACACCGGCCAGTGGCGCCCCAGATGATCATCGAAACCAGGCACAAAGCAAAGGCCCAGGCATGTCCCGTTGCACGGGCGACTGTTTCCGCGAATCGATTGAACACTCTTTCCAATGTGCGTCTCGGAGAGCCCGATGGTTATCGTGATCAACGCGGCTGCGGAAGGAGTTTCAGCGCGAAGGGCATTCGGACTTCTGAATTCGGCTGCCCCTTTGGACAGAAATAGAGACGATGGCGACTGGGCACAGGTCGTGATTGACGGTCCAGGCGACACCTCGGGAAATTTCTTGTGCTGTCCGCAGGCCGTCGCCTTTGGACTCACCCGCTCGCTGCTCATCGGAATACCATTCGAGGTCAAACGATCGCGGCCTCGGTCAAAGAAACCGGGGCCGCATCGCCAACTCGACCTGGGCATGCGAAACTGAGCGTGTGTCAGGCGCCTTACGCGGCCGCCTGCATGGCCCGCTTGTTCGCACCGCTTTCGCCGAGCTTGGTAAGAGTCTCGTCGGTCGCGGATTCTTCCTTGAGGGTCTCGCGCAACAAGGGCAGGGCGTCTTTCAGCCCTAGTTCCTCCGCCCATGCGATCAGCGTGCCGTAGCGCGCTATCTCGTAATGTTCGACCGACTGGGCGGCTGCTACAAGGCCTGCGTCGAGCGCAGGCTCGTCCTTGTATTCCTCAAGGACTTCCGAACCTTCTTCGATGATGCCATCGATCGCGGGACACGTCTTGCCCCGCGCTGGCTTGCCCAGCATTTCGAAAACCTGCTCGAGCCGGTCGACCTGGCCTTCTGTCTCGGTAAGATGCTTTTCGAATGCCGCGCTCACTTCTTCTGACTGCGCCGCCTTGGCCATCTTCGGCAGCGTCTTCAGAATTTTCTTTTCCGCATAGTAGATATCTTTCAGGCCATCCACGAACAGGCCTTCCAGGCCGTTCGCCGCGCCGGACGAATTTTTCTTCGCCATCAATGCCTCCTTCGTTCGACCTCTCCAGCAAACAGAACTGACGGCATCAACCGATGTTCCCTAAGAAATATTTTGTGCAGACAGGACGACGGACCGAGATGCCGGCGCACGTTACTTCGGCGAGCCCTTACCGCTGAGGGACGAAAGTCCGTCCAGCATGCTGAGGGCGGCACTTGGCCCGGCATGCTCCAGCAGCCCCTGTTGCGCGGCCGCTTTCTTGAAGGCGGCAAAAGCGATTGCCGGACGGCAAATCCCGTTAGTCGCGTCCTCCACCAGACGAGCCGCCTTGAGATAGGCTGGTGTGTCCTTGCTCTTCCATGTCCGGCCAAGCGCGATCTTGGCGTCAGCGATCGAGGAAACTACCATCGTGCGGCCGTTGGCGAAGTGGATGGTGAGCGGCAGAAATCTGCTCAAGGCTTTTTCACCATTCTACGTTCGCGCGTGCGCCAGGCGAAGCCGATGGACGGCGTCGCCGTCATGGCCGCCGCCGCGAGAACGAGAAGAGATTTGTTTGTCTGAAAGGGATTTCATGGCGGCACCACATAGATCGAGATCGCCATAACGAAATTGCGGCCGCCCGGTTGCATCCAAACAGGTAACAGCAGGTTTGAGTGAGAACCCTGCGTGCAAGGAGCCGACGACAAACCGGGTACTGGAAAACCGTCGGCTTACTCGGCGACGCCAACCTTTTGCGTTCGCCTGCGTTGTCCCGAGACAATCGAAGGAGAAAGCAAATGCCGACGAAACCCGCCAGGGCAACAAAATCATCTATGCCGATGACGTCTACCTCGCTGACCAAATCTGCCACCGAACAGGCGGCGAGCCGGCAACGGAGCGTGCAGCGCAAGGTCGACGCCACCGATCGCGCCAAGCCGAAAGGCAAATCCAAATCGCAAGGCGCAATGCAGGCGGGTGCCAGGCAATATCCGGCGCCGCCATTCCCGAAGCAGCACCATCCGAAGCCCGGCGAGGAATGGGCGATCGATCCGGCGCCGCTCTACGACGCGCCGTTCTGGCAGGGCTCGGGCAAGCTGGCCGGCAAGGTCGCGCTGATCACCGGCGGCGATTCCGGCATCGGCCGCGCCGTCGCCGTGCTCTTCGCGCGGGAGGGCGCCGATGTCGCCATCGCCTATCTCAGCGAGGACCGCGACGCGAACACGACGAAGCAGGCAGTCGAGGCCGAAGGCAGGCGCTGTCTCGCGCTTCGCGGCGATGTCTCCAAACGCG
>SAQE01000007.1 GCA_004020545.1 Mesorhizobium sp. | reverse complement strand
AACGACCTCATTCTGGCACATTGTGATGCCGTCGGGGGCCGTCCACCCCAACACGTACTTCAAGTACGCTCCGCTCCGGTTCTCGAAAAGCCGCGATTTTTGACTCGGCCTGACCTGAATATCAACACGCCTCCGGTCGCTAGGTGCGTTCGGCCAGCGCCGGCTCGCCGCGCCGCTCACGGATGAGGTTGACGAAGCGGCGGAAGAGGTAGTGCGAATCCTGCGGGCCGGGCGAGGCCTCGGGATGGTGCTGGACCGAGAACACCGGCCGGCCGGTCAGCGCGATGCCGCAATTCGAGCCGTCGAACAGCGAGACATGCGTCTCCTCCACGCCCTCGGGCAGCGAGTCGGCGTCGACGGCGAAACCATGGTTCATCGAGACGATCTCGACCTTGCCGGTGGTGTGATCCTTGACCGGATGGTTGGCGCCGTGATGGCCCTGATGCATCTTCTCGGTCCTGCCACCCAGCGCCAGCGCCAGCATCTGGTGGCCGAGGCAGATGCCGAACACCGGAATATCGGTCTTCAGCAGATCCTGGATCACCGGCACGGCATATTCGCCGGTCGCTTCCGGATCGCCCGGTCCGTTGGACAGGAAGATGCCGTCCGGCTGCATGGCGAGGATTTCTTCCGCGCCGGTCTTGGCCGGCACGACGGTGACCTTGGCGCCGAGGCCCGCAAGCAGGCGCAGGATGTTGCGCTTGACGCCATAGTCGACGGCCACGACGTGCATCGACGGCTCGTTCTGCTCGCCGAAGCCCTTGTTCCAGACCCAGGGCGTCTCGCGCCAGACCGAAGATTGGCCCGAGGTGACTTCCTTGGCGAGGTCGAGGCCGATGAGGCCCGACCAGGCGGCGGCGCGCCGCTTCAGCTCGTCGAGGTCGAAGACACCGTCGGGCGCATGCGCGATGACGGCATTGGGCATGCCCTTCTCGCGGATCAGTACCGTCAAAGCGCGGGTGTCGATGCCCGAAAGCGCGACGATGCCGCGCTTCTTCAGCCACTGGTCGAGATGCCCGGCTGCGCGGTAGTTGGACGGGTCGGTGACATTCGCTTTGAAGACAGCGCCGACAGCGCCGGCACGCGCCGCCGGGTTGAGGTCCTCGATATCCTCGTTGTTGGTACCGACATTGCCGATATGCGGGAAGGTGAAGGTGACGATCTGGCCGGCATAGGAGGGATCGGTGAGGATCTCTTCATAGCCGGTCAGCGCGGTGTTGAAGCACACTTCCGCGACGGCCGATCCGACGGCGCCCAGCCCGCGGCCCTCGATCACCGTGCCGTCGGCAAGCACCAGCAGGGCGGTCGGCTTTTCAGCGGCCCAGGGGGCGGTGGTCGTGGCCATGGCGGCACTCCTGTCAGGCGCTGCGCTTCAACTGGCCCGGCGGACCAGTGCACGCAGCAAACGACGTGAAGCGATGATTTCTCAGGCTTCCGCGCGTCAACTCATTGTCTCATGCAGGACCGAGTACATAGGGGAAGCGGCCAAAGCGGTCAATGAGGCGGCAGCAAACCGCCCTCGATTTGCTTCGCCCTGCAATATCAGTGGCTTGCCGGGATTTGCCTTGCGGGTTGGGCAAAGCTATTGTCCGCGCCGTCCGAAGGAGAAGCACGATGCGCGAGAAAATCGCCGAATCCATGAAGAGCGCGATGAAGGCGCAGGACAAGCACCGCCTGCCGACGCTGCGGCTGATCCAGGCGGCCATCCACGACCGCGATATCGCCAATCGCGGCGCCGGCAAGCCGGCGGCGAGCGAGGAGGAGATCCTGCAGATTCTCGCCAAAATGGTGAAGCAGCGCGAGGAATCGGCCAGGGCTTTCGAGGACGGCAAGCGGCCGGAACTGGCCGCGCAGGAGCGCGGCGAGATGGAGATCATCCGCGAGTTCCTGCCGAAGCAGCTCGACGATGCGGCGATCATGGCGGCCGCGCGGGAAGCGATTGCCGCCACGGGCGCGGCCAACCAGAAGGACATGGGTAAGGTGATCGGCGCGCTGAAGCAGAAATATGCCGGCCAGATGGACTTCGCCAAGGCGAGCGCCATCGTCAAGGGGCTGCTGCAGTAGCTATCGCAGCCGCAGATGTAGTGGACCTACAGAAGTGGCCAAAGCTTGGCCTGAGGGGGCGCATAAGGCTGGCTGAAGCCTTTCCTCCTCCTCCTCCTAGCGACTTGCAGCGATGTCCAAGGAGCCTGACTCGAGGCGCGGACAACGGATCTTGCTGTGAGTTTTTTGGCGGCGGCGTTTGCGCCCGGACAAAGACCACGCATCGTCCAGGAGGCAGGATTTCGCCAAGCGAGAGGTACATATCTCGATGCGCGAAGGCGGAGGTACGATGATGGAGAGGCATGGCCTGCACGAAGACGCGCTCGCTCTTGTCCTCGGCAGCCTCATGGTGGCGCTGGGCACGACCATCTACGCCAAAGCCATGCTGGTGGTGGGCGGCATGGCTGGAGTGGCGCTCCTGCTCCAGTACGTGACCGGCGTCCAGTTCTGGCTTGGCTTCTCGCTGATCAATCTGCCCTTTTATCTGCTCGGTTGGAAACGGCTGGGCGGCGCGTTCGTCCTGCGGACCTTCATTGCGGTCAGCCTCGTTTCGCTTTTTTCGCGCTTTACGGCCGAATGGGTGGCCTTTGCGCAATTGAACGCGACCTATGCCGCTATCATGGCCGGAACGCTGTGCGGCACCGGCATGCTGATGCTGTTTCGCCACCGAACCGGCCTGGGCGGCATCAACATTCTGGCCATTTTCCTTCAGGAGAATTTTGGGCTGCGCGCCGGCTATTTTCAACTTGCCGTCGACCTCGCAATCCTCTCCGTCGCGTTCCTGGTTCTAGCGCCCGACCGACTGCTGCTGTCTGTCCTCAGTGCGACTGTCCTCAATCTCATTCTGGCGATCAATCATCGGCCCGGCCGCTATCTTGGGGTGAGTTGATCATGCAGGTGCGGATGGATGTCATGCGACACGATCGGCGCTGCCGAGAGCCTCAGGGGTTCTTGCAGATCGGCACGGGCTGCGGCGGCGGTGCCGGATGATCCTGCTTATACTGCGCGATGATCGGCTCCAGCGTCTTCTTCGGCCAGAATTTCGGGGCACCGATCTCCTTCAGGCAGGATGCGTTCCAATAGAGGCCGGCGCTCGACAGCGATTGCCTTGACGCCGCTTTCCGCGCGATCGCCGCGATATCCCGCGACTCGGGGTAGACGTAAAGCGTCGTCGGATTGTCCTTGATCATCGGGATGATCAATTGCGCGTCCGACGGCGACCAGCTGGTGCAGCCATTGCTTCGGCCGCCGGCGTAATTCACCAGCTTGCCGAAGGGCACGAAGCCGTCATGGTCGGCATAGGAGCTTTGCGGCTTCTTCAGAAGACACATTCCCTTGAGCAAGGCGGCCGGATGTCCGCCGATCACGCGCTGCCTGGCGTTCGCGGTCTCGCCTTCGCCATCGAACTGCACGAAGCTGCGTATGAAAACCGCGTCCTGTTTCGTGGCGGTGCGATAGTAGCCCTTGAACGACGTCTTCGTATCGGCGGTCATGTAGGCGCCGCCGGCCGTCAGTTCGGAATCCACCGCATTGCCGAAATTCTTCGCGCAGCGTCTTCCGTTGCTGAAATCCGCGACGCCCTTCAGGTTGCGGCCGCCGCCGTGGCCCGCGGACACCGCACGGAACGACTGCTCGGCCTCGCAGATGATGTAGTAACGGCGTCCCAGCACGCTATTGCCCAAATCGCCGGGACGGGTCGCGTCCATGGCGAAGTAGCAGGGATTTTTGACGGAACCTTCGCTCACCTTTTTCAGGTAGAGCGCGCGCGCCCGTTCCAGGACCACTTGCGCGATCTGGCCTTCGCCTTCGCCGACATGGGCCTGCAGCCAGGCTGGAATGCTTGAGGATCGCGCGAAAGATCGGGCTGACATCGTCAGGGCGATGGCAACGGCGAAAAGGCAGAGAACAGCGACACCCAGCGGAACAGATCTCAACCGCACCAGATTAATTCCCCTCTCGAACCGTTATCGCTTGTGGTGAATCACCTGCGCCAATCATAGAAGGCCTCGTGCCGATCGGCGAAACACTTCTAGTTTAGCGCTCCCCGAATATCCGTGATTTCCGGTCCGCTCGTGTTGGGGTATCATTTGATTCCGGCGTGCCCACGCCTCCTCCCTCCGTTGGGAAAGCATCGTCCATGCGGGGCATTCGACCATTCAACCAACTGTTCGAGCGCAAGGCATAAGGAGGGGTTGCGAAGACTGCTCGCACCAGGAGGTTTTTGATGCGGCTTTCCGCGCCCGTCTATCATCTGAAGCGTCAGGCCAGGCTCCTCTCACGCAGGGAAGGAGTGCCGCTTCACCAGGCCCTCGATCGGGTCGCTGCCGGGGAGGGCTTCGCCAGCTGGAGCCTGCTCGCGGCCAAAGCCGCCGGGGCGACACCCGCCACCAGCCTGCTTGCGCAACTCGCGCCTGGCGACCTCGTGCTGGTCGGCGCCAGGCCAGGCCAGGGCAAGACCTTGATGAGCCTCGAGCTTGCGGTCGAGGCGATGAGGTCCGGCCGACACAGCGTGTTCTTCACGCTGGAATATACGCACACGGACATTCTGGTTCGGTTTCGCGCCATCGGGGCCGAACCGGCGCTTTTCGACGGGCTATTCGAATTCGACAATTCGGATGCCATCTGTGCCGACTACATCATCGGCAAGCTGCGGACGGCGCCTCGCGGGACGCTTGCGGTCATCGACTATCTACAACTGCTCGACCAGAGGCGCGAGAATCCGGAACTGATGGTCCAGGTTCCGATGCTGCGGTCTTTCGCGCGCGACAGGGGACTGATCCTGGTCTTCATCTCGCAGATCGACCGGTCGTACGATCCGTCCAGGAAGTCGGTTCCGGACCTTGACGATGTGCGGCTGCCGAACCCTTTGGATTTATCGCTTTTCGACAAGATGTGCTTCCTGAACAAGGGCGAAATCCGCTTCCATGCAGCTTGAGAGCAATCCTTGCCGCGGCTATGTCTGCCCGGTCTGCAAGAGGACGCCGGACCATGGTCGAAATCGTCAAGCCCGCGCTCGAGCACCTGCCGTCCTACAAGGCGGCGTTGGAGCGCGGCTGGTCGCCCGACAATGTGCGGCTGCTGGAGGCGACGCGCGAACAACTCGCGGCCATCGAGGAAGATCCGGCCGCATTTCTCGCCAGCCTTGACGATCCCGAGGCGAAGGGGCCGCCCGTTACCTTGCCCGATGGCACCAAGGTGCCGCGCCTGCCGGGTTTCCGGCGTTGGATCTGGGATGGTGAGGCCGCCGGCTCGATAGGGCTTCGCTGGCAGAAGGGCACGTCGGCGCTGCCGCCGCATGTGCTCGGCCATATCGGCTACGCCGTGGTGCCCTGGAAGCGTGGCCGCGGCTACGCGACTGAAGCGCTGCGGCTGATGCTGGGAGAGGCGAGGGCCGTGAGTCTCGACTATGTCGAGATCACCACGGACCTCGACAATCCCCCTTCGCAGAAGGTGATCCTGGCCAATGGCGGCACGCTGGTCGAGCGGTTCTTCAAGGTTGCCGCCTATGGCGGCGCCGAAAGTCTGAGGTTCCGCATCGATCTTTAGGGGCGCCTGCCGGCAAGTGGTGGGCTACTCACCAGGCTTGGCCAGCCGCCCTTCCTCGGCCTTGTAATAGAACTGGCTTGCCACGAGCCAGCCCTTGAGCGGCCGGAGCGGCGGAATGCAGGTCGCCAGGATTATGGGTACCGACACGAAGGCATGGAACCACATGGAAGGTTCGAAGGTCACCTGCGCCCAGACGGCGAACAGAACGGAGGGGACGCAGGCGAAGCAGATGACGAAAAAGGCGGGGCCGTCCGCCGGGTCGGCAAAGGAATAGTCGAGCCCGCAGACATCGCATTTCGGCGCCAGCTTCAGAAATCCGTCGAACAGCCGGCCTTCTCCGCAACGCGGGCAGTGGCCGCGGATGCCGACCCGCCATGGCTCGAGCTCTGGATAGTGCGCGTGATCGTGCATGGGTGTCGCTCCAAAGGGAACCCTCAGAGGCGTTCCACTGCGGCCTTGAGGTCACTGATACATGCTAGTATCATAAATGTATGCATACAATGCGACAAAATGTATGGATAGAGGCGTGATGGGCAGCGAAAGCGATCTCGGCTGGTTGGTTTTGGGGGATAGTGCACGGCCGGTCTATCTCAGGATCGTTGACGCGCTTGCGGGGGCCCGTGCGAGCGGTCGGCTGCAGCCGGGCGACAGGCTGCCGCCGCAGCGGGATCTCTCCCGCTTCCTTGGCGTGGATTTGACCACCGTCACCAGGGCGTTCACCGAAGCCCGGCGCAGGAACCTGATCGATGCAACGGCCGGTCGCGGCACCTTCATCACGGCCGGCGAGCCGGAAGAGCCGATCCTCGATCTGAGCATGAACATTCCGCCGGCGCCCTCGGGCCTCAGCCTACCGGCATTGATCCGGGCCGGCATCGAGGGACTGCTCAAGCGCTCCAGCGCGGAAGCGCTGCTTTCCTACCATCCCGGCCCAGGTTCGCCCACCGAACGCGCCGCCGGCTCATCATGGCTTGCCGCAAGCGGCGACAGGCTGCCCGTCGAGCGCATGGCTGTCGGTTCTGGGGCACAGGCGCTGCTCGCGGCCGTCCTTCTGTCTCAGGCCCGCGAGGGCGACACGATCCTTACCGATGCGCTGACCTATCCCGGCCTGATCGCGCTGGCAAAGGCCACGGGGCGGAAGCTCGCCGGCGTCGACGGTGACGATGACGGCATGCGTCCCGACGACCTGGAAGAAGCGGCGCGACGGCATGGCGCCCGCGTCCTCTACCTCAACCCGACGCTTCACAACCCCACCGCGCTTACCATGCCGGAGGACCGGCGCCGGGAGTTGGCGCGGATGGCGGGCAAGCTTGACCTTTTGATTGTCGAGGACGATCCCTACAGCCCGTTGCTGACCGTTTCCCCGCCAGCTTTCCTCAGTCTGGCGCCGGAGCGGACCTTCCATGTCGCGACGTTGGCGAAATGCCTCTCGCCTTTCCTGCGCACAGCCTTCCTGGTGGCGCCTGATGCGGAAACCTTGGAGCCGGTCGCGGCGGCAATCAGGGGCACAACGATGATGGCGCCGCCGCTGATGACGGGTCTCGCCTGCGAGTGGGTGCGAAGCGGCCTCGCCGGCGAGATCACCGCCGCCGTGCGCACCGAAGCGGAGGCCAGGCAGAAGACCGCGCGCAAAATCCTGCCGACAGGTTTCGTGTCGGCGGAGACAAGCCTGCATCTGTGGTACCCGCTTGCGGGGCGGCTGCGCTCTTCTGAGCTTGTCGACGTGGCCCGGCGCCGCGGGTTGGCGATCAGTCCGGCCGGGGAGTTTTCCGTCGCGCCCGGCACGGCCGATGGCTTGCGACTGGCGCTGGGTGCCGCGTCCAGCCGGGAAAGGCTGGAGGAGGGCCTTCGCGGCTTGTCGTCGATCCTTGCCGGCGGCTCCGGATATTCGCCGCCGGCGGTCTGAGGCGACACACCGACAACACGGTGCGCGGACGTTCTATTCGGCCGCGGCGGGTAACGGCGGCGTCGCACGGCTGCGCCATTCCCACGCCTGCGAGGCGAGCGCCACAAGCACGGCCACCAGCATGGCAAAAGCGCCGGCGACCGGCAGGCTGCGATAGCCAAAGCCGGCATTGAGCATCGCCGCGCCCAGCGAGGCGGCGAGCGCGATGCCGACATTGAAGCCGGACGGAATGAGCGAAGAAGCAAGGTTCGAGGCATCCGCGGTCCAGGCGAGGATGCGGGTCTGGATCGGCGCGCCGATGGCGAAGTTGAGACCACCCCAGATGACGATGGCAACGACCATCGGTACCGGATAGGGGCTGATGGCGTAGATCGCGGCCAGCATGACCGCTTGCAGGAAGAGCATGGCGATCAGCGACGGCATCAGCTTCCAGTCGGCGAGCTTGCCGCCGAGAAAGACGCCGATCGTGGCGCCGACGCCGTTGAGCAGCAGCACCCAAGGGATCAGGCTTTCGTCGAGGCCGGTGACTTCGAGCAGCGTCGGCGTGATGTAGGTGAAGAGGCCGAATTGGCCAATCATCAGCATGAGCATGAGGATCAGCGAGGTCCAGACCTGCTGGCGGCCGAGCGCGCGCACTTCACGCGACAGGCCGGCGGGCCGATTGGCGGCGCCTGCGGTGCGCGGCAGCAGCGCGGCCATGGCGACGATCGCGACGACGCCCAGCGCGCACATCACCCAAAAGGTCGCCCGCCAGCCCCAGAGACCGCCGATCGCGGTGCCTGCCGGCACGCCGATGACGTTTGAGACGGTGAGCCCCGAGAGGATGACCGCCACGGCCCGACCGCGCTGGTCTTCGCGCACCAGGCCGACCGCGACCACCATGGCGACGCCGAAATAGCAGCCATGCGCCACGGCAGTTGCGATGCGCAGCAGAAGCATCGAGGTGAAATCGGGCGCCAGCGCGCAGGCGGCCTGGCCGAGGGTGAAGGCAATCGTCAGCCCGATGAGCAGCGGCTTTCGCGAGACCCTGCTGGTTGCAAGCGCCAGAAGCGGACCGCCGATCGCAATGCCGCAGGCATAGCCGGAGACGAGATAGCCGGCGGTGGGCACGGAAACGCCGAGGCCTTCCGCCACCTCCGGCAGCACGCCGGCGATGACGAATTCAGTCGTGCCGAAAGCGAAGGCGGCAATGAACAGGGCAATCAGCGGCAGCATGGCGCAAAGGCTTGAAATGAATGCAGGGCGTCAAACCATGGATACGTGCTGCCGGCAATGCAGAAATTGTCGACGCCGCTTTAGCTTTTCTTGAGAGGGCTCAACTGCGCCTTCGCGCATCAGCTATCGCGCGGCTGTCCTGCGCCCATACGGGATCTTCAGCCACGCCCGCTCGTGCAGATAATAGAGCAGCGACTTGGTGACGACTTCTGTCAGGCCGATAGCGGCAGCAAGCTTGATGCTGCCTGTGACGACGAGCGAGATGATCATCGTGTCGATGGTGCCGGTGGCGCGCCATGAGAGCGCCTTGACGAAGCTGCGCGAATGGGTATCCAACAACTATCCTCCCGGTGGGCCTGATCCGATGCTTAGCCGACGGATGGCTGGAGGAGCAAAGATTAATTTTTCCGCTTTGGCGCCGACGACAGAACCCTGTTCCCAAGTTGACGTCACAGCCGCAATTTTGCAGCTTGCTATCCGGCCTTCAGCCGCGAGCCGCCGAGCAGGCCGCGTTCCTCGAGCACGGGATAGGCCATGGAGGCGAGCAGCGAGTTGATCTGCTTGAGGTCGCGGATGGTGTCGAGATGGATGGAACTGGTCTCGACGCTTTTGGCCGTGCCGTCGCGCAGGCGCACGAAATGGCTGGCGCTGGTCTCTTTCTCGCGCTCGCGCAGCAGGTCTTTTTCCAGCACCAGTTGGCGGGCCGTTTCCGGGTCGCGCGACACCAGCACGTTGAAGGCTAGCCGCGCGTTGGCCAGCACCGAGGCATGGAAGGCGCTAAGCTCGCGCCAGCCCTCGGGCGTGAACTCCAGGCCGCGCTCCAGCTTTTTCCTGACATGCACCAGCATGTTGCGCACGATGATGTCGCCGACCTGCTCCAGCTTGACGCAGGCGCCGATCAGTTCCTGGCAGCGCAGCGCCTCGTCCTCGCCGAGCGGGTTCTTGGTGACCTTGGCGAGATAGAGCTTGATCGCGGCGTGCTTCCGGTCGACGCGGTCGTCGAGTGCCGCGAGCGCCTTGATCTTGTCGCTGTCGGCGCTTTCATAGAGCTCGATGATGCGCTTCAGCATGATCTCGACCGTCTCGCAGACCCGCACCACTTCGCGCGTGGCGTTGGCCAGCGCCTGGCTCGGGGTGTCGAGCGCGCTCTCGTTCAACGCCGACAATTCGACAACATCGAGCGCCGCCGCAGGTTCGGGCTTGGCGCCGAGCGCCACGATGCTTTCGGAGGCGCGATAGACGAGGCCGGCGAGCGGCAGGCCGGCAAGCAGGATGATCACGTTGAACAGGATATGGGCGTTGACGATCTGGTCCGGCCCGGTCGCGCCGAGAAAGCCGACCGGCGGCTTCAGCGTCATGAACAGGATCAGCATGATCAGCGAGCCCATGCCGCGCATCAGGAGGTTGCCGATCGGCACCACGCGCACGCCCGGATCGGCATTGCGGGTGAGCAGCGGCGCGATGATCGAGGAGCCGAGATTGACGCCGAGCACCAGCACGATACCGAGTTCCGGCGGGATGAAGCCGCGGCCGGCCAGCGTCACCATCAACAGCACGGCGGCGATGGAGGAGTGGAACAGCCAGGTGATGAGTGCGGCCAGCAGATAGGCCGTCACCGGATCGCCGGAGAAATAATTGACGATCATTGGCATCAGCGTGCTTTGGCGCAGCGGCTCCGAGGCCTGGCCGATCATCTGCAGCGATAAAAGAAGCAGGCCGATGCCGACGAGGATGCGGCCGAACTGGCGCCAGTCGCGCCGCTCGGTGGCCATGAACATGACCGTGCCGGCGACAAGGCAGACCGGCACCAGAAGCGACAGGTCAAAGGTCAGCAGCTTGACCACCAGCGCCGAGCCGATCTCGGCACCGCGTACGGCAAGCTGCCCGGCGGCGCCCGATACGATGCCGGCGCCGGCGAAGGAGCCGACAAGCAGCGTCACGGCGGTGGAGCTCTGCAGCGCGATCGCCAGGCCGCAGCCGGCCAGCACCGCCATCAGCGGATTGCGCATGGTGGCGCGCAGCCTGTGGCGCAGCACGTCGCCATAGGCGCGCTCGACGCCGGTCTTCACCATACGGGTGGCAAACAGCATCAGCGCCACCGCGCCGGCGAGGTGCAGAAGGACGACGGAACCGCTCATGCCGGACCTCCCGACGAGGCGGCAAGGAAGCGGAAAAGGGTACGAATCGCGAGCATTTCGAAGGCCAAGACTACCGCAGTTTACATTAGCCGGATAATAAATTCTGCCCGATGCGACCGACGTTCGGCACGCGACGGCGTGTGTCGGAAATGGATGGAAGGCACATTGGTTGCATGCGGCGCGGGGATCGGGCGGCGGACGTCGCGCGCGTGCCGAGCCGACGGTCGTCCCAGTTTCCGAGGGTTGTTGAAGTTGCTTATATAAGAGCTGGAAATCATTACAGAATTGTAATCCAAGCGCTCAGTTTCGGTTCATGCGGGCACGGCTATCTCCCTGCCTATCGACAACCAAGGAGCACCGACCATGAAACGTCTCATACTTGCCGCCATTACCGCCGCGATGCTGGCCGCCACGGCCTTTTCGGGCCAGGCCGCGCCGCTCGTTCAGCCGAGCGCGCCGCAGGCGAACTACACCCAGGTCGACTGGCAGAAGCCGGGCGTCGTGAAGAAGAAAGTCGTGGTCAGGAAGAAGGTTGTGGTTAAGCGCAGCCGTTGGCGTAACGGCCAGAAATATTCCAGCTGGAAGCGCCATCAGGCGGTTCGTGACTGGCACCGCTATGGACTGCGCCGGCCCGGCCCCGGCCAGGAGTGGATCCGCGTCGGCAACGACTACCTGCTGGTGGGCATCGTCTCCGGCATCGTCTTCGGCGCGATCGCCGCGCACTGACCCGGCAACGATCCGAACACCAGGAAGGCGGCCGCTTGGCCGCCTTCTCTTCATCTGTGAAAAGCGGGTACGATGGGCTTTAGGAGTCGTCGCGCCCGGACGGCTCGATTATATGAGGGCAAACGAGCCTTTTCCGATGCGCTTTCCGCCCGCCTTCCTCGACGAGATACGCGACCGCGTGCCGATTTCCTCTGTGATCGGCCAGCGTGTCTCTTGGGACAGGAAGAAGACCAACGCGTCGCGCGGCGACTATTGGGCCTGCTGCCCGTTCCACGGCGAGAAGAGCCCGTCCTTCCACTGCGAGGACAAGAAGGGCCGCTACCATTGTTTCGGCTGCTCGGTGACGGGCGACCATTTCAAGTTCCTGACCGAGCTCGACGGCATGAGCTTTCCCGAAGCGGTCGAGAAGATCGCCGAGATGGCGGGCGTGCCAATGCCGGTGCGCGACGCCGCGGAGGAACGGCGCGAGAAGGAACGCGCCAGCCTGACTGACGTCATGGAGATGGCGACGGTCTTCTTCCAGGAGCGCTTGCAGGGACCGGAGGGCGCAAAGGCGCGTGCCTATCTGCGCGATCGTGGCCTGACGCCGGCGACGCAGCAGTCCTTCCGGCTCGGCTATGCGACGGACAGCCGCAACGCGCTGAAGGAATATCTCGCCGCCAAGGGCGTGCCGAAGGCCGATATCGAGGCCTGCGGGCTGGTGCGGCATGGCGACGACATCCCCGTCTCCTATGACTGGTTCCGCGACCGCATCATGTTTCCGATCCCGGATTCCCGCGGCAGGATCATCGCCTTCGGCGGCCGGGCGCTGGCGCCGGACGCTTTGGCCAAATATATGAACTCGCCCGAGACCGAGCTCTTCCACAAGGGCAACGTGCTCTACAATTTCGCCCGCGCCCGCAAGGCGGTGGCCAAGGGCGGCACGGTGATCGCCGTCGAAGGCTATATGGATGTGATCGCGCTGGCGCAGGCGGGCTTCGAGAACGTCGTGGCGCCGCTCGGCACCGCGCTCACCGAAAACCAGCTCGAGCTTCTGTGGCGCATGGCCGGCGAGCCGGTGCTGTGCTTCGACGGCGACCAGGCAGGGCTGAAGGCGGCGTGGCGCGCCGCGGACCTCGCGCTGCCGGCGATCCAGCCCGGGCGCTCGGCGCGCTTCGCACTGCTGCCCGAGGGCAAGGACCCGGACGACCTCGTCAAGATGGACGGTCCCGACGCCTTCCGCGCCGTGCTGGTGGAAGCGAGACCGCTTGCCGACCTTTTGTGGATGCGCGAGACGGCCGGCGGCGTCTTCGACACGCCCGAGCGGCGGGCGGAGCTTGAAAAGACGCTGCGCGAGCTCGCCGGCCGCATCCGCGACGAGAGCCTGCGCTACCACTATCAGCAGGAGATGCGCGAAAGGGTGCTGAGCTTCTTCGGCTCGCAGCGCGGCGCACGGCAAGGTCATCAGGGGGGACGCCAGGACGGCCGACCGGGCGAGCGCGGCAGGGGTTCGGCACCAGGCGGAGCGTTCGGGCGGGGCGCGGCGGCCGGCGGGCGCGCCGCCATCACCGAAAGCCTCGGCCGCTCGGCGCTGGTCAAGCGCGCAGGCGAGGGCATGTCGGTGCGCGAGGCGACGATCATCGTGGCGCTGATCAACCACCCGGCGCTGATCGACGAGAATTTCGCGCATGTCGAATTCCTCGACCTCGCCAATTCGGATCTCAGGCGGCTGCACGCCGCCATTCTCGACGCGATGGCGCATGACGCCGGCGACGACCGCGACGCGGTCATCGCCACGGTCGAGCGCGCCGGATGCGGCGCTATCTGGGAGCGCGCCGTGGCGCTGATCAAGCGGGCGAGGCAGTGGCCGGCGCTCGAAACCGCGGGACTTGACGATGCGCGCGACGCCTTCAACCAGGCGCTACACTTGCAGCGCAGCGCGCGCACCTTACATAGAGAGCTGAAACAGGCGCAGGCGGCGCTCGATGCGGACCCTTCGGATGAAAATTTCCGGCATCTCGTCGAGATTCAAGCGCAATTCAACGATGTACAGGCAACGGAAGCGCTGATCGAAGGGTTCGGCGTTTCATCGGGCAGGGCTGGACGCGTTTAGGTCCGAACCTGCTCCAAAATGAAGTGGAAATGCGCAGGCGCGTCGAATCGACGCCTCTAAGTCGGGTAATTGATTCGCTTTTTTCATGCGAATCATGCCAGAGGCGCTTGACCTTCTGGCAGATTGGCGGAATCAGGACGATTCGAAACGTTAACCGTGCCCCGACGTCGGCGGGAAATTTTGAGCGATGTGAGGTGCTGGTCACTGGACAGGCAAAAGGCCTGCCACAGATACCAGGGTTAATCTGGACTTAACGAGAGATGCGGTTACTGGCCCGGTAAGAAGCGTTCTGGTGCGAGCGCAACCGGTTTGACCGGTCCGGCAGCTTACGCGGCTTCGATGTAGGGCCGCTTGGAGACGACAAAGAATGGCGACAAAGGAAAAGGAAGAGGTCGAGACCGAACGTGAGGGTGCCACCGATGGCCCTTTGCTCGACCTTTCCGATGATGCTGTCAAGAAGATGATCAAGGCCGCCAAGAAGCGCGGCTATGTGACCATGGACGAACTGAACTCGGTGCTGCCTTCGGAGGAAGTGACCTCCGAACAGATCGAGGACACGATGGCGATGCTCTCCGACATGGGCATCAACGTCGTCGAGGACGACGAGCAGGGCGAGGAGGCCGAGGCCGCCGACGCCGGCGGCGATTCGGAAGAGGACGCCAACGAGCTTGCCGAGCAGACCGGCACCGCCGTCGCCACCACGACCACCAAGAAAGAGCCGACCGACCGCACCGACGATCCGGTGCGCATGTATCTGCGCGAGATGGGCTCGGTCGAGCTTCTGTCGCGCGAAGGCGAAATCGCGATCGCCAAGCGCATCGAGGCCGGCCGCGAGACGATGATCGCGGGCCTGTGCGAAAGCCCGCTGACCTTCCAGGCCATCATAATCTGGCGCGACGAGCTCAACGAATCGAAAATCCTGCTGCGCGAGATCATCGACCTCGAGGCGACTTATGCCGGCCCCGAGGCCAAGCAGGCGCCGGTCGTCGAACGCGTCGAGGAAGCGCCCAAGCCCGAGGAAAAGCCGCGCGGCCGCGCGGCAGCGCGCGACGAAGAAGACGACATCACCAATGTCGGCGCCGACACGCGCGGGCTGGAGGAAGAAGAAGACGACGAGGACGAGGCAAGCCTGTCGCTCGCCGCGATGGAAGCGGAACTGCGCCCGCAGGTGATGGAGACGCTCGACGTCATCGCCGACACCTATAAGAAGCTGCGCAAGCTGCAGGACCAGCAGGTCGAGAACCGTCTCGCCGCCGCAGGCACGCTTTCGCCCAGCCAGGACCGCCGGCTGAAGGAGCTGAAGGACCAGCTCATCAAGGCGGTGAAGTCGCTGTCGCTCAATACCGCGCGCATCGAGGCGCTTGTCGAGCAGCTCTACGACATCAACAAGCGCCTGGTGCAGAACGAAGGCAGGCTGCTTCGGCTTGCCGAAAGCTACGGCGTGCGCCGCGAGGAGTTCCTCAAGGAGTACCAGGGCTCGGAGCTCGATCCGAACTGGACACGCTCGATCGCCAATTTGACGTCGCGCGGCTGGAAGGAATTCACCAAGAACGAGAAGGACGCGATCAAGGAGCTGCGCGCCGAGATCCAGAGCCTCGCCACCGAGACGGCGATCTCGATCCTGGAATTCCGCAAGATCGTCAATCAGGTGCAGAAGGGCGAGCGCGAGGCCGCGATCGCCAAGAAGGAAATGGTCGAGGCGAACCTTCGCCTCGTCATCTCGATCGCCAAGAAATACACAAACCGCGGCCTGCAGTTCCTCGACCTGATCCAGGAAGGCAATATCGGCCTGATGAAGGCGGTCGATAAATTCGAGTACCGCCGCGGCTACAAGTTCTCGACCTACGCGACGTGGTGGATTCGGCAGGCGATCACGCGTTCGATCGCCGACCAGGCGCGCACCATCCGCATTCCGGTGCACATGATCGAGACGATCAACAAGATCGTGCGCACCTCGCGCCAGATGCTGCATGAGATCGGCCGCGAGCCGACGCCGGAGGAACTGGCCGAGAAGCTCGCCATGCCGCTGGAAAAGGTGCGCAAGGTCTTGAAGATCGCCAAGGAGCCGATCTCGCTCGAAACGCCGGTGGGCGACGAGGAGGATTCGCATCTCGGCGATTTCATCGAGGACAAGATGGCGATCCTGCCGATCGACGCGGCGATCCAGGCCAACCTGCGCGAGACGACGACCCGCGTGCTCGCCTCACTGACGCCGCGCGAGGAGCGCGTGCTCAGAATGCGCTTCGGCATCGGTATGAACACCGACCACACGCTGGAAGAGGTCGGCCAGCAGTTCTCGGTCACGCGCGAGCGCATCCGCCAGATCGAGGCCAAGGCGCTGCGCAAGCTCAAGCATCCGAGCCGCTCGCGTAAGCTGAGAAGCTTCCTCGACAGCTGACACGGAAATCAGCCAAGCACATAGAAAGGGCGCGTCGAGCGCCCTTTTTTGCGCCCCAGCCTCCGCATTGGCTTCTTGCCGGAGCTGCCCGCCGGGAGGATAATTCCCGCGTCGGATGCATTTGTGGGCGACAAGCCGGATGCCCGCCCCGGCGTCGGTCGTGACGGCCAGGCGCCTGCTCCGTGGCCCCGGAGGGAGGTGTGCCATGACAACCTACATCGTGCTTATCAACTGGACCGAATTGGGCGCCAGGAACGTGCGGGAGTCGCCGAAGCGTCTCGACGCCGCCAAGAAGCTGCTGGGGGAGATGGGCGGATCGTTCAAGGCATTTTATCTGACCATGGGCGAATGCGACATGGTCGCCATTGTCGAGGCGCCGGATGATGCGGTGCTTGCCCGTTTCGCGCTGATGCTGTCCTCCGGCGGCAATGTGAGGACGCGGACGATGAAGGCGTTTCCGGAATTCGCCTATCGCGAGATCATCAGCTCGCTCGGGTGACGCTCCGGCTAAGGCATGGACCGGCGCGGCCATTGCGGGGCCGCGCCACATTCCCGATAAGTCATTCCATGTCCAAGCCCCTGCTGACCGTCTGGTACAACACGCGCTGTCCGGTTTGCGATGCCGGCATCAGGCGCCAAAGACGGCGGCTGATCGAGGCGGTTAAGGCCGGTCGCATCGAATTCCGCGACATCAATTTCGAGCCGGCAGCACTTTCCGCATTCGGCGCTTCGCTGGAGGACATCCGCCGCCGGCTGCATGCGACCGATGCCGGGAGCAGGCTGCTGACCGGCGCGGATGTGGCGATCGCGGTCTGGCGCATGACGCCGGGCGAGGGCTGGCTGGCGACACTGTTGGGCAACCCGATCGCGCTGCCGCTGACGCGCTTTGCCTACGACCGCTTCGCCGATCTTCTCTACGCCTGGAACCGCCACAAAGGCCGCTGGTAGCTGGATTATCTTCGCGGGCTCTACCGGCAAGGCCCGGGATGCGTTCCGGGCTGGCTCGCATGAAATCAATCCAGCCGGCGGCGCTTTTAGATACATCGTAAGATATATCTTGACGTCATGACGGCCGCGACCTAATTAAGATATATCGTAAGACATAACTCAAGGAGCAATCCATGCACAGACACAATCATTTCGGCGAGCGCATGTTCATGCATATGGCCGGTCGTTTCGGCGGCCGCGGCGGCGGCTTCGGGCCGTTCGGGCAGGGTATGCGCGGCGGGGGTCGCGGTGGCCCCGGCGACATGTTCCGCGCCGGCCGCATGCTGGCCGACGGCGACCTCAAGCTGATCACGCTTTCGCTTCTGGCCGAGGCGCCGCGGCACGGCTACGACATCATCAAGGCGCTGGAGGAGCGCACCAGCGGCATATACAGCCCAAGCCCGGGCGTGGTCTATCCGACGCTGACTTTTCTGGAGGAAGCGGGCTATGCCGTCTCGTCCAGCGAAGGCAACAAGAAGGTGTTTTCGATCACCGAAGCCGGCAGGGCGCATCTCGAGGAAAACCGCGAGATGATCGATAACGTGCTCGACCATCTCGAGCGTTTCGGCCGCAAGATGGCCAAGGCGCGCGACTGGTTCGGCTGGAACGACGACGGTGAAGACGGTGGCCGGCGCGGTCGCCATGAAAAGCGCGACCGCTTCCGCGCGCTGCGCCACCGGCTGCGCGCCGCGCTCAGCGACATCGTCGACGCGCCGGAAGACAAGCAGGCCGAGGCGATCAGCATCCTGGAAGACGCCGCCGCGGCGCTCGAGGCCCTGTCGCGCCGCTGAGCCGGGCAGGCTTGAGGCGGCTGTTGATCGCCAAACCAAGGGTTCCCGAAAACCGCTGCACAGTTTTCGGGATCATGCTGTAGTGAAAATCGTCCTGCAACACGCTATGTGATGCAGGACGATTGCCGTTGGAGGATGCGCTATGTCTTTTTTGAAACGTCTTTTCGGCGGCGGCGGTGGCGAGGCGGCAGAGTCCGGAGCCGCCAAGCCGACAAAGCAGGTCGAGCACAAGGGATTTCTGATCAGCGCCACGCCCTACAAGGCGGATGGCCAGTATCAGACCTGCGGCGTCGTCTCGAAGGAAGTGGACGGCGTGATGAAGGAGCATCGCTTCATTCGCGCCGACCGTTTCGCCGGGCTGGACGATGCCGTCGACATCTCGATCAAGAAAGGCATCCAGCTCGTCGACGAGCAGGGCGAGAGGATGTTCGGCTGAAGCCGGACCGGTATCCGGGATAACCGGCAAATGAAAAGGCAGGCGCCGGTGACGCCTGCCTTTGTCTTCTACCAGAACAATGGACTATGCCGCAGCGGCGACGGCATCGCTGGCCGCGGCGACGATCGTGTCGACCTTGGCGTTCGCCTTGGCGAGCGCTGCGGTGACCGCGTCGGCGCCCATGCCGACGCCTTCGACGCGGATGACCTCGACATTGGTCATGCCCAGGAAGGCGAGCACGCTGCGCAGATAGGGGATGGCGTGATCCATCTGCACCGCGGCGCCTTCCGAATAGATGCCGCCGGAAGCGAGCACGATGTAGACCTTCTTGCCGCTGACGAGGCCCTTCGGGCCGTTCTCACCGTAAGCAAAGGTCTTGCCCGAGCGGGCGACGTGATCGACCCACGACTTCAACGTCGAGGAAATGTTGAAGTTGATGAAGCCGGTGGCGAGGATCACGGTGTCGGCGGCAAAGAGCTCGTCGAGCACGGCGTCGGAAACCCCGACGACTTCCGCCTGACGCGGGGTGCGGGCTTCGGCTGGCGTATAGATGCCGGTGGCATAGTCGGGGTCGATGTGCGGCAGCGGGTTGGCAACCAGATCGCGCACGACAAGCGTGTTCGACGGATCGGCAGCAACCAGCTTCTGAGCAAGGTCGGTGGCGACGCGGGTCGAATGCGAAGCAGCGCCGCGCGGGCTGGACGTAACAAGCAGAATAGACATGGCGGTGTCCCCTTGGGGTTGAATTGAAACTTTCCCCGCCGATATGGGATTGCCGCCTCATCTGGAAAACTGGTATAATTTGCATGGTATCCATCTAGAATATGGATTGATCATGCAGCCCAATCCGACGCTCGACCAATTGCAGATCCTGGTGGCGGTGGCCGACACCGGCAGTTTCTCGGCCGCGGGGCGCAAGCTCAACCGGGCGCAGTCGGTGGTGAGCTACGGCATCGCCAATCTCGAAGCGCAGCTCGGCCTGAAACTGTTCGAGCGCGAAGGCGTGCGCGAACCGCAGCTGACCGATGTCGGCAAGGCGATGCTGGAGGACGCGCGGCGCATGATCGGCGTCTTGCAGCGCATCCGCTCGCGCGCCGACGGCTATCGGCAAGGGCTGGAGGCGGAAGTCGCGATATCGGTCGATGTGGCGCTGCCGTCGCCGGCGCTCGTGCGGGTGCTCAAGGCCTTCGAGGCTCAGTTCCCGGCGGTGATGTTGCGGCTTTATATCGGCTCGCTCGGCCTGATCGTCGATCAGGTCGTCAATGGCCAGGTGGACCTGGGCTTCGGCGGGCTGATAGGCGAAGCCGATGTCAACCTGTTGCGCATCGGCTTCACCTCGCTGGTGCCGGCGGCGGCTCCCGATCATCCGCTGGCGAAACTGCCGGGTCCCATTGCCGTCGAGGATCTGCGCGAGCATATCCAGCTTGTCGTCTCCGACCAGTCGGAGCGGACGCGCGGCCGCGACTACGGCGTGTTCGCCTATCGGACCTGGCGATTGACGGATGTGCGCACCAAGCACGCGCTGATGCGCGAGGGGCTTGGCTGGGGCGGTCTGCCGCGCTGGCTGATTGCCGACGATCTCGCCAGCGGCCGGCTGGTCGAGCTCGATCTCGAACCCTATCGCGAGGTGCGCTCGCCGCTCTATGCCATGCATCGCAGCGACCGCAGCCCGAAGCCGGCGGCATCCTGGCTGATCGATGAGTTCAAACGGCAGCTCGGCTGCTTCAACGAGCTGGAGCCGGGCGTGTGGACGGAGGAGGGGCCGGAGACAAGCCGTCCATGAGCGCTATAAGCACGGCGCGGTAATCTTCAGCCGGCGCGCCGGCCTCTATGGCGAGGGCCGCCCGGTCGAAGGCGGCGGCCAGCAGCGCGGTCAGCGCTTCGACCGGCAGCCTCGTCATCGACTGCGCGCGCATGGCCGCGACGAGGCCCTCGCGCAGCGAGCGATTGCCGTGGCGGTTGTCGATCTCGTCCATGGCGGCACGGCCGAGCACGGCCGGTCCATCGAGCAGCAAAAGCCGTGTACGGCCAGGCGCGCGCATCGCCGCGAGATAGGCGTCCGAGCCGGCGATCAAGGCGTCGCGGGCCGAGAACGAGGGCGGCGAAGCATGATCGATCTCGGCCGCCACCGCCGCCGCTTCCTGCTCGACGACAGCGGCAAACAGCGCCTGCTTGTCGGCAAAGTGATGATAGAGCGCCCCGCGCGTCACGCCGGCTGCCGCGACGATTTCCGGCGTGCCGGTCTCGGCATAGGATTTTTCGGTGAACAGTCTTCGCGCCGCGCGGATCAGATCAGCGCGCGTCGCCTCGGTGCGATCACGGTTGGAGCGGCGCCTGGAGTCCTGTTGCATACATGCAGCCTGTATGTTATTTGCATTTACATACAGACTGTATGTTATGCGAGAGGAGAAGGAAAGATGAAGACGACGAGCTACTATCCGGTGCTGATGACGGGTGATGTCGCCGGTACGGCGGCCTTCTACGTCGAGCACTTCCGCTTCGAGCCGCTGTTTGAAAGCGACTGGTATGTGCATCTGCGCTCCAGCGAGGACAGGCGCGTCAATCTCGGCATCGTGCAGGGCGACCATGAGACGATCCCGCAAGAGGGGCGAGGACGCACGTCCGGCCTGCTCATCAATTTCGAAGTCCGCGATCCCGACGCGGTCTATGAGCGCGCGGTTGCTGCTGGCCTGCCGATCCTGCGGACGCTGCGCGACGAGCCCTTCGGCCAGCGCCATTTCATCACCAAGGACCCCAACGGCGTGCTGATCGACGTCATCAAGCCGATCCCGCCGAGCCCCGAATTTCGGGCGCAGTTTGTCGAGCGATCGGCGGCCAGCTAGACGATAGCCGATGACCGGCCGCCTAGCTGTTCCGCGCCACCGGCGTCACCACCACCTGGCTGACGCCGCTGCGGCGCACGACGGTGCAAAGCGTCTCGCGGCCGATGCGCTCGGCATCGAGCATGCGCACGAGGTCGTCGACGCCGGTGACCGGCCGGCCGTCGATAGCGGCGATGATGTCGCCTTCCTTCAGGCCCGCCTTCGCGGCGGGGCCGTTCTTCTCGACGCTGCGCAGACGCACGGCCGTGTTGGTCGAGACCTGCGAGAGCAGCGCTGCCCGGCGCGGCAGGTTGGTCGTGTCGGCCGAAACACCTATGAAGGCGCGGCGCACACGGCCGAAGCGGATGATCTCGGAGATGACGAAATTGGCGGTGTTGGAGGCGACCGCGAAGGCGATGCCCTGCGCGCCGTGGATCATGGCGGTGTTGACGCCCATCACTTCGCCCGACGACGACACCAGCGGCCCGCCGGAATTTCCGGGGTTGAGCGCGGCATCGGTCTGGATGACGTCGTCGATCAGCCTGCCGGTCGAGGCACGCATCGAACGGCCGAGCGCGGAGACGACGCCGGCGGTGACGGTCCATTCAAAGCCGAGCGGATTGCCGATCGCGATCGCGATCTGGCCGCGGCGCAGGCGCTTGGAATCGCCGAGCGGTGCGACGTCGGCGAAGCTGCCGTCGGCGCGCACCAGTGCGATGTCGGTGTCGGGATCGCGGCCCAGCACATGGCCCTCGCGCGCGGCGCCGTCCGGCATCGTAACCCGCACGGCGCGCGCGTCGCCGACGACATGGAAGTTGGTGACGACCAGCCCGTCCTGGGCGATGACGAAGCCGGAGCCATGGCCGCCGGCGCCGATGCGCTCGATGCGACACACGGCTGGGCCGATGCGATCGACGGCATCGGCGACTGTGGCCGAATAGGCATCGAGCAGGGCGTCATCGGATTGGAGTTTTTCGGCGGCGAAGGCCATCGGCGGGCTCCCGTGTGATGTGGCGAAAGGATACTTCTTCTTGTGTGGGTGCCGTTTCCCCAAAACCGCGCGGCACTTTTGGGCGACACGCACTATATGTGCGGAGCGGCAGCATTTGCCGCGACCTGACCACATGGCCAGTCCGGCAGCCGACTAGCCGTCAGGCGAGTACCAGCGGACGCGTCATGGAGCGATATCTGGGTCACAGAACCCAGGAGATGATTGACATGAGCAACTTCAACCTCAGCGCATTTTCCGACGCCATTGCCGATGTCGCGGCGGCCGCTGCTCCGGCGGTGGCGAGCTTCCTAACGCATCACCACCGCACGGCCAGCGCCTTCCACTGGCGGGACGGCTACTTCGTCGCCGCCGAGGAGGCGGTCGAAGCGGGCGAGGAGATCGAGCTGACGCTGGCTTCCGGCGAAACCGTCAAGGCGGAACTCGTCGGCCGCGATCCTTCGACGGGCGTTGCCCTGCTGAAGCCGGCTTCCGCTCCGGCCGGTCTGCCGCAACTGCCTCAGGCCGCTGCCGTGCGTCCGGGCCACGTGGCGATTGCCGTCGGCAGCAGCGAAGGTGCTGCGCTTGCGGTGTTCGGCACGGTCGGCGAGGTCGGGCCTGCCTGGCGCTCGATGCGCGGCGGCACCATCGACCGGCGCATCAATCTCGCCATCAATACCGGCGGCCGCTTCGAGGGCGGTCCGGTGCTCGACGCCAAGGGCGGCCTGATCGGCATGCTGCTGTTCGGGCCGCGGCGGCGGGCGCTGGTCATGCCCTATGAGACGATCGAGCGGGCAGTGGCGACGCTGCGCGAAAAGGGCCATGTCGCGCGCGGCTATCTCGGCGCCGGGCTGCATCCGATCCGCAACGGCGACACCCACGGCGCGATGGTGATGAGCCTTGACGACAGCGGCCCGGCCAAGGGCGCCGGCCTGCATGTCGGCGACATCATCGTCGCCTGGAACGGCGAGGCGGTGCATGGGCCGCGCGAATTGATCCGCAAGCTCGGGCCGGACAGTGCCGGCGCGACCGTGACGCTCAGGATCATGAGCGGCGGCGCTGAGCGCGACGTTTCGATCACCATCGGCGAGAAGCCGCTGAGGTGAGAGGGTCGATGCCGGGCAACGCGACACAAACGATTGCGAGACCGGAGCCGGCAACCCACCGGCTGACGGTGCTGATCGCGCTCGGCGATGCTGAGCGCGCCGAGCAACTGGCCGATGCGCTTGGCGCCAGCGACGACCTGCTGCCGGCGTTTGGCGAAAGCAGCGCCGGTCAGACAGCGGACGTCGCCGTGATCGATGAGGCGGCTTTGGAAAGCCGGGCCATTGTTTCGAATACGCCTGCCGTTCTGCTTTCCCGGCGCACCCGCCGCGAACAGCCGCCCGGCAATGTGCTCGCCGTGCTGCCGTTCTCCGCGGATGGCCTGCTGGTCGCCGCCGCGGCGCGGTTGGCGGCGTCCGGCTATCGCGTTACTCGTGGCGGGTCTCCAGAAGGTGCCGCGCGAGGCGATTTCCACGGTGAGTTGTTGGAAGAGGAAGCGCCCGACGACAACCAGGTCCGCGCGGCGTTGTCGCCGCGCGAGGCCGAGGTGCTGGCCCTGCTGGCGGAAGGCGCGCCCAACAAGGTGATCGCCAGGCGGCTCAACATTTCGGTGCACACGGCGAAGTTCCACGTCGCCGCGATCCTGATCAAGCTCGGCGCCGCCAACCGCACCGATGCGATCGCGATCGCCATGCGGCAGGGACTGGTTCTGGTTTGAACTGTCCCGTCAAATTGCCGGTTCAATGTCGGTCAGCCGGAAATCATCACCCTTGAACAGCAACGGCATCGCTTCGAGCCGCGCCGTTGCATAGGCGATGCAGTCGCCGAAGTTCAACGCCGCCGGATGCCGGCCCTTGCCGTAGCGCAGGAAGGCCTGGCGCGCGACGGCGGCGTGGTCGGCACTAAAGGCGATGGTCTCGACAGAAGCCGTGCGCAGGAAGGCATCGAGGCGGTCCAGGATTTCGTCCTGCCATCCGCCGGCGAGCACCATGCTGGTTTCGAGGAGGGTTGGCGCAGCAATCAACCGTCTTGCGGCATCGGTGATCGCCCGCACGAAACGGTCATGGCCCGGCTCGGCGCGGAGGATCGCCACCAGGGCCGACGAGTCGATGATCATCGCGTCGGGATTCCAAGTTCGTCGTAGCCGAGGATCTCATCCTCGGTCATCGCATTTTCCCGTTTCGGAATCTGCGCGGCCCTGTCCGAAATCGCCATCAGGCGTTGGAAAAGGTCGCTGCTCTCGTCGCGAGGCACCATCCACTCACGCGCGACTTCGCGCGCGAGCGACTGGCGGATCGCTTCGGTTACGGATACGCGACGGCGGCGGGCAAGCTCCCGCGCCAATCGCTCGACTTCCGTATTCTTGATCGACAGCGCCATTCTATATTCTACCTTATAGTATAGCATATATACTCCTTTCGCGCGGGCGGGCGCAAGGTGGCGAGGCTCCGCTGCGTCACCACGGACTGGATGCACGGACCCTTGTGTCCACGGGTCGGTGCAGGCAAGGATCGCACTCCACCAAGACAGGGAGGCAAAGATGTCGCTCAAGGGAAAGACGCTGTTCATCTCGGGCGGATCGCGCGGCATCGGGCTGGCGATCGCGCTGCGCGCGGCGCGCGACGGCGCCAACGTGACGATTGCGGCCAAGACCGCCGAGCCGCATCCGAAACTGCCAGGCACGATCTACAGCGCGGCCGAAGAGATCGAAAAAGCCGGCGGCAAGGCGCTGCCGGTGCTCTGCGACATCCGCGACGAAGGGCAGGTCGCCGATGCGGTGGCAAAAACCGTCGAGCGGTTCGGCGGCATCGACGTCTGCGTCAACAATGCCAGCGCCATCCAGCTCACCGGCACGCTGGAAACCGACATGAAGCGCTACGACCTGATGCACCAGATCAACACGCGCGGCACCTTCCTGGTCTCCAAAATGTGCATTCCGCACCTGAAGTTGGCCAAGAATCCTCACATCCTGAATCTGGCGCCGCCGCTCGACATGAAGGCCAAATGGTTCAAGAACCACGTCGCCTACACCATGGCCAAGTTCGGCATGTCGATGTGCACGCTTGGCATGAGCGCCGAGTTCGCTGGAGCCGGCATCGCCGTCAATTCGCTGTGGCCGATCTCGACGATCGACACGGCTGCGGTGCGCAATCTTCTGGGCGGCGCGACGGTGGCGGCGATGAGCCGTTCGCCCGACATCATGGCCGATGCGGCGCATGCGATCTTCCTGCGTCCGTCGCGCGAGGCGACGGGCAATTTCTACATCGACGAGGAGGTGCTGCGCGCCGAAGGCGTCACAGATTTTTCCATCTATGCACCGGGCGCCAAGGGTCCGCTGGCGGGCGACTTCTTCGTGCCGGACGAGGTCTTCTCGAGGACCGAAACCGACATCAAGACCGTCTACTGAGGTCGGTGCAGACGCCGCTTACTCGGCGGCCTTCTTGCCCTTCGCCAGCGCCATCACCCGGTCGATATAGGCAAGCATGAGCGCCGAAAGCACGAAGGCCAGATGCATGATGGTCAGCCACATGAGCTGCTCAGTCGTGTAGGAAGCGTGGTTGAGGAACACCTGCAGCAGGTGGATGGAGGAGATCGCGACGATGGTCGAGGCGACCTTGACCTTCAGCGAGCCGACATCGATCGTGCCCAGCCAGTGGACGCCGGCGTCCTTCTCGTCGAAGCGGCTGACGAAATTCTCGTAGCCCGAAATGATGACCATCACCACCAGCGAGGCGACAAGGGCGGCGTCGATGAGGCCGAGCATCTTCAGGATGGTATCGGTGTCGCCGAGCGCGAAGGCGCTCTGCACGAATTCGTAGAGCTTCTTGCCGAAGGACAGCGCATAAGTCGCGAGCGCCACGCCGAGCCCGAGATAGAAGGCGACCAGCAGCCAGCGCGAAGCGAGGATGACGGATTCGATGGCGAGTTCGAGACGCTTCATAAGGTGCTCCGGGCCGGTTTCGCTCTAGCTTTCTGTCCTCAGGCAATTCCGGACGGAAAACCGCTGCGCACTTTTCCTGGGAATGGCTGTGGGATGCCCGCCGTATTTCGGGCGGACGGACTCGCTTTTCAAGACAAAAAAGCCCCGCCGGAGAGGGGGGACCGGCGGGGCCATGTGTCCCGCTGGAGTCGGGACAGGGCAGGGAACGCCCTGCATTGAATCTGGGTGCCGCAATGCGGCGATTCAATGAGCACGACGGGCAAGCGGGACAATTCTTCTTGAATTTTCAAGGAAAAGGCCCGTCCGGATCCGGACGGGCATCCGTCTTCGCGCGCTGATTCCGAAAATCGGGTCAGGATTTTGAAATCAAACGTTAAAGCGCGTCGCGCTGAAACGGATTCAGGCGACATCCTGTTTTATGCATGTCGCCCAAAACCGCTGCACAGTTTTGGACGACATGCATTAATCATTGCTCGTTGTTGCTCGCCACCGGCGCCACCAGCGAGGTGATGCGGCGGATGGCGACACGGCGGTTCTCGCGGTTCGGGCCGGGTGTGTTCACCTTGAGATACTCCTCGCCGTAGCCCTGCGTGGTGAGATTCTCGGCGGGGATGCCGAACGCGTTGGTCAACGCCTCGGCGACTGCCTCGGCGCGCCGATCCGACAGTGCGAGGTTAGCGTCGGGCGTACCGACAGCGTCGGTATGGCCTTCGATCAGGAAGGTCTCCGCCGGGTTCTTCTTCAGGAGTTTTTCCATGGCGGTGGCCACGCCTTCGAGCTTCTGCACTTCGGTATCGGAGATCGTGGCCGAGCCGAAGTCGAAGTTCAGCGTGTCGAGGTCGATACGACGGGCGATGTCGCGCACGCGGGCCGAGCGCTTGACCTCGTCGATCGAGTAGAGGCGCTGCACCCTTTCCACCGGCGGCTGTTCGAGGAAGGTGTAATACTCGTCCGGATCCTCGACTTCCTCCGAATCCAGGATGTAGTCGCGGCGCGAGATGTCGAGCCGCATCGGCGGCAGGTCGTCGCCGGGATCGCGCCATTCGTCGACATCGTTGTAGTACCGCTCGTCGACATAGCTCAGCACATATTCGTGGCCATCCGGCGTGATGCGCGATCGCCGGATGACGTCGCCATTGCGGTTGCGGATGGTGACGATCTGGATGCCGTTGTCGCGCTCAACGATTTCGCGGGTGCGGCCGCCCGAAAGATCCTCGTAGTAGACATTCCTGGCGCCGCGGGTGATGCGAGGCGCCTCGTTGCTTTCCACGAATGTCTGGTTGTTGAACTGGAGGATCACGCGGTCGCCGAACTGCTTCACCACGTCAGCACCCTGCGGCCGGCGACGATCGCGGACAACCTGCTCGGGCGTAAGCTCAATCCGCTTGCCCTTTTCCTCGGTGACAGGCACGAACTTCTCAGGCTGGATTTCCTGTTGCGCGGCCTTGTCGTCGGTGGGCGGCGGGCCCTGGTCGACCGGCGCGGGCGTCTGTGCCTGCTGGCCCTGAAGCTGTTCGGTTTGATTGCCAGTTTGGCCGGTACCGCCTTGCTCAACTCCAGCCTGACCGCTTTCGTTCTGGCCGGCCGGCTGACGGCCCTTGCGCTTGCGCACCACATCCTTCTGGCTGTCGAAGATGGGGGCCTCGTTCGCATTGGCAGGCGCTTGGCCCTGCGCGGCAGCGCCGGCGTTCGCCCCGCCTTCGGCCGGCTGCTCGCCGGTAGCTGGCTGGCCGCCGGTGGTTGCCTGGCCTTCGCTGGAGGGCTGCTTGGTCGAAGGTTGTTCTCCCGTCACCGCCTGACCGGTGCCGGGTTGCTGACCGAGAGCCTTCCTGCGCTTCTTCGTCTTGTCCAGTGGCTGTTCGCCCTCGGCCGGTGCAGCTTGCTGATTGTTCTGCTGCGGCTCGACCTGCGGCGCCGGCTCGCCGGCAGGGGCCTCGATCTTCGGCGCCTGCCCGGTTGGGGCGGTCTCGGTCTGTTGCCGCAGATCCCGCTTCTTCTTGCGCAGCTTGTCCTGCGGCAAGTTGTCGTTGGCGGGCGCTGCCTGTTCCGCGGGCTGCTCGGCCGGCGCGGTTTCGGTCTGTTGGAGCTGGTTGCGCTTCTTCTTGCGCGGCTGCTGCTCGTCGGTCGCGGGCGCTGCCTGTTCCGCGGGCTGCTCGGCCGGCGCGGTTTCGGTCTGCTGCAGTTGGCGCTTCTTCTTACGCGGTTGCTGTTCGTCGGTCACAGGCGCGCTACCCTGATCCGCGGGGGCCGCCTCGATCTGTTGCTGCTGGTCGCGTTTTTTCTTGCGGGGATTGATTTGTTGCTCGTCGACTGCGGGCTGTCCGCCCTGGTCGGCAGGCGCCGCCTCGATCTGCTGCTGGTCGCGCTTCTTGCGCGGTTTAAGCTGTTGCTCGGCCGGTGCTGCCTGTTCCGCCTGGCCGGTGTCCATCTGCTGCTGGTCCTGCCGCTTGCGGCGCGGCTTCTGCTCGGGCTCGGCGGGCTGCTCGGCCGGAGCCGATTCCGTCTGCTGCACCTGCTCGCGCTTCTTCTTCCTGGGCTGCTCCCCCTGCTGGCCGCCTTGAGCGCACTCCTCGGCCGATTGGCCTTCGGCGCAGTTCGACTGTGCCAGGATAAGCGGTGCCCCCCGCGAGGTGCCGAAATCGGCCTGCAGCGGATACGCGCCCAACGGCGCGGATGCCATAAGCAGGCCGATTGCCGTACCCGCCAGAATCCGTGGTTGGCGTTTCATATCAATCTTCTCCTAGTGGGGTCCCATCCCTGCCCAAACTTTCATCAACCGTAATTGGTTCCGTCAGGCATTGGCCGCAGCCAAGGATGTCTGGCCGGCCTTTTGAAGGCAATTTCGTGTTTTTCTAATGTTGATACTGGGTCAGTGCGACAGCAGCGCTTGACCGGAAGGCCGCGGAGGGCCAAATCCAGCCGCATGACCGCACCGTTCTGGAAAACCAAGACGCTCGAGGCGATGACTCCGGCCGAGTGGGAATCACTCTGCGACGGCTGCGGCAAATGCTGCCTGTCGAAACTCGAGGACGAGGACACCGGCGAGATCTATTGGACGAGCGTCGGCTGCCGGCTGTTCGACGCCGAAAAATGCCTTTGCTCGGACTATTCCAACCGGCTGTCGCGCGTGCCCGATTGCGTCGGGTTGACGCCGCAGAACGTGCGCACCATCACGTGGTTGCCCAAGACCTGCGCCTACCGGCTCATTGCCGAAGGCCATGATCTCTACTGGTGGCACAGGCTGGTTTCGGGAAGCGCGGAGACCGTGCACGAGGCCGGGATTTCGATCCGCGGCCGGGTGAAGGCCAAGGAAACCGACCTGGCCGAGCCGGACGACTATTTCGACTATATACTTGATGACGAACCCTGACCGGTTCGCATCTTGACGACGAACCCTGAGCGCGGAACCGGCCGTGCCATGGCGCGTTTTCGGCCTGCAGTTTCGAGGGAAAGAAGCGATAGGTTCGGAAAAATCCCTTTTCCTGCCACATGAACCGGGAATGAACGGCCGGTTCGCGGAAAGTTCAGACAGGAAAGAGCATTCTTGGCCCCATCGGTTCGCCGAATTACCGATTCGAACGGGCGAAAGCCCCCAACAAGGAGAGAGACAATGTTCAACACGATCAAGACGGCAGCCCTTTCGGCCCTCGTCGGCCTCGGCACGCTCGGTGCCATTCCGGCGGCGCATGCGGACAGCCTTTATCTCGGCTTCGGCAACGGCCCTGATCCCCGTTTCGGCGTCTACACCGGCGAGGACGACGACGGCTATTATCGTCGCGATCGCGACTGGCGCCGCCGCGGCTGCTCGCCTGACCGCGCTCTCGACAAGGCCGAGCGCATGGGCCTGCACCGCGTCCGCATCGTCGACATCAGCCGGCGCACGGTGAAGGTGGCCGGCCGCCAGTATGGCGACCGCGTGGTGGTGGTCTTCGCCAACGAGCGCGGCTGCCCGATCATCTATCGCTGAGGCTTGGACATGACCTCTGCGAGGATCAAGCTGCGAGTACGATCTTCTTCGAAGATCGACTTTGGGCATGACCTTCTGCGAAGGTCAGTCCTGAGGACGATCCTCTGCGAGGATCGCCTATGAGTAGCGGAGCCCCTTCAGTCAGAAGCGCGCGGCTCGAAAAAACCCCGGAGGATTGGTCCTCCGGGGTTTTTTGTGGCTGGATTGCGTAACCCCGGTCGCGCCGAGATCACTTCAGCTCGAACGTGACGGTCACCTGCACGGTGTAGGCGTTCTCGCCGGCCTGCACCGGCACGGCGGCGCGGGCGGCATCGAACGCCTTGGCGTTTATCGGCATCGGCACCGGCGCGACGTTCTGGTCGGTGATCTCGAGCACTTTGCCAAGGCTGACCCCGGCGGCCTCGGCAAGCGTCTTGGCTTTGGCGAGCGCGTCGGCGACGGCCTTCTTGCGCGCCTCGGCGATGGTGGCCTTCGGATCGTCGTTGGTGAAGGCGATACCGCCGCCCTGGTTGACGCCGAGCGATACCGCCTTGTCGAGGATGTCGCCGGTCTTGTCGACGTCGCGCGCGCGCACCGACAGCGTGTTCGTCACCTGGTAAGCGACGAGCTCGGCTTCCTGGCTGCCGTCTGCCTTGTTGGTGTAGTTGTAGCGCGGGTTGATCTGGATGCCTGCCGTCTGCAGATCGCGATCGGCGATGCCGGCCGATTTCATCGCCGCGATCACCGACGCCATGGCGTCGTTGTTGGCATCGAGCGCGGCGCGCGCGGTCTTTGCCTCGCGCATGACGCTGAGCGTCAGCATCGCTATGTCAGGCGCGACGGTCGCTTCGCCCTCGCCCGAGACAACAATGCGCGGCGGCGGCTGCGTGTCGGCGGCGCTTGCCAGCGCCGGAAACGCGATCGCGGCTGCGAGCGCGACGGGCAAAAGATGTCTGGTCATGAAAACTCCTCGAGATCTGCGATCCGATACACCTGCCGCCTCCTGCCCGACTGGAAGAAGCGTCGGTTACCGACGGTGCGGTGCAAGCCCCGGACCTGTTCACGCGCCTTATGGGCGCACGCCGCTGTACGGAGCGAATATGGGCTGATTTTGACGTCCGCCGCCAGCGCTTTCGAAAGCCTTGTGCCGCGCGCCGAAAAACACTAAGCCAGCCCGCGTGGGGCCTGTAGCTCAATGGTTAGAGCCGGCGGCTCATAACCGCTTGGTTGGGGGTTCGAGTCCCTCCGGGCCCACCATAACCATTGTTTTTATTCACAAAAAGTGCCCTCGGCCCAAAACGTTTTGGGCCCATTATGGGCCCAAAGCAGGACCGTGGTCCCGGTTTGTTCCGACTCGATTTGATTATCTGACGATGCGGAGGTTTGCCCGCCGCTTCATGGCGTCGCGTTTGGCCTCGCGCTCGTTGATGGCACGAGCAATATCAACCGCGATCCGCTTCTTATTGGCCTCACGCACATACTCATCTGTTACCGTCATGGAGGAATGACCCATCGCCTCCATGATGGCGCGCGCCTGGATGTTGCATTCAGCGAGGTAGGTGCCGAAGGTGCGGCGCAGGCCATGAAGCGTGTAGCCGCTTGGAATTCCCGCCTGCCGCGTCCAGTGCTGCATCATGCCGGTCAGGCTCTTTTCCGAGAATGACCTGCCATAGGCGTTCTTTAAGACCGTGCCGCCTCTCGAGCGATCGAGCAGGTCCAAGGCCGTTGCTAGTTTGTCTACGACTGGAATGAACATCTCCCGCCCGCCATGGCGGTTGCGGTTCTTCTTCTGGCGGAAATCAAAGGCCTCGATTAGCACCAGCGAGCCGTCGAACAGTTCGATCTCTTCGGTTAAAAGATCGTCCCACTCAAGAGCAGCGATATCGCCGCGCCGATTTCCAAGCCAGAACCCCAGTGCATAGCAGGTGCGCGCGGCTGTACCGATGGGGTGTCGCTCCTCGAACTTTTCGCGCATCGCAATTGGCCAAGCTGGGTTCTTGGTCGATTTGGGCACCCGCACGCGGATAGATAGCGACGGATCATCCTGCGGCTTGATCCATTTTTCGACATCGGTCGCGACCCATAGAAGCTTCTTGATGGCGACCAACGTGTGTTTGGCGACTGTGCGGTTCGTCCTGAAGATGCCTTCAATGATGGCGCGAAGCCGATCCGCGTCGAGATGTTCAACAGGAGTATTGCGCCAGGTGAGTGGGTAGTTGGGATCGACCGGCAGGTTGAGAAAACGCTCAATCAGTCGCGCATTCTTCTGCTGCGTGGCTTCATCAAAGCCCAACCACTCCATTGTCGTTTCAAGCCGGCGCGCGGCATGACCAAAGGTTTTTGGCAGTGCCCGACCGGGCAAATCGACGATAACTGCCTTCTTGCCTTGACCCTGCGTGGCCTTCTCGTAAGCCGCCTCGAACTCGGGATCGCCGGGCTTACCGGGAAGGCGGATTTCAGGCATGCCCTTTGCGCGGTAGCGATAGATTAGCTTGCCGTTCTTGAGGCGCGAAGATACCCCAGGGTAACGGGCATCCTTAAATGGCCGAGCCATCAAATGCTCCTTTCAGTCCGGGGGACCCTTTCAGACTCGCCCGTAGCGAAAGGGTTTTGCTTTTGATGGCAACGCGCAGGAGCACCGGGTAACGAAACCCTCTTCCTTGCTCTATGCCTTCAAAGGTGCGCCTCGGTATTCCCAGTACCTTGGCCGCGGCTTCGGCAGTAAACCCTTCCTTTGCCCGCCATGCTTTCACGTCTTGCGCAAGTTTCTCATTCTCGTTCACATCATGCCTTCCGCACGGGCTATCATCGTACTACGCCTGCAGCGTATACGCAACGAGCGTAGTTGCTATCTTTTTTCCACGCCCCGTTTGCTTCGTTCCAACAGCTCTTGAAGGCCGCTGTCTTTGTCCGGCAACGAGGTGAAAGCGATATCCAAGGCTACACGATCCCAGACAGCGCGGCTATTGATGCGCTTGGGCTTTGGCATACGCCCATCGGCAACCATCTCGTCAAAAAGCGTCGATCCGACACCGATGTAACGAGCTGCTTCCTCACGAGATAGCCCTCGTGGGGGATACGAGATTGCGTCACTCTTCATGGACGCTGCCTCGGTCCTGATACTCCGGGCGGGTTGGTGTCGAAGCACAAAGCCGCATCCTAGTTGCCATTTCGCTGCGAGCAGATCGTGTTGGGCTAAAATAAGAAGAGCCTCGTTAAGCGGAAGCGGCCTGACTAGCTCGTGCGGCGTAAACTGGTAGCAACGTGTGGACTGTGGATCACGGGAGGAGAGCGTTTCTAAGCGGACTCGTGGGGCAAGTCGGTGGACGGCTACATTGCATTGTGCACGACCGGGGCTAACCACCTGCGACATCCCGCTGGCCCTCTTGCGCACCCTCCCTCAGTGTCGAAATCGGAGCCGTTATCCCGAGGACCGTCGAAAAACCGCCGTCGCAGAGTTGCCACTCTTTGGTGCTGAAACCGATATTTCTAATCATATCGGTTTTAACTCATCGCTCAAACTTTAGATGGAGCAAGGCAATTTCGGCTCGTCGATCGAAGTCGACGAGGGCGCCGCACAACGATTGGCAGCTTTGCGCCAGGAGTGGCGATCAGCGAGCCACTACTCAGACGTCCCGTTTGGGCCGACAGTAGGCGGTCCGTCTTGGCGAATGAAGATACGAAAGCAGCCGGTCACCGACGTGCTTCGCATGGCGTCCGGCTTCTCTGTTAGGATGTGTTTGAAAGACGATCGCTGCATGGTCCAAGTTTCGCCCTCGACACCAGCTCTCGATCTGGACATTAAGAAAAGTCCGCAGTGTTCGGAAGAATTCCGAACTCTACGGCCGCATCGTCAACGACATTGCGCCTGATCTGATGAGAGACAGGTACACTTTCAAGGACTTGTCGGATTTCGAATACAGGGCTCGCGACGAATCGATCGGGCGGGCGTACATGGGGCACATCTATTGGACGGAGATGCTGTACCGGGCGCATATGGCTTCGGTCGCATCGGTGTTCCGTACGTCCAGGTGGATCAAGGTGGCGGTCCGCGAACATGAGGCGGGAAGTCTATATGGCTGCGCGTCGGCGTGTAGAAGCCTGATCGAATCCGCAGGCGATATAAACCACAGCCTGGGACCAGTGGCCCGGACGCTCGCCTACAACAAGGATGCGATACGAGCCGAGATTTCGGGTCAGGCTGGGGAGCCCATGCTGTCCGCTAAGGAGTTGGAAGACACGCTGATACACTTCACGCATGCCCGGAAGGTGCTGAAGACCGAAAAGACACCGGCAGTCGCAAGGCGATGCAGACCTTCCAGTACGTCGACCACGTGGATGGAATGAAGATTCCCGGCATAAAGCCGTTCCTACGCGAAACTTTGCGAGATCGGTCACCCGGCTGCCGACTCCGTGTCGGTGACCTTCGTTGCCAATGCCGGAGCCTGGATCGTAGACCCCGGCAACGAGATCGTCGTTCTCAAGGCGTTGCTCGCTGAACGGCAAGATACTCTCTCGGGCGTGCTAATGGCGTCGTTCAATGCCCCGCTCTTAATCCTAAGAACCCTTCACGCGTTCGATCTTTTCACGAGGCTGCGTAAGTACCATTTCGATGAAATTCCTGAGTGGAAGAAGATCCAAACCGCGCTGCGATCGTAGGCCATGAGCGGATCGAAAGACGTTCCGCCTTTCGACACGCATGGCGTGGATATTCGGTCTGCTAATCCTTCGAACACTTGCGTTCGGGCCCTCACGTCTCGCATAACTGCCATCACGAGGGGGAGGATTCGATGGTCGAGCAGGTCATTCAGGTCGCGGTGCACGACCTGAAGAGGAATTCCGAGAGTTTTGAAACGGTGTCGGGTAACGCGCACCTCAAGGTCTCGGAAACGGTGGAGCGCGTGGTCGGCGAGCTGCACGCCATGTATGCGAGCCGCGCCTCGAAGTCTCACGGGCGCTTCGCGGCAAGCTCCGACAACTATCCGGCACAGACCTATCTTGACGAGTTCCGGAAGGGCGACTTCAAGGACTTCGCCACGCTCACGGCCAAGCTGATGACGACACTGACCGTTCAGGCGCGCCGAAAGCCCGGGGCGACGGGCGGTCACGTCCTTTTCGCGCATCTCGAGAAGGACGAGCAACGGTTTCTGCTAGTGGCGATCATCAACGACAAGCTCGGTGCGGCGCTCACCAAAAGCTTTGACATCGCGTCAGTCGAACACCTCGACCTCGACGGCTTCCGCTTCGCCGGCCGGATCAACATGACGGCATGGACTAACTCGGCGGACCGTTACATCGGCTTCCTAAAGGGCAAGGGGAACGTCGCCGAGTACTTCAAGGAGTTCCTCGGTTGCGACAGCACCGTTCAGGACCTCGAGGATACCAGGACACTGGTGCGCGTGCTGAACGGTTTCGCCGAGCCGGCGAAGGGCTTCGTGAAGGACAAGCAAGCTTTCCTGCAGAAGGCGTACGACATCTGCCAGCGATACATCCGGGACAACGAGCCTTTGGATCTCGAGACATTCTCCAACGAGCTCTTTCCAGAGAACCCGAAAGAACTCGCCAAATCGCTCGGAGATCCGGATGTCGGACTTGGCGACGGCTTCGTTCCGAAGAAGCGAGCGCTGTCGCCGATGGTGAAGTTCTCCGCGAAGACGCGGCTCTGGTCGGTCGAATTCAATCGGCAAGCCCTTACCGACGGCAAGATCGTCTATAACGACGACAAGAAGACCCTGACCTTCACCGAACTCCCTCCCGACCTGATCGAAAGACTGGAACACGATCAGGAGTAGCGTAGCCTCATGATCACGTTCGACCAGCTGATAGCACTCTACCGCAACACGGAGTTCTCGAAAGATGGCTCCGCGGGAAAGTTGACGGTCCGCGATTACAGCATTGTGGAAACGCTGAAGCAGATTGAAAGCGATGAGAAGGCTTTCGACGACGCGGCATTCACGGTCGACTCAGCGTCGGCGGTCGTCATAGGCGCGACAGTTAGCGTCGAAATCGGCGCTCCACGCACAGGACTTGGCTTCCTCGCGCTCACCCTCGACCGGCTGCTCGAGAACCGTCGCAACCGCATAGCCGAGCCGGAGCGCTATTACCTGATCGAGGAGAGGTTCGCCTACAACGATACCGTCGTTCCCGACGCCGTCGCGCGCTACCGGAACGCATTGCGCCTGGTCCGCACCTTAAAAGAGGCGGCTGCGTTTCTCGACCCGTACCAGGCGGAGATGCTGTTCCTCGGCTCGATCCGGCTGATGGTCCGTGTAGACTTCAGGTCATCGGACCTTGTCTCCGTAAACTCCATACTGGTCGACGAGTTCGAGAACTTCGTCATGCAGAAGGTGCACAAGGACCAGAAGGCTGCGATCGTTGCTACCACGCTCATCGAGACGTGTCGCACCCATCCCGAAGGCGAGCGCTTCAGGTACCTTCTTCGACACTTTCGGGACTTCGTCACAAAGTGCGAGGACAGCTATAGGCTGTTCGCGTCGGAGTTCTCGTACGACAAGATCCGGGGGAAGGCGGAAGAGGCCATCGCGGACTACACCGGTAAGATCCATAAGACATTCCATGACATCCAGAACCAGATAATGGGCATTCCCGTCGCGAGTGTGATCATCGCCACGCAGCTCAAGCCCGCAACTCAATGCGACGTGAATTTCTGGGCAAACCTCGCCATCTCGCTCGGTGCAACGCTGTTCGTTGCCCTCCTGGCGTTTGCCATCGTCAACCAGCTGCTGACGCTGTCGACGATAGACGACGATCTGACCCGACAGAAGACCAAGCTGAAGGGCGATTACTCGGTCGTCGCCGCGGAGTTCCTCCCTCTTTATCGCAAGCTGGAAAACCGGATTACACTTCACCGATTCGTCCTTGGCATCATCCTTGTCGTCTGCGGGCTCGGGGCGCTACTCACCTGGCGCATTTATTTCCAGCTGACAACTCTGATGCCGTGGGCGTGCTGAGAGCGCCGTTCGGGTCACGCCATAGAAGCGAGATTCGTTCGATTGGGGCACTATGGGCCATGTGGTTCACTCGAACGGACTGCCCGCTTTCGGTGAAGGCAAACTCTGCCTGAACGGCCGATTAGAGGCGCGGTGCTGCCGGACAACTTGGCGTGGCCGCGACACGCAAGGTGAGGTTTTTGGGGCGCCTCCCTCATGCGCGCGCTTGGAAGGCTTCGTCTTGAAATACAGCCAGTTGAGAAACGCGTCGGCGTCCGTGAAATCAGCGCCACCGATGCGCCTCCGCAGCGCGTCGATGGTAGCGCACAATTGCGTGTATCGTTCGGCCGACAGCGTTGCGACAGTTGGACTTCGAGGCGCGCCAATGCCGATCGCCGCTAGGGCGCCGGAGGTATTGCCGTTGAAGACAGCGTACCGCTTCGGGGCGAAGGTGCAGAGAATCGCCGTGATCATATTCACGCCCACGCCAGGAATACCGAGCGCTAGCTGACGCATCTGCTCGTAACCCCGTTCTGGCGCGAGTTTGGCTGCCTTCCTGCCCGCGGCGAACAGTGTGATCGTCTTCTTGGGATGATCGAGTGCCGCCGACCCTCGTCGATGAATGTCGCCGGAATGCCAGAGATGTTGATAAGGCTCTCTTGAAGAAATCAGATTGCTTAGATTCTCTGCGAAGACGCTCCTCATTTCCTTCGAAATCCTCGGCGCGTTGCCGAGATCCGCGATCAATTGCTGAACCTTCAATGCCTTGTCCCGATCGGTCCGGCGCTTCGCCAGCGCGGAACGTTCGGTCTTGTCTGCGCGGTACTGGCGGAGGAAGCCATTCAAGCGCCGCAGATCGAACTGTGCGGCGAAGTTGTCTTCGAGCTCTTTCTCAAGTTTGCGTCGCAATCGCTCGGCGTCTTTGTGTCGCGAGGCATATTGCCCAAGCACCAGGTCATCGAGTTCTTGGAAGCTGCCGCTCTCACGAAAATCGGCAAAGGTGACTTTCAGATCCGACGACAGTTGTTCGTCCGAGTTCACGGTCGCCAGGATTGAAATTTCATCGTTTGTTGTCAGGGCGCCGGTCGTGAGGTTCGCTGACCCGATCAGACACCGAACCTGGCCTTCGCTTCGTCCGACATAGGACTTCGGGTGAAAGGTTGCGGTCTTGCCGTTTGCAAGAAACATTTCGAAGGCCCCGAACCGCTTCTTTATTGCGAGCAAATGCGCGAGCGCCCTCGGCTCGGTGATGTAGAAATCAGTACCGAGGAAAGCTTCAATTTTAGCGCCCTGCTTCAGGCGTGCCTCTAGGAGCAGCCCGATGATCCGTGCGCCACCCTCTTTTAGGAAGGCGACGGCGATGCTGATCTGCTCAGCGCCCTCCAAAACATGGGCGACAGCGGTCCGATGATCATCGGACGCCTTGTTCTGGATGAGTCGCATGCCGGTACATCCCCCTCAATGGCAGAATCCGCCGTCTCGAGAATAGCGGCTACCGTCCGATTTACCGCCATCTAATAGATATCCGTGTGCGTCAATTGCAACGATGTTCGAGATGTCCGCCGACAATTGTAACGAAACCTCGGATAGACTGCCGGCAGCTCACGAGCCAGGTAACAGACGACGGCTTTCGGGAACGGATGGGGGCACTTTATACGACCGATATGGCGCATTGCAGCCCGTCATTCTTGGGGCCGATAGCGGACTGGAAGCTTCGGGCCTCGGATCTTCCATAACGGACCTTCAATTCGGTGCGAGTATCTTCGTGACGTGACCCGAAGCAGACGCTTCAACAGGCCTGCTTTCGGGCCAACCGGCTAGAAAGTTCTACCTTGAACTCTGAGTGAATTCCCCGACTTTCCTGAAACACGACCTTCGCCCTGCCTGCGCAGATGGGCGATCGAGCCATATTGGCCAGCTTGGCGCTAGCCAAGCTGCGATTTATTTTCTCGAGTTTGAAACGGATCTCTGTTAACTGATAAGGGATTCGGAGAATCTCATGTCGAATCAGACCGTCGCAAGCCTATTTTCGGGAATTGGTGGATTCGAGGTGGGTTTCGCCAAAGCGGGCCTAAAGACGTCCCTGATGTGCGAAAAGGATTCTGCGGCACAGGCCGTCTTGCGAAGCCGCTTTCCGGAGATCAGTCTTGTCGACGATGTCACGGCCATGCCTCGTCTTCCCAAGTGCGACGCCCTTGTCGGTGGCTGGCCTTGCCAGGATCTCAGTCAAGCTGGACGGATGGCTGGTTTGGACGGCAGCCAGTCCGGGCTGGTGTCGCACGTGTTCAGGTTGCTCGACGCTACACCGAAGAAGCCGAATACTATAGTTCTCGAAAACGTTGCGTTCTCCCTAAATCTGCAGAAGGGCAAGGCAGTACGGTACGTTACCGCCGAGCTAGCCGAACGCGGCTACCGCTGGGCGTACCGCGTGCTGGACACTCGGGAATTTGGGCTTCCGCATCGACGCCGGCGCATTTTCATCGTCGGCATGTTGGAGGGTGACCCCGGAAACCTCCTCTTCGACGGTATCGACCGCGTAGCGCCCGCAAGCGATTGGGCGGCCAACATCGGATTTTACTGGACTGAGGGCAATCGTGGCGTGGGTTGGACCCCTGATGCAGTACCACCCCTAAAAGGGGGCTCCGGCCTAAGCATACCTTCACCGCCTGCTATTTGGACGGTGGAAACTGGACTGTTTCAGACGCCTGGCATCGAGGATGCGGAACGCCTTCAAGGTTTCCCCGCTGGCTGGACGGCGGCTGCCCGCGACACCAATAAGGGCGAGCGCGGGCGCTGGCGCCTTGTTGGCAACGCTGTGAGCGTGCCTGTGGCGACCTGGGTCGGACAACGTCTGGTGGCCTCGGAAGCCCACAGCCTTGCCTATCAGGAACACGGTACCGAGACGCTTTCCCAGCACAACGCGGCGTGGGGTGGCCCTAAGCAGACTTCACGCTACATACCTGGGGCGGGTGAAGGACCGGCAGACGAACGCCGCGTCTCGATCGCGAGCTTTGGCTTGAACGATGCACAGACATTATCCGTCCGCGCCGCCGAGGGATTTCTTCGCCGCTACATGAAGAGTGGGCTAACTAAGAACCAAGACTTCGCGCAAGCACTGGCGACCCACTGCGGTCTCGAAGAAGTACCCGCCTAAACGCGGCGGTAGTGCTGCCTTGTCTTGTAGCGCTCAAGCCCCTTAATGAGCGAGACCATGAAGATCCTTGTCCGTCGAAACTTCTCGGTAATGTCCTGAGTGCTGAATTGGGAACCGACGGTCTCGAACGTCTCGGCGCCATGAGCAAGTGTGTTGCGCATCTGTCTTATAAGGACCAGGTCGGAACCGCCGAGGCAAGATCGCGGTGGTCGCCATCGGCTTTCGATCCGCGCGACGAAGCGTAGCAATTCCTCGTTGTCGACATTTCCGGAAAACGGCAGACGGCGCAGGTCTGATTTCCAGTCCACGACCCCAGGCGCGAACCTGGCCACGTCGCGGATGAGGCTGTCGTGGTTGGCGCCCTGGGTGAGCCGGTCGCGGAAGTGAGCTCGGGCTATCTCTTCCTGCCAGTAGTCTTTCAGAGCCATAAAGCCGCCACCGCGTGCCAGGATCTCCTGTCGCAGCCCTACCAACGCCTCTCGGGAACCGAACTCTATGCAGTTGTACATCATGATGAAGGCGGAGGCGCGGGACGCCGTGATCGCCGCCGTTGCGCGGTAGAAACTGCGGCCGGGTATGTTGTAAACACGCTCCAGCGACTGCAGAGACTTTAGGTACTCGGACACGTCCTGCGCGCGGACGCGAAAGCGTCCCTCAACGCTCATACGGACGGCCGAGCAGGCTGTCGCGGACGTATTCGATACGCCCCCGGAGCTTCGGAGCACTGTTGCTGGCGTCCGTCCGCACCAGCTCCTCGAACTGCTTCGACCGCAGCCATGCATCCGATGGCGGCCTTAAGGCCGGATCGCTCCGTAAGGCGAGCGCCGTTCCAACGGCAATGGCTTCGAAGCGGACACGAGGAACGCGTTTCCCTCCATCCGGCCGATAGAAGGCCTTCGGATAGTACATGCGGATAAACTGCATTGTCCGCTCGAATTCGGCGCCCATCTCCGAGAGCCGCGCTTCGTCAGTGGACTTGTTCAGCTTGTCCATGTTGGAGTCGAGGAATTTCCTGACATCGTGGCGGAACGCCAGGTAGCGGTCGCAGTAGATGAAAAAGCGCGTGACTAGCTCTTGACGCTCGCTGCGAGCGTCGACGCCCTTGGCCATATGGGGCGTCAAGCTCTTAAAGAGGTCTGATGCAGCCCTTTCAATCACCAGATCGAGGAAGGCACCGCGGTAAACGCCTTTCCGTATTTCGGCGTCTTCAAGTCGCTTTCCTGATGTGTTGAGGCGCCTGAACAGCTCAACACGGGTGCTTTCGTCGGTTCCCTGGTCCAAGACGAACGAACGTATTGGCGTGTTGTTGAGACGCCGCTGCACCGAGGGCGGCAAATCGGCGAAATGATATCCGTTCAGTATGTCTAGCTTCTCGAGACCTCTCAGCGCGAACCCATCCCGCAAATATCGTACTAGGCTTCGGATCCGTTGCGAGCCGTCAACGATCTCCAAGCGCCCCTCGACGTCATAGAGGAATACCGGAGGAACTGGGACCCTGAGGATGAGGCTCTCGATGAAATAGGAGCTTTGCTCCTCGTTCCAAGCGAGGCTTCGCTGATACTCCGGAACGTAGATGTCCCCTTCCGTCTCGGCCTCATCGCGAAATTTCGAAACCACCAGTTCGACGGAAAAGTCCGTAACAACGTACCGAGCCTCCCGGCGCACATCATCGACGATCGCAGCCACTTCGTCCGGGTCTGCCAACTGCAGTAAAAGGTTCGACATAAGGTTTTGGTCCCGACAAGATGCATAGATGTCAGATTCTTGGCATGATCGCTAGCGAGGCAGAGAATCGGAACCCTGCGTCGCTCGCCCAACACTCGGCGCCGTGAGGAAAATGTCTTGACGGCTTTCGGTGAGGATGGTCAGATACTGGACGCAGAGTTCGAGGTCGAAGAAACGGCCATCGGGGTCGACATCGTGCTTCACTCGAATGGCGGCGTCTCCCGAGGCAAGCCCGCCTACAACCCGGACTATATCGCGACCCTTGAAACCATCTTAGCCCGCCTCGCGGTGCTCGGTGGCAATCTTGAGGGGGCGTGGGTCGACAGTAAGGCCCTCGCCGACCTCGACCCGAACGACCGTCGAGTTAAATTGGAGACGGCCGACTATCCCATTCGTCTATCCGACGTTTCCGATATCGGCGAACTCAGATTGCAGATCCGCCGGAGCGTTTCAACGATCGGAAGGTCGGAACGTCGATCTGCCGGCACCGGCAATAAAAGTTACGACTAGCGGTATCTTTCGACATCCGCCCTTCTCTTCCGAGACTAGAGCGCGTCCTGTTTAATCCGGTTCATATCCTGCGGCTTTGAAGTAGTTGGCACATTCGGCTGTGGTGAAGAGGTCGACGACCGCGCCGACCGTGTCCCACAACGCCTTGATGGTTCTCTCGGCCTTTGCTCGCAGCAGCGCCTTGAGTTTGGCGAAGGCGTTCTCAATCGGGTTGAAGTCGGGACTGTAAGGCGGCAGGTAGAGCAGGCTCGCGCCTGCGGCCTCAATCGCGTCGCGCACGCCGGCGGCCTTGTGGGCGGGCAGGTTGTCCATGACAACTACGTCGCCCTCCGACAATGTCGGGACCAGCACCTGCTCGACATAGGCCAGGAACACGTTGCCGTTCATGGCGCCGTCGTAGACGAAGGGCGCAGTCATGCCCGTCAGCCGCAGCGCTCCGGTGAAGGTTGTGGTCTTCCAGTGGCCATGCGGCACGCCGGCCCGGCAGCGCTCGCCGCGCGGCGCTCTTCCACGCAGGCGGGCCATCTTTGTGGAGAGGCCGGTCTCATCGATGAACACGAGCTTCGCCGGATCGAGGTCGAGCTGGCCGTCGAACCAGTCGCGGCGCCGCTTCAGGATGTCGGGGCGATCCTGCTCCAGTGCGTGCGCGGACTTTTTTTGAATGTCCAGCCGTGGCGGCGAAGCCAGGCGCTCAAGGCGCTGCGGCTGATGCGCACCGACTGCTCGGCGACGAGCCGCTCCACCATCTCGTTCAGCGTGATGTCCTTGCGCTCCTCGATCAGCCCGACGACGAAGGCTTCATGCGCATCGAGGCTGGAGGCACGGCGGCGGCCCTGCGGGCGGGGCGCCAGTTCGCCGATCTTCGCCCGCGCAATCCAGCGGATCGCGCTGGACACTCCCACGCCGAACCGCGCCGCCGCTTGCCGCGCCGACATGCCCTCGTCCGAAGCCTTCAAGACCCGCGACCGAAGATCCACGCTCAATGCTTTTCCCATCGTCAACCTCCATCGAGGTGGACGTTGAATCAGCACAAAACGCAGCCGTCACTTCACAATCGATTCATCGATCACAGGACGTGCTCTAGAACCGGCGTTGCGGGGCGGTACCGCCACCGCACAAGCCTTCATCGACTCACTTGTCGACTTTAGTACGAACGTTGATCAGCTGCCCCTACTCGCAAGCGCACCCGACCTGCAAAACCCCGAAATACGCAAAGCGGTGTGGGATTTGACGCGCGATGCTACTCCGATCATCAAGCACCGGATTAGCCGATACGTGGAACGCGGGCCGATCGGAGCAATGGTGAAGCTAACGAACAACCACCGGTGTCAGGGCTGCGACGTCTTGGGTCAGGCTTGGGCCACGTTCTTCAAACCGGATGGTATGCCGTATGTCGAAGCTCACCACGTGGTGCAGGTATCGACACTCAGCGTTGATGTGCTGGGGCCGCAAAACGTCATTACGGTCTGTCCAAATCACCATCGCCAGCTTCACTTCGAGGTCACCACGGTGCTGCACCTTGGCGACGAATTCGAATTCATCCTCCCTCCGCACCTCGCGTTCCGGATTCGGAAGTTTTCCGTCTGAGACTAGCGTTAAAGCTTCGATGAAGGCGGTGTGGTTGGCTCATCCGCGCATCTATCGCCAGTCGCAATATTTGTAGGAGCGGCTCCAGGTAGTCGTTACGCTTTATCTCGCATTCCCACACCTCCACGACAGCCCAGCCCCGCGAACGCAGTGCGCCCGCAGCAGCGGCGTCACGCTCCCGATTGCGCCTAAACTTCTCCGTCCAGAACGCGACCCTGGACTTTGGCGTGGTCGCGAGATGGCAGCCCGGATGGCGATGCCAGAAACAGCCATGAACGAATACCACGACCTTTCGCCGGGGAAAAACGAGATCCGGCGTTCCCGGGAGGCCCTTAACATGAAGGCGGTATCGCAGACCGGCGGCATGAAGAGCCGATCGCACTTTCATCTCGGGCGACGTGTCCTTTTGCCGTACCGAACGCATTATCCTGCTGCGCTGTGAACTAACGGGATAATCGTCGTTGTCTATATGGTCACAGGTCATGGTTCTCAGTGCTCATTAGGGATGCAGCCGCCTGCGACGCTATAGGCGAACGTCGCAAAAACAGCCGCCTTCAGGCGCCAAAGTTGGCCGGACGCGCCATTCACGCTGAACCGTGCATTCCTTGAGGAGTCGACTCTCAGTCAAGTCTCACCGCAAGGAACGTCCCATCTAGACCGTTGAGAACTGAGAACGGTCGTTTAAGGCTCGTCACCTGCTCAGAGATTGAGCTAGCATGATCGTGGTGTTCGTCGGTAACTCGCCATGAGCCCATTCCCTGATCAAAGAAGATCGTGCCAGAGCCACGCGGCGTTCGAAATTCAAGGCGACGGCGGTGCGGCGCGGATTGGACTTGTGACAACTGCACTTTCGGCACCACCTCGACAAGCGATTGCTCCATAACCGCCGTACGCGTAACTAGGTCGGCCCAATCCCTATGCAACCACGGTCCTGTACGAGCCCCACCGCCGGTCTTGGCGGCGAGAGTCTGCACTTTGACGTTGGTGTCATAGTCGCTGAAGGCGGCGACCACTTCCGTCAGGAGACGGATGGACAGCGGATTGAACAGGTACTTGTCCGAATAGCGAATCTCCAAACACGGGGCAGCGAATACCTGCGCTAATTCCGTCGAGCGCGCGCGCAACAGCGCCCTGAGCCGGGCACCGAAACCCGCGGCTGGTCCGTCGAGCTCATCAGCAATCTCGAAAATGGCCTCACTGCCGCCGGCCGAGAGCAGGGCGGATACATCTAGCCGCTCCCGCGGCGCGGCAAGCGCCGTTGCACCTCGTACCACCGGAGCATCGGAGACAGAGCCCCAACCAATACCCACGGCCTTCGCGGATGCAGACGATGATGCCCAGGCGGTTAGCCCACGTGTCGAGACCACACCCGCCAGCCAGGCGTCGTTGTCGACTTCGTTTCGCGCTACGATGTCGACGCGTGCGCGCTGAGCCCATAGTACCACGTTCCGACGCGTGACGGCATCGGTAGCGGTTAGCGCGCTCGCGTCGACTGCGATCTGCACCCCGCGCCCGCGAGCGCCCCAGCGTTCCAGAACGGGCGCCATTTGCCAAGTCTCCAATTCCCACTCTGCAGGAGGCCCTGACATGAACACGACCAGTGTATTCGACGCATCGTCCCCAAGGCGGTCGGAGAGTGCTTGGGGGAGAGGTGCGGATTCATATTCGGTGGCAGGTCCGAACAGTCGGAAGCGCTTGGGAAGGTCCAGACTGCGTCCAATGGCGGTGAGTAGGGAATGCGCTGCCCTCCGGTCGGTGCCTTCGACCGCATGTTGGCTATCAACCGAGAGCACGCAGCGAGGGCAGGCGAATACTGCATCGGGATCGCCACAACGGCCCAACTTGCTGCAGTCCAGCAAGTCTCTAGCCTCGTTAAGTATGCCGATGGGATCACGAGCTATCGTGGCAGAGAAGCCGGCGCCTCCGCTCGCCCGGTCGAAGACAGCAGCGGTCCAATTGCGCTGGCCGGCAGGATGGATGGCGGGAGGCGCCGCAAAGCCCATCTCGTCAGCATCCACGCCGAGGCGACGCGCGGCCGCTTCTCTGATCGCCAAAGCCACCGTCAGCGCCACTTCACGGCTGGCGCAGTCGTAGAGTTGTATTTCGCAGACGTCGGTTCGAATTTCGTGACCGAGTCGTAGATGGCGCGCCACGGCATAGGGGTTGATCTCCGGCGCGCCTGTGCAGGTGCGTTCGTCGGCCGCACGGGGGCCTCCGCGAAGTGGACGGTGCCCCGCGAGGGACCCGGCGCCATCCGCTTGGTGTTCGGCTTCCGCGCGGCCACAGTGCAGGCAGACCTCGAACCCATGGCCGTGCGGACCTGGATTGAACCAGAAGACCAGACCGTCCGAGCCGGTCCGGAGGCGCCCGACGTTTGGGTCCGGGAGAGCGCGCCAAGCCAGAGTGCGCGCCGAGACCCAGGGGTCGACGAGCATTGAAGTCCCGGTGTCCGAGGGGTCATCATGAACTTCGTAGCGCGCGTCGACGGCAAAACCGGCTGGAGCGAGGAATCGCATGATCTTGAAGTCAGAGCTGCCGCAATCGGGGCAGGCGCCGGGAGACACGGCGGATGGCGCCGACAGTAACGCGCCGCAGGACTGACAATGGCGCATCTGACGAAGGCTTTGCACCTCCCGCACACCGGCCTTATCGGCGGGACGTTTCCAATTCAGCGTGACGCCCGCGGACTCTCGCACGACACCGTCCACCACCAAGCTCCGCCCAGGCGCATACTCGAATATGGCGATGTCGCGTTGTCGGGATGGGTATCCTCGAGAACTAAAGCGGTTCTCGCCAGAGTCCTCTCGCTTGTGTCGCTCGACCCCAGTCTCCGTCACGAAGGACACCACGTCGCTCGGGAAGCCATATGACGGTAGGAATCCGCGACCGGCGAGTTCACCCAAAAGGTAATTTCCCTGGAGCCTCCGACGTTGGAAGTCCCGCGCCTTGGATACCACAGAGGTTTCGGCATCCGGCTCATCGCCCCTTAGTGCGTCCCATTCCGCGCTCAAATCCGACTGAATGCGCTCGATCGTATCCCGGACACCTTCGAAGAGGTCGGGGTCTGGTCGCACGGGGGTCCCGCGCAACACCTCCTCAAGATCCGATGTCATCGTCTTGAGACCTGCAGCGGTGGCGTCGAGCCATGCTAGGAAGCGACGCCAAGGCAAGTTATTCAGGACTTCTGCGCTGAGTCCGAGGCCGAAAAAGGCGCCATTCGTCAGTTTGTGAAGTTCGGCGCCCTGAGTGGCCAGAAAGCGCGCAAGAAGAAGGGCGTGGGCGTGACGTCGAGCGATGGTTGGGCTTTCGAGACTGACCACCGGCGCGGGCGCTTCTCGCGCCAGGAAGGCGCCGGGATCTGCGAACGCGAGTCGGTCGAGCGGTCGATCCTTGCAAATCGTCAGGCCAAGAGCGATCGGCTGACGCGCCCGTCCCGCCCGGCCGACACGCTGCCGGTAATTAGCGATCGCCGGTGGCGCATTGGTGTTTAGAACCGCCTCGATGCTTCCAATGTCAACGCCCATCTCCATGGTGGTCGAGCAGCCAAGGACGTTGACTTTTCCAGATTTGAAGGCGTTTTCGTAGTCGCGGAGCAGGAAACTCGGTTGCTGAGCGGAGTGCTCCGCCGCGCGCAGCCACGGCGAGAACCTCGCCGCGCGATCCTGCTGATCGCCCCAGGCCCCCTTGGCCCTCAGGAGCGAGACACGTTCATCGGTCGCTAGCCAGTCGTCGAGAATTGAATCGGAGACGCGACCTCCGTGGGCATCACGGCGCCATGGAAACGGCAGGGTCGGCATGTCGACGGCTTCGGCTTTCGGGTGCACACCGAGCTTGTCGTATGGGCTTAGTCCGCGGAAGGTCGTGTCCACCAGACGTCGAGTGTTGGGGCACCAGAAGGCCCTTTCGATCGGCGTGACATTCATGTCGCCGAGCCGTAGCCGGAAGCCATTCGGACTGACCGTCATGAACCTTTGCAACGTCGACCATGCTGCCCGCAGAAGTTCGTTCAAGTCATCCCGAACGCTTGGATCATCGCGATCGAGACCAAGCGCCTGGACAAGCATCCGAACCACGCGAGAAGGTCTTGGACCGTAGGGGTGTGGCCAGAAGCGGACGTATCGGCTTGAGGGAAGCGCAGGCTCGAAAGGTACCATTTCCACGTGGCTCTGGCGGCGGTCAATCCAACGCATCCAACGTTTAGCGTCGAAATCCAGGATGACGTTAGTTCGGACAAAATGCGTAAGGAGAAGGCGCACGAGGTCGCGCCAGTCGTCTGCATTCAACCCTAAGCGCGTTGCGGAAGCCGGAACGACCACGTTGGGCTCGTCCAGGCCGGGAATGGTCAAGCGCAAAAGGCCCAATGTCTCAGCGCTGTTGGCGCGGACGGGCCGTCGCATGATCTCCCGATATAGCATGAATTCAGCGAGCCGCGCTGGGTCGGAGAAAGTCTCTTCGCGCTCGACCCAGAGATTCGAGAGAAAGCGGTTGATTGTGGGCTCAGCGGCGAGTCGATCGACAAGTTGGCGCCAGGCCTTCGGGGTGGCGACCCCTTCGAGCCTGATTCGCGCCAACCGAAGGTCAGCCATGAGGCTGAGAGTGATCCCGTCCTGCTCGTCGGAGGCCAGTCGCTTGAGCTTAGCCTCGATCGCGGCGATGGCCTGGTCGTCCCGCACGGGACGATCCTGCACAAAGTGGTAGAGAAAGCTTCGGACGAAGCCGCGCTCCGATGCCACCTGCAAGTTCGCCGCGTGTCGGGCCGTGCCCTGCCGCGCATCGGTGAAGGTAATCAGTTGCCGGCCGTCGAGCGGCAAGGGCTCGTCAGCGTCAGGTTTTGGCGATAGGTGCCCGACGAGTCCAGGGGTGATCTGAGACATCAAGTAGGGCGCACCCGCGACGAGCGATCGAAGCACGCCGGCCTCGAGGTCCACCTTCTTGGGTGCCCAGCCGCAACATGGACACTCACCTACGTGGCGGCTCGCGGTCGTTGGTAACCCCGCGCCGTCCACGGTCTCGACGATCGCACCGGTTTTTGGCTCGAAGCGGATTATCGGAGACGGCCGTGCCCCGCGCGCCCCTAAATATCGGCGGTTCACGACCGGGGATGTGGTCAGCGGCGCATCGTCTTGTGTGTCGTCTTCGGCGCCGAAGGTTTCGTCGCGATCGAGCGTTTGCTCGAACTCACCGTCCCCTGTGCCGCCTGTCCAGGCCACAAGATGCGATCCGTCGGCAGTTTCTTCAGCCTTGAGCGCACCATCGCCGCATTGAATGCAATAGGCCCATTCGAGCACGAGCGATCCGCAGTGTGAGCAATGCTCTCGCGATTCGAGGAAGACGGCGCCGAAGTGCCAGTCGGCTGCTTCAGATGCGGCGGGCCGCCCGGGACAGGTCGGGTTCACGCAGGCCCAGAGACCGGAAAGCGTCCGGTGGAAGAGGTGTAGGCGGACCGGCAGGATTGAGTCTCCGCCAGCGCTGGCCAGCGCCGGATCGGAATGTGGGTCCTTCGCCCTTGACGCTTCGACAAGCAGGCGCCTCGGGTCTACGTCCGCGCCGCCGATCTGGCGCGCCTGCGCGCTCCAGCCGCTCCAGCCTACGATGGCGCCGGCTCTGAACTGCTCCCTCAGGACCCTTAGCGGTGCAGACTTAGCGAAGATCTCACCGGCCTGGAGCGGTTCCATGCCCGCTATCTCGTCAAGTTCGATGAGATTGCTATTGAGGGCAGGAGAGGCCGGTAGCGACGCCCTAACACCTCTTACCACGTGAATATTTTGCTCTGGTGCGCCTGACAGATCTCGAAGGAAGGATCGTAGCTCGGCGGCGTCCGGGCCGCCGATCGTCGCTGAGGTCGCGACGTATCGGAGCTCTTCGGGTTTGCGACCGAAAGCAAGCGCGACGCGGCGTAGTAGGAGAGCAATTTCGGCCGCCTGGGCGCCGACATATGAGTGCGCTTCGTCCAGTACCACGAAGTCAAGCGTACCTTGTGACGCCCGCAGGATCGGTGCGTCCTTCTGCCGGATCAGCATGTACTCCAGCATGGTAACGTTGGTGACAAGAACCGGCGGAGGCGAGCGCCTGAGTGTCGTCCTATCAGCGACCTTCCAGGGTTCCCCACGCGCGGCGGTGCTCCGCACACTCTCCGGCGTGTCGCCATTGTAGAGGCAGTAGCGCAGCGCTCCGCCGAAGGGGGCGAACCACTTTGACAGCCGCTCCTCCTGGCTGGCGATAAGTGCGTTGAGCGGATAGAGCATCAGCGCGCGCACTCCTTCGAGCGGTTTTGCACCGCTATCGGAGGATCGAACCAGCCCATCCAAAATCGGTGTCAAAAAGCATTCTGTCTTCCCTGAGCCTGTGCCGCTCGACACGATCACCGAAGCGGCGCGTTCGCCGCAAAGCTGCTTCCAAGCGTCCACCTGGTGGGTGTAGGGCGGGTATGCGACTTCACGCAGAACTTCGAGCGTTCTTGGGTGCAAAAGGCCAGCCGGCAATCCGCCCCAACCGCCCTCTAACGGCAACCAGGGATAAGCGCCTTCGACAAACGGTTCGGAGAGGGCCGAGTTAGGCTGACCAGCGCGCGCACCCAAGCCCTCACGCAGATGCCGATTGAGATCGACTGAACGGAGTCGAGCCATACCGACAATCGCATCTGCAGCATCGCGTGGCAGCCGCGCCAGAAGCCTCTCGATTTCCATCACAGGTCCATTCGTTGGGTGGTGCCGGGGTCTATAGTCTCGCGTCCAAGGGCGACGGCGAGAGCGCTCTCGAAGAGCTGACGGTCGTGGAGCCAAGCGGCCCGACATCGTCCGACAACCTGCGGGTTTTGATGGAGTTTGCCGGCCGCCATTCGCGCCGCCACTAGGGGAGCAGCGATCAAATCCGCGAAGGCTGGGTCGTACCGCTCCCAAAGCTCGCGTCGCTCTGGCAGGAGCCCCGCGAGATGCAATCCGGTCGGTGGCTCGCGATGCTCACTCTGACGAGTCACGAACGCTTCGGCGAGTTCCCGAAGCGTTTCCTTCGGACGCCGGCATAGCCTTCCGATGAGGCCGGGTTCCAAATCTGCTCGTGGCGCGACCAATAGGAAGGTGATCCACGCATGAGTCGCTAGCCCGGGCTCCAGATCAGCGATTTGGCCGAGGGCGGCCGCCACATTGCGCCCTGCGTCGGCAGTCGGTAGTTCCAACCGTTCCAGGCGGCGCTCCAACTCGTCAATTCTCGTTCGAAACGCAGACACCCAGTGCTCGACTTCCGTTGCGCACCAGAGGAAGGGTAACTCACTTTGTAGCCGGATCACGGCGTCGCGCTCCTCAAGAGTGTCGCAGGTCGACAGGATCCACGGAGCCGCCTGGGGGGCACGGCAAAGTGACCGCAGGGCATCGATCGCCGGCACGGGCACGTTGCGATCCCGCGCGGCCACGCTCAGATCGACCAAGAGGCGGAGATCAGCGCGGTTCAAGGCTTCCGGGTGCTTTAACACTGTAGCAAATGCATCGTCCCGGGCGTCACGTCGTGCGATCCTGAAGGCCAGACGAAGCGCACTTCCACGATCGTCGTCGCCCGGTGGTTGGGCGACCACCTTCGGTCTGAGCGAGGTCCCGTCATTGGTTCGCCCGAAGATCAGCCAGGGGCCCGGACCGAGCTCTTGCAGGAGTCGCGTCTGCAATTCCTGCAAGGAAAGGCGTGGAAGGTTGTTGGAGAGTTTCGCGGTAGGCTGCGTCAGCGCTAGCGCATCCAGATTCCAACCAAGGATACTCGAAAGGCCCGAGAACGGCGAAATGCCTTTCTCGGCCACCAGCGGCTGGTCTTCGTCGTACCAGGCGATCTCGGCGAAGTGGTCACCTCGACCGGCCCAGCTCAGGCGCACCTCCGCATCGAGGTCCGGAAAGCTACCAAGGAGATCCCGCAATTCGTCTTGAAAGGCCGATAGCGGGACGAGACCGTCGATACGACGCGTGGCCTGCACGGGCTGTCCTGCGCCCTGCCGAACCACCAGCCATAGGTCGCGACCGCCAGGCGCCAACAGGCGGAACCCATGCAGTCGATCGATCGAAATCTGGGCCCGGCTTACGGCGGGCCGCATGTCCGGGGTCAACAGGAGCGGCTCGGCAATCGGATCAGCGAGCGTTAGGTCGAGTTGGGTGTCCCATCGCAGCGCCACGTGTAGCATCGCGCCTGGGGTGTGGAGTCGAAGATCGACGCGCGCGTCATCACCATTCCTGGAGATCGGAAGGATCTGACCGCCCTTCGCCGCAACGCTGGCCCCGAGCAGATTCTCGATTTTCAACGAGTGGGTTCGCGGTTCTCCCGATAGCACCAATTCACGCGGCGCAACGTCGGCGCAGGTCCAAGCGACCAGTTCACCGCCCCGCCTCATTGCGATCTCGACCCTGCCCAGGGGCGCGTGTTTGTTCGAAGAACGCCACGAGCCTCTCCCCAACGACCGCCAAATTAGGTCTTCCGACGAAACCAGCGTGTGATGCTGACCATCCGAAAGCCAAGCCTTTGGCGTCCCTAGGAACACCGTCTCGCGCACCCGCCGTAGAGTCTCTCCTGTGAGGATCAGTCGCTTCGTATCCTCGCGCTCGGCCGCGCTACGCCACGTGAGACGCCCATCACCAAGGTCGAGCGAAGCTTGCCCGACGAAGGCCAGAAGACAGCGTCCATCGAGGATGCAGTCTCCCAAGTCAGAAGGAGGCTGTTCGAACTTCAGTGCTGAACGAGCCTCCTGCGTTACAGCCATAGCCAGCCATGGCCGAGTGCTTCGAAAGGGCGAACTGCCAATGAATCTTAGTTCAAGCGCGTTCTCAAAATCGACGCCAGGATCTGGCTGGAAGAGGAGGACAGGCGCGTCTACCGGCTCGCCGGCAAACGCGGTGAACTCTTCGACTAAGGTCTCCCCTGCAACTGCCGCCAACCTAATTGCCTGGTTCAGGCGAGCGGGAACTTCGAACGCCTTGACCAGCGGACGGGACTCCCACGCTGTCGCCTCGTCTGATTCCACCTGTTCCAGCACGGCGATGGGCCGGTTCAAACCCGGCAGATCACCCCGCGGAAAGATGCGCAGCCGAGTGGCACCTTCCATCGCTGCCTGCAATTGGGGAGATGTTCGGACCACGTCGAGTTCACCTGACAAGGTGAGTTCGGCCCGCGGCGCCCACCCTTCGGCGGTGCGCCGCAGCAATCGGCTTGCCGCCAGGGCTCCCCCTTCGACGCGCCGGGTCCGGACCAAGTCTTCCACCAGAGATCGAAAATCGCCTTCCTCCAAGTCAAAAGGCAGATCGTTGCGCCAAGCAGGCACCACAGAATCCAGGTGGAGCACGGGATCTCGGTCATTTCGTTCGTGGAGGGGCGGCAATTGTTGACGGAAACGAACGATTACCGTGGACAGCGCCACGGCTGGCTCCACCAGCGCCTGAACAAGCGTTTCGCCCGCCCGCCATGCCTCACTTGCGACGGCCTCGGCAGGTGTGAAGCCCATTTCGATCGCCAAGATGCTGCGCTTCAGCCATAACCCCAAGGTTCCCTCTTTGATGGCAGCAGCTGGAAAACCCGCCTCGCGCACTACGCCGAAGAGGAGCGGCACGTCGGTCGGCTGAGGGCGTCGCCACCGTTTCAAGCCAGCTTCGGCGGCTTCCCGCACCACCGCGTAGCGCACGTCGGCGGCCGAATCATTCGCGTGATATCGAATTCCAAGGACAGCTAAGGGTCTGATCCAGTCCCAAGCCCCCCCGGCGCGTTCCCGGCGATACCACTCGGCTGTGAAAGCAACGAACAAAGCCTGACCATGGGAGTCGTTCAGCGCGGTCGGTCCATGGCGTTTTAGGACCTCCCGAACGCCCTCGAACTCTTGTCGGCTGAATCGGTAGCGATAAAGTGGGCGCCCATCAGGGAGCGATAATCCGCGCGATCGGAATAAGGCCTCGTAAGCGCCGCGTAGACCTAGACGCGGCTCGTCCATATTTCCCCCCAGGCTCCCAATTCAGATTGTGACACACTGTGCATTAGTTGTGAAGTTTTCCTCTGCGAGCAGGCCGCCTAGAGGGCGAGAGCGGACTTTTCGACAATAGGAACGATTTCGAAGACAATTTCGACGGCCTCGGCAGGCCGCTTGCACGGTCGTCGTTCAGCTTCCCCGAACTATCTTCGCGGAACGATTCCCAATGGCAGCTATTAGCGCGACTACGACCTGGAGCATGGTCATCGGCAACGACTACTTCCTGGGAGGAGACAATTTGCGTCTATGGCCGACGTGGGCGCATTGCGGACCAACAGCGTTGGGCCGGATGCGACCGGAAGCTTCAGGAGAAAAAGACCTCCTAGGCGGATAGTTCCACGTCGCCGTGTCCGGCTTATAGCGGACATTCGGCAATTTGGCAGCGAATGACCACATTGTGACAATCTTGCCGAAGACGAACGTCTAACCTAAACCCCCATCCAGGACATCAACCAAATTGGAGCCACTGTTTGGGACCGGGCGTAGTTGCGACGTTTGCCCTATCCGGACGTGTGAGCAAATGCCGTGGGCAACCGTGATGCGTGCATTTTTTCGTTCGGTTGCTGCGATGATCGTGATGTCCAGCCTGGCAGGTTGCACCAGCATTTCTTACTACGCACAATCCTTGAAGGGTCACGTGGAGATCATGGCGGCGCGCCAGGATGTCGAAGAGCTGATCGACGATCCTTCGATCCCTGGGACATTACGCGCTCGAATGGAATCGGCGAGCGCCATCCGACAGTTTGCGATAGATGAACTAGCGCTTCCAGACAACAATAGCTACCGCAGCCATGTCAACGTTGGTCGGGACGCCGTGACATGGGCCGTCTTCGCAGCGTCGGAATTCTCGCTGACGCCACGAACATGGTGCTTTCCGGTGTTCGGATGCGTTCCGTACCGAGGATACTTCTCCAAAAGGTCTGCGATTGAAACCGCTGTCGCACTTCAGAGGCAGGGCCTGGACGTCTATCTGACGGGCATCACTGCATTTTGCACGCTTGGCTGGTCAAGTGACCCGCTGCTAAGCACCATGCTCAGCCAAGATGAAACGTATCTTGCAGGGCTCGTGTTCCATGAATTGGCCCACCTCACGTCACGCCGCGCTGCCGAAAATAAGCCTGCATCACCTTGCGGCTCGAACGGTTGTTCTGCGCCAGCCTGGTCGGATCGAGCACCGCCTGTTCTATCCCCTCTCGCGTCAGCGCCGCTTTGAGCGCCGCGATATTTGCATCGATGTCGGCATTGTTCGCCCGGAGCGATGCATAGATGCTGTCGGTCGCCTCGGCCACGGTCGGCTCGCTCACGGGTGTACTCCTTCGGCTGTTCGGGCGGCGGCTTAACACAGATCAGCGGCTTCGCCATACCGATAAGACGGCTGATGGGCGGCAACAGTATCCCCTGGGACTTAAAAGGGATACCGATGACGCGCGCCAACGGCTCGCTGCTTTCGGGAAATGGTGTCGCCCGTGGTGAACGGCCGATATGGCGGCCCGTTACTGTCGCCTACCTGGGCCGGAACCAGACTCGCGGACTGTTTACGCCCATTGACTCCCGGAGGTCAGGCGCGCGACCCGGATCAGGATTCGGGCCAGTGCGGTCGTAGTGGGCAGGAGCAGCGAAAGAATCTTTTTTCGCTGAATCAGCGCAGAAGTCCGTCACTCTCGAATTCGTCCCAGCCCTTCAGTTTCTGACGTGACACCTCGTCCCGAGTGCTGTCAGGCGCAGACGCGGCCCTGCGGCCGCTCTTTTGCGCACGCTTCAGGGCGGCCTTTCCGGCGGCCCGCCGCCTATTCTCTGCAGCAGCTATCGCGTCGTCCTCGCGCCAGACCGTAACCAAGTCGCGATCGAGCACGTCCTCGATGTGACGTGGGTCAAACACGTGAAAAGTTACCTTCCTTGCGCGACCACGAAGTTTCACCGTACGTGTGCCTGTGCTTTGCAAGCGGCCGTCCTTGAGCCACCGGTGCCGCTCTGCCGAAGAGATCGTCAGGATGTCTTCGACTTCACGGGGAATTACGGGCAGGCCTTCGATGCCTTCCAGCGTTTTGGACACAATCGCCGACGCAGTCCGGAAATCGCCATAGGCGCCTTCCGGCATGCGCAAGGCCCCGACCTCGATACCGAGCAGCTTTTTCGCCGCCAAAGGCAGGTGGGCTCGCACTTCGCGAACGATCCCTCTGGCTCGGACCGATGACCCAAGCGTGGCCGCAGACGGGAGCGTCCACCCTTCGATCAAATTCGCAGCTGCATCCATTTTCTGGCGTGTGGACATGGGCCTTAGATAGGTCTCCCATCATGTCGGCTTCAACAAGTGTGGAATCAGCTAGCGCGGCGCTCCGGCACTGGCCTTGAACCATGCCTTGTTCCAGCCCTCGCTAGATCGCAGCGCTCTCGGCCTTCGTCGGATCACCCATTCCGCCTTCAGGCCGCCAGGTTCCCCAGGGATGTCCGCTTCGGGAGAGCGGCAACGCAGGCCTCAACGGCCGCTATGCAGCGTAAACCGGACGTTCGCGATACGTGCCGGACAGCTGGCTGCCCGCATCTGATTGAGTTTACCCGCGCGTTCCGGCGTTCTCAATTTTTTCCAGATAATCTGCCCACCACTGCATCATCTTGACGCGCTCTTCCCAGTGCTCCGCCCGGGCATAGGCGCGCCGAACGTCGTTATTTTCAATATGAGCCAGCTGTCGCTCTACGGCGTCTGGATGCCACTTGCCGCATTCGTTCAACAGAGTTGATGCCGTTGCTCGGAAGCCATGGGCCGTTGCTTCATTCTTGCTGTAACCCATGCGACGCAGGGCGGCGTTGAGTGTATTGTCGGAAATCGGACGAGAAGGCGATCGCACGCTTGGAAACAGCAGCGTCCCAGCGCCGGAGATTTTTTTAAGCTCGGCCAGGATATCCAAAGCCTGCGTTGAAAGAGGAACGCGGTGCGGTCGTCGCATTTTCATTCGCGCTTCCGGGATAGTCCATACCGAACTTTCGAAGTCGAACTCCCCCCATTCGGCAGCGCGAAGCTCACCGGGGCGGGGAAACAGCAGCGCCATCAACCTCAGAGCCGCTCGGGTTGCGGGCTGTCCGTCGAATGTCTCGATCGCACGCAGCAAGCCGCCGAATGCCTTCGGATCGGTAATGGCGGCACGCGGCGTGACCGTTGGCCTGATGAGAGCGCCCCTCAGCGCGGACGTGGGGTCAGTGTCGGCGCGTGCAGTGGCGATGGCGTATCGAAAGACGCTGCCAATGGTCGAGCGCAGCCGCCTGGCCGACTCGTATCGACCGCGCACCTCCACGCTACGAAGGGCAGCAAGGATAGTGGCCGCATCAATGTCCCGAATGCACTTGTGCCCACAGGTGAGATAGGCGAAGTCGAGTAGCCATTTGACCTTGGTGATAGTCCGGTCGGCACGTCCCTCTTTCTTCAGCTTGTCCACATATTCCTCGGCGATTGATCGAAAGCTGTCCTTTGCCGAACCGACCTTTCGCAACTTGCGTTCCTGCGCGGGATCGATGCCAGTGAGGAGGAGACGTTTGGCGTCATCGCGCGCCTTGCGTGCTTCGGCGAGCGAAATAAGGGGATAGCTGCCCAACGCCAGAAGCTTCTGCTTGCCGTCAAGTCGATAGGCGAGGCGCCATAGGCGGGATCCGGTGGGCTGCACCCAGAGCTGGAGCCCGCCACCATCAGACAATTTCAATAGCTTGGAAGCAGGACGGGCATTTCGGCATTTCACGTCGGAAAGGGCCATTTGTGGGACACCTCCCTTTGGCTGTTTCGATACCATCAGGATGTCCAGTACCAACGGAAATACCAGCCCTCCGCCTCGTTAGACCAAATACGCCGAAATTCCATGAAACGCGCTCAATCGCGCCATCCTTCCCAAAAAGATGAACGATTTCAGTTGTTTGTGCAAACAGAAGCGTAGAAGATTCGGCGAAAGGGAGTGTCGGGAGAGGAGGGGATGGTGCCCAGAGGCGGATTCGAACCACCGACACGCGGATTTTCAGTCCGCTGCTCTACCAACTGAGCTATCTGGGCCTGGACCGGCTAACGGGGTTCGCCCGCCGGTCTCACGAGAGCGCCGGATGGCGCCCCCTGAAAGCGCGTGGGTTATAGCATGGGTATTCGGCCTGTCCAGAGCAATTCCAGGAAAAGTGCGTTGCGGTTTCCGGTCTGGAATTGCGTAAAAACAATCACTTAGCCTAGGTGCCGATTTCGGACGGAAAGGAAATGGCAAATTGCCGCGCGCTCACCCCTCGTCCTTGGGCGAGGGACCTTGTTTCGAGCCGCCCTCTTCTTCTTCCTCGCCGTCGCGACCGGGGATGACATAGGCGCCCTTCAGCCAGCGATTGAGGTCGATGTCCTTGCAGCGCGCCGAGCAGAACGGATAGTGCTCGCGTGCGGAAGGCTTGCCGCATTCGGGGCACGGCCGCTTCGGTCGCAGCGGCGTCACCTTGTCGTCAAGACTCATGGGTCGTCCATCCTCATGGACGCGCGACGTGCCAGTTCCGATGCGCCTTGAAACCCTCGCCGGAAAGCAGCGCCACGCTTTCATAGAGCGGCAGGCCGACCACGTTGGTGTAGGAGCCGACCAGCTTGACGACGAAGGAGCCGGCCAACCCTTGCACAGCGTAGCCGCCGGCCTTGCCGCGCCATTCGCCCGACGCGATATAGGCGTCGATCTCCTCGCGCGGCAGCCGCTTGAAGCGGACCCTGGTCTCCACCAGCCGCTGCCTGAGCTTGCCGTTCGGCGTGATCAGGCAGATGCCGGAATAGACGCGGTGCGAGCGGCCGGAAAGCAGGCCGAGGCAGTTCACGGCGTCGTCGATCGTCTCGGCCTTGGGCAGGATGCGGCGCCCGACCGCCACCACCGTATCGGCGGCGAGGATGAAGGCCGGCGCATGATCTTCCTCGCTTTTCAACGAGGTGAGCGCCTTCTCGGCCTTGTCCTTGGCGAGCCGCTTTGCCAGCGAGCGCGGATGTTCGGCGCGCAGCGGTGTCTCGTCGACATCGGCCGGCAAAATGCGATCCGGCTCGATGCCGGCCTGCTGCAACAGCTCGATGCGACGCGGCGAACCCGAGGCAAGCACGAGCTTCTGCAGGATGCTCATCGCCGTTCGCGCCAGACTGTTACTTGAAACGATAGGTGATGCGGCCCTTGGTCAGGTCATAAGGCGTCATCTCGACCAGGACCTTGTCGCCGGTCAGCACGCGGATGCGGTTCTTGCGCATGCGGCCGGCCGTGTGAGCGATGATCTCGTGTTCGTTTTCGAGCTTCACCCTAAACATCGCGTTGGGCAGCAGTTCCGTGACCACACCTGGAAACTCGAGGACTTCTTCCTTCGGCATTCGATACCTTTGCTTGGATGGCGGTTCCGGCGCTAGAGCATGATGCCGAAAAGTGTCAAGCGGTTTTCGGACGACATCATGCTCTACTTCTTTGATCCGGAGTCGGATGATTTCCGGCCGAACCGACCGGAAATCATCCGACTCCGGCGGAATTTGCGGCGGAACCTATATGATAATCGCCCGCTTGTGAACATGCTTAGAACCTTTCCGGCCTGGATAGAATCGGCACCTTCGGCAGAACGGCTCAATCTAGGCCGGAAAGGCTCCCAATCGGCGCCGCGTTTTCACTCCGGCGGCGCGAAACGCTTGGCAATACGCGCCTTCAACCGCTCGCGCACATCGCGGTAGGCGGCCATGATATGCTCGCGCGTGCCGCCGGTGTCGGTCGGATCGGGCATCGGCCAGTATTCGACCTCGACGGCGAGCGAGCGGGTGAGCTCGAGCGCGGCGTGGTGGGCTTCCGGCGCCAGCGTCACGATCAGATCGAAATAATCGTCCTCCAGCTCGTCGAGCGTTCTCGGCTGCCGCTCGCCGAGCGTCAGACCCTCTTCGGCAAGCACGGCGTCGACGAAGGGGTCGCGCTCGCCGCTGCGCACGCCGGCCGAAGCGACGAAAGTGGTGGCCGGCAGGAACCGTCGCGCCAGCTGTTCCGCCATCGGCGAGCGCACGGCGTTCATGCCGCACACAAACAGGATCGAATGCGGCAGCGCGGCCACTAGAGCATGAGCCCGAAAAGTGGGTACCGGTTTTCGGAGAAGGTCATGCTCCAACAAAGAGTTAGATCAGGATGGCGATTCAACGAAACGTCATCCTGATCTAGCCCCGCCAGTGCAGCACGCAGACCAGCGTGAACAGCCGGCGCGCCGTGTCGAAGTCGATCTCGATCTTGCCGGCAAGCCGGTCCATCAGCGTCTGCGATCCCTCGTTGTGCAGGCCGCGCCGACCCATGTCGATCGCCTCGATATGGCTGGGCGTCGAGGAGCGGATGGCCTCATAGTAGCTTTCGCAAATCAGGTAGTAGTCCTTGACGATGCGCCTCAGCGGCGTCAGCGACAGGATGTGGGTGACCACATCGGCGCCATTCTCGCGGCTGACGGCGAACACCAGGCGCTGCTCGGCCAGCGACAGCTTCAGCCTGTACGGGCCGGCGCCGTCGTCATTGACCGGCCGGAAACTGTTTTCCTCGATGAGGTCGAAGATCGCCACCGCCCGCTCGTGCTCCACATCGGGCGTCGAACGGCCGATCGTGTCGTCGAGCTCGACGTCGATCAGCCTGTCGCGGTTTTGGTGGTGGCCGGACATTGCTACATGTTCAGCCGGATCGCCACGGAGCGTGCGTGCGCGTCGAGCCCTTCCGCCCTGGCGAGCGCGATCGCCGCCGGCGCCAATGCCTTGAGCTGTTCCGGCCCGAGCTTCAGGATCGACGTGCGCTTGACGAAATCAAGCACGGACAGGCCCGAGGAGAAGCGCGCCGAGCGCGCCGTCGGCAGCACGTGGTTGGAGCCGCCCACATAGTCGCCGATGACTTCCGGCGTGTGGCGGCCGACAAACACGGCGCCGGCATTGCGCATTCTGGCGAGAAAGCTTTCGGCGTCGTCGAAGGCGAGCTCGACATGCTCGGCCGCGATCCGGTCGACCAGCGGCAGCGAGGCTTCGATGCTCGGCACCAGGATCACGGCGCCAAAATCGCGCCAGCTCGCGGCGGCCGTCTCGGCGCGCGGCAGGGTCTTGAGCTGGCGCTCGACCGCTTGTTCCACCGCCTTGCCGAGCTCGGGGCTGCCGGTGATCAGGATCGACTGCGCCGATGCGTCATGCTCTGCCTGGGCGAGAAGGTCGGCAGCGATCCAGTCCGGATCGTTTTCGGCGTCGGCCACGACCAGCACTTCCGACGGCCCGGCGATCATGTCGATGCCGACGGTGCCGAACACCTGGCGCTTGGCCGCCGCGACATAGGCGTTGCCCGGCCCGACGATCTTGGCGACCGGCTTGATCGTCTCGGTGCCGTAGGCGAGCGCGGCGACGGCTTGAGCGCCGCCGACGCGGTAGATCTCCGACACGCCGGCGAGGTCGGCCGCCACCAGAACCAGCGGATTGATGACGCCGCCCGGGGCCGGCACCACGATCACGATGCGCTCGACGCCGGCGACTTTCGCCGGCACGGCATTCATCAGCACCGAACTTGGGTAGCTCGCCGTGCCGCCCGGCACATAGAGGCCGACGGCTTCGATCGCAGTCCAGCGCGAGCCGAGCTCGACGCCGGCGGCGTCCGTGTAGCGGTCGTCCTTCGGCTTCTGCCGCTCGTGATGGGAGCGGATGCGGTCGCGCGCGAATTTGAGCGCCTCGACGGTGGCCGGGTCGGCCGCAGCATAGGCCTTGGCGATATCGTCCTTCGAAACGGCGATGCCAAGCTTGCCGAGATCGGCCTTGTCGAATTTCAGCGTGTAGTCGATGAGAGCCTTGTCGCCCTCGGCGCGCACCCGCGCGATGATGTCGCGCACCACCGCCTCGACATCGGCCGACACTTCGCGCTTGGTCGAAAGAAAGGCGGTGAAACGTTGGTCGAAATCGGCGTCCTGCTGGTTGAGCGTTATGGCCATGGCGCCTAGCCCCTGTGCATGGGTCGCGAGGCGGCTTCCCAGGAGCCGCCGACATCGGCGAGCCGCGCCTCGATGCATTCGACGTCGAGCATGATCGTGCCGCCTCCCGAAAACACCAGCTCGATGATGCCGGCCGGCTTACTGATCGCAACGAAGCTGATCGCCAGCAGCGAAAGCACCTCGGCCGGCTTGCCGCGTTGAATGCCGCTGGTCTTGGCGCCGAGCACGCGGTCGAAATGCAGAACGCTCTGCCGCCGCTCGTTGTGCTGGCGGAAGAGGCCCGATTTCGCCTCCCAGACGAAGCGGTTCATGGTCAGCACGAAGCGCTTGGCCGCCGGCAGATATTCGAGGTCTGAGACCTTCATCACGGCGTCCTGGACATGGGCCGAGACGATGCTCAGGTCCTGGTCGTCGAGCGCGATGAGCTTGAGAGCGGCCATGCGGAATGCGCACCTAGGTTGGTTTCAGCCTTCTGTTAGGCGGTCTTTCCGGTCCGTGCAACCTCGGCACGGATCCTGTCTAAGGCAATCACGAGAAGCCGGCGCTGCCCCTCATCGCCCTGCCGGGCACTTCTCCCCGTGTAGTAACGGGGAGAAGGAACGCCTTCGTCAGGGTTTTCGCCAATCGCGAACGTGGCAGGAAAGGCGCCAAGGCTGTGGACAGCCCCTTCTCCCCGTTGACGGGGAGAAGATGCCGGCAGGCAGATGAGGGGCGGCGCCGGCTTCAAAAATTGGCCGCTCCAACGCGCGAGAGGCTTATTTTATCTCGAGCACCCGCTTCGTGCGCGTCAGCCCGAAATCCGCTCGATCACCGCGCCGCAGCCGGAAAGCTTCTCCTCCAGCCGCTCGAAGCCGCGGTCGAGGTGGTAGACGCGGTTGACGGTGGTCTCGCCTTCGGCGGCAAGGCCGGCAATCACCAGCGAAACCGAGGCGCGCAGGTCGGTCGCCATGACCGGCGCGCCCTTGAGCCTGGCGACGCCGTCGACGATCGCCGTCTGGCCGGAGAGCGTGATGTGGGCGCCAAGGCGGGCAAGCTCCTGCACATGCATGAAGCGGTTCTCGAAGATCGTCTCGGTGATGCGCGACTTGCCCTTGGCCATCGTCATCAGGCCCATGAACTGCGCCTGCAGGTCGGTCGGGAAGGCCGGGAAGGGCGCCGTCGTCACGTCGACCGGCGCGACGCCGGCGCCGTTGCGCTTGACGCGGATACCCTCGTTGGTGGGCGTGATCTCGGCACCGGTCTCGACAAGAACGTCGAGCGCTGTCTGCAACAGGTCGGGCCGCGCGCCTTCCAGCATCACGTCGCCACCGGTCATCGCCACCGCCATGGCATAGGTGCCGGTTTCGATGCGGTCGGGGATGACGCGGATGCGCGCCCCGGACAGCGCCTCGACGCCGTCGATGGTGATGGTGGAGGTGCCGGCGCCATGGATCTTGGCGCCCATGGCGATCAGGCATTCGGCGAGGTTGACGATCTCCGGCTCGCGCGCGGCGTTTTCGAGCACCGTCTCGCCCTTGGCGAGCGAGGCCGCCATCATCAGCACATGCGTGGCGCCGACCGACACTTTCGGGAACACGTAGCGATTGCCGTGGAGACGGCCGTTCTTCGTCTTGGCGATGACGTAGCCGTTGTCGACGTCGAGCTCGGCGTCCAGCGCCTGCAGGCCCTCGAGGAACAGGTCGACCGGACGCGTGCCGATGGCGCAGCCGCCTGGCAGCGAAACCTTGGCCTCGCCCATGCGGGCAAGCAGCGGGCCGATGACCCAGAAGGAGGCGCGCATCTTGGACACCAGCTCGTAGGGCGCGGTGGTGTCGACGATGTTGCGGGCGGAGAAATTGATGGTGCGCGAATAGCCTTTCTGCTGGCTCTCGCGCCGGCCGTTGACGGAATAGTCGACGCCATGGTTGCCGAGGATGCGGATCAGCTGCTCGACATCGGCCAGATGCGGCACGTTCTCCAGCGTCAGCGTGTCGTCGGTGAGCAGCGAGGCGATCATCAGCGGCAGTGCCGCGTTCTTGGCGCCCGAGATCGGAATGGTACCGGCAAGCTTATTGCCGCCGACAATTCTGATGCGATCCATGAGAGAAATGTCCCCTCGGCCCGGACGGGCCGCTTTCAATCGTTGAGTATGTCCGGCTCTAGACTATTGGCCGGCTTGGTTCAAGAAATAGGATTTCCCCAGCTGTGGACCAAGTGTGGTCGGCCAGTGTGGCTGATTTGGGTTACTTTTTTTGCATTTTTCCAGCAGTTGGCAAGCCTTCCGGCCGCTCGTCGGCATCGCCGGCGCGTCGGGAACGCGCTTGTGCCTTGCGTTTCTGCAGGTTGGCGCGCAACGCTTCGGCGAGCCGGTCCTTGCGCTCGCCGTCGCCCTTTTTCGCTGGATTTGCCTTGTCGTTCATGGGTCCGTCCCCGCCGGCGGATAGCCGGCTGTGCTTCAGGCATAGTTAACATTGTGGCGCCGCCATGTCGTGAAAGCCGCTTGGAAGCGGCTTTCACAGTTGCGGCAGTCAATACATATCACCCAAAATCGCAGCGGTTTTGGGACAGCGACATGCGTCGTTTTAAGGTTTTCTTGGCCTTGCGCTTGCCGGTTCGTTATGGCAGAAGCGCCGCCATCGCAGGCTGCGGTAGCTCAGTGGTAGAGCACTCCCTTGGTAAGGGAGAGGTCGAGAGTTCAATCCTCTCTCGCAGCACCAGCCTATCCCATTGAAATTGCCGCCAGGACCTGCGGCCGGCGTGCGGCGCTCTGCTTGGTGAACTGGACAGAGCCTTTTCACGTCGACTTCAAAACATGCATATCGTCGAACTCCGCGAGCTTCGGATACGCGATCGTCGGAGCGTGCGCGAGGCTGAGGACGCGTTCACGGTAGCGATCGAGGTACATCTGGCGCTCATCGTCGCCGATGCGGGCTGGTGCGTGCACCAGGAATGGCTCGATCACCGTGAAGCCGACAAAGTAGAGCATGCCGTGGTTGATTGGGAACAGGATCTCGGCGGTTGGGCCGTTCAGGCCGCGGCTGGAATAGATCGGCGGCGGTCCGCCGATCGTCACGGAACACATCGCGCGCTTCCCTGCGAAGACGCCGCGGTCATACCATTTGCCGCCGCCATAGATGCGGCCACCCGATGCGAACACTCGGTCGACCCAGCCCTTGAGGATCGCCGGCAGCCCGAACCACCAGAGCGGAAACTGTAGGATCAAGACGTCGCACCAGAAGAGCTTGTCCATCTCCGCCTGGATGTCTGGAGCAAATCCGTCGTGGACAGCCGCATTCGCTTCCTCGGCCTGCTGACGGTAGAAATTCACGTCGAGTGTGGTTGTGAAGTTGCGGCGGTTCGATACCGGGTTGAACCCCATGGCGTAGAGATCGGAGACAACCACTTCGTGCCCCGAAGTGGACAGAGCTTCTTGTGCTGTGCGGGTGAGGGCACCGTTGAAACTCTTGGGCTCGGGGTGTGCATGAACGATGAAGATGCGCACCGTGCTTTGTCACTCGGTTTCGATATTCATTTTCTGGATGTCGAAAGGACCCGCGCGGCGACGTAGTCGAGCGAGACCATGCCGGCACCGCGTGTCAGCATGAGCAACAGCAGCGAAGACCAGAGCAGGTGCTCAGCCCAGTTCTGCGGGTAGACGAAAATCTGGATGACTGAAACGACGCCGAGCAGCATCAGTGCAGCAAGCCTCGAGAACAGCCCGAAGAAGATCAGAACCGAGCCCGTGAGTTCGGCGGCGGTCGCCAATGGCGCCGCGATCGACGGGTCAATGAAGGGCAGATTGTATTCGTTGGCGAACAGCTGCAGCGTCACCGGCCAGGATGCCAGCTTGCTCTGCGCCGATTGCCAGAAGACATGGGCCACCGCCACACGAGCAGCGAGCTGAACCAACGAGAATGGAATGTGTTCGGGCAGCTTGATGATACGCTTGTAGAGGCCGACAAAGCCGGCCGGGCTGGACGAGGATTGTTCCGATATTGCGGTCATGACCGTCTCCGTCAGTTTGAGGGGGAATTCGCGGCGACCCGCACGTCGGTGACGAGCCTGTCGCGGAACAGTCGCACAAGGGCTGAAACCAGGTCGAAGGCCGGGTCGAGCGCCAAGGCACGGCCGGTGGCATGCTCGAGGCCCAAACCGTGCTTCAGCGAATGCCAGAAGGCGAAGCTCGCGCGGTCGAGCAGAAAAAGCCGTACGTAGTTCCCCGATCGCCACAACGCCACGCGTTCGGGGCGCCTCATCCAGGTGACGTTTTCGTCGACCGTCTCCTGTTGATGCGCCATCCATACCGATAGGATCGACCAGTGCGAGACAATCAGGCGCAGTGAGGGCTGGAGCAGGATATCCGGCGAGAGCCCGAGGTCGGTGTTGTCGTATTCTGCGAGGCTGCGGGCTGGCAGCGAAGCCGTATCGAGCGCCTCGGCGATGGCCCATTCGAGCCGCGCCGTTTCGGCGACGATCGGCATATCGGACAGTGTGTCGATCGTCTTGAGGAAACGCGGGAAGCCGGCGCCATAGCGCGCAAGTCGCGATTCAACCGGCGGATGACGTCGAATGAACTCGCTCGCCACATGACGGAAGAACCGTTCGTCCACCAGGCGAACGGTGATCGGGAAGACAGCCATCAGCACTGCGGTGAGCGAACTGCGCGTGTTGTTCTGGTAGATGCGCAGGCGGGCCAATGGATCGGCCTTGCCGGCGGTCAGCATTTTCGCGGAGACCATTGGTTCGATGGCAAGCACCGAGCGCGCCATGGTGGTCTGCAGGTGTTCAAGCGGCAACATCGTATCTTCCCTCCATTGGCGTTAAAGCGTTCGCCATCACAGGTCCGGCCTTGGCAGCAGCAAATGCTGCAAGCACTGGCATGCTGGTCCTCACGCCTTCAAAGGGGGTAGGGGACGCGGGCCGGGGCTTGATTGCCGCAGCCTGTCTCGCAGCCTGCTTGCGGCCGAACATGATCGAAGCGGTAAGCATGTCGGCCCACATCGCTTCGCCAAGCAGCACGTCGAGAACCGGAACTTCGGTATCCCATTCGATCAGAGTGGGTCGCGGCCCGAGGCGCGTTATGGCGTGCTCATAGAGAGCCCAAACGACCGGTGGAACCCGCGAGCCATGGTCGTCGATCAGCACGGTATCGGTTCCGACCTGGTTGGTCGCATGGCCGGCGAGATGGATTTCGCCGATAGCCTGCTCAGGCAGCGCGTCGATGAAGGCCTTGGCGTCATATTGCAAATTGTGCGCCGAGACCTGGACGTTGTTGACGTCGAGCAGCAGCCCGCAGCCGGTCCGCGTCACGAGCTCGGCCAGGAACTCGGCCTCGTTCATCGAGGAATCCGCAAAGGCGACATAGGCAGACAGATTTTCGATCAGCACCTGCCGCTTCAGCGTTTCCTGGACGGTTTCGACGTTGCGCGCCACGATCGCGAGCGCCTCTTCGTCATAGCGCAGCGGCAGCAGATCGTTGAGGTAGGCGCCGTCGGCAACGCTCCAGGCGAGATGCTCGGAGACCAGATCGGGCTGGAAGCGCTCGCAGACCTTGCGCAGCCTTTCCAGATGGTCGCGGTCCAAGCCTCGCGCACTGCCCAGCGACAGGCCGACGCCATGCACTGACAGCGGATAGGTCTCGCGCAGCCTTTCCAGCGCCTCGACGCCGACGCCGTCTCCCATGTAATTCTCGGCATGAACCTCTAGCCAGCCGGCGGAAGGCCGTCGCGTCAGCATTTCGCTGATGTGCGGCGAGCGAAGACCGATGCCCGCCGATGTGGGGATCGCGAGGGGATGAAACGCACGGGACATCGGTCTGCTCCATTCTAGAGGGTTGGCTCGAAGTCGGGATTTGCTCAGGCTTTCGGCTTGTCGCTGCCGCCCGCGATCTTGGCGCAGCTGCCGGCGGGCACGTAGAGCCAGGAATCCGGCTGGTTGTCGGCGGTTGCGGTGCCGGCGCAGGAATGCGTCGCGGTCTGGCAGTCGTTCTGGCCCGCCTTGACCACGCCGTAGCACTTCTCGAAGGCGAAGCTGGGCTTGGCGGCAGGACCGCTGTAGGCCGCTGTCGCGGCAAGCGAAGTGGCGGCCGCGAGGGCCGATCCGATGAGGGTTTTGGTGTTGATCACAGGCTTGTCTCCTGGTTGGCGTTTCGAGAGAAAGACCGGCCTTGGGCCCGTCTGCAAATCAGTCTGTCCGATCAGCGTGCCGAGCTGAAATGCTGTCTCGGCATGGAATTGATACGCGGCCACTATGTTCTGGAGCGCGGCGCGGAAAGGCCCTCCGGCCGGGCACCGGAGGGCCTGGCGCCTGCATTCGGGAGTATGCGAAGCAGGCGCGGCTAGGCGGGGAGCGAGGCGCCTAGATGTATCGTCTTTCGCAGGCTGCGGCCGGGCTTTCACCAGCGCGCAGAGGATCAGCGGCAAGCCAGTCTGCTGCACGCTGCCGTCCCCTGTCGCGCATGTCGGTCAGTTCGCCCCAGTCGGTCCAGGGCCGCAGGAGCAGCGGAGCTCCGGCACGGTATCGACTGTCGAATATGGCGTGAACCGGCGCGCATTTGGTCAAGCAATGACTGGCGGCGGTGCTGCGCTCCGGACACGGTGTGGTGAAGACGGAAGGCCTGCCGGTGATAATCAGGCGATGGCGAGCGTCAGTTGATAGGACAGGCGGCGACTGCAAGACGTCGCCGTCACCCCAATAGGTATCGCCCTCGATCTCGACAGGCAGCGAGAGGAAGGGGATCGTGGCTGCTGCGACGATCGCGTCGATCGACAACTGGTCGCTTGTGAATAGCTTCACCGCATCCGTGCGCGCGTTGACGACCAACACGCCCAGTTTCACCGGGCAGCCTTCGTCACGGATTTGCCTAAGGTCGATTGACTGTTCCAGGATAGATCGAAGCAGGCCGGCTCTGTCATCGGCAAAGACCGAGGCGTGGCTGACGCGCCGCCAGAAATTGGCGAGTGCCGTCCGCGCGCCGCGCCTGCCGCCGGCGCTCAGCCCGTAGGCAAGGACCGCCGCCTCCATCGCTGCAAAGCCCGACGCGGTAACGCCATTGAAGCTGCAGCCCGGCTCATCCAGCAGGCGATCGAGCACGCCCCAGACGAAAGCGCCATGTGCGTCGTTTGCCAGCACAATGTCGAACGTCCGGTCTTCCACACCAAGATCCGCCACTGAGATGGTGGTCTGGTCTGTTTGCATTGCGGACTGAGCAAGCATGGTTTGGTCTCCGTCCCAAGATCGTCAACATGACGACTGGAGAGAGACTGCCGCATCTTCTTGTTCAGCCGAAATGCCAAGGTGGCATGAAGTCCATAGGCAGATTGCATTGGCTGCCGGTCTTCGCGCGCCGCACTCTTCATTCCGATCAGGCAAGGCGATGCGTGTCACCAACTCTGGCACCGTTGCCAGAACCGCGCCTGGAACCGGAGGTGAATGATGAGAAGACCACTCGCCTGTGCGGCTGCGCTTGCAATTAGTCTTGGTGCGAGCCCAGCGTCAGCCGACCCGTTCAGTGATCTCGCCGCATTGCCGACGTTCTATACGGACGCCACCATGAAGACGATGAAACCAATGACTGGGTTCACGAAGGCTTGGTTCGCTCTGTCAAAGCATGACCGGGTCAAGATGACGAAGGCGTGCAACGACCCGGCGATGAGTAAGCCCCACGCCCAATTCTGCGCCAACGTGCTTGCGTTGGGCGGAGCCAATTAGTGGTGCTCGCCGAGCACCATTGGAATGCAGAGCCGGCATAAACTCCATTCGCAGACGGCATTGGCGAGTTTAGCAACAGGTGAAGCAAAGTCTATCTCGGCAAGATGGAAAAATAGAGTTCCAAAATGCTGCCGGTCATCGGCGCACTCGTCACAGAGACGATTGCACAACTCCAGAGAAGGTCCTCATCATGAATATCAAAACTATCTGCTTTGGCGCATTTGCCCTTTCGGTTATTGGCGGGGTCGCGTTCGCCGGAGTCCTCGACGAACCGTCCAACATGCAGCCTTTCTTCACCGATTCCGGCATGAAGACGATGAAGTCGAGTGCCGATTTCGAGACGGCGTGGAAAGCCACGCCGAAGGCCATGCAGGCTTCAATGATGAAAGAATGCAACGACGCCGCCATGAGCAAGCCGCATGCTCAGTTCTGCGCCCGGCTCTTCGCCTTGGGCCATCACAGCTGACATTCTTGGCGCCCGGCGCGACAGGACGTTTTGGTGGCGGGCCTCGGCCCGCCATCGTCGCATGACGAAACGCTATCGACTTTATAGCACTCATGCATTGGCGTGATGGAATGCCATGCGGCAGGGTTCCAAGCTGCATCTATGCTAGATGAGGAACGCCCCGCATGGACATTCATCATATCCGCTACTTCCTGGCCGTCTGCGAGACACGGAATTTCACGCGCGCGGGCGAAAAGTGCAACGTCACGCAACCCGCGCTGTCTCGCGCGATCCAGCAGCTCGAGGATGAGGTCGGCGGCTTGTTGTTTCGCCGCGAGCGGAACCTGACGCACCTGACGGATCTGGGCGCTTTGCTCCGCCCGAGATTTCAGCAAATCCTCGATGAGGTGACCGGCGTGCGCCAGGAGGCGTCGCGGTTTTTGTGCCTGGAAAATGCCAATCTCAAGGTTGGGGTTATGTGCACGATCGGTCCGCGGCGATTTACCGGTCTATTGACGGACTTCAACAGGCGGCAGCAAGGCATCCAGCTGCAACTGGTGGAGGGCGTTCCGGCATCCCTATCGCAGCTGCTGGAAGCCGGCGAGATCGATGTCGCCATCATGGCGTCCAGCAACAGTTTCCCGGAGCGGTTCGATGTTACGCCGCTCTATCGCGAACGGTTCGTCCTCGCGTTTCCCAACGGGCATCGGCTGGCGCGCAACGACAATGTTGCCATCTCGGAACTCGACGGCGAGAACTATCTCAGGCGTTTGAATTGCGAGTATCGGGATTATCTCGCCGGCCTCTGCAATGAACGTGGCGTGAAGCTCAGGATCTCCTACGCCAGCGAACGCGAGGACTGGATTCAAAACATGGTCTCAGGCGGGCTGGGCATCTGCTTCATCCCGGAATTCAGCGCCGTCATCCCGGGCTTGCAGATCAGGCCAGTCGTCGATCCTGAAGTCTGGCGGGAAGTCTCGCTCGTCGTGGTGGCAGGGCGCCGTTTCTCGCCGGCGACATCGACCTTCGTCAACAGTGTCAAGGCGCACAGCTGGCCCGAAAGCGGCATCGATCTGTCGGCCAGAAAGACGGCTGCATAGCAATTCGGAGTGAAAGCCTGACGCCGCGATAAATGTCGTGGCGAGACAGCCGCGTTGGCGCGGTCGTCCACCATAGTTTTCAGGTATCGAATTAAGAGCCAGTCAGCATTTCTCTTTCGTCGAGACTGCCGTCACTCTCCTCTCATGCCCCGCTTCCGCGATTGGGCACCGACAAAGGAGAACTAGACATGGCTTCCAAGACTATTGCATTGCGGGTGCCGCTGAAGCTGGCGCTGACACTCGGACTTCTCACTGCGACCGCCGCGTTCTCGGTGGCTCCGGTTTTCGCCGGCGACTGCCCTGCCGGCCAGGCCGCCACCACCGACATCCAGGAACATCCCAGCAAGCCCGTCGGCGTGACCGATACTGTTCTGTCGGCGATCGATCTCAGCCCGAAGGGCGAAGCCTGGAAAGGCAACATGCTGCGCCTTCGCAAGCTTGTCGTTCAGCCGGGCGGCGTGGTGCCGTGGCACGAGCATACGGTTCGCCCCGCCAACATTATCGTCGTCGAAGGCTCGATCACCGAATACGCCAGCACCTGCAAGGTCGGCATCGAACATCCGGCTGGCGACGTGACCGCCGAGTTCGGTCAGCTCGCCCACTGGTGGAAGAACAATGGCAAGGTTCCGGCGGTGCTCTACTCAGCCGACGTTCTGCCGTCCGCGATGCACAACGACCACATGATGTGAGCCGCGCGCGGCCAGCAGATCCCAGCAGCAGCAACCAACAGCGCGTCCTCGGGCGATCGCCTGGGGACGCGTGGCCACGGAGCCTGTCATGACCACCAGTGAACATACCGAATTGATGCGGCTCCGCCGGGTGGCCGCGGACAGCTGGCGCTTCGGCCTGATCGCCCTGATTGCATTTCTGACGCTCGTCGATCTGTTCGCCACCCAGGCCATCCTGCCTTCGCTGGTGATACGATTTGGCGTCAGCCGGGCCACCATGGGCTTCGCCGTCAACGCCAGCACATTCGGCATGGCGGTGGCCGGCATCGCCGTGGCGCTCTTCGGCCGCGGCATCGATCGCCGCAACGGCATCTGGATCAGCCTGGCCATCCTGGCGGTCCCCACGACGCTGCTTTCGCAGACCGACAACATTGTCGTCTTCGCCCTGCTGCGTGTCGTGCAAGGCCTGTGCATGTCGACCGCCTTCACGCTGACGATGGCCTACCTAGCCGAGCATTTTTCGGCGCGGCAAACGACCAGCGCGCTCGCAGCCTATGTGACGGGCAATGTTGCCAGCAACTTCTTTGGCCGCCTGATGTCGGCTGCCGTCGCAGACATGTTCGGCATCTCCACCAATTTTCTGACCTTCGCCGCCCTCAATCTGCTCGGCGCCGCCCTTGTCTGGTTCACACTGCAGAAGACCTCGGCAATGATGCGCGCGGATGCGACGGGCGGGCTCGCCCACGCTGCCTGGAAAGCCCCGTTGCAGAACCTCGAGCTGCGAGCCTGTTTTGCGATCGGCTTTCTGATCCTCTTCGTCTTCATCGGCACGTTCACCTATGTGAATTTTCAGCTCGTCGCGGTGCCGCTTTCGCTCACGCCGATGGCCTTGGGCGCCGTCTATTTCGTCTTCCTGCCATCGATGCTGACCACCCCGCTTGCCGGCCGAGTCGCAGCGGGCCTTGGCCCAAGGGGAGGGATTGGGGCAACGCTTGCGCTGGCGATCGTCGGCTTGCTTCTGCTGCTTTTACCCAGTCTTCCGATCGTTCTTGCCGGAATGACCCTGGTTGCCGTCGGCACCTTCCTGGCTCAGGCCATAGCCACGGGACATGTCAGCCGGACTGCGTCGCGCGATCGCGCTGCCGCAAGCGGCATTTATCTCGCGTCCTACTACGGAGGCGGGCTCGCCGGCAGCTTCCTCATCGGACAGATCTACGACCGTGTCGGCTGGACCGCATGCGTGGTCGTGCTGGCCGCGGTTCTCGCCGGCGCGATCGCGGTAGCCCGAACGCTGAGGACGCCAGCCGCGTGACCGTTTGTGCCAGCAAGATCATCCCAAGAAACTCAATCCATAGCCAACCCAGCAACCAAGGAGAATGCGATGACAGCCTACCTGAAAACCCTGATCACCGGGGCCGCCATGCTGATGACGGTCATCATTCCTGCCGCCGCCTCGGATGGCGTCGTCACGGTGAAGAGCGACTACTCGGTCGCCGAGACCGTCGCCCGCATCAAGAAGGATGTTCTCAAAAAAGGCCTCATGTTCTTTGGCGTGATCGACCAGGCGAAGCTCGGCAACAAGGCCGGCAACGACGTCCGGCCGTCGCGGCTCGTTATGTTCGGCAATCCGGCGCTCGGCACGACGTTCATCACCTCAAATCCCGAGGCCGGGCTGGACTGGCCGGTGCGCGTGCTGGTTTACCAAACCGGAGATGGCACGGTTTACGCCGCCTACAGCGACTTCGACTGGATTGCGAAGCGGCACGGCATCACCGACCGGCAGCCACAGTTCAAGATGGCGACAGAGGTGATCCAGTCCGTCACATCGTCGGTCAGGAAGAACTGACCGGCGCGAAACCTCGAAATGCTTAGGCTCTCCGAGCCTGTCAGCCTCGCACGGACAGATCATTCGGCGGCGGACAATGCCTTTGCCCGCTCGCCGAACCATTTCTTCTGCGTGGCCTCGCGCACCAATGCGCCGACCGCGGGCGAATGCCTGCGGCCGCGCACGGTGACGAGATTGACCTCGCGCCAGAATTCCGGCTCGGTGATGGGCAGAGGCACCACGCCAGGATGCTTGGCGGTATGCGCGGGCATGAAGCCGAAGCCAAGCCCGGCAGCGATCATCGCCAATGTCCAGTCGTCACGATCACTCCAGTAAACCGGACTGACCGTGACGCCCTGCTCGGCAAGGATGGCATCCGCGTAGCCAGCGAACTCGCAATTGTTGCGGTGGATGTAGCTTTCGTTGCTCATATCCTTCACCCGCACCATGCGCTGGTTGGCAAGGCGATGGGTCAGGTGAACGGCCATCACCATCTGCTCCTGGAACAGCGGCAGGGAGTGCACTTCTTCGTCGGGAACGTCTGAAGGCAATGCGTAGATGGCAGCCTCGAGCTCGCCCTCGAGCAGCCTTCTCCTGAGGCTCACCGCATCCGCATCGCAAAGATGCAACTCGACGCCCGGGTGGTGGGCGCGCACGGCTGCGATGAGCTCGATGATCTCGTCCGGAGCGATGGTGCTCATGATGCCGACCTTGAGCGGCATCTTCTTCAGGGTCACATATTGCTCGGCGATCTGCTTTGCCTGTCGAGAATTCTCGAAGACGCCTTCGAGAAAGGTCTCGACCATGCGGCCGAGCTCGGTGAGGTGAGTGAAACGGCGCTCACGATGGAAGAGCGGCCCGCCGAATTCATCTTCCAAAAGCTTGATGGCGCGCGACAGCGCCGGCTGCGTGACATTGCACTGCTCGGCCGCCCTGGTGAAATTCAGCTCCTTGGCGACGGCCAAGAAGTATCGGACCTGGCTGATCTCCACTGCACGCTCCCCTCACTGGACGCGCATACGGCACCGCCCGCATTGCGGCGCAATCTTACTAGCTGCCCTTACGTCAAACAACCGACCGGTCGATCGACATCCAGGGCTTGGAGCCAACGATCTGACCGTCAGCTATCGAATCCATGTCTCAACGGCATTTCCGCAGCTTGCGGCGGTTCACCATACTACTCCTCAGATCCAGAGCCGGCCAGCGCCGTGGCTCGTAGCCGCGCAATCAGAAGGACAAGACGATGCTCAAAGGCAAGACAGCACTCATCACCGGTTCGACCAGCGGCATCGGGCAAGGCATTGCCGAAGCCTTCGCGGCCAAGGGCTGCAACATCGTTCTGAACGGCTTTGGCGACGCCGCCGAGATCGAACGCCTGCGGGCCAGGCTCGCCGCCGATCATCATGTCGCCGTTCGATACGACAATGCTGACATGAGCAAGGGCGACGCAATCACCTCGATGATGGACAAGGCCATCGCCGAGTTCGGCGCCGTCGACATATTGGTCAACAATGCCGGCATTCAGCACGTCGCGCCGATCGACGACTTCCCGATCGAGAAGTGGGAAGCGGTCGTGGCGATTGATCTGATGTCTTCGTTCTATACAATCCGGCGCGCCCTGCAGGCGATGAAGGCGCGCAAATGGGGCCGCATCATCAATGTGGCCTCGGCGCATGCGCTCGTCGCCTCTCCCTACAAATCCGCCTATGTCGCGGCCAAGCATGGCGTCGCCGGCCTGACCAAGACCGTCGCGCTGGAAGTCGCCGAACTGGGTATCACCGTCAACGCCGTCTGCCCAGGCTATGTGCTGACCCCATTGGTCGAGAAGCAGATACCGGACACCGCCAAGGCCCGCGGGATCACCGAGCAGCAGGTGATCAAGGATGTCCTGTTGGCTGCGCAGCCCACTAAGCAGTTCGTCACGGTCGAGCAGGTTGCCGCGCTCTGCCTGTTCCTGGCCTCGGAGGACGCGGCATCGATCACAGGCGCCGTGATGCCGATCGAAGGCGGTTGGACCGCTCACTAGACCTGCACGAGGAGCGAAGGCCATGAACAAGATCACGCAAAATCTGTCCGCCCCGCAAACAGAACCGGCGATCGGCCATCAGGATGAAGTCAAGCGTCAGACTGTCCTTGTTCTTCAAGGCGGCGGCGCGCTCGGTGCCTATCAAGCCGGCGTCTACCATGCGCTCGTCGAAGGTGGCATCGAACCGGATTGGGTCATCGGCACGTCGATCGGCGCCATCAACGCCGCGCTGATCGCCGGGAACCAGCCCGGCGATCGTCTGCCCAGGCTTCAGGAATTCTGGGACGGCGTCAGTCTGAGCAGTCCGTTCGACGAGTTTTTCCGGATGATGGTTCCGAGCAACATCTTTGCCAACATGGGCACGGTGATGCGCGGCATCCCCGGGTTCTTCGAGCCGAATCCGAGCGCCATGTTTGGGGTCAACCGCGAAGTCGGTGTCGAGAACGCATCCTATTACACCACCGATCCCCTCAAAAGGACGCTGAACAATCTGATCGATTTTGACTACCTCAACGGTCGGCACACGCGGCTGACGGTCGGCGCGGTCAACGTGAACACCAGCGAGCTCAAATACTTCGACACGCGCGAGATGATCCTGTCGGCGGCCCACATCATGGCGTCGGGCGCCTTGCCGCCGGCGTTTCCGGCGGTCTGCATCGACGGCGAGCCCTATTGGGACGGCGGCATCTATTCGAACACGCCGATCGAGGTGGTGCTCGATGCGCGACCGAGGCGAGACGCGCTGATCTTTGCGGTCAACATGTGGCAACCCCGCGCCACCGAGCCGAAATCGATCTGGCAGGTCATGGGGCGGCAGAAGGACCTTCAATACGCCAGCCGCGGCCGGAGCCACGTTGCGCGGCAGGAGCAGTTGCATCGATTGCGGCATGTCGTGCGCGAAATGGGGAGGCTCGTGCCCGAGGAACGTCGCGAGGATCCGATGTTCAAGGAACTCGCCTCCTATGGCTGCCCGTCGGTCATGCACCTCGTCCGCCTGCTTTCGCCGCGATTGGACGGCGAGGACCATACCAAGGACATCGACTTCACCCGCTCGGGCATCCGCACGCGCTGGCAGGCAGGATACGAGCATGGGCAGCGCGTCCTCACCGACAAGCCCTGGGAATGCGAGGTCGACATGCTTCAGGGCATCGTGATCCACGAATCCCAAGAGTGATGCGCCGCGCCGAGAAGATACGGAGACCACCGATGCAGATCATCACCCCCGGCATGCGGTTGATCCCGGAAGCCGTGCTCGCCAACAATGCTGCGCTGTTCCGCACGATCCCGGAGACTCCCTCGCACGCGGACAAGTCGCTGCATCGCGTGGTCATTGTGGTCGGCGGCGCGGGCGGCCTGGAACTGGCGACACGCCTCGGCCGCAAGTTCGGCAACCGGCGGCTTTCCGTCACGCTTGTCGACCGAAACCGCACCCATATCTGGAAACCGCTGTTGCATGAGGTGGCATCCGGAGCCTTGAGCGCGTCGCACGACGCGGTCGAATACATCGCCCATGCCAGCCGCCACGGCTACCGATACCGAATTGGCGAGGTCGTCGGCATCGATCGTGCCAAGCGCCAGGTCTTCGTCGCCCCCAGCTTCGACGATGACGGCCGCCAGGTCATCCCGCCACGTGTCCTGGGTTACGACACGCTGGTCGTGGCTGTCGGCAGCGTCAGCAATGATTTCGCCACGCCGGGCGCCGCGCACCACGCCATTTCGCTCGACACTGCGGAGCAGGCCGCCCGATTCAACAGGCGAATGATAGACGCGTGCCTGCGCGCCAACGCGCAATACGAGCAGCTTTCACCCGGCCAACTCCATTGCGTCATCGTCGGCGCTGGCGCAACCGGCGTCGAACTGGCTGCGGAACTGCACAAGTCGATGCGCGAAATTGCCTCGCACAATCTCGACAACATCGATTTCGAGAGGTTGATCCGCATCACCATCGTCGAGGCCGGGCCGCGGATTCTGCCGGCACTGCCGGAACACATGGCGCGCGCCTCGGCACGCTTGCTGATCGAGTTGGGCGTGCAGATACGATGCGGGATCAAGGTTACCGAAGTGACCGGAGATGGTATCCAGCTCGGCGAGAAGCTTTTTGTGCCAGCCGAATTGGTAGTCTGGGCGGCCGGAATCAAGGCGCCGGATTTCCTGAAGAGCTTCGATGGTCTCGAAACCGACGGCATAAACCGCCTGATCGTGGACGAAACCTTGCGTGCCGTCGGAGACGAGAATGTGTTCGCGATCGGAGACTGCGCGAACTGTGTCCTGCCGGGCGAAGACAACGCCTTGCCGCCGCGTGCCCAGACAGCCCATCAGCAGGCAGAACACATGGCCAAGGTGATTGCGGCGCGCCTCGCGGGGCAGGCCGCGCCGGCGTATCGCTACCGCGACTATGGTTCCCTCGTTTCACTCGCCGACTACGGTGCGTTCGGCAGCCTGATCGGCGGAATGAAGATCGAAGGTCTCGTCGCGAGGCTCGTCTATCGCTCGCTGCACAAGATGCATCTCAAGGCGGTGCACGGCCTAGCGAAGTCCATGCTTGCTTCGATCGGCGAGATGATCGTCAGGCGCGCTAGACCACGGATCAAGCTTCACTGAGGTCGGCGGAGGCGCTGCGATGGAAAAGTATGACGTCGTGATCCTGGGCGGCGGAAATGCAGGAATGGGCGTCACTGTGGCGACGCGCGCCGCCGGATTCTCCGTCGCCTTGGTTGAGGCTCGCGATCTCGGTGGCACCTGTCCCAATCGCGGCTGCACGCCGAAGAAGGTGCTGGTCGCGGCCGCCCACGCGCTCGACGAGATCGCAAGAGCCGGCGGTCATGCAATCAAGGTCGAACCGCCGAGGCTCGATTGGCGAGCCTTGATCGAGCGAGAAAAGGACATCATCAGGGACATCCCATCCAAATTGTCCGGATTGATGGCCAAGCGAGGCGTCGATGTCATTCAAGGCGAGGCCGCGTTCGTCGCCAGCAATGCCATCCGCGTCGGCACCCGAGAGCTTGAGGCCAGAAACATCGTCATCGCCACCGGCTCGAAGCCGCGCCCGCTGTCGATCGCGGGCGCCGAGCATCTGACCACATCCGACGGTGTTCTGAGCGATCCTGTGTTGCCTGGCGCCGTGGTGTTCATTGGCGGCGGGGTTATCGCCTTCGAACTGGGCCACGTCTATGCACGCGCCGGCGTCGAGGTCACGATCCTCGAGGCGCTGCCGCAACTTCTCGGAGGCTTCGACGAGGATGCCGCTGCTCAAATCCGTGGCGAGAGCGAGCGCCTGGGCATCAGCATCCACACCAAGGCCTGGGTCAAGAAGATCGAAAAGACCGACGGGCGGCTGCGGGTGAGCTTCGCGAAGGACGGGGCCGAACGCCTGGTCGACGCCGATCGGGTCGTCAACTGTGCCGGACGTGTGGCCAATGTCGAGGGGCTCGATCTTGGCGCCGGTGTCATCGTGCATCGGGAAGGCCGCATCGAAATCGACGACCATCTGCGCTCGCGCTCCAATCCCGATGTCTATGTCTGCGGCGATGCGGTGTGGAGTTCCCCACAGCTTTCGCCGGTAGCGACCTATGAGGGCGGGATCGTCGGCCGCAACATCGTCGACGGACCGAAGCATCGGCCCGACTACGGTCATATCCCAGCCTCGCTCTACAGCATTCCGGCCATGGCAAGCGTCGGATTGACCGAAGCCAGGGCGAGGGAACGGGGCCTCGACGTCAAGGTCTATATCAACAACATGCAAGACTGGCTCACGGCGAGGACCTATGCCGAGACGGTGGCGTGGTCGAAGATCATTGTCGAGGATGCGACGGACAGGATCGTCGGCGCTCACATGGTCGGCCATGCCGGCGAGGAACTGATCCACATCTTCGCGCTTGCCATGAAACACGCCATCACAGCATCGCAGCTTGCCGACATGGTCTACGGCTTTCCGACTTTTTCCGCCGATATCAGGAACATGTTGTAACGAATTGAGGTCTGGCGGCGAACGGAATACGAACCTCGCCCGCTTTGATGCGCGCAAGGCATCAAAACCATGCAAGAAAAACATGGCCGTGGCCGGGGGGCTTCGATGATAGGCTGCGTCAGATCGATGAAAGTGCAGAAATGGCCGCCGACGACCAGCCCATAACATTTGAACAGGCCGTCCAGACAGCCGTCGAACTTGATGCGCCTCTCAACGAGCGGCTGGCGGTGATTGCCGCGGCGGTCCGACGGATCGACGCGAATTTCGCCGATGCGGTAGACCGCCTGGTGAAACGCCTGGAGAAACAGGGCGCCGGAGCAGCGGCGCCAACTCCGGGCGATGTCATGCCGCCGTTCCTGCTGCCGGACGACGAGGGCAGGCTGGTTGGCCTGGCTGACATTTTGCTCCAGGGGCCCGCTGTGGTCACCTTCCAGCGCGGGCATTGGTGCCCGTACTGCCGTTTGAACGCGATCGGCATCGTCGAAGTCCAGCAGGAGATCGCGGCGTTGGGCGGGCAAATCGTGGCAATCATGCCTGAGCGAGGCAAGTTCTCCAGGGCCATGAAGGCCGCGGTAGGCGCAAGTTTCCCCTTCCTGACCGATATGGACAATGGCTACGCACTGTCCCTCAACCTGGCGATTTGGATCGGGGCCGAGATGGAGCGGTTGATGGGCGTTGCCTACGACCTCCCAAGCTACCAGGGCAACTCCAGTTGGTTCCTGCCGATCCCTGCGACCTTTATCGTTGGGACGGATGGCGTCATCACGGATCGCTTTGTCGATCCCGATTACCGCCGACGCATGGACATTGACGACCTGATCGCCGCGCTCAGGCGGGCTCGCTGACGCCGAAGGGCGACCAGTCCGTCGACCTCAACAGGTTGAGCAGCGTCGCGGCCACCGGAGATCTGTGCCGCCCGGCAACCGCGTAGACGGAGACGATCCGCGAAACATCGAGATCGCGAAGCTTAAGCCGGCGCGTGTTCGGCGACCGGGGTGCGGTCAGAGAGACGAATCCAACGCCGGCGTTGGCCTCGAGCAGCGCGAGAAGGTCCTGGTCGGTCTCGACTTCGTGCGCGGTTCGAGGCGTAAGGCCTTTGGCAGACAGCGAGCGCGACAGTTCCTCGCTCGTTTCCCAATCGATGCGGCTTAGAACCGGTTCGGCGGCCAGCTGGTTCAAGGCGACATCGGCTTCGTTGCGTCGGGCCAGCGGATGATCGGAATTTACGGCGAGTTCTATCCCTTCCTGAAACAGCGGCCATACGTCCAGGCGATCCCACGCCTGTCCGAGCGGGCCGGCAACAGCCAGCTCGACGTCACCGCTTTTCAATGCATCGACCACGGCGGCCGGCGAGCCACGGTTGATCTTGAGGTGGACGCCGGGATAGGCCCGGAAGAGCTCCGTGAACGGCGAAACCAGCAGTGCAATGTTGATGCTGTTGGAGATCGTCACGTTGAGAGGGGCCACATCGCTGCTTTGAACCGCCTTGGCCAGTGATTTGGCGGATGTAGCCGCGTCATAGCACTGCTGCAGCAGCGGCAGCATGCGCCGCCCGAGTTCCGTGAGGTGCGAGTGCTGACGCTCGCGCCGGAGAAGCTCCCCACCCAATTCCTCTTCGAGCGTCTTGATTGCGCGCGTAAGAGCTGGTTGGGTGACGTTGCATTCCTCGGCCGCTCTCGTGAAATTCAGCGTGTTCGACAGGGCCAGAAAATAGCGGACCTGCTGCATCTCCATGAATTTTCGCCCCCTCAGCGAAATGGTCTATCAGCGATGGTGCATATTTGAAGATTAACGCAATGGAACGATTTCGGCAAAGTGGCCCGGACCATAGGTGCGACTGGCGGCGACGCCAAGGCGACTCTGACAACCTGGAGTCATGATGAGCTGAGCGATTTGCTCAGCCAGTCGGCGAAGCCCCGGGCCCGCTTGCTTGGCTGCCGCCCGGCTGGGAACAGGGCATGGATGGGTATGGTCGGCAGAGGATAGTCCGGCAGCAGCCGGAGCAGGCGGCCATCCTGCAGTTCTGCGTTGAACATCCAGCCGGAACCGAAGGCCACACCAAGCCCGGCCACAACGCATGCCGTGACGCCGGCCGAACTCGAGACTCTGATACGGGGGCTTTCGGGCAGGACAAAGCTGACCCGCGGATCGGTCAGCTCAAGAAACGTAGCGCCGGAACTATCGGAAGGCCCGAAGATCACCTGGTGCTGCGCCAGATCGGCGGGGCTGCTGGGCTGGCCGTGCCGGGCAATGTAGTCCGGCGCGGCAACGAGCAACCTCGGCGTCTGCCCGACCTTGCGCGCCATCATGCTGGAATTGTCGAGCAGGCCAAGCCGGATCGCGACATCGGCGCCCTCCTCGACAAGGCTGCGCCGACGATCGTCCATCATCAATTCGACAGAGAGATTGGGATGCTCGGCGAGAAGGCTGGGCAGGCGAGGAATGAGCGCGCGCACCGCGAATGTGACCGACAGCTCGACGCGCAGAATCCCGCGCAGTTCCTCATTGCCTGCGGCGGTGTCGGCCGCCGCCCCGAGATCTGCTAGCAGCGGTCGGATCTGGTCGAGGTAGACTTGCCCCGCCTCGGTCAGCCCGACCTTGCGGCTGGAGCGAATGAGAAGACGAGCGCCGATGCGCGCCTCCAGATCGTTCAGAATCCGCGACACCGATGGCTGCGAAAGGCCGATCTCGCGGGCGACCTGGGAAAGGTTCCCCCGCTCGGCCACCCGCACGAAAACCTCGAGTTCCTGCAGCCTGTCGGCCATTCGTTTTCCGGATGATTGCTATGCTTTTTGGCAAGCTACCCCTCCTTCTGGAAATAGGCGAGGACATTCCGCCGCAAGCAATGCGGTCAAGATTTGGAGTGTCTCATGTCTCTTCAGGAAAAGCTCGACGCCTTCAAAGCCGACTTTGAAGGCAAGGCCCCCAAGCAAGCGGTCGAGATCATGCACCGCGCGACCGCCGAACTCATAGCGTCGGGTCAGGTCGCCCAGGCCTTGAAGGCAGGCGCCGTTGCCCCGGCATTCACGTTGTCGGAGGCTGATGGCGGGTCTGTCGCATCCAACGATCTGCTTACCCGCGGTCCCTTAGTGCTCAGTTTCTATCGCGGCGTCTGGTGCCCCTATTGCAACATCGAGCTTGGCGCCTTGCAGGAAGCTTGGCCGGCAATCCAGGCTACGGGCGCCCAACTGGTTTCCATCTCGCCACAGTCGCTGGCGAACGGCCGCAAGGCCAAGCGCGACAAGCAGATAGATTTCCCGATGCTGAGCGACCCCGACGGCAAGGTCGCCGATGCCTTCGGCCTGCGGTTTCGCCTGCCCGACGATCTGATCGACTTGTATCGCAGCTTCGGCGTCGATCTGCCGCTGATCAACGAGGATCGTTCCTGGACTTTGCCGATGCCGGCTCGCTTTGTGGTCGGACAGGACGGCATCATCGCCTACGCCGAAATCAGTCCCGACTACACACGCAGACCCGACCCGGCCGACCTTTTGCCGGTGCTAAAGCAACTGCAGGGCTCCATCGCGGCCTGAACCGATGGATATGGACCATATGGCAGTCGCCAACGTCACCACAGCCAGCGCCGTCCGGCGCTGGTCGATGCTGATCGTGATCTCGATCGGTGCCTTTCTGCCGATGACCACATGGTTTTCCGCAACGGCGATCGCGCCGCAACTAACGCAACTGTGGGGTCTCTCTCCGGCGGAGGGTGCCTGGGTCACCGGCGCCGTGCAGATCGGCTTTGCGATCGGAGCATTGGGCTCCAGCATGATCGGCCTTCCGGATATACTTTTGCTTCGCAAGGTGATCGGCGTCAGTGCCCTGACCGCCGCTGCAGCAAACCTGTGCCTGTTGTTCGCACCCTCCATCGGCTTGCTGCTGGTCGCCCGCTTTGTCACCGGCCTGGCGCTGGCGGGCGTCTATCCACCAGCGGTGAAACTGGTATCGACATGGTTTAGTCGCGGACGGGGAACGGCGCTTGGCGTTCTCCTCGCGGCGCTAACGCTTGGTTCTGCCTTTCCTCATCTGGTATCAGCCCGAGCCGCCGAATTGGCCTGGCAAGACGTCATCGTGGCGACCTCCCTGGCGGCACTGGCTGGTGCTTTGTTGATCCTCCGGCTCGGCGAGGAAGGGCCTCATCCTTTCGCGAGATCGGCATTCGACCCTCGCCACATCAAAACGCTGGTGCGCAACCGCGCGCTGATGCTCGCCAATCTTGGCTATCTCGGCCACATGTGGGAGCTCTACGCCATGTGGGGCTGGATACTGGCCTACATCAGGGCAGGAAGCCCCGGTCTGGGTATTGGGGGTCCCGGCGCTGCGTCCGTGCTGGCATTCTTCGTCGTGGCGTCGGGTGGGATCGGCTCGATCGCCGGCGGCCTTGTGGCGGATCGCTTCGGCCGCACTGCAACAGCAGCTGCCATGATGGCTGTGTCCGGCTTCTGCGCATCTACGATCGGCTTGACCTTCGCCGGTCCGTTCTGGCTGTTCTCCGTCGTTGCCATAGCATGGGGAGCGACCGTCATCGGCGATTCCGCGCAGTTCTCGGCCATGGCAACCGAATTGAGCGATCAACGCTATGTGGGCACAGCGCTTTCCCTGCAGCTAAGCGTCGGCATCGCACTCACTTTTTGCTCCATCCATCTGGTGTCATTCATGGCGCAGATTGTAGGTTGGCGCTGGAGCTTCCTGGTCCTGGCGCCCGGCCCGCTGCTTGGTGTTGCCGCAATGATAGTGCTTCGGGGGATGCCGGCTGCGCGACTAATAGCTCATGGGCTGAGATAGAGGTTCGATCCTGGCTTCCCAAGTCATTTTGCTGGTCCTCACAACGTTTACAGAACACCTCGTGGCAGACCGCACCTTGCGATAAGATGGTTCACCATTTCCGGTTTTCGGGGTCCAATGGCTGAAGTGGACTGGCTAAGCCATCTCTTTCAAATTATCACTGTTACCGGCCAACTCGAGGTCCGCTGCGCCTACGGTGCGCCGTGGCGTATCGCCTGGAGCCGCGCGGCAGCAAACGAGATCCCCTATCACATTATAGTCAAGGGTCGGGCCATTCTCGATGATCCGGAGTCGAAAACGGCGCGGGAGCTGGTGAGCGGAGATATCGTGCTGCTCCCTCACGGTGCGCCGCATGTGCTGCATGATGGCAGCGGGCAAACACCAGTCCGGACGCACGAAAGCATGAGTTCCGCAGGATGGATGCTGAGCAAGAACGACAGCCAGTGTGAGCAACTGGATCTGCTGTGCGGGCGGTTCTTCGTCGCGTCGCCCCATGATCGGCTGATCCGCAACTACCTGCCTACGACCCTGGTGGCGGGGTCTATGGAGGGCCACGCAGAAGAGGCGATTGAGTCTGCTTTCCACCAGCTGGCTAGTCTGGTCGGGCTGATGCGAATGGAGTCAGCCGGCGATCGAGCCGGAGGACGCGCCATTCTCAACGCGCTTTCGTCGGCCCTGTTCGCATTCGTCCTGCGCGCGGCGAGCCAATCGGGGAAAGCCCCGGAGGGCTTGTTGGCCTTAGCCGGCCATCCGCGCCTTGCCCCGGCCATGGCCGCGATGTTGGCCAATCCGACACGGCCTTGGAAACTGCCCGAACTAGCCGCATTGTGCGGCATGTCACGAGCTACGTTCATGCGTCAATTTCAGGACAAGTTGGGCCGCTCTGCCCTCGACTTCGTGACTGATCTGCGCATGAGTCTGGCCGCCAACGAGCTTAGGAAACCTGTGATCAGCACTGAGGCCGTGGCCGAGATCGTTGGGTATCGATCCGTTTCAGCCTTCCGGCATGTCTTCACCGAAAGGATGGGGATGACGCCGGGTGAATGGCGGCGACTGGCGCACAAGGCCGATTAAGACGCGCGGCTCGAAAACCAGAAAGGCGCAGTTTGATCCTATCGCGCATTATATCGAGCTGATTTAGTCTCGAAATTATCAGTTTTGCCCGTAAATTGGCTTCCGCAATCACTTGATAAGGAGCCATCCAATGAACTTAGCGAACCGCAACCAGCGCAGCCGCATGATTTGACGGAGCTTCGGACTTCTGAAGCGCCCGCTAGTTATGTCGTCGGCATCAAACTGCAATTCAGCATAGACGGCGTCGAATCGATAGGCGACCGCGCGAGGAGGTTCAAAAGACCTTCGCCGCCTGCAACCTCGAACTAACAAATCACTGAGGAGACAATTCCCATGAAAGCAATAGTTGTAACGGACCAGACTGCGGGAACGGCCGGCATGGAACTGGTAAAGCGGCCCGAACCCAAGGCAGCGATAAACGACGTCGTCGTTCAGGTTCATGCGGCGGGATTCGTCAACACCGAACTGGAGTGGCCTTCGACCTGGGCGGATCGGGCCTTTCGAGACCGGACGCCATCAATCCTCGGCCATGAATTGGCGGGAGTGGTCACCGCGCTTGGCTACGGCACCACGGGGCTGTCAATCGGTCAGCGGGTGTTCGGCTTGTCGGACTGGCATCGCGACGGCACGCTTGCGGAGTACGTCGCCATGGAAGCACGCAATCTCGCGCCGCTGCCTGGCGATGTCGACTTCGCGGTGGGCGCCAGCCTGCCGATCTCGGGCCTCACGGCATGGCAGGGCCTGTTTCAGCACGGCCGCCTTCAGGCAGGACAGAGCGTGCTGGCGCATGGCGCGGCCGGCGCCGTCGGTTCGGCCGTGACGCAGCTCGCGCGGGAAGCCGGCGCCTATGTCATCGGCACCGGACGCGCCGCCGACCGCCAGAAGGCGCTCGATTTCGGTGCAAATGAATTCGTCGACCTCGGGAACGATACTCTGGAGGACGTCGGTGGCGTCGATCTGGTATTCGATGTCATCGGCGGCGATATCCAGAAGCGGTCCGCAGCGCTGATCCGGGCCGGAGGAACGCTGGTGACCGTTGTCGGGCCTACCCAGGTGAGGCCAGCAGATGGCCTAACGATCGACTTCGTCGTCGAGGCGGATCGGTCCCAACTGTCCGAGCTAGTTCAGCGGGCCCGGGACGGACGGCTGCGGACGAACATCGGCAAGGTCTCGAGCATCGATGATGCTGTCGCTACGTTTAATTCGAGCGAGCGCCGCGCGGGGAAGACCGTCATTCGCGTTCGTCCGTAAGACCTTCGGGACAGGGGCTGTTCCTCTGTCCTCGGTTACCGTCTTCAGGTCCGTCTGGGCCGCGCGCTGAACGATATGACGACGCGATTGCGACTGGCGCCTTCCAAGATCTGCAGCGGCGTAGCGCACTTCGAGACACAAAAAACTGGACGCATCGCGGGGGCACAGACGAACGGCAGCTTTCAGCTTTTTTGGAAGCCAAGCCTGACAGCCAAGTCTCGGCCCCAAAGTTGACGCGCCTGCGACTTCGCGCCTCAACCTAGCAATGGCAAGAGGTCTTTGTCGCTCCACCTATTTCGTCCGGGATTTCGGCCTCGTCTTCGATAAGCGGTTGTCGCGTGAGAACGCTGGCATGGCTGTCAATCTCCGCCATCCTGGAGAATTTGAGTTTGGCGGCGGTTCGATTCCGGTTACCGGATTCGAACTAGGTGCATCAAGCGCGGTTCAAAGCGGTCCTGGCTCGGGAATCTGGATGCTCATCCAAGTAAATTACCAAAATACATCAGGTGGCTGAATACCATCAAAAATACCAACACCGAGAGAGCGGTTGCGATTAACGCGATGGTTGTATGAAAATTTTATGACGAAAAGTCAGATACTTAAGAGGCAAAAAGATACAACTTAACGTTGTTGGTGCCCAGAGGCGGATTCGAAGCGAAGGAAATCTGGCTTTGTTTCCAAATAGTTGACGCCCACACAAGAGCAGGGATAGCCAACAAAAATACCAACAAAATATTTCTGTGGATTGGTTCGGTTCCCGGAAATCGCTCTATTCGCTCAATGCCATCGCATCCCAACCTTATCTCAGAAGCGGAGCGTTGAGCAAGTCGCAGGTCCGCTGCTGCCTCCAATTTCCCCGAGATCTGATCGCCCTTACCACTTGAAGATGGCGGCGAGAGCGTCTTTCGACTTGACGCTTACGTCCTTGAAAATATTGAACTTTTCGCGGCATTTGTTACACAGTCTGTTACACGGCTACAGCGTTAATTTAAGCTCTCGGCATCTGAGCTCGCGCGCCCGAGCATCGACCTAATCCGATACTGGCTCGGGGCATCGTTGCTCCCGGAGCTTCAGCGTAGTCTCGCAAAAATTCCCAAGCCGCTTCGGGGCTGACGAGTCTGCGAAGCCGACGAGCGATAGGCAATACCGAGACGCAGACATTACGTGACGGCACTTGATATTGCAGTGCAGCAAGCGTAGAGCACCGCCCGCTTATGGGAGTGTCGTCCATGGCCCTTACCAATGCTGGTAACGAGGCAGAACCTGTCGAACAATCGAGCCATTCTGAGGTCGAGCAGCACAGCACCAAGGTGCTGATGCTGGGCGCGTTGGGCGTGGTTTACGGCGATATCGGCACCAGCCCGATCTATGCATTCCGAGAGGCGTTGCACGCATCGGCCGGTGGCAACGTCGCCAACCGTGGCGACATCCTCGGCGTACTCTCGCTGATCATCTGGTCGCTGACGATCACCGTCACCATCAAATACATCATGTTCGTGCTCCGTGCCGACAATCGCGGCGAGGGCGGGGTGCTGTCGCTGATGGCGCTGGCGCGCAACAGTTTCCCGACGCGCTCGGCGGTGATCCTCGGCATCGGCATTGTCGGCGCGGCGCTTTTTTTCGGCGACGCAGTCATTACGCCGGCGATCTCGGTGCTGTCGGCGGTCGAAGGTATGAATGTCGTCACGCCGACCTTCCAGCCCTATGTGGTGCCGCTGACACTGGCCATTCTGGCGGTCGTGTTTGCGGTACAGCGGTTTGGCACCGGCGGCGTAGGATTGGTGTTCGGGCCCGTTACCGCGCTGTGGTTCCTGGCCATCGGCCTTTCCGGCCTCAACCACATCATGGACGACCCGGAAATCCTGCTGGCAATCAGCCCGCATTATATCGTGTCATTCCTGATCAACTCGCCCGAAGTCGCCTTCGTCACGGTTGGTGCGGTTTTTCTCGCCGTCACCGGCGCTGAGGCGCTCTATGCCGACCTCGGCCATTTCGGGCGCAAGCCGATCGTGCTTGCCTGGCTGGCCATCGTGTTTCCTTGCCTGTTGCTCAACTATGTCGGGCAAGGCGCCTTCGTGCTGGCGAATGGCGGTGTCGTCGGTCATCCCTTCTTCGAGATGAACGAAGGCCGGATGCTTATCCCGATGGTGGTGCTGGCGACGGCGGCGACCGTGATCGCCAGCCAGGCGGTGATCTCCGGCGCTTTCTCGCTGACCAGGCAAGCAGTGCAGCTCAACATGCTGCCGCGCCTGGAAATCCTGCATACGTCGGAAAGACAATCCGGCCAGATCTATATGCCGCGCGTCAACATGCTACTGGCGCTCGTGGTGATGCTGCTGGTGGTCGGCTTTGGCGAATCCAGCAAGCTTGCCTCGGCCTACGGCATTTCGGTGACAGGCAACATGCTGGTGACGAACATACTGCTTTATGTCGTCATGACGCGCATCTGGAAATGGCCGCTCGGCGTCGCGATAGCCTTAATGGCGGTGTTCGTCTTCATCGATACCGGCTTCTTTGCAGCCAACATCGTCAAGGTATTCGAAGGCGGCTGGGCCTCGCTTGCCATTGCCGCAGTGATCGTGATGACCATGTGGACTTGGATAAGAGGCACCAGGTATCTATTCGACAAGACGCGCAGGAACGAGATTCCGCTCGATTCCCTTGCAGGCAATCTGTTGAAGAGGAAACCGCAGCTGATGTCCGGTACGGCCGTGTTCCTGACCAGCGATCCCGCCAGCGCGCCGACCGCGTTGATGCACAGCCTGAAGCACTACAAGGTGCTGCACGAACAGAATGTCATCCTCTCGGTGGTGACGGCGCAACAACCCGTCGTGCCCGACAGTGACCGGGTCAAGATGGAAACGATCAACGAGCTGTTCATGCGGGTGACGCTGACCTTCGGCTATATGGAGCAGCCCAATATCCCGCGCGCGCTGGCGATCTGCCGCAAGCAGGGCTGGAAGTTCGACATCATGACGACCTCTTTCTTCCTGTCGCGGCGCTCGCTCAAGGCCTCGCCCAATTCCGGCATGCCGGTCTGGCAGGACAAGCTGTTCATCGGGCTGGCGCGCACGGCGGCCGACGCAACGGAATATTTCCAGATCCCGACCGGACGCGTCGTCGAGATCGGAACACAGGTGGCGATTTAGTGCATGCCGCAGTTCAGCAGCTGAGAAGCCACTTGAGCGTGTCCATAGAAAGCGCCTCACTGAATACCAAACATCCCCATCCTCTGTTTGGTACGTTTCCAACTCTTGATATCTTGGAATTGACCAAGGATCGCTGCTTGGGTTCTGTCTCGGGAGGCGCGACTTCGGTGAGCAGAACTCTAGCAGCCCTTTCCCAGACTCTCCGCATGAATCGGAGTAGCCTGCTTCCATCGGCGATTTACATGTGGCATCGCCGTTGAGCGACGGCCACCCTTCCGCCCTAATGGGAGGAACAGCTATGGTCAGTAACACCAGCTCAATGAGTGGCATTGCCTATCCCAGCGACCTGGCTTTGTTGAAGCAGGTCTTTGATCGTGTCTGCGCCGAGGCAGGTATCTCCGTTAGTAGCATGCAGGCGGAGCGCCTGAGCGTGAGCGTAATGGCACTGTTCTCGGACGGCGAGTTCGATGAGGCCGTTCTTTATGAACGCCTTAAGCTTGATGCCCGCTCCTTGCCCAGAACGGGCAGCGTATGACCTCCGATCATCAGGAAGTCCTCACGAGCCTTGTAGCTCGTTATGAAACCGTAGTGTCGATACAGGACCGGATCGTTGAGCACGACCGGCGTTTCGGGCCTAGCATCCGAATTGGATGAAGTCCTACTGGAGCGGCTGCTCGTCTCGTTACGGAAGGCCCGCGTCGCCCTGGAGCTGGGCGGTGATCAGGGTGGATTTGCGGCGATAGCGTTCCTCGACGATTTCGAACAGATGGAAGCGCTGTTGGTCGGTGAGGCTGTGAGTTCCGAAGTCATCGAGGATGAGCAGTTGCGCGCGGGTGAGTTTGTCGATGAGGCGTGGGAAGCGGCCATCGAGACGAGCGAGCGCCAAATCCTCGAACAGGCGCGGCACGCGCACATAGAGCACGGAATGATCGAGCCGTGCCGCTTGCCGTCCGAAGGCGCAGGCCAGCCACGACTTGCCGGTTCCGGTCTGGCCGGTGACGATCAGGTTCTCATGAGTTTTCAGCCATTTGCCCTGGGCGAGCGCCATGGTGCTGCGCCGGTCGAGTCCGCGCGGCGCGGCAAAGTCGATGTCCTCGATGCAGGCTTCGGGAAAGCGCAGCCTGGCTGAGGCGAGCCGGTTCCGGACGCGCTTGTCGGCCCGCATGGCGACCTCGCGGTCGAGCATCAGGCCGAGCCACTCGTCACGGCTGAGTTCGTTGGCGTTGTTGCGTTCGGCCAGTTCGCGCCAGGCGGCAGCCATGCCGGCCAGACCGAGGGCCTGCATCTGGTCGAGGGTAGGGTTCGTCAGCATTCTTTCTTTTTCCTTCACGGTAATAGGTGGAGCCGCGGATGTTGGCGTCTGGGGTGTCGGCTTTGCCGGTTCTGCGGAGCTGGCCCGGTCGAGGCCGGCTTTGAGGATGGCGGTGACGGAGGAGTAGGCGATCGCGTTGATCAGCAGCGCCCGCTCGCAGGCGGCATCGAGACGCTCCGGCCCATAGCGCGGCGCCAGCGACAGGATGCCCATGGCCGAGCGATATCCCTGTTCCGGATGCGGCCGGTCGCGCATCATGCGCTCGACCAGGATGGCGGCGTTGGGGCCGATCCTGGCCGCCCTGCTGATCAGGCTGGCCGGCGTGGTGTTGGCGTAGCGCTGGTGCGCCTTGGGCATGTGTTCGTTGACGGTGACATGGCCGGAACGCTGTGAGCGACGGACATGGCTGGCGACACGCTGGTGATCGTGGAAGATCTCGACCACTCGATGCGTGAGCCGCACCTCGACGGTGCGCCCGATCAGCCGGTGCGGCACCGAGTAAAAGGTCTTGTCGACCTCGACATGGTAGTCAGGATGGACCTTCGCCGACTTCCACTCGGCGTATTCGAACGGTGCCGCCGGCAGCGGCTTCAAGGCAGCCGCTCGATCTCCCCGAACAGTTCGCGGCGGCTTTGGCCGACATGGCGCATCGGCCGGTTGTTCAGCTCCTCGAGCAGTTCGGCGATCGCCGCGTTGAGCTCGGCGATCGAGAAGAAGGATCGGTTCCTCAGCCGCGCCAGAATCCAGCGCTCGACAATCAGCACCGCGCCTTCGACCTTGCCCTTGTCGCGCGGCTTGCGGCTGCGGGTCGGCAGGATGGTGGTGTCGTAATGCTCGGCCATCGCGGCAAAGGTCGCGTTCAGCGTCGGCTCGAACCACAGCGTCTTGACGACACCGGCCTTCAGGTTGTCGCACACGATCGCTCTGGTGACGCCGCCGAAGAAGGCGAGCGCTCGCACCTGGCCCTCGATCCAGTCCGGCAGCTTCTGGCTGGAGCTGGCAAAGGCGAAGGTCAGATTGGAGGCGCCCAGCACCGCGACAAAAATGTGCGCCGGGTAAATGATGCCGGTCGCCGGATCGATCACCGGCACCGTCTGCCCGGCATAGTCCGTCTGCATCACCGCGCCCGCCGCATGCCGGTTGCGGAATGTCGCGCTCGTCCGGCGCTCGAAAGCGGCGAAGTGCTCGCAGAACCAGGTGTAGCCGTAGCCGTCGGGGTTGGCGGCGCGATACTCCTGCCACAACAGCGTCAGCGTCACCCCCTTGCGCTTCAACTCCCTGGCGATCAGCGCAAAGTTCGGTTCGCTTAGGTCTTGCGGCGGACGACCGGCACGGCCAAACAGCAGCCGCTCAAGTGTCGCGTCGTCGTGCGATATCGCTGGCTCGCCTCGTGACCGATCGGGATAGGAGCGATGCAGTCTTTCTGGGGCGGATGAAGGAACCTTTGACACGGTTCGGAATACACCGCGTCGTGACGCAATATGCCGCCATGGCGAGAAAAACCGTGCCGACCGTGGCCACGAAGCGCGTCAGGCCGTGGCCACGAAGCGCGTCAGCCCCATACGATTCGTCACACGACAGCCGTCCACCTCCTGCGTGCCGGCGTCGATATCGACACGATCCGCGCCTGGCTCGGCCATGTGTCGTTGGACACCACGCACATCTACGCCGAGGTTGATCTGGAAATGAAGGCAAAGGCGTTGGCCAAGGTTGAAGTCAGCGGCTTGAAAGAGCCCCCACGGCAGCGATCTCTGCCGTCATTAATGGCATTCCTGAAAGCCCTGTAGCGAACTACCATCGCCGTTCTTCTTATGTGGCGGCTTGGGCCAAGGAAATCACTGACATCCTTGGCTCATCCCCCGGAGACGCAACATAAATTTGGCCGCAACATAACAGGTGAAGTGTTATGCCGAACATATTAGCCGCTTCTGCGAACTCTTTCGCAGTTTCGAGCAGCGGCTTTCGCCGATGATGCGCCAGGAGCATGCGGCCGGCGACAAGGTCTTCGTCGACTATTCCGGCAAGAAGATCCCGATTGTTGATCGCAAGACCGGTGAGATCCGCGAGGCAGAGATCTTCGTGGCAGTGCTCGGCGCATCCAGCTTCACCTTTGCGGAGGCAACTTGGACGCAAACGCTCCCGGACTGGATCGGCTCGCATGTCCGGATGTTTCGTTTCTTCGGAGGCGTTCCCCGGCTGATCGTTCCCGACAATCTGAAGTCGGGCGTCAGCAGCGCCAGCTTCTACGACCCCGAGATCAACCGCAGCTAGGGGAGGGGATTTCGTTGACCATCGGCCGGCAGAGGAGCGGGCCGAGCGTTTCGTGACATGACCGAACGGAATTTCGTCCGGCTGCGCAAAAAGGTGCCCTGTCGAGACTTACTTGTTAGCAGGGACGAACTCGTGAAGAGTTAAACGACTGATAAGGCAACATTATCGTTCATTATTGGGGCGCGACAGGCGCAGCGCTTTTTGCCTATTTCAGTTGCCAAAAGCGCCGCCGTGATTCATCGTGCTTTCAATGATTCTTCGCCCCAAACCCTCTCCGCGCCACTTCGCCACGCTTGCCAGCGCCCCTTCAACCGCGCCGATGGCAACGGTGCCGGCCTGGCTGCGCCGGGCCGTCCCGGATGCGCAAAGCCTTGCGGGGAACGAGTTCGAGGACGTGGCGCTCGCCGCGGGCGCCACGATCGGCGCGCTCGACGCGGTGGTCCGCCGTCAGGAGCCGTGGGCCGGCGCCTGGCGGCAACGCCTGGCGCTTTCGGCGGCCGCGACGACCGCAAAGCAGATGGGACGCGTCGAGGATGAGGCGGCCCTGCGGGATGCCGTGCTGCTCACCCGGCCGGGCGACAATGTCGGCCCCCCTGGCCGCATCCTTATGGCCTGGCGCCGGCTGGCCGGAATGCCGGTGGAGAAACTGCTGACCGAGGCAAGCATCGGCTCGGTGCTGGAAGACCTCGGTCTCGCGCGCAATGACGAGAGCCCGAGCGATCTGACGGACGATCTCCGACAGCTCGCCGCCAGTGACGGGACGGTCGGAACGATAACCGGCGCCATCGCGATCGCCGAACGCCACGGCTTCGGGCGCGTTCTCGGAGCCTGGCTTGCCGATGCCTTGCTCGCGCAGCGGCTAGGCTGGACGCATGCAGTCCCTTTGCTGGGCGGTGAGATCGCCTTGGGCAAAAGCGCCCGCCCGCGTCGATCGGCAGTCAGTTTTGTGGCGACAGGCATTGAGACAGATCCTGAGCGTGCCAAAATTCTGCTTGCCGCCCAGGCCCGCGCTGCGCTGCGCGCCATCGATCTTTTTACGGAACTCGAGCGCCGTGCGGAAAAACTGCTTGGCGTCGCGCCGAAACTCAGGGCCAAGGCAGCGGACGCTGTTGTCGAACGGCTCTTGGCCGACGACGCGATCGTCGCATCCGAAAAGATCGCCGGCATGAGCGACCGTGGCCTGCGCCGGCTGTTCGACCGGCTGGTCGAACTCGGTGCCGTCCGCGAGCTGTCGGGCCGCCCAACCTTTCGCATCTACGGGCTGTGACGACCATGGTGGAAGCGGTGCGCAGACGCGGAAAGGATCGGCCAGATGACCGTCGATCAGCTGACCAGCTGTTTGACCGGGAGCTGGATCACCTGCCGCCGGAGGCGCGCTGGCGCGAATGGAAGAACCGTGTCGAAGCGACCATCTTCGCCGCCAGCGAACCGGTCGGCCGCGAGACGCTCGCGCGGATCGTCGGAAAAAACTGCAGCATCGACCTGCTGATCGACGACATCCGCGAAGAACTCCGCGGTCGACCCTATGACCTCGTCGCCGTCGCTGGTGGCTGGAAGCATCTGACCCGGCCGGCTTATGCAGACGCTATCCGCAGTGCAGTCGGCGGTAATGAGCGCGCGGTGGACCTCACGCAGTCGGAGGTGCTTGTGCTGATGTGCATCGGCTACTTCCAGCCGATCACCCGCGCCGAGTTGTCGTCTTTCTTCGGCAAGGAGATCAGTCGCGATTTTATTGGTCATCTGCGCGGTGCCGGCCTGATCGCTTCCGGTCCGCGTAGCCCGACGCCGGGCGCGCCCTACACCTACGTGACGACAAAAGAATTTCTGCTGGAGTTCGGGCTCGACACGCTGCGCGACCTGCCGGATTTCGAGGCGCTTGAGGATGCCGGGCTGCTGTCGAAGGAGAAGTTGCTGGGCGGTGACATCATGCCAGACTTTGCCGTCGGCCCAGAGGATGTCGGAGGCGAACTCGACGAATAGCCGCGGCCGAAATTCGTAGCATATTGCTGACGTCTCAACCGTGATCTCGTCCGAAATAGGACTAGATTGTTCGGACAAAGTCCCCAGCGTTAACCCGCCAATCGCCGCCCGAAGCGCGAGTTGTCGCGGAGCCTCGACAGGTTTTCTAGGCTAGGTCGACGCGACTGATAGGTGGTTTGGAGCGTCGGCGCATGTCCCAATCACAGAGGCGTGGGGCACGTTGGACAGGTTGACCTGGCTTCGCTCAAGGTGCTCACTCCAACGACGGGGAGGGGACAGGGCATTTGACCGGCCTGCGATCACTGATGCGCATGATCGCGTTTACAGGGACAGCAGGCTCAGCCGCGTTGGTCGGAGCGGAAGAGCTATCACAAGAGTTGCTCGCTATGCCGGGACAAGCTTCTTGACCTCGATCTCAGCCGAATTCGGCATGTCATCGGCTTCGTACTTGCGGACCCTGGCGATGATGTCCTTGGCGCGCGTGATCTTGTCGTTGCGCCATTGGGCCACTTCGTTCGCCGACAGGTTGTCGAACACTTTGAAGAAGTAGTCCTTCTGGGTGTAGCAGCCATAAAAGCCCAGGCCGACGATCCATTTTTCGAGGCCGTACGAATCGTAGACATAGCCGGCTTCTGCGTTCCAGAATTTGACGAGGCGGACGGTTGGCTTGATCAAATAGGAATTGTTGCCGTTGACAGTCTCGAGCGTGCTGTTGAAATCGTTCGGGTTCGTGCTTTGCCACTCATCGGGACCCTTGGGGATCTGATACGTCGTGCCCCACGAGAACAAGGCGGGCACTAGGTCGAACTTGATATGGTTGAGCTCCAGCACCACCGTGGGGCTCGATTGGTAAAGTTCGGAGTTGGCGTATTTCTGCTCGGCGAACTTACGCAGTCGGGTGAGGTAGGTCTGTGGGTTCAGTCCGCCTTTTTCAAAAACGATCATGTAGTCAACGTCCGAGTGCGCATCCATCTTCCGGGGAAGGATCGTGCCACGGGTGTGCGAGCCGAACCGGAAATGCGACGTTAGGCCATCACCGGCGACCGTGAAATAACTGGCCAGCCGGGAGCTCAAGGTCGTGACCGAGGTCGCGATCGAGGCCTTCTCGTCGGCCGAGAGCACCGCGTCGCTTGCACGGGATACGAGGTAGCTATTGACTGTCATTGGTGGGAACCTTTGTCGACCGCGTGCTTGGCTTCGCCGGCGTTAATGCCGTCGCGGGCCTTCTTAAAATCGCGGTCTGAAAAAGCAGGGCTTGCCTGGTTCAGTTCATCGCGCCGCGTGGTGAAGCCTTTCAGGGCGGTCAGCACGGTTTCGGCATCGGGCGTGTTGTCGAGTTCGACCTCGCGGAAAACGCGGGAATTGTTGCGTAGCGCCAGGTACTGGTCGCCCGAACTCTTGTGGTCAGCCGACTTCTCACCGGGTTTCAGGAACGTCATCAGCGACGTGAGGACGGCAACGCAAAGCGCCATGGAACCCGCGACGACAGGATAGTCCTTGAAAAAAGCAGCGCCCGCTGCGGTGCTGAGGATCACCGAGGGAATGCCGAAGACATAGTTCCACACCGCCCAGCGCGCTGAAGCGTTGAAGTGCGCTTTGCCGGAATGAATACAATCTTCTTCCATGCGGAGAAGTTCGTCTGTCACGCGTTCCCGCGTCACGTCGGACATGATGTCTCCTTTGCAGAGCAGAGAGAACTAGCACACCTCGCATGGTCAAGCTGCGGAATTTCAATCTATCCCCTTCTTTCAGCGAGTTAATCTGGGACGGTCTGTCGAAGCAACAGCCGCGGCTTGGTTAGGGAATACTGCTGCCGGAGGCGCTTGACGCGCCGCAGTGCAGACGTCTCTTTCCTGCGCTACTAGCTCCCGTCGGACACGGGGCTCGATGCGGCTGAGGCCATTTTCGCTTCTAGCCGAGAGGCCTTTTTCGGAGTGTCAATGTACTGAGAAAGAGCAGGTTTCGACCCGAAGATATGCCGCCAGACGATCTGGATTTCATTGTTGTGTCGGCGGACCTCGGTGCTGATCGTCGGTACGAGACGAGCATGGGCACAAATCAGCGCATCGCTCGACCGGTCCTGGCCGACGGTCATCCGGTACGCGAATTGAGCGATTGTTCGATTGAACCGGCGAACTTTGTGCTTATCCGTGACGTCGCGGTGCCGTGACAGGACGCCAAACGGCTGACGCTTGTTTGAACCGAGCACCAGCATGCGGGCGGTCAGGGGAAAGATCAGCTCGATGTCACTGGAGTGATCGTAGGGGGTGCGTGCGAGCAGCGGTTTGCGCGGGTCATAGGTGCACACCGGATTGTCGGAGGTGAGGAATGGGATGTCGGTCTTGTTGTGAAGAACCTCGAAGCCAAGCCTAAAGCAGAGATCGCCGAACGTCTGGAATTCGTCCTCCATCGCGAGCAGAGTTTCTTGCGGATTGATGCCGACCGGGACTGTGTCGAACTGACCGGCGTAGCGTTCCAAGTCTGGGGGCAGTTTACCGATTTCCTCGAGCACCTTGCATTCGCTTCGCAGCTTAGCCTCCAGCATAAGCGCAATGCGATCACGGGTCGCCGGAACGCGCGTGCGCATGATCGTTTGCATGCCTTGGACATTGAAGGATAAAGCCGGTGAAAGACGACGTGCTTGAAGCGCACGGACGGTCTCCGGCCAAACGGTCTCGATCGGATTCCAGAGGTCTTCGAATCTATGGTTTTCTTGACCGCCACCGGGGAGTTTCTGAGAGTAATAGTAGTTCTCGTACCCAGTTGCCCTCGGCTGCTTCGGCAGCGGTGCCTCTGGCGCCTCGGCCCGATAGACTTGGACGCGGCCGCGGTCATCGGCGAAGCCTTCCATATAGGTGACCGAGATGAAGTGGTGTTTTCGGTTCGTCCGTCCCGCCCCGCTGCGGACCGGGTTGAAGATGCTAAATGGCCTCACATCGCCGTCGATGGGGACGTCTCCCCATTTGCCAAAATAGAAGGGTGACTGCTCCATGGTCCTGTGGTCGGGCTCTCCGGTCACTGCACCTTGTCGGGCATGACCCTGCGGATTGGCATCCTCAGCTTCGGCTCTTCACGAAGCGCCGCGTGGCGTCCGTTTTCACCACCCGGATCGAATTGTACTGGCTGGCGAGTACCTTGTAGTCGACGATCAGCTTGCGGGCCATCAGATAGGCCAGAGCGGGGTTTATGCGCCTCGGCTCCCAGCCGTACCGCTCGGCGACCTGGCCTGTATCGTGGGGCATTAACGGGTCGTTGATCAGGTCGGCAGCGATACGCAGTGCGTCATCTTCGGGCGACCAATCCATGAAATATTTGTCGAATGTGGCAAACAGGTCCTCCTTGGGCAAGACGCGGCCGAAGCTGACGGAAACCAGATCGCGCAGCTCGTGCAGAGCGTCCTCGATGTCCTCCTCTGACGCTTCAATGGTGGCCGCCAGCTCATCTACCCCTTTCTGAGGGTGCGAGAACATTGCATCCGACGTCTCCTCAACAAAGATCTTGGCAATTGCCGTTGCGACCTTGGAGTAACCCGTCGCCGGCTGCACAGCCGCAATGGGCGCTGGGCCGAGCTGCGGCTCACGCGTCACGCCATGGATGTCGTTCACCAGATTGCGCACGCCTTCGTCTAGGCGCGCGGCATCAAGTTCTGGCGAGAGCATGCCCGACAGAAGCGGCGGCAATTCCCGTGCCGCGACACAGTAGCGAAGGGCTATGAAGCGCGCCTGCCCAGAGATGCGGCGGACCAGGCCGGCATCCATCTCCTGCTGGACCCACGGCTTCTGCATGGCGCTCGGAGTCAGCAGCACGATGAAATGCGTGCAGTTGCCCAGTCCCTCGTCGATTTTGCGGCGCAAGGAATCTCCGGAACGGATCTCCCATTCCGCCCACCAGGTATCGATTCCATCCGCCATCAGGGCGCGCGCGACCGTCTCTGCTAGCTCGCGATCGGCGAACGAGTAGCTGAGAAAGGCTTTCGGGGAGCCCTGTTGCAGGGGCAGGAACACAGTCGACGCCTGCTCATTGTCGCTCATCTTGTCCTTCACCAGCGCGAGAAGCTGCGGCGAGCCCTCAATACTGAGCCGCAAATCGTCAAGGGCTTCTCCAAGGACCAGGACAGTGGGAAACTTGCCTGTATCAGGACGGCGAATGGCACTGAACCTCTCCCACAGCTGTTCCTTGATGCTCTCGACAGCCGCAGCTTCAAAATCCTTTGCAAAATCCCCCGAATCAAACGGCCGGCCATTGTATCGCATGCCCATATTGAGTCCTCGTGTTGGTCCCTTGATATGAACATACGCAGAACAAATATCAAAGGGAGGCCATTGAAAAACCACGGTAGATTATGGGTCCGGTACCGGAAATCTTTCGAGTTCCGGAGCCGAGGGATCCATATCGAGGACAATGGCGTGACGGCAGGACTTGAACCTGCGACCTCCTCGCCCCTAGATAGCGGTGTCACGCACCACCCAGGTCGAAAGCGAGGCGCTCTATCCTCTGAGCTACGCCACGATCTGCCTATGCATCGTTGTCCACGACCAGCTGCGGCTTCTTGCGCTTCAACCGGTTCGATCTCTCCTCGGCCGCCTTCTTGATCTCGGCGGCCTTTTCCAAGGCAAACGGCCTGGCGGCCTCGATCAGGCCATCGAAATGATAGCGGTTCGTCATGCTGCCATTGGTCGTGTTGCGCCGTTCCTCCCGGCCAAGAAGTTTAAGGGCCTCGAGGGCGGCAATGCGTTTCTGAATGGTGCGGGGCGTCACCCCGATTGCCTTGGCGATCGTCTCGACCGAGGGGTGGGGCAGGTTGTCGGGCAGCCACCAGTACTGGACCAGGTGGATGATGATGTTCATGTCGAGCGCATCGAGGCCGAGAGCCTGCTGCTTCTCGATGATGATGTTGGGGAAAGCGCTCCAGCCCGTGGCCATGAGTGCCTTGGTCCACTTCTTCTCGTTGGTGCGTAGCTTGTCGACGTCTGCTTTGGCGGTTTCTGGCTGGGCCATTTGAGGCTCCCTGTGGTGAACTGCATCCAGATATGGTGGTTTCCCGTGATGACGCAAGGGCATTGGGGACGGTTCTGCATTCAGGGGGAGGGTGTTTCAAGCTTCGTCCGGCCTGTGTCCCTGGATTCAGGGGCCGGGGAACCGCGCTGCACCCAAAGGTTCACCCGGGGTGTTGACAAAGAGAGCGTCAATACCCATACTTTGGACGTGAGCATCGCTCCGGGGTTGGCGCCAGGCGCCAGCCGAACTTTTCAAAACGAAGGCCCGGCTAGTCCGGGTCTTTGTTTTTTATCCGTTCAAAGCAGCTGTATTTGATGCCGCAGGATGCCAGGTCCTCGGGCGGCAGGTGCGCGTCGATGAGACGCTTGTGGTCCATCAGGGCCCTGTAGGGCCGGTAGGACGGGTCATAGCCGCCCTTGGCCATCGGATAGAGGTAGAGATCGGCGATCTGCAACATCGGTGTGGCTTTGGTTCTGCCGCGCGGCTCCCCGCGCACGATGTCCCTGAACTCCTCGGCGGTTAACGACCCGTAGCTGGCGGAGTTGGCACCGTCGAACGGCATCCCCTGCGTCTTCAGGATCCGCGTGTAGGCTATCAGGTCGCGGTCCTCGGCTTTGCCGGCCCTCTCGAAGAACACGCGCAGCTTGCGGTCCTGGCTGCGGGCATATTTGGCGGCGCGCTCGATCAGGATGCAGTAGGCCGTTTTGCACATAAACCACAGGCGGTCCTGATACCGGTCCCGGTAGCGGGCGACGTAGCCGGGTCGGTCGATCACCGTGGCGATGCCGATCACGGGCAGCGCAAGCAGCATCCCCTGCAGATCTCCCAGGAACTCATAGGCGGCCTCCGGCTTCTTCAGCCAGCCGAAGTCACCACGACCGCCCCGGATCGCCCAGGAGTGAAGCGGATAGGTGATGCCGTGTTTCTGGCAGAAGGCCCTGTGGCGGGCATAGAGCTCATCGACGTCTTCCTCGTTGATGAGGATGCCGCCGAGGGCGAAATAATCCATTTCGTCCCGGCGCTTCTCTTTGGGCTCTCGGTCTGGCTCGCGGCTGCCGCTGTCGTCGAGGTAGAGGTGGATTTCGCGATCTGTCACGGGCAGGCTTTCATTGTCCGCACAGCTTGGCTCAAAACCGGAGGCTGCATAGCAATCTGATGACCCGGCCGGGCGAGTGGGTTCAGCGCGGCGGCTTCTTGCGTTGCGTTCCGCCTTTGACGGATCATCCGTAACAAAGACCAGCTCGCCCTCGTTCTCAAACCCGATATCCGGTTTAGATTAGCCTTTCTCAATCGGGGATGGATGCGGATGCTTCTATGGCCAAGACCTCCAAGCCCGCGATCTCCTGCATCACCTTGCCGGCGATGCCCTGCAGATCACCGTACATTCCGACGGTCGACTCGATAACACCCTGGATCTGAGCCTCCCGCTTGGCCCACAGGCGGATTGTGGCTTTCCTTTCCCTGGCAAGGTCATCCTGCATATCGGAGAATTTCTCGACGATCGCCTCGACCCGGTGGCGAAACCTGGGGCCAGTCAGATAGCCGTAGACCTGCTCCATCTTGGTGGCCTGGCCGTCCTGGGCGAGGCGGGAGTTGGCGAGCTCGATGAGGGACTGCCGGAGCATGATCGCGATCGGAATCGCGCATTTGGGATGGGCGATGTAGACGCCATTCACAAGATCGAACGTTTCGACCCCCGCAGGCAGCGTCTCGGAGATCATCAACGCGATGTCAGCCTTGACGGCGCGCTGGTCTGTCCGCAACTTGCCCAGCCAGCCCTGGCTCCAGTTCCTGGTGCGTTTTGATTCCCACAGGATCGCGCCGCAGGGCTGGCCGGCCGGTCCCACCACGCGCTGCAGCACGTCACCTCCGAACTCACCTTTGGCGACGGGTTCGATGATGTCCATTGGGAAACGGCTGGCGATCAGCGACTCCAACTCGAGCTCAAGGACCTCGCCCTGAAGCTGCTGAGATCCTTGCTCGGCGCGGCGCTTCAGCTCCTCGATCTGGCGCTGCATGCCGGCGATCTGTTCCTCTTTCTCGGCCACCTTCATCTTGAGGCCGTCTTCGGCTTCGGTCCTAGCCTTAACGCGGACGGCGTCCAACCCTTCCTGGATCCTCTTTTCGATGGTCAGCGCCATTTCGCGCTTTTCATCGTCGAGCGCCCGCTGCTGCTTCATAAATTCGGCCTGCTGCAATTGCGCTACGGCGAGCTTTTCGTCCCGCGCCCTCAGCGTCGACTCCATCTCGCCCAACCTCCTGTCTTTGTCCTCAAGGTCGGTAGAGACCAGAAGTTTTGCCTTGCGGGCCTCTTCGGTGGCGATGGCGGCACGCTCGAGCTTGAGTTTTTCGGCGACTTGGCTGTCGATGTCATCCCGGGCGGTGTCGATAGCCGCCTGCTTGCGTTGAAGCTCCTCCTCCCTGGCCGTCATGGCGGCGTTGCTCTGCGCCAGTCGCCGTTCATATTCCTCCCGCGTGGCCGCAATCAGCGGCGCCGCGAGCGACTCGTTGAGCTTGATGTCGGTCTTGCAGCTCGGGCAGCTGATTGTCGGCTCATTGAGAGTCCTGGGCTGGACAGTCATCAGGCAGATCCTCGCAAGGGAACATGGTGCAAAAGAACGCCTCAAAGTATACAGGATTGCAGGGCGGCCGGATAGAACAAAGAGTGAACTTGCCAGTTATCCCCCGGAGAGGTGGCTTGACCGGAACTGAACCGGCGATTGGCCGTCTTCGTTGCGCTCCGGAGAATATAATAGATAGACAGGGAGCTAGCGATGAATCGATCTCCAGGCATTGTGCCGAAGACCAAAGACGGCGAGTACATGGCTTTCGCTGACTTGGCAGCCGAGAAGCTGCAGGGCGTTGACTACGATTTCCTGGTTCTGGATCGAGCTTCGACCGTAGCAATTGTCGCGCCGCATGGCGGCTGGATTGAGCATGGCACGTCCCAATTGGCCACTGCCGTCGCTGGAGATGATTTCTCGCTATACCTGTTTGAAGGGCTCAAGCCGAAACGACCGCATCGCGAGCTGCATATACCGTCCGAATATTTCGACGAAAATCAATGCGTCGGCTTAGTCAGCAAGGTCCAGATCGCGATCGGCATGCACGGACGCGCGGACGGCGACGACCCGGAGACGATCTGGCTCGGCGGCCGGGGCAAGGAGTTGCGCGACGCTATCGCGTTGGCTCTAGAGGCCTCAGGGTTCAAGGCCATCATCTCCGGCCATCGCCTGCCTGGCGAGCACAAAAACAACATCTGCAACCGCGGAATCGGCCGGGCAGGCGTGCAACTTGAGGTGCCAAAAACGCTACGGGACGCGCTCGTCGCAAATGCCGAGCGCCGCGCACTGTTCTCCGGCGCGGTCCGCAAAGCCGTTCTGGAACATCTCGGCAAACCGGGAAACGCTTGAAAATTTGACGCTCGCGGGCAAATGTTCAAGGCAACGGATCACGGCTTCGGTTTGAACGCCCACACCGGAATCTTGTTCTGCTTGCCGGTACAGCGCTTGTTGAACAGCGCGATCCAAGCCAGTTGTACGTCCAGCAAGTTTGCGACCGCCGAGGTTACCAAGGCCTCGTCGATCGCTTCGGCGTCGCCGTGGATGAACGCGTTGCGCCGATGCTGGACGGTCTGGAGGTGCCGCGCCACCTCGGGGTAGCCGATGTCGGTCAGATCGTCCCAGAAGGTTCTGCCCCAGCGATCGCGATAGACCCGGTCCAGCCTTTGCCCGATGTTGGGCGTCCGACGAAGTTCCTTGTTCTCGGGATCGTCCGCGAAGGCGGCCTCGAAAAACCGCTCCATCAATACCTCAAAGGCGGTCCAGAACAGGATCACGATGACCAGGCACTGGGAAACGCGCCCAGCCATCCCATTCGTGGCGGTTAGCGGCCGCTCCCATTCGTTCCGCATCAAGTCGAGCAGCACGAAGATCGTGTAGGGAGCCGCCCCCGGCAAAGTGTACCGTGGGACGCCGTCGCGGCCGTTCGGCTCGGGAAACGCGTCCGGCTGCATCTGACGCTGGCAAACCGGACACGGTTGGTGCACGTCCTTGTAGAGCCCGTGACATCCCGGACAATGAACCATCGGGACCAGCCCGTCCGTCCAAGCTGACCGCACAACTTCGGACGATGTCATCGTCATCCGCGCCATCCGAGCAGTTTGAGCAAAGCGTCCCAAAGGCGCCCGACAAGGCTGCGTTTCGGCTCACGTGTCTTGAAGTAAGCTTCCCGCCGCCTCCCTTCCGCCCGGCGGCCGGCAGCGATCTGCTCCTCGCCCCAGCGGGGCGCCCAGTCGATCCGACCGTCGGTGATCAGGTAGTGGGACTGGCAAGGCAGCTGCCAGTTGCCGATCGATGGGCGCAGTGTTGCACGGCCGCTGCGCTCAGTCAGCGTCCACTCGGCGGGTCCAAGCGGGACCGACACCTTGTTGCCGCAGCCGCATGCACAGAGATGTGCGGCCACGGCAAACTCTTTCGACACGTAGAGAATGCCCGGCTCGAGTTGTTTCGGCACGTACTGGACATGCTGGAGCGTCAGATCGTTCACGGGTCGCGCTCCGACATAATCCTGAGAGTGGTCGTGTCCATAAGCAAATGGTACGCCGAACTGTCGTCGACGTAAAAGCCGCGCCGCTGCTTGTACATCATCACGGCAAGGGCGGCATTGATGGCGTTCAGCTCCGCGATCTGAACGTTCTGCCGGTAGGCGTTGTCGGGGTCATCCACGGTTTCGGCCAAGTTCATGGCTCGGACCTCTGCCGCCTTTTCGACGCTGAAATAGGTCGCGCGCAGTGTGCCAGCCAAGGGACCCTGTTTGCGATTGAGGCCCATGCCGACGTCGATGAAAGGTATTCCCATCCCCGTCAAAAGCTCGAAGATGGCGGCGCGGGCCGAGCCCTTGTCCACGCAAACGAAAGCAAACGTCACGCCTTCAAGCTCGGCCGTGGAAGAAGCATCGATGTAGACCTGCCGCATCGACAGTCCGTGCCGAAAGTTCGCGTAGCGCCTTTCGGCGACCGAGGCTTTCGACTTCTGCCAGTCCTCGGGATCCAGGGCTCCAGGCGACCGGAACGCGTTGTGCGGGTAAAACAGGTCACCGTCAAAGCCGCGGATCTCCTTGACCCTGGTCTTGACCATGAAATCCAGAACATAGGAGCCCGTGCCACCAAGCCCGATGATGGCGACGACGTCGTCGACAAAGACGTTGGCGAGATCGGCGATCTCGGCGCGGCTGGTCAGGGAGTCATGAACCTTGAACACGGAGTCCGGCACGATGTCGGGATCGACGCGAAAGGTGAGGGGGGTGGCCTGCGGAAACCGCTCTATCGCCGGTCCGGAAATCAGGGCGACATAGTGTTCGATTTTGGCGAAGAAATTCGCAAACCCGGTCGCCGGCTTGTTGGAGAATGACCTCTGGACGACGACGTCGTCGTGAGACAACGGAATGGTTGTTGCACCGCCGGCAAGGTTGGGGACGGGTTGACCTTCGAGGCCGTATGGCGCCGATCCGGCAAAATAGACCTGGTGGTCATCCTGAACGAAGTGATGCTCGTCGACAGGGACGAGTTTGGCGACAATGGACCCGGTCTGAAGCACGCCCTCGTGGTCGAGGTAAGGAATGTCCCGGACCACGAGGTGCAAGGTGTCCACCCTCAGAGCATAGCCCTTTTCGAGCAGGCGACGGATATCATCGTTATGACTGGCCAGTTCGATTAACACTGAAGACCATCCCTTCCTTGACCTTCACGCTGCCACCCGGAGCCAGGATGCCTTCCGGCTTGTGGCCATCGCCGCGCGTGTAGGTCACCGAGTAGGTGATCTCGGGGTGCTGCGGATAATCGGGGTAGGCCAGCGTCACCACTTCGGCGTAGCTGATAGTGTCCTTCTTCGGGACCTCGTAGGGGCTGCCGTCAACGATAATGGTGACGGTCTTGTCCTTGTCCTTTTCGTTCTCCTGGGTCTGCATTTTGGAGTATCCTTTTGTTGAAGCCGCTAACCGCGCGGCGGGAAGGGATCGTTGCCGTAAGAGTTCGAGTCACGGATTTGTCCGTTCGGGCTATGGATCACCACCTCGCTTTGCTGGTTGATGGCGATATCCCTTGCCGAGGCAATCGCATCGGCCTGGGTCGGATGAAGGGAAGTGGCGCAGTGTTGCCGGCGCCGAGCACCGCCCACTGACCGTCGCGAGGTACGACATGCCGATTTTTGCCCATAAAAATCTCTGTTAAGGTTCGTTTGCTACAAGTGCGTACAACTATATCTTACGGCGCGGGTTGCGTCAATGCCCATGGTATGATGTTGTAGTGCCTGATCAGACGGCGTGCCGCGAAAGCGTGCGCGCCAAAAATGATTCCGGAGAAGGACTGAATGGTAGAACTGGCCGTCAAGCTGAAGCAGCTGCGTGTGCGCAGCGGGAAATCGCTGCAGGAGGTCGCCGACGCAGTCGGGGCCTCCAAGGCGCATATCTGGGACCTTGAACGCGGCGCCAGCAAGAACCCATCCCTTGTCCTGCTCAAAGGCCTTGCTGACTATTACAAGATCGGCGTCGCGGATCTGGTTGGCGAAAATCCGGCCGCGGGTCAGGAGGAACCCGCACTCGTGGCGCTCTACCGCAATCTCAGTGAGCTTTCGCCGGCCGACCGGGAAACCATCGCCTTGCTGGCCGAGCGTCTCAAGGCCAGCCGCACTAAGTGATGAACATCAGCCGCATCGATCTGGCCGATGCAGCCAGCCCCGAACGCCTCGTCCTGGAAATCCTGAAGCACGAGCCGCAGCTGGCGATTCCGGTGCCCATTGAGGAATTGTGCCTGCGCCTCGATATTCTCGAGATCGTCCCCCTGACCACTGACGGCTACGAAGGCGGCCTTCTGACCTCGGCCGACAAGTTCAACGGAACAATTCTGTTCAACGAAGCGAGCCCTAGGGAGCGGCGGCGCTTCACCATAGCCCACGAGCTTGGGCACTTCCTGATGCCGTCGCATGTGCCGTCGGCCGAAGGACGTTTTCTTTGCAGGCTCCAGGACATGCGGGCTCTGAAGGGCGGGAAGTCGGATCGGCGCCTGAAAATGGAGGTCGAGGCCAATCGCTTTGCCTCGCAGCTCCTGATGCCACCCCCAAAATTCCGGGTCGATGTTGCCGTGGGTAAGGATCCCGACATCCGCCAACTGTCGGCCATCGCCAAGAAGTACGACGTCAGCAAAGAGGCGGCCGGCCGCGCTTACGTCAAGTTCCGCGAGGAACCTGTGGCCATTGTGGTCACGCAGAACGGCAAGGTGCTGCGCGACTATCGCGACGCGCTCAAATTTCCCAAACTTTCAATCCCGACTGGGGCCATGGTTCCCGCGCACTCGCTGCTGCAGCGTCGGAAACATGAGACGGGCGTTCCCAGTGAGATCGACGAAACCGACGCCGGCGTGTGGCTCCATGTGGAGAGAGGTCGCCAAGCCGCGCCGCTCTACGAGCAAGTTCTGCTACAAACTCAGGGCTTCGCGCTGATCATGCTATCGCGAGAGGCAGCCTCCGGCGATGACGACGAGGCTGACGAAGAAGCGGAAATGACCTCGGCTGAGCGGCTCAAGCGCCGCCTATATCCTGACCGGTAAGGCGGCTACCCGATCCCTTTCTCGAGGCGATCCACCCAATTGGGCGCAACGCCGCGTTGCCAGGGGCCGTGTCGTCAAACTAGCGACGAGGAGATCAAGCGCGCGTCAGCCGGTGAAAGCTCGCCCGCCGCAACTCGCCTTAAACGTGGCTTTGGTCGAAGTCTCATCGCGTATCATTCGATGACAGGTCGCGCGGGGCGTTGCGGATGCAATCCGAGAAGAGACCGGGTTGGAGCTCGGCCAATGTGAAGAAGGCCTCGAAAATCCGCCCGGGGGCCATCCTCAACACTTCGGCGCTGACGTCCACTTTTTCAAGCAAGGGGGCGAGAGGAGACTGTACAAGCGAGATTGTCGACCGTTGGCCAAGGGCCAACTGCACCTGCGCCGGCATCAACGCGAACAGAATGATGTCGTGCATTTGGCGCATGAAAATGGGCTGAAGAAACGCCTCGCCCAATGGTGTGCAATCAAACTGTGCCAACGACGGATACACGGGATGGGTTTTTGCCCATCGCTCGCGCCAACGGCGTTCCCGCGGAAAGCCGGCCGTTGCGAATGCTGCGAGCGGATCGGCCTCGATCTTGCGGCGCGACGGATACGCCACAGCCCCTGCGGAACGGGTACGCCCGGCGCCATAGGTCTTTGCCCGCAGGAAGAGCCGCGACGTCTCCGCGTGGATCTCGTCACCGTGGCGATCGAACTCCCGCTGATGCCCGCCCCATCTCAAATACTGTGACAAGCGAAATCCCGCCACCTTGTCGTCAACAATGACCTCGTCCTGCTCGGCCACAAACAGGCTGGAAACCGCTTCATCGGCCATTGCGCAGCAAGCGGCGTAACCGGCATGGTCGTTCAAAAAATTCTCCGACGGGCGGGCAACCCCTTCAATCAAATCGAGCGGCGCCGAAAGAGCCGCCGCCTGCATGGCGGCGAGATAGTCGCTCGCATAGACCGTGTCGGCATCGGCCTGGAGGATCAAAAGCTCGTCATCAGAAAGCCCTTGCTCGGCAGCAAAGGCTTTGGCCATGAGCACGCCGAGATGTCGTGGGGGGACATAGCCGCGTTCCAGCGTCTGTCCCAGCAGGACAGGTGTTGGGCTGGCCTTCTTGATGGCCTCCATCACGGCAGGGGTGCCGTCGCTCGACCCGTTGTCGACCAGCACCAGGACGCTGCCTGGCAATGCCGCACTGCCGCCGAAGCCTAGCGAAAGGCATGTCTCGGTCAGGGACGCTTCTTCATTGAGGCAGGGAATGACGACGGCCGTCTGCATGAAAGCCTCGCAATTTGGCCAGGGTCGATGGCCGCTGTGCAGGAGAATGCGGTTTTACCAGCTGGGAGGCCAGCCGCAGTGACGCAGAACAGTGAGGCGAGCAAGGTATATGGCTGATAAGGGCGCGGCCCGCCGCATACCCATCGACCATGATAGAAGCAAAATTTCCGACGTGATGTCGGCTGGCCAACTGCCTGGACCATGAATCCAGGTTCTTCTCACCGACCCGCCGCGCTGCGCGCACGCAACAAGGAGGATAGCCAAGCCAATGCCCCAGCCAGGCGCTGTGCTCGCCAACAGTCTGGTCGATGGTCAAGACCCGCCTGGCCAAAGCCGGCCGCTTTGAAAAGACAATGAAATTATCGCTGTCACGACAATAATAGAGCCCATTCAGGCGCGCCCAGCGACCAAGCTCCGCCTCGCCCACCGCACCGCTAATTTCCGTGCGCAAGGCAGGCCTCAGGTCAAGCATGACTTGGCGCAGATCCACCATCGCCGATGGCTTCAGCCATTGCGGCCAAAATCTCATCAAGAGCGCCGCCACACGAGCAGAAGTTGCATCATTGACGGTCTTGTATCGTCCTTGAAACCTGCCTCTTCGGCGGCGCGGCGCGAAGCCTCGTTGGATTTGCGCATATGGGCATAGATGACATCGTAACGGCTCGCCTCACAGGCCTTTTTGTAAGCGACCCTGCCGATGCGGCGCCCCTGGTTCAGTGTGTTGAGATATATTTGTATGGACGCATGCGGGCCGACCGGCGCCTCGTCGATAAGGTTGATGAACACCACGCCGGCCCGCTTGCCTTCTGCCTCGATGCGCCAGGCTTCGCCACCGGGTCCACCGCCGCGTTTTGCCGTCCCCTTGGTAGGCACGAGCACCACCTGATCGGCTTGCACGAACGCACTGCTCGGTTTGACCTTTGTGGGCTTGGGCTTGGGTGTCGGGCGCTTCGGCTTGCGGCGCGGGCCAGGCCTCGGTGCGGATTTAGCGCTCATAGATGCGCTCCAGGCCCGGGATCAGCCTATCTGAGGCCGCCTCCCAGAACTCGGCCGGGAAGAATCCCGGTGAGTAGGCGACGACAATATCGATCAGCTGGGCCCCGACAGTCGATCCAGCAAGCGCCGCCGTAAGCCCATCGATTTGCCTCAGGATGCGCTCGATTGGTGGATCGAGAAGATCGCCCCTGCTTTGCCAGTCGGTGTCTCCGTCAAAGCGGTTGTTGAAGAAATCCATATCGATGTGGAGGACGGTTCGCCGCTCAGGCAGCAACTCAAGCCAATCATCGAGATTGGGGGTCAGGCGGTAACTGCCCGGTCCTGTCCCTCGTGAGGAGGCAACGAGCCTTACTGCCGGCCGCTTGCGGCCAGGATCCAGCAGGTCGTCCGCCTGCTCATACCGTTCGATCGCAAAGTCCTGGGTCGATCGGATCTTCGGCGGTTGGCAAAGGTGGCGGACCTCGGTGCGCGGGAAAGCGTGCAGAAATGGGGTCAGGAAACTGCCCATCCCGATGGCGCCGCTTTCGATGGCCGCGCGTATGCTTTCGGGGTCGTCGAGGCTACAGGATGACCCGCTGATCGGATCCACCCACTGGCCATTTTCCTCAAATAGCCGGGGGCTGGCGAGATCCCGGTGATCGTCGACGTGGAGGACAAGCACCTCCTCCTGAGCACCGATGCCCAGTTCCTGGACGCGCTCGCTCCAGCTGTGAAGGGTCCAGCTGTCGTAGAGGGCGCTCAAGACGTTGCCGCCGCGGCGGCGTGCCGTGGCCATGGTTGGCCGGGTGATGTTTCCACCCCACCAGGCCAGACCCTTATCAAGTCCCGGATCGACATGTCGATCGATCCCGTCGGGCCAGGCCAGGGTGAGTCGCCAGCCGGCATCCTCCCGGACGGCGCGGGCGTCCTTGTCACAGAAATAGTCGCGAAGTGCGGCGTGTCGTCCCGATGGCGAGGCCGGCAAGCGGTCGACAGGAAGATGCAACCTGTTCACGCCGCCAAAGCGCCGGCTCGGAGGCTTTCTTCAGAACCTCGGTCAGGGAGCGGCCGGTCTGCGTTAGCGGGCAGCTCAAAAGCGTCGCGAACGCTTCAGCGAGATGTTCATCAGTGTCCCTTATCTGGTTGACCGCCCGATTGTGCAGGCGCGCCGGTCCGTCCTGGCGGACAAACTCCCAAAACCGGCGCAGCTCGACAAATACGAAGACGGCATGCAGGAGTCCCGAGGGGGGACGCAAATCCTCACGCCAAGGCGAGACGACCCGCATTTCGGTCGGCTCTACTGTTGGGGAGATGCGTTCCAGAAGATAGAGCTTCTGATGGCGATGCTCGTGGATCAAGGAGTCGGCCAAATCGTAAGGGTCGATCAGCCGGTCTCCTTGCCAGACGGACACGTAAAGGGCCCCTGGCACTGTATTGTCGCTGAAGGAGACAATTTTTTCGGGATGGGCGAGCGGATCGCGAACAAATTGAACGGCGCGGCAGGCCATGCGGATTTCAGCCGCCAGCGCTGGACGCCACGCCTCAACGATCTGCAGCGCCTCCTCGACAACCGGCCGCGCCTGCGCGGCCGCAGCCTCGGTCTCGAAATAAATGGCGTCGCCGAACGGTTTGCGTAGCCAACTGTCCTCCCGGGCAACCGCCAGAGCGGACAATTTGTCTGCAGGCCGATCGAGCATCTCGCCGAGATAATCCGCGTCCGCCGACAGGGGTTGCCCATCCACCGTATGCACAACCCGCCCCAAATTCTGGGAGGACAGGGTTCTCTGCCATGCGACCGCTCCAGGCTGCTGGCAAAGTTCCGCCAGCCGTTCCGGGTCCGTCACGCCGAGATCTGCCACCTTTTCAAATTCGTCCGGCGGCAGAAAACGCGCGGCTTCAAGAAACTCGCTTTGCAACGCCTGACGCGAGGCTGCGCACAGATGCGCCATCTCCTCCGCGCCGAACTCTGCCGATTCGTATCGGTCAAACCTGAAGGCGTCGGAGAGCGCTTGTGCTGGTCGAGCACTGCTGTCGAGCAAACCTTGGACCCGCCTCCGAATATGCGCGACCAGCGCGGTCATTTCTCCGCAGTAGACGGTCGGGTTGTCAAAACCGTTGGCGCCATAGCGGTGTGGGAGCGAACCGCCACCGCAAATATCGACAATCGCGCATTCCTGGCATGTGACACTGAGACCAGGCTTACTCAGCAATTGTCTGTGAGCAGCCAGGTGATCGGATGAAGCGATCGATGAAATCGCAGTGTCTGTCACGGCGCCGCCAATTCGCGTTGCGCCATCCTTTGTGACTTTCAGCACGTCCAAATCATGATAGCTGCCATCGGTTTCTATCCCGATAAGGCTGACATCGCCCAAGCCGAAGGCGTCGGTACTCGAGGGCAGCCCCGCGACCGCGTCGAGCAAAGCCTCGAATGTGCGTATGGGCAGCTGGGGGTAATCGTCGAGCCAGACATCGAAGGCGTGACAAAGCCAGGCTTCGTACAAATCAGGTTGCTCGCTTCGACCGGCCGGCGGTCGCAAATGGTGCGCGTCCGGCAGCAGGAAGTCGAGCTTGGGCACATCATGCGCGGCAAAAAACGCCAGGAGGTCTTCTGCGGGCGTGGTCGGGTCGATGACGGCAATCACTCCTGCGAAAATCTTCGAATGCCGTTTCAGCCGCCCGAGCGCTTCCTGGACGCGCTCGAAGCTGGAACGGCCCTTTTTCGAGTTCCGATGTTTGTCATTGGCGTATTTCGGCCCGTCCAGGCTGAGCGAGATGCTGATGTCTGCAGCCTCGAACGCGGTGAGCGCGGCTTCGCTCAACAAGAGGCCATTGGTCTGCACCCCGATATCGACCGATGAGGGCGTGGCTGCCCGGATCTGGTCGGCAAAGGCCACAAGCGTTTCGACGCCAGCCAGCAAAGGCTCCCCGCCGTGGAAAATCACCGTACAGCGCTTGATTGATTCTTCCGACAAATACGTCGCCAGCCTTTCCACAAAAGCAAAACGATCATCCGCCGACAGCAATTTTGGCATGGAGCGCCAGGATTGGTCGGCGTGATGATAAACGTAGCAATAGTCGCAATCGAGGTTGCAGCGCGAGGCGACCTTGACCAGGAACGATGTAATCCGGGGAGGCGCCTCGCTAACTGTCATGACCGGCTGTGGCGGTGGTGCATCCTGTCATAGCTGGTGATGACATCGCTGGGCTCCGCCTGGGACAGGACGCGCCCCTGCAGACGCTGCAGCGCCGGATTGGCCAGGCGGCCCCGCAGCAGCGCTGCGCGGACATCGCGATTCGGGACGGTGACAGAGGCGGGAGCCTCCTGTGGATTGGGATTCGACATAGGAGTCTCCATTTTTTGGCAAAGCTATCATAGCACACCGAAAGACAGATGCTAGCTGATTTCATTCAGGCAAGCATTCTGTTTACAGGCCAAAAATCCAAGATGTAGACTGTATTGACAAACGGACGGCAAGGTAAAATTGGCGATTGGTGATGGGACACTGCTTCTACGATAGCGATTCAGCGTCGTTTGACGTCATTTAGACAGAACGGTCCGATCTTTTCGAACGCTTCGCGGTGGACAACATTGTAAGCGACCACGACTCGCCTCGATAAATCCGCGTGAGATGCAGGTAAAGTGATCTCGACTCCGACGTGATCTTGGCGCTTCTATTTTGATATACGGTAGCGCGATCGAAGCGCTGTAGACAAACTATGCACAATTATAAACGTCGAATGTTAGCGATCAACCCAGGTGAGACCCAGGATGGACGAAAACGACGCGTTCCGCGCGGGTTCTCTGGGCCTATGAGGAAGCTGAGAAACTCTATCGGGCTTTGGATGAAACGGGCACCGCCGATGCAATCGCGGACGATATGCGAGACCTTCGCGAGGAGCTGGCGACGAAGGTGGGACTGGGGCGTTGGTGACGACAACTTTGAGCCCTCGGATCGCAAAACCGTTCGCAAGCGACCAAGACAGGGGCTGCTCTATAACCTCAGCTTAGTGCGATTGGCTGTTGGTGTTCTGAATCATTGCTCTGCTACAAGTTAGATGAGTGAAGAGCCTGGGAATTTCGCCTTGGCAGTCCCAGCGCCTTCTCAAGTCTTCTCCGATCAATCACAGTTTCCAGCCATTGCTAATGCTCGCGGAACTGCGGAATGGGCACGGCCTATTGACGTCGAAAACACACAACGCCCTCTCAACGTTCGCCTTTTGTGCTTCGAAAGTCGCATAAATGGCAGACTGGAACATGGAACTTGGGCCGCGAGGTGGATCAAATGCGTTACGCAGGGTCGCAGAACGCGCAAGAGACATTGCAGGTCATCTATAATCGAGCTGTCGGCCCAGCCGACTTCCTATTCGTGCCAGTGAGCAATGGCAATCGTACCAGCGACAGCACCCATTGCTCGCTGCTGCTCGTTGATGGCCGCAACCCGGAGCGGGTCGCCTATCACCACGACTCCTCCCGGACAGGGCCACAACGACGAGCCTGCAAACCAGCTCGCAAGGGTGCTGAACGGCACCTTCGAGGCAGCCCCCATGACCCGACAGCCGAATGCTTATGACTGCGGCGTGTTTGTGTTGGCACGTGGGCGCCGATTGGACAATTGATGGCCGGGCAGCGGCGCCGGGTCGCTGCGACGACCTCGTCGCCGACCGGCAGGCGCTGCAAGACCGGCTGAGGCGGCGCTTCCACACGGGATTTGTCTAAAATTCCAAGGGGGATTTGTGGAGGTATGACGCCGACAGGCCGCCTACCGCCAGACTACCCCGCTCATGAACGCGACGCCGGCAGCACTCCCATCTCCTTGAGCAACCAGGCAGCGCCGTCAATCTTGTCCATGGTCCAAAGCATGAAGCGACTGTCGACATGGATGCTTCGACTGCGGTCTGCGGCATATGCCCAATCGGAGATCACTCCATCGAGCGTGCCATCAAAGGCGAGACCGACGAACTCGCCGCGCCCATTCAGCGTGGCCGAGCCGCTATTGCCATTGGTAATGTCGACCGTGGACATGAAGTCGACCGGCAAAGTGCCCAGCTCCGGCGCGACATAGGGGCCATAATTCTTGGCCCGGATCGCAGCGACGGCGGCGGCGGGCGCATCAAACTCGCCCTTGCCAGTGTGCTTGGCCAGAAGTCCCTCAGCCGTGGTGAATGGCGTCCAGATCTGCCCGTCGCGTGTTCGCCCCGACACCTTGCCCCAGGTGATGCGCAGCGATCCATTCGCGTCGGGATACACCGGCCGGCCAATCGCCTGCCAGTAGGCGCGCAGGCCCTGCATATAAGTCGCGCGCGCCGCCTGCGCTCGGCCAGCGCGGTCCTTCGCCGCGCGCTCCGCAGCTATGTCGCCGGGATAGAGCGCGACCGCCAGCTTGATGAAAGGATCGTCCGACGCCTCGAAGGCAGCAGCCCGCTTGTCGAGCCAGCCGAGCCGCGTGGCCGTGTCGGCGAGTTTGGTTTCTGCATAAAGTCGGTCAAGGCCGATTTGGTCCAGAGCCGTTTCGAACGCAGTATCGCGGTCCTTTGCGTCTAGCCGGCGATATTCATCGAGCGCGGCCTCAAATAGCTTGCGATCGATGTCGGGCAGGTAACCGCGTTCGATCTGCGTCAGTTGATCCACGGTCTGGTTACGGTCACGATCCTGAAAGCCGCGTTCGCGGTCTTCATCGAGCTTCTCGTGCTCCTTGGCCCAGCGATACAGAGTGCGCGCGGATGAGAGCATTTGCGCGCGGTTCAGCAGCGCCTGGCGCAGCCCCTCGAGCGAGGCCTGGCTATTCTCGTCCACCATGGCGCCCAGTTCGCCGATCGCTGCGCCATAGCGCGCCTGCCGCGCGGGATCGTCGGCGACCCAGTCGAGATAAGCTTTCTCCTCGATCGCCTTGCGCACGTCGAGCCCGATCGCATTGGCCCCGGCGAGATCGCCCGCCAACTTCTTCTTGTAGTTTTCCACGCCTTGCAGGATGGAGGCGTAGCGGATCTGCGCTTCTCGATTGCCTGCCGTGGTTTGGTTTATCTGGGCCGCATAATCCGACAGCAAATGCTGCAACAGCGGTTCGTACCGCGCGAAATTGAACCGTACTTCATCCGCCGTGCGGAACCGATTGGTTTCTCCGGGAAAGCCGACGACCATGACGAAATCGCCGTCTTGCACGCCTTTAGAGGCAATGCGCAGCCAGCTCTTCGGCCGGTAGGGCACGTTGTCGCGCGCATAAGGCCGGGAGGAACCATCAGGAGCGACATAAGCGCGGTAAAAACCGAAGTCGCCTGTGTGGCGCGGCCACGTCCAATTGTCCGTTTCGCCGCCGAAGTTACCGATGCCGAGCGCGGGCGCATAGACTAGGCGCACGTCCTGAATTTCGAGCTTCTGCTGGAGATAGTAGGAGGCGCCGCCATAATAGGACTCCACGTCGCAGCGGCGATTGGGCTGTTCTTCACATGCGGCGATCAGCGCCTTCCGGTTCCTGTCGAGCCGCTCATAGCGGGCAAAGCCGTTCAGCTTGTCCGATACGCCCTTGAGCATGTCGGCGGTCACATCACGGATATCCTCGATCACATAGATGCGGCTGCCGGGCACCGCGGGTAATTCTTCACCAAGGCTTTTCGCTAGAAATCCCTTGGTGAGATAGTCTTGACTCTCCTTGCTGTTGTACTGGATCGATTCCAGCACGCAGTGACGGTTGGTCGCAACCAGTCCTTGCGGACTGACGAAGGAAGCTGAACATCCGCCCAGTGATACGATCGCGTTGAGCGGGGCAGTGTCTAGACGGCTGAGCTGCGCGGGATCAAGCTGGAGTCCATTCGCGCGCATGGCCGCGCCAAGTTCCGTAATCTGGGCCGGCATCCACATGCCTTCGTTCGCCGACGTCCAGAGCAAGTTCATAGCGGTGGCTTGGGCCAAACGACTAAAATTCGAGTTCATGCTGATCTCGTTCCCATTCTGTGTATTGTTCTCCGCTGATCTGGATCGATGAGCTATCGGGCTGACCGGCGTCCGCAAGCGCCTGCGCGGCAGCCACTGGGTGAAGAGTGAGTGGACGGTCAACACAAAAATCTGGGTGACGCTCCCCTCACATTGTATCGGCAACGTTTGCGGATCATCCGTTGCACTAATCGTGCCAAAGGATGCCTGAGACGCCCTTCGGGTCCCGCGGAGAAGTCATTCGAGACGCCTCTAACAATATCTCCCGCATTGCGGGCCGGCCATTGGAGCGCCTCGTCAATAAAGCTTTCAATCACCTACGTGGTAAGGGCCTTGCGTGTCCGACCTCCGACATTTGGGTCCGACCTCCGACATTTGGTTGTAGACCCGACACTCTCGTCCTCGCTCGCGACGAAGCCCACTGCCGAACAGCCGTCGTTAATTGTGAGAATGCGTGCTATCGTTTCTGTTACGTGCGGTGTTGCGCGAGGACGAGGGTGCGAGGAGTGCCCGGACTTCCCCTTGCCGCAAATCCGCTCGGCGCTTGGCGACATAACCCGGCGGACTATGTGCGCGAGTGCCGGCGTGAGGCGCGAAAGTAAATCTGGGATGAAACGTCGACCATCCGAATCGAGCATGGAAACCTCATCAAAGCGACAACCGCCAACCGGGTTCGCGAGGCAGGCGCGTTCGTCGTCCCGACGAACATCACCTTTGCTGTCGTCGCTCGGGACGGAGCCAGATACGGCATGTCCGCCGAATCCCTTGAAAAGGTGAGCTTCGTTCTCGATGCCGGCTTGTCGGCGCTCGAAACGCTTCAAAGCGCTGGCGTGACCATGGGCTACGGCTCCGATCTGCTTGGCCAGATGCATAGGCACCAATCAGAGGAATTTCTTCTGCGCGGCCGCGTTCTCAAGCCTCGGGACGTGATCCGATCCGCGACGGTGGATGCTGCCCGCGTGCTCAACATGGAAGGCCTCATCGGCACCATCGCGCCTGGCGCTCACGCAGATCTCATCGCCGTCTACGGCAATCCGTTGAAGGACCTCGCGATTTTGTCCGATCCCGCCCGGCTTCGAAAGATCATCAAGGGCGGGTGAGTGGTGAAGAATGAATAACCAGACGCAGGTAATCCGTTGCCATTCAGGGGAATTACGCAACACATATATAGGCAGGAGCACAACAGAACGTATTGAGCAGCTACCGATGGTTCCGAAGGCATGACGCTGCGATTGCCGCCTTCGTGCTGCCGGTGCTCAAAACTCTCAATCGTCCCTGACCAGCCTTGAAATCTCGGCGCTAATATCGGCTCCTTCGTAGGGCAATGCCTGAGGACGTTTCTCGCACGCCTAGCCGTCATAATACACGCGCTCATTTGATTGCGTGGCATCGGTGGAGAGCGCTGTCACAAACGGCTGGACGACATTCCTCATATCGCGCCGGCGGAGCCTGTTTTCACCAAAGTCGAACTCGCGGGTGACGCCTACGGCCCCTGCCAAGTTAATCCCATTTGAGATCGAATGCGGTGGGCGTGCCGCTCCTAGCAGCGCCGTTTTTCCCATTGACGTGAAAACATCAGAACAAAGTACCTTATGTCTACAGATTTCGTAGAATATCGTTTGGTTTCGGTGGTGGCCTATGGCGCATGTGTGGGAGATAGATGACTTGGCACGATTATCGGTTCTTGGAATATCCGGCGGTGTAAGCAACCCGTCCCGCACCACGGCGGTCGTCAATGCGCTGGTCAAGGCGGTCGCGTTGCGCCTGCTTGCCGACACCGGTCTGATTGAGATCACGGAGGCAGCACCGTCGCTTTTCGCCGGACTATCCCGCGGCGCACTTGGCGCATCTGGAGAAGCGATTATCCAGCGTGTCGAGAAGGCCGATTTGCTCGTGGTCGGAACGCCTGTCTATAGGGCTTCCTACACTGGCGCTCTCAAGCACCTGTTCGACCTGGTCGACTATCGCGCGTTGACGGGCAAGACCGTGCTTCTCGCGGCGACCGGCGGGAGCCCATACCATGGCCTGGTGCTCGAACATCAGCTCCGGCCATTGTTCGGCTTTTTTGGCTCTGTCACCGTCCCTACGGGCGTCTACGGCACGCCCGACGATTTCGTCGATGGCGAAATCGTCGGCGCAGCCATCATCGAGCGTATTGCAAGGGCCGCTACCGACGCGGTCTCCTTGCTCAACTCAAGTCACGCAAATGCCGCCGTCGCCACCCGCGTCGGCTGAGCCAATCAACAGGGGAAACGACGACATGAGTTCGCATTCCGACGCCATCAAATTCGCCTACTGGGTCCCGAACGTCTCCGGCGGCCTGGTCATCTCCAACATCGAGCAGCGGACGGGTTGGGATATCGACTACAACCGCAAGCTCGCCCAGATTGCCGAGGCCAACGGGTTCGACTATGCGCTGAGCCAGATCCGTTTCACAGCCGGCTATGGGGCCGACAACCAGCACGAATCAGTCTCGTTCAGCCATGCCTTGCTTGCCGCGACCACAACGCTGAAGGTCATCGCAGCGATCCTGCCCGGTCCGTGGAACCCTGCGCTGGCGGCCAAGCAGATCGCTACCATCAACCACCTGACCAATGGCCGCGTCTCCGTCAATGTCGTCAGCGGCTGGTTCCGAGGCGAGTTCGCCGCGATTGGCGAACTCTGGCTCGATCATGACGAGCGCTATCGCCGGTCGGAGGAATTTATCCGAGCGTTGCGCGGCATCTGGACGGAAGACAGCTTCACGCTGAAGGGCGATTTCTACCGCTTCACCAACTATTCCATGAAGCCGAAGCCGATCGAGCCCTTGCCCGAGATATTCCAGGGCGGCTCGTCGCGAGCCGCTCGCGACATGGCGTCTCGTGTCTCCGATTGGTATTTCACCAACGGCAATACCCCGGAGGAGATCCGGAAGCAGGTCGACGACATCCGCACCAAGGCGAAAGCCAACGGCCACAAGGTTAGGATCGGCGTCAACGCTTTCGCCATCGCCCGCGAGAGCGAGCAGGAAGCGCGCGCCGTGCTCGACGAGATCATCGCCAAGGCGAATCCGGAGGCGGTGCAGGGCTTTGCCGATCAGGTCAAGAATGCCGGCAAGGCCTCGCCGGAAGGCGAAGGCAATTGGGCGAAGTCGTCCCTCGAGGATCTCGTTCAGTACAATGACGGCTTCCGCAGCAATCTCATCGGCACGCCGGAACATATCGCCGAACGCATCCTGAAACTGAAGGACGCCGGTGCCGACCTGATCCTGCTCGGCTTCCTGCATTTCCAGGAAGAGGTCGAGTTCTTCGGCAAGCGCGTCATTCCTCTGGTGCGCGAACTGGAAGCAGCTCGCGACAGGGAGCTTGTCGCCGCGGAATAGGACGGGCGCGGCCCACGGGGCCGCAGCCGACACGCCTTCAAAAGCAGGAATGTTTCATGATTGGTGCTTCGCTGGGAGCGGCCGCATACGAGCGCGCGTCCGAAATTTCCGCCATCCTCGCGGTGGCTAACCCCGTCGGCGACAGGCGTCTGGCACGCCTGTCGTCACGGCCGGATGTGGTTCTCGCGCTGAGCGGGATCGGCATTTCCTTTGGCGGGGTCAAGGCGCTGAGCGATGTTGATCTCGAAGTGGAAGTCGGCGAGATCCGCGCGGTGATCGGCCCCAACGGCGCCGGCAAGTCCTCACTGATCAACATCATCAGCGGCCTCTATCACGCCGACCGCGGCAGGATTGCGATCGGCGGGCAGTCCTTCTCCCGGGTGCCGGCGAGCCGTCTAGCACGGCTCGGCGTTGCGCGAACCTTCCAGAACCTGGCGCTATTCGGCGGTCTGTCCGTGCGCAACAACATCGCGTGCGGCCGCGTCCACACCAGGCGCGCCAGTTTCGTCGAACATATTGCAGGTCTGCCACGCGCCCGGAGCGAAGATGCGGGAATCGCCGAAAAGACCGATCAGATAGTCGCCTTCCTGCATCTCGAAAGCGTCGCCGACCGCCTCGTCGCCACCTTGCCTTACGGCCTGCAGAAGCGGGTCGAGCTGGCGCGCGCGCTGGTCGCCGAGCCGAAGCTGCTGCTGCTCGACGAGCCGATGGCCGGCATGACGGCGACCGAGAAGGCCGAGATGGCCGGCTTCGTGCGCGCCGCGCGCGACCGGCACGGCGTCACCATCATCCTGATCGAGCACGACATCGGCGTCGTCATGGGCCTCTCCGACCGCGTCGCCGTGCTCGACTACGGCCGCAAGATCGCAGACGGGACGCCGGCCGAGGTCAGGGCCGATCCGGCAGTGATCCGGGCCTATATCGGCACCGCCGAGGGCGAGAATGGCGAGGACATCTGATGAGCTACTATGATTTCCTCTTCGTCATCGAAGTGCTGGTCGGCGGCCTGCTCTCTGGCGTCATGTATTCGCTTGTCGCCATAGGTTTCGTGCTGATCTACAAGACGTCGGGCGTGCTGAACTTCGCGCAGGGGTCGATGGTGCTGTTCGCAGCGCTCACCTTTGTCAGCCTCGTCGAACGCGGCATCCCCTTCGCGCTTTCGCTGCTCATCACCTTCGCGGTCATGGTCGCGCTCGGCTTCACCATCGAGCGGACCGTGCTCAGGCCACTGGTCAACCGCTCGCCGATGACGCTGTTCATGGCGACGCTGGGGCTCTCCTACATCATCGAAGGTGCCGCCCAGCTTATCTGGGGCACGCAGGTGCACGGGCTCGACCTCGGCATCGACGACACCCCCTTCGAGGTCGGCGGCATACTGATCTCATCCTTCGACCTGCTGGCGGCGGCGATCGCCGCCGCCATGGTCGCAGGCCTCAGCGCCTTCTTCTATTGGACGCGGATCGGCCTTGCGTTTCGCGCCGTCGCCGACGATCAGTTCGCGGCCCTCGCCGTCGGGCTGCGGCTGCCTCGCATCTGGGGCACCGTGTGGACGGCGGCCGGCTTCGTCGCGCTGGTCGCCGGACTGTTGTGGGGCGCGCGTCTCGGCGTCCGGTTCTCGCTGTCGCTGATCGTGCTGAAGGCGCTGCCGGTGCTGGTGCTTGGCGGCTTCGATTCCATCCTCGGCGCCATCGTTGGCGGCCTCATCATCGGCGCCAGCGAGAAGCTGGCCGAGGTCTATCTCGGCCCGTTCGTCGGCGGCGGCATCGAGGGCTGGTTCGCCTATGCGCTGGCGCTGGTTGTGCTTTTGGTGCGCCCCTCCGGCCTGTTTGGCCAGAAAACCGTCGAAAGGGTCTGAACCATGGCCGTGCAAGCTCTCGACGCCGCAAGGCTTCCAGTCGACTGGGCGAAACTCGTTCAGAAGCTGGCGTTGGCGACCGCCCTGTTCGTCGTCGCCTACGGCGTGGTCCCTGCCTATGCTTCGGGCTATCTGGTCGAGGCGATCCTGCTGCCATTCCTGGCGCTCAGCCTGGCGGCGGTCGGCCTCAATTTGCTGACCGGCTATTGCGGCCAGCTCTCGCTTGGCTCTTCCGCCTTCATGGCGGTGGGCGCGTTCGGCGCCTACAATTTCAACCTCAGGGTCGAAGGCCTGCCGCTGGCGGTGACCATGATCCTGGCCGGAATTTCCGCCGCCGGCTTCGGCGTCGTGTTCGGCCTGCCCAGTCTCAGGCTGCGCGGCTTCTACCTCGCCGTCTCGACGCTCGCCGCCCAGTTCTTCGTGCAATGGGCGCTGACCAAGTTCGGCTGGTTCTCCAACGACAACCCGTCCGGGGTGATCTCGGCGCCGCACCTGGCCGTCGCCGGTCTTTCGCTCGACAGCGCGACCGGCCGCTATTTGCTTTCGGTCACCACGGTCATGGTGCTGACGGCCCTCGTCTGGCGCTTGGTCAACAGCGCGACCGGTCGCAACTTCATCGCCGTGCGGGACAACGAAACCGCCGCACGCGTCATCGGTGTGCCGGTGCTGCGAACCAAGCTTCTGGCGTTCGCCATCTCGTCGTTCATCATCGGTATCGCCGGCGTGCTGTGGGCCTTCACCTATCTGCGCACCGTCGAGCCGGCAGGCTTCAATCTCGACCGCTCATTCCAGATCCTGTTCATCATCATCATCGGCGGGCTGGCCTCGATCCGTGGCGCGTTTTGGGTGCGGCGTTCATCGTTGTCCTCCCGCTCTTTCTGTCCCGGCTCGGCGCATTCCTGTTCGGCGGCCTGTTCGATTCGGGCGTTCTCGACATGAGCCAGCGCATCGTGCTCGGCGCCATTATCATCATCTTCCTCATCGCGGAACCGAGCGGGCTGTCGGCCCTCTTCGACCGCCTCAAACGACGGATCGGCTCAAGGTCCAGCTGATTGCCGCTCAACTTCCTCCTCCGCTCGGACCAACCCATCAGGAGACGTAAGCAATGACCTTCTTCAGTCACCTAAGAAAAGCGGCGATCGCCACGGCCTTCGTGCTCGGCGCGACGGCGGTTCACGCCGAAGAACAATACTTTCCCCTGCAGAGCTACCGTGTCGGTCCGTATGCGGCCGGCGGAACCGGCTTTTTCGGTGGCTTCATCGACTATCTCAACCTGATCAACATCCGCGACGGCGGCGTCAATGGCGCCAAGCTGGCCTGGAGCGAAGGCGAGACGCAATATGAGGTCGAGAAGGGCGTCGAGGTGTATGAACGGTTGAAGAGCAATCCCGGCATCGCTGCCTGGAATCCACTCTCGGTCGGCATCGCCTATGCCATGATCGATCGCATCACCGACGACAAGGTGCCGCTGATCACCATCAACCACGGCCGCACAGACACGACCGACGGGCGGGTGTTCCCTTACGTCTTCCCGCTGCTGCTCAATCCTTACAGCGAGACCTCCGGCATCGTGAACTACATCGCGTCCAAGGAAGGAGGCCTCGACAAGCTCAAGGGCAAGAACATCGTCGTGCTCTATCACGGCTCGCCCTATGGGAAGGAGACGATCCCGATCTATGAGCTGCTGTCGCAGAAATACGGCTTCGAGCTGTCGCAGATCGAGGTGCCGCATCCCGGCAACGAGCAGCAGGCGCAGTGGCTGACCATCCGGCGCGAGCATCCTGACTATGTCGTGCTGCGCGGCTGGGGCGTGATGAACCCCGTCGCCTTGAAGACCGCGCAGAAGACAGGCTTCCCGGCCGATCACATCATAGGCAATGTCTGGTCGAATTCCGAAGAGGATGTCATCCCCGCCGGCGATGCCGCCAAGGGCTATACGGCCATCACCACCCAGGCCTCGGGTGAGCGGTATCCGGTGGTCCAGGAGATCGTCAAAACGGTCTACGGCGACGGCAAAGGCAATCTCGAGGACAAAAGCCGCATCGGCTCGGTCTACCACAATCTCGGCATCGTCAATGGCATCCTCAATGTCGAGGCGGTCCGCATCGCACAGGCCAAGTTCGGCAACCGCACGCTGACCGGCGACGAAGTGCGTTGGGGCTTCGAGCATCTCAAGCTCGATCCGGCGCGCGTCGAGGCACTCGGCGCCAAGGACCTGTTCCACTCGATCAACGTCTCCTGGGACAATCACGAGGGTGACGGCTACGTGACCTTCCAGCAATGGGACGGCAAGAAGTGGAATGTCGTCTCCGACTGGATCGCTCCCGACTGGAAGCTGCTGCGTCCGATCATCGAGAAGTCGTCCGAGGCGTATGCCAAGGAAAAGGGCATCAAGATCCGCACGGCCGAGGACGCCGACGCGGTGGTCAGCAACTGAATTTGGTATGGTGCGGCCGACAAATCTGGCCGGCCGCGCCATCCACCTTCCCGAGCGGAGTCATCGATGTCCATCCCGGAATACCCGATACTGTCAGTTAGCAGCGTGGAGGCTGTCTACAACGGCGCCATCGCCGCCCTACACGGCGTCGACTTGTTGGTTGGCAGGGGCGAGATCGTCGCGCTGCTCGGCTCCAACGGTGCCGGCAAGACGACACTGCTGCGCGCCGTATCCAATCTCCTCCCGGCCGAGCGCGGCGCCATTACCGCCGGTCGGATCACCTTCGGTGGCGAGGATGTTTCAAGGGCAAGCCCCTCGCACCTAGTCCGCAGCGGCCTTGTCCAAGTCCTCGAGGGCCGGCATTGCTTCCGCTCGCTGACGGTCGAAGAGAACCTCTTCACCGGCGCGCTCGGACGCTCGTCCTCTCGCACGGGCGTCAAGGCGGACCTGGATCGTGTCTATTCACTTTTCCCAAGGCTCGCCGAGAAGCGGCGAACCCGGTCCGGCCTCACTTCCGGGGGCGAGCAGCAGATGACGGCTATCGGCCGGGGTCTGATGTCGCGGCCGAAACTCTTTGTTCTGGACGAGCCGTCGATGGGGCTGGCACCGCTGATCGTCGACGAGATCTTCAGCGCCCTGAAACGGCTCAACCGCGACGAAGGCCTTTCGATCCTCGTTGCCGAACAGAATTCGGCGGTCGCGCTGAAATACGCCGACCGCGCCACCGTGCTCGAGAACGGCGTCAGCGTGCTGGAAGGATCGGCTGCCGACTTGCGCCAGCGCACCGATATCAAAACCTACTACCTCGGCGGCGCGCCGCTTCCACCGCAACATTTTCCCAAGGAGACAGCAGCATGACCATCCAATCCAGGCAGGCGTCGGATAGCCGCAGTGCCGTCCCGCCGGTCGAACGACCCTCTGCCAAGGCGCATGTGATCAAGGCCGATGCCGAGGCAATCGCTGTCGCCGAAAAACTCGCCGCCGAATTCGCCAGGGATGCCTCCAAGCGGGATCGTGAACGCATCTGGCCGAAGGAAGAGCTCGATGCGTTTTCGCAGAGCGGCCTGTGGTCGATCAACGTGCCGAAAGCCTATGGCGGGCCGGAGCTCTCCTATGTGACCCTGTCGAAGGTGATCACCATCATCTCGGCGGCCGATCCGTCGCTCGGCCAGATTCCGCAGAACCATCTTGGCGTCGTCGCCGCTATCCGCACCGTCTCCGACGAGGCGCAGAAGAAGCTGCTTTTCGCTGAGGTGCTGTCCGGCACGCGCTTCGGCAACGCGTTCTCCGAGTTCGGCTCCAAGCGCGCGGCCGACTTCGAGACAAAGTTCGTCGACGCCGGCGACCATGTCGTGGTCAACGGCCAGAAATTCTATTCGAGCGGTGCTCTGCTTGCCCATCTGGTTCCGATCGTGGCGCTCGATGACGAGGGGCGCGCCTGGTATGCCATCGCCGATCGCGGCGCGCCCGGACTGACGGTGATCGACGACTGGTCGAGCTTCGGACAGAAGACGACTTTGTCCGGCACGGTCCTGCTCGACAATGTCAAGGTGCCCAAAACGCATCTTGTCCCCGGCTACAAGGGCTATGACAGGCCGACGGCCGACGGCGCCATCTTCCAGATCATCCAGGCCGCGGTCGATCTCGGCATCGCCAAGGCGGCGATCGACGAGACTGTCGGCTTCGTGCGCACCAAGTCGCGCGCCTGGATCGACAGCGGCGTCGATCATGCCTGGCAGGATCCTTATACGATCCAGGCGATTGGCGACCTTCGCCTGCGGGCCAACGCGGCAGAGGCGGTTCTGGAAAGGGCCGGGCTTGCGGTAGATCGCGCCGTGGCCGACCCGAACGAGAAGACCGTCGCGGAAGCGCAGATCGCGGTTGCCGAATCCAAGATCCTCACGACAGAGATCGCCATCATTGCCACGAACAAGCTGTTCGAGCTCGCCGGCACACGCTCGACGCTGGCCGAGCACAATCTCGACCGGCACTGGCGCAACGCCCGCACCCACACGCTGCACGATCCGGTGCGCTGGAAATACGCGATCCTCGGCAACTACTACCTCAACGACGTAAATCCGCCGCTCCATGCCTGGAGCTGAGCGAAGCGCCTCCAAATCACAGAGGACCATTCATGAGCATTGCCACTCCCGACAGGATCAAGGTCCTGTGGTTTCTGCCGACTCATGGCGACAGCCGCTATCTCGGCACCTCAGAGGGGGGGCAGGGCGGTCGACTTGCCCTATCTCACCCAAGTCGCGAAAGCCGCCGATGCCATCGGCTACTATGGCGCGCTGCTGCCGACAGGACGCAGTTGCGAAGATAGCTGGGTCGTGGCGTCGGCGCTGGCACCGCTGACGCAGCGGCTTCGCTTCCTTGTCGCCGTCCGGCCGGGCCTGCAATCGCCGACGCTAGCCGCGCGCAGACCTCGACGCTCGACCGCATTTCCAGCGGACGGCTGCTCATCAACGTCGTCACCGGCGGGGATCCGGTCGAGAACAAGGGCGACGGCATCTTCCTCAGCCATGACGAGCGCTATGAGGTGACGCGGGAATTCCTCGACATCTACAAGGCGGTGCTTCGCGGCGAGACCGTAGCGTTCGCAGGCAAGCACTTCCGTATCGAGGACGGTCGCCTACTGTTTCCGCCCGTGCAGACGCCACATCCGCCGCTCTATTTCGGCGGCTCGTCCGATGCCGCTAACGCGGTCGCCGCCGAACAGATCGACAAATATTTGACCTGGGGCGAACCGCCGGCGGACGTCGCGGCAAAGATTGCCCATGTGCGCGGTCTTGCCGAGAAAGCCGGGCGCCAGGTGACCTTCGGCATCCGGCTGCATGTCATCGTCCGCGAGACCAATCATGAGGCCTGGGCCGATGCCGACCGCCTGATCAGCCGCCTGGACGACAACACGATGACCGAGGCGCAGAAGGTTTTCGCGCGCATGGATTCCGTCGGCCAGTCGCGCATGAGCCGGCTTCATGGCGGCCGCCGCGACAAGCTCGAAATCAGTCCGAACCTGTGGGCTGGCGTTGGCCTGGTCCGAGGCGGCGCCGGCACCGCCCTGGTCGGCGATGCGGCGACAGTTGCGGAACGGATCGACGAATACCGGCGCATTGGCATCGATAGCTTTATCCTGTCTGGTTATCCGCATCTGGAGGAGGCCTATCGCTTCGGCGAACTGGTGTTGCCGTTGTTGCCGCTCGATCATGAAATCTCGACGCGCCCGACGGCAGTGAACATGGGACCGTTCGGCGAAACGGTGGCCGGCGACCATCGGCCTTCGGCACTGCGCGCGAGTCAGTCTTGAGCGCCAGAGACTTGGGCAGGGGACCGGTCGTAGCCATCATCGGTGGCGGCTTTTCCGGTGCGGCGACCGCGTTTCATCTTGCGCGGCTGCTGCCCGCCGGTGCTGCCGATATCGTGGTCGTCGAGCCCAGAGAGGGGCTCGGCTATGGTCTGGCCTACTCGACGGCCGATCCTTCACACCGCATCAATGTGCCGGCGTCGAGAATGACGCTGATCTCCGGCCAGGACAGCCACTTTGCCGATTGGCTGGAGCAGACCGGCGCGATTCTCGACGATGCCGAGGCTATTGCCGCAAATGGAGCACTCTACCCACAGCGACGCGTTTTCGGGCGCTACGTGGAATCTTATCTCCAACCCTTTCTGTCCGGCAAAGTGATCCGTCATGTCAGGTCCGCCGTCGCGTCAGTCGAGCTCAGTGGCCAGGGCTACATCCTGATTCTCGCTGATGGAAGGACGCTCGCAGCCGACGCCCTAGTGATTGCGGCGACGCATCCGCCACCGGCCTTGCCATCGGCCCTGCGGTCTGTGGCTGCTGCAGCCCGGCTGGTGGCCAATCCCTATGATCTCGGAGGGCTGCAAGCGATCGGCCGCGACGACCATGTGCTCGTAGTCGGCACTGGACTGACGTCGGCGGATATCATTGCCACGCTGGACCGCAATGGGCATCGCAGCCGCATCCTCGCGCTATCACGTCATGGTTATCGTTCGCGCAGCCACGCGGTGCTCCCGGTCGACCCGATTGGTGATTTCATCAGTCTGCCTTCACGCAGCGCAACAGTGATGCTCAGACGCATCCGGGCCACGATCCTAGATGCCAAGCGTCGGGGCGAAGACTGGCACCCGGTCCTCGATGCCGTCCGACGTCAGGGACAAATCATCTGGCAGGCCCTGCCGCTCGACGAGCAGCGCCGCCTCGTGCGCCATTTGCGCACGCTGTGGGATGTGCATCGCTTCCGCATCGCGCCACAGGTCGCGGACGTGCTCGATCGCCGCGTTGCCGAAGGCATGCTCGCCTATCGCGCCGCATCGATCGTCGGCGCCGAGCAGGTCGACGGGCGCATTCGGGTCACGCTGCGGCCAAGGCGCCAACCCACTCAGACAACCGAGACGTTCGACAGGGTGGTCGTCACGACCGGGCCGGCGCATGCCGATATTTTCCGGACCAACACAGCAATTGCCGATCTCGGGCGAATGGGACTGGTCCGGCTAGACCCGATTGGCCTTGGCCTGGCGACCGACAGCCAAGGCCGTGCGGTCAGCACTTCCGGCCGACCGACCGACAGCATTTTCGTCAGCGGGCCGCTGGCGCGCGGCAGCGTTGGCGAATTGATGGGAATTCCCGAAGTCACCGCGCATGCCGAGCGTATAGCCGCTGAAATCCACCAATGGCTTGGATACCAAACGGCGTTGCGTCGTAAGGCGTCGTGAAGCTGCAAACACGATGAGGCTATCCAGATGACACTCACCGAGCGTATTGCGAAGGTGGAAGCCCATCGTGTCGTAAATAGGCCACTGGTCGCGTGCCGCTCCTGGCGCTTTTAGCAGATCCGCTCGACCTCGGAGGTGCCGATCTCCATGCCCAGACTTCGCACCGGCGTCCACCGCTTTGATGACGATCCGAGACGATCAGCCCACCGCGGCGGGTCGAGAAAGCACTGGGCGGGAAGACGCCTACAGCGAGGCTGCTCGCCTTGTGGCCGCAGAGAGGGAAAGAATCTGCCGCCGGACATCGACTTCAGTGGTTTAGAGAAGGCGGCTCGGCAGCGACCTCTGCGTGAACCCAGACGCCTTGAAAAGCCCGATGCGTCCGGATTTTGGCGGTGATCTTCATCAAATGCGATGAGCTGCAATTTCTGGCGACGGCCACGCTAAGGGCGGGCCTCCAGCACCATGTTGAACGGTGTCTCCGCGGCGCGACGCAATCGCTTGAAGCCGCCACCGGTCACCACCTTGCGCAGCCTCGCCTCACCGGCCTGGGCTCCAAGCGCGAGCCCGACTTCCTGCGACACGGACGCGGGCGTGCACACGAACGTGGAAGCGGCATAGTAAACGCGTCCGACGGGATTGAGGTTCGCCGCCAGATGATCATGCGCGAACGGCTCGACGATCATCCACGTGCCATCCGGCTTGAGCGATCCGTGGACATGGGTGGCGGCGCCCGTCGGGTCGCCCATGTCGTGAAGGCAATCGAAGAATGTGACGAGGTCGTAGGTTCCGGGATAGCTCTTGGCGGCGGCGACGTCGAACCGCGTGTTGACGCCGACGCCGGCTACCTCGGCCGCCTTGCGGGCGCGCTCAATCGAAGGGGCATGATAGTCGAAGCCGACGAAGCGCGAAATTGGGGAAGGCCTGTGCCATGAGCACGGTCGATGCACCATGACCGCATCCAACATCCGCGACGTCCACGCCGCGTTCGAGCTTCTCGACGACGCCCTCCAAGGCCGGCAGCCAGGAGTCGATCAGATTGGCATTGTAGCCTGGACGGAAGAACCGTTCCGTACCGCGAAACAGACACGCGCTATGATCGTGCCACCCGACGCCATTGCCGGACGGAATGCCTGCCTCACCTTTTCTTCATCGAGCCACAGCGCGGACAGGAACTCGAATGCGCCTGCCATGAAGGCCGGGCTGTCTTCATCGGCGAACACCAGCTCTTGCTCGGCGTTGAGATAGAATTTGTCGCTCGCTTCGGTGGTCGGGAATGACAGCCACCTCCATGCCGTTGAAAAGCAGGAAATCCGTCACGTTGCCCTCGTCGGTAACCGGCGGAGCCGGAGTGGTCGTCACCAGGGCAAGCCCTGTCGCAGCAGGTATCCTAGGGCAGCCCGTCAGAACATCGATGACTCCGGTTGTGGTGCCGGGGCGGGCGATCAGGGGCCAAGTGATTGTTCCGAGGCGGCTGTATGTTGTGGTAAGGTGATCATGCGAATTCTTGTTGGTCGGTCACGTGTTTTGCGGATGACCCGCATGTACTGTGCCAAATGAGAAAACCATTCAAACGCAATCCAGTAGATCTGACTGTATCCGACATTGTCGGAATTTGGACATCGCCGAACGCGAAGCGCTCGGGGCTTGTGACGATACTTGAGCGTGCTGCTTCGGAGGAGGGATGCGCCTCGAACCGGCCGCGAGGCCTTTTTCTGGCAACGGATATTCCGGCCGGGTTAGGCCGCGAGGAAAGCGACGGTGAATAAGAGGTAGAGGACCAACCGTTTTGAGCGGGTAGTTGCCGTGTTGCGCCCCCACGCAAAGGCCAGCACCACGGAGCAGTATTTCTGGTGGCGACACTACAACGCCTTTAAGTGCCGGTTACCCGTTTTTACCCGATGCTGGATACGACTACAACGACTCCTTCCCGAGCCTGCGTGCGGCGCTTACCTGGAAGATGGAAGCCGGTCAGATCGCAACGGGGGAGGGCGGCCAGATCTGGGCAATCCCGCATGCATTTGAGAACATCCAGCTGTTCTACCGCCTGTTCCCGCCAACGGCGGAGATCACGCCGTGTCACCCCAAGCACTTAAACCCAGCGTGCCGATGGCAGCCGAAGGACCTGGCGCGCGCGCCTCGTCCGGTTCGGCTTCGCTGGAGGGGCGTTCCATCGACTGTTTCAGCCTTGCAATCATCCAGGCGCTGGCCAAAAGCCAGATGGAGCGCCGGCTCAGGAACCGGCGCAAAAACTCGAGCCTGCCGGCGCTGATCGAGCTGGTGCTGGCGCGGCCGCTGGTGTCGGCAGGTCTGGTCGCGGCCGAGCTGAAAATTAGCCAGCGTGCTGCGCTCGGGCTGGTGCCGAACTCGGCATCCGTGAGGTGACCGGCAGGGGCGCTACCGGACGTGGGGCCCCGTTTAGCTGCGGCGGGCTTTGGCGAAAGCGACAGCACTGATGATTTTTGCTGTACGCTCATTCTCCCTCATCTGCGCGTTGACAGAAAACCAGCAGCCGAGGGTCACTGCACGCTGTGCTCCCGCGATTTCCGGAAAACCAATGAAGAACGACTTTGATCTATCGCGCGGGACGTATCATTCAACCATGTCGAGAACGGGCGTGACGGCACGTACACTATGGACCAGAGAACTTTGTCTGGCGACTTTGCGCACGCCTGCAGAACTCTTCGGAAAACTTCCTTCTGTTGATCCAATGATCGTAATGAGCTGGAGTGGCATCGCCGCTCTCCCCGGTTCTTGCTCTCTCAGTTGAACTTGATGCTGGCCTGCACGAACACGCCGTAGCGCTTTGCCTTCCAATCGTCGGCCTGCGGGGAACCACGACCGCCCATTGCCTCTTCGAAATGAGCCGTGCCGTTATTCGCCACGGCCCAGTAGCGGGCGCCGACGCCGATGTTGAACAAATCCGTGACCTTGTAGTTCAACACCGCCTCGAGCTGGACGCCATGCCCATCGCCGTCTTCGGGAATTAGCTTGATCTTGGGGCGCATGTGGTGCTGATCTTTGCCGTCGAGCCGCGTGAAGAGGAACGCCACGTCACCAGAAAGGCTGAGTCGCGCGGTGAGTTGCGTCTGCCCGGCCAAGCCGAGTCGCAGCGAATGCCAATCGTTGTCCTGGCTGATGAGGTTGACGTAGGTCGGGACGGTTGGCACACAGGTCCTCCAGTTGGTCGCCTGCTGCGTGCAACCGAAAGCGTCGTAGCTCTCGTGCCAGAAATTGTTGCCAACAAAAGCACCGATGCGGTAGCGCGGCGCGTTCAAGAAATTATATCCAAGATCGGCGGTGAAATAGCTGACGCCGCCCCCGCGCTGATCACTGAATGTGTTTGAGTAGCCCCCCATTTCCGTAAGAAGTCCTCGTCATGAGAAAACCCTCCCTGATGCCGCCGGCACCGAGGAGGCCTTTACGAAAATGCCAGTCGGATTGTGGATCGCGTTGAAGAAGACTTCACTCGAATGCGCGTCTAGATCGTCATAGGTGAGCCGCGAGACCGGTGACGTACCTTTATGATTGTAAAGGTCCTTCGATGCTTGCCGGTACTGGGCCAGTAGCGTAGTCCACCCTCGAACGAAAAGACTGAGGCCGCCGCCCCGGCTACCGACGCCGACTCGAAATCACCGGCACTCGACGGCGGTTCGGAACTCCTCGGTGCCGCAGCGCCGGCCAAGCCGGGCCCGGTGAAAAATTCGTCGTCGAGGGCAAGGCGCCCGCTGCTTCGCCCGGCCGCGCCGACGATTTTTCTTGGCCGCCAAGGCGGCAGCCTGCGGCCGCGGCCACAACCGAAACGACCACGGCGATCGTCCGTAAACCTGCCCCCGGGACACCTGAAGGGCAAAGCGCCCTCAGATGGCCGCGGGAGTAGCGTTTCCAAACGGTCTCAGCGCGGCAGCACGCTCGATCCCATCAGCGCCTCGTCGATCGAACGCGCTGCCTGACGGCCCTCGCGGATCGCCCAGACGACCAGCGATTGACCGCGGCGCACATCGCCCGCCGCATAGAGCTTTTCGACGCTGGTCTTGTAGTCGCGATCATTGGCCTCGACGTTGTTCGAGCGGCGGCTGTCGATGGCGATCTTCATCTGGCCAGCCAGTTCCGACACCGGCCCGACGGCGGCCGGCCCGGCAAAGCCGATAGCGATGAAGGCGAGATCCGCACGGATGACGAATTCCGTGCCGGCGATCGGCTTGCGCTTTTCATCGACCTCGCAGCATTTGACGCCGGTCAACGCGCCGTCCTCGCCGATGAATTCGAGCGTCGCCACCTGGAACTCGCGCTCGGCGCCTTCCGCCTGCGAGGACGAGGTGCGCATCTTCGTCGCCCAGTAGGGCCAGACCGAAAGCTTGTCTTCCTTTTCCGGCGGCTGCGGCCGGATGTCGAGCTGGGTGACGCGAACGGCGCCCTGGCGGAAGGCGGTGCCGACGCAGTCGGACGCGGTGTCGCCGCCGCCGACGACGACGACATGCTGGCCGCCCGCGACGATCGGCGGCGACGGCCACGCCACCGACTGGATCGGCTCACCGCCGATGCGCTTGTTCTGCTGCACCAGGTAAGGCATCGCGTCATGCACGCCGTCGAGATCGTCGCCGGGAATGTTGGCCGGGCGCGGCGTTTCCGAACCGCCGCAATAGAGCACCGCATCATACTCGGCGAGCAGCTCCGCCACCGGCTTGTCGACACCGACATTGATCCCGCAATGGAAGCTCACGCCCTCGCCTTGCATCTGCTCGATGCGCCGGTCGATGTAGTGCTTCTCGATCTTGAAGTCGGGGATGCCGTAGCGCATCAGCCCGCCCGGCCGGCTCTCGCGCTCGTAGACGTGAACGTCGTGGCCGGCGCGGCCAAGCTGCTGGGCGGCCGCCATGCCGGCCGGCCCCGAGCCAATGATTGCGACGCGCCTGCCGGTCTTCCTTTCCGGCGGATAGGGCCGGATATGACCGGTTTCATAGGCCTTGTCGGCGATCGCCTGCTCGATCGTCTTGATGGCGACCGGAATGTCCTCGAGGTTCAGCGTGCAGGCTTCCTCGCAAGGTGCCGGACAGATGCGGCCGGTGAATTCCGGGAAATTATTGGTCGAATGCAGGTTGCGGATCGCATTGTCCCAGTCGCCATTGTAGACGAGGTCGTTCCAGTCCGGGATCTGGTTGTGGACCGGGCAGCCGGTCGGCCCGTGACAGTACGGAATGCCGCAATCCATGCAGCGCGCGGCCTGTTTCTCGACCTCCTTGTCCGACATCGGCAGCGTGAACTCGCGAAAATGCCGGATGCGGTCGGAAGCCGGCTGGTACTTGTGCACCTGCCGGTCGATCTCGAGAAACCCTGTTACCTTGCCCATAGTCCAGTCCCTGCTGTCCAGATGGCGCGCTCGACGACGCACCCGTTAACCTCATAAGGCAGCCATGGCAACCTTCAGTCCGAGGCCAGGATTGTTGATGAAGGCGTCGCCCGGGAAGCTTGGCTTCCCGGCAATCCCAATACCTATTCCGCCGCAACGCCCATGCGCATGCGTTCCATTTCGATCAGCGCGCGGCGGTATTCGACCGGCATGATCTTCCGGAATTTCGGCCGGAAAGTCGCCCAGTTGTCGAGGATCTCGCGGCCGCGCACCGAACCCGTGTAATGGACGTGGTTCGAGATCAGCTGATAGAGCCGCTCCTCATCATGGCTGGTCATGTCGCCGGACACGTCGACGCGGCCTTTGTGATCGAGGTCGCCGCCATGATGGAGCAGTTTCTCCATCAGGTCGTCTTCTTCGGGAACGGGTTCCAGTTCGACCATCGCCATGTTGCAGCGCTCGGCGAAATCACCCACCTCGTCGAGCACATAGGCGACGCCGCCCGACATGCCGGCGGCAAAGTTGCGGCCGGTCTGCCCGATGACGACGACAATGCCGCCGGTCATGTACTCGCAGCCATGGTCGCCAACGCCTTCGACGACGGCGGCGACGCCCGAATTGCGAACCGCAAAACGCTCGCCGGCGACGCCGCAGAAATAGGCCTCGCCCTCGGTCGCGCCGTAGAGCACCGTGTTGCCGACGATGATCGACTCCGCGGCGACGATCTTCGTGTTCTCCGGCGGGCGGATGACGATGCGGCCGCCCGACAGGCCCTTGCCGACGTAGTCATTGGCCGCACCGACCAGCTCGAACGAAACCCCACGCGCCAGGAAGGCGCCAAAGGACTGGCCGGCGGTGCCGGTGAGCTTCACCGAGATCGTGTCCTCGCGCAGGCCCTTGTGCTTGAAGCGCTTTGCCACTTCGCCCGACAGCATGGCGCCGGTCGAACGGTCGACATTGCGGATCGGCAGCTCGATGCTGACCGGCTGCCTGGCGTCCAGCGCCGGCTTGGCCAACTCGATCAGCTTGCGGTCGAGCACGTCGTCGATCGGATGCTTGTGCCGCTCGGTCCAGTGCACCGCCTCATGCGGCGCATCCGGCTTGAAGAACATCTTGCTGAAATCGAGCCCGCGCGCCTTCCAGTGCTGGATCAGCGCCCGCTTCTCCAGGAGTTCGGTGTCGCCGATGATCTGGTCGAGATGGGTGTAGCCCATCTCGGCGAGCAGCGCCCGGACCTCTTCCGCCACATAGAAGAAGAAGTTGATGACGTGTTCCGGCGTGCCCTTGAAGCGCTTGCGCAACACCGGATCCTGCGTCGCGACGCCGACCGGGCAGGTGTTGAGATGGCACTTGCGCATCATGATGCAGCCGGCCGCGATCAGCGGCGCGGTCGAGAAGCCGAATTCGTCGGCGCCAAGCAGCGCGCCGATGACGACGTCGCGCCCGGTGCGCAGGCCGCCATCGACCTGCAGCGCGACGCGCGACCTGAGGCCGTTGAGCACCAGCGTCTGGTGCGTCTCGGCAAGGCCCATTTCCCACGGGCTGCCGGCGTGCTTGAGCGAGGTCAGCGGCGATGCGCCGGTGCCGCCGTCATAGCCGGAAATGGTGATGTGATCGGCGCGCGCCTTGGCGACGCCGGCCGCAACCGTGCCGACACCGACTTCGGAGACCAGCTTGACCGAGACATCAGCCGCCGGATTGACGTTCTTGAGGTCGTAGATGAGCTGCGCCAGATCCTCGATCGAGTAGATGTCGTGATGCGGCGGCGGCGAGATCAGGCCGACACCGGGCGTCGAATGCCTGACCTTGGCAATGGTGGCATCGACCTTGTGACCGGGCAACTGACCGCCCTCGCCGGGCTTCGCGCCTTGCGCCACCTTGATCTGCATCACGTCGGAGTTCACCAGATACTCCGCCGTCACGCCGAAACGCCCGGAAGCGACCTGCTTGATCGCCGAACGCTCGGGGTTCTTGCCGCCGTCCGGCAGCGGCAGGTAACGGTCAGCCTCTTCGCCGCCCTCGCCGGTGTTAGACTTGCCGCCGATGGCGTTCATGGCGCGGGCCAGCGTGGTGTGCGCTTCCCTGGAAATCGAGCCGAAGGACATCGCCCCGGTCGAGAACCGCTTGACGATATCGGCAGCCGACATGACCTCGTCGAGCGCGACCTTCTTGCGCCCGGTTTCTTCGGCCAGCCTGATCTTGAACAGGCCGCGAATGCTCTGCGCCCGCGCCGTCTCGCTGTCGATCTGAGCGGAATAGTCCTTGAACGTCTGCCACGATCCCTGGCGCACGGCGTGCTGCAGGGTGGCCACCGCATCGGGCGACCAGATATGCGCTTCGCCGCGCATGCGGAACATGTATTCGCCGCCGACCTCGAGGCTGTTGCGCAGCACCGGGTCGTTGCCGAAGCCGTCGGCGTGGCGGCTGACCGTTTCGGCCGCGATCTCTTCCAGCCCGACGCCTTCGATCAGCGTCGCGGTGCCGGTGAAATATTTTTGCACGAAGTCGGTCTTCAGCCCGATGGCGTCGAAGATCTGCGCGCCGCAATAGGACTGGTAGGTCGAGATGCCCATCTTCGACATCACCTTGAGAATGCCCTTGCCGATCGACTTGATGTAGCGGGAGACGACCTCATTGGCGTCGACTTCGGCCGGCAGCTCGCCGCGCTTGTGCATGTCGAGCAGCGTGTCGAAGGCGAGATAGGGATTGATCGCCTCGGCGCCATAGCCCGCAAGGCAGCAGAAATGATGCACCTCGCGCGGTTCGCCGGACTCGACGACCAGCCCCACCGACGTGCGCAATCCCTTGCGGATCAAATGATGGTGGACCGCCGCCGTCGCCAGCAATGCCGGGATGGCGATGCGGTCCGGCCCGAGCTGACGGTCGGACAGGATGATGATGTTGTAGCCGCCGGCGACCGCCGCCTCGGCGCGCTCACACAGCCGGTCGATGGCGCCCTGCATGCCGGCCGCGCCTTCGTTCGAAGCATAGGTGATGTCGATCGTCTTGGTGTCGAAACGGTCCTCGGTGTGACCGATGGAGCGGATCTTCTCAAGATCGCCATTGGTCAGGATCGGCTGGCGCACTTCGAGCCGCTTGCGACGCGAATTGCCGACGAGATCGAAGATGTTCGGCCTCGGCCCGATGAACGACACCAGGCTCATCACCAGTTCCTCGCGGATCGGGTCGATCGGCGGGTTGGTGACCTGGGCGAAGTTCTGCTTGAAATAGGTGTAGAGCAGCTTCGATCTGTCCGACATCGCCGAAATCGGCGTGTCGGTGCCCATCGAGCCGACCGCTTCCTGGCCGGTGGTCGCCATCGGCGACATCAGCAGCTTGGTGTCTTCCTGGGTAAAGCCGAACGCCTGCTGGCGGTCGAGCAGGCTGACGTCCCTGCGCAGCGCCCGCGGCTCGACCGGCTTCAGGTCTTCGAGGATGAGCTGGGTGTTGGCGAGCCAGCTCTTGTAGGGATGCCTGGTCGCGATCTCCGACTTGATCTCCTCGTCGGAAACGATGCGGCCCTTCTCCAGGTCGATCAGCAGCATGCGGCCGGGCTGCAGCCGCCACTTCTTGACGATCCTTTCCTCCGGCACCGGCAGCACGCCGGCTTCCGAGGCCATGATGACGCGATCGTCGTCGGTGACGATGTAGCGCGCCGGGCGCAGCCCGTTGCGGTCGAGCGTGGCGCCGATCTGGCGGCCGTCGGTGAAGGCCACCGCCGCCGGCCCGTCCCACGGCTCCATCAGGGCGGCGTGGTATTCGTAAAAGGCCTTGCGATCTTGATCCATCAGCTTGTTGCCGGCCCAGGCCTCGGGGATCAGCATCATCATTGCGTGGGCGAGTGAGTAGCCGCCCTGCGTCAGGAATTCGAGCGCATTGTCGAAACAGGCGGTGTCCGACTGCCCCTCATAGGAGATCGGCCACAGCTTGGAGATGTCGTTGCCGAACAGTTCGGAATCGACCGAGGCCTGCCGCGCCGCCATCCAGTTGACGTTGCCGCGCAGCGTGTTGATCTCGCCATTGTGGGCGACCATGCGATAGGGATGCGCCAGCTTCCACGACGGGAAGGTGTTGGTCGAGAAACGCTGGTGGACGAGGATCAGCGCCGTCTCGAAACGCGGATCGGTCAGATCCTTGTAATAGGCGCCGACCTGATAGGCCAGGAACATGCCCTTGTAGACGATGGTCCGCGATGACATCGACACGACGTAGAAGCCATTGTCGACGCCCTTGGTCTCTTCGTGGATACGACCGGAAATGACCTTGCGCAGGATGTAGAGCCGCCGTTCGTAATCGTCGTCGCTCTCGATCTCGGCGCCGCGACCCAGAAATACCTGCCGCTGGACCGGTTCGGAAGCAGCGATATCAGGCGCCTTTGACAGCGATGAATTGTCGACCGGCACGTCGCGAAAGCCGAGCAGCGGCTGGCCTTCGAGCTGCGCGACCTCGGCGATGATGCCTTCGATATGCGCCTGAAGCTCAGGATCGCGCGGCATGAACACATGGCCGACGGCGTAATGGCCGGGGTTGGGCAGTTCGACGCCCTGGCTGGCCATCTCCTCGCGGAAGAAGCGGTCGGGAAGCTGCACCAGCACGCCCGCGCCGTCGCCCATCAGCGGGTCGGCGCCGACGGCGCCGCGATGCGTCAGATTTTCGAGCACCGCCAGGCCGTCCGTGACGATCTGATGCGACTTGACGCCCTTCATATTGACGATGAAGCCGACGCCGCAGGCATCGTGCTCGTTGCGCGGATCGTAGAGGCCGTGGGCGGCGAACCCGGTAGGGGTCCGCCCGATCTTGGTCAGGCCAGTGGCGATGGACGGATTTTTGACGGCTGGCGCTTTCGTCTGCGCGGCCGGGCCGTTCGTCGCAGATGGCGTCACTTCCGTCATCGTCCTGTCCTCCGTTCTTGCCTGGCGCAGAGACAGGCGGTCGGCTGCGTCCCCCGTCTTCCCCGCCTGTGGGCGCAGGTGGATCGGTGGGCAGCGCCGAGCTGGCTGAGTAACCTTCTTCATGTTGCCAGCCTTACTCCAGTGCCATCTTTGACGGGTCCGGGAGACCCTTAGCGGCAGTATGTTTTGGTGAGTTGATCAGGCACGTCTTCTCCTTGCTCGGTCACGTGTTTGCGGTAACGGCGAGGCTGGGCTGGACGCCTGGGCCGACCTATTTGTACATCCACGTCAGGGAAATGGACGAATTGGCCAGTAAGCCATTCGCCCCTCTTTGGTTTCCTCCTTGGCCGCCCCTTTCACCTTTTGGGAGAATCCTCTTGCGGAGCCACACAGAGAGCGCCGTAACAAACCTTCTCACCCTTGTAGTTGGCCAGAGCCTGCAGCAACTCGGGTAGAAGGTGCTGTTTCAGGTCGTCCGAGATAGGCTCCGGACCCTCCAGCGCTTTCAGTGTCTGCTCGACCAACTCGATGGCGCGATCTTTGTTGCCGCTCTCATGATAGTACTGAGCGACCACCGGATAAGACAGGAACTTAGAGCCGCCGCCTTGCGGCAGTGCCACGATGTGTTTGGACAGCTCTTCGCCCATCGCGAAGCGCTCAGCAGACGGAAAGCCGGAATAATCAAAGCCCGGCGCGAAGAGTTGGTATAGCGCCCAATACATCCATCCCTCGGACTTTCTGTCGATCGCGTCGCGAACGAATTGGCGCATTACGGGCAAGCCGGCCTGCATGTCGCGCATTCTGTGAAGCAACAGATTGACATGACTCACGCGGAAGTTGAGTTTGTCCGGTATCAATGCGAGGCCTTCTTCAATCGCCGAGAGCGCCGTCTTCCAATCCTCGGCCTCCATTGCCGGCCGAAGTTTGTCGTATATGGGCTTGGTCAGCGCTTGTTCGCGCGCTATGGTTTCGCCTTCCGCAATCCGCTCCGTATCGGCGGATTTTGCCTGATCGCTGATGCGCCAGCTGCCGTTAAGCACCTTCGGCAAAACCTCATCGAGTTGCGTCGGATGACCGATAAAGGCGATGTGGCCGTCTCGGTCGACCACGAACGAGGTCGGGACCCCGTAAGAAAAGCTGGGCTCCATCCAAAGCTTGTCCATTTCGCCTGTGGAGTCGAATGCGATCCGATAGTTCAGATTCGGGAATTTTTCGGTCAACCAAGCGTCCAACGTGCTTCGGGCCTCGTCGGCCGTTGGAGCGTCTTCAGAAGCCGCGACTCCGACGATCTCAACGCCGTTGTCCTTGTATTTCTCCTGCAGCTGGATCAGATGGGGCATCCCGTCCACACATGGGCCGCACCAAGTTGCCCAAAATTCGACTATGCACACTTTGCCGGGCTCAAAGCTGGTGAGGGGCTCGCCACGCAGCCAGTTCTCGACTTTAATCGAAGGAGCCGGGGACTCCATCTGCAATACCACGTTGCGGTCCAAAGCTATTTCCAAAGGTTTCTGCACGAGCTGGTTTCCTCTCAGAGACGGCACACGGGTTCAGGGAGGAGCGGATCGCTCGTCTTGCCCCATTGAGTGCAGTCACAGTCACTCAGTCTCAAAAACCATGCCAACGCGCTCAGCGCGCAGTTAGCGCCCATTGCTTCGAAAAACCTCGACAGTGCCCAGATGTTGGTTGTAATGAACCTGACATTTGTCTGACGCTGTCAGCTTTTGGACACGCGATCACGCGCTTCGTGCCGCCAGAAGGTCAGGCCGAGCCCTGTGTTGCCAGCGGTCGCTTCGATGATTGTACCGCCCCGCGCGAGCTGGCCACGCTGTTCGGCATTAACGATCATCGACAACGCAATGCGATCCTTGATCGATCCGCCGGGATTCTGGCTTTCGAGCTTGACGAAGAGACGACACCTGCCGGTATCGAAGCTCTTCAGTTCGACGACCGGCGTCTCCCCAATCAGATCGAGCACTGACGCAAATGGCGGACGCAGGCGAGAGGACGCCTTTGTCGACGGTCGGCGGAACATCTCGAGGCTCATGCGGCTGCGGTCTCCAGAATGTCGGCATAGTGCCGTTGCGCAGCATCGGGATGCGAGCGCAGTCGGCTCTTCAGCAGTTGCGGAACAGTGGATTGTCGGGGTCGCTGGCGGGGCACCCGCTTCGGCAGCCGTTCAGGCGGCAGGTCAAGAAACCGTATGTCGGCATCAAGCCGCGCGCCGAAGAAGAAGGGAATCGAAACAGTGCCCTTCGAAAGACCCAGGGCAACGGAAATCATTGCATCGGGCGAGTTCATGCGCCTGAAGCAGCGCTGCCTGCAACTGCTTCATAGCGACAGGCGGGCGAGACTCTAGCGAGGCTTTCGCCGCTTGGTTGATTGAGGCTCTCGACGAAGCCACTAAGATTCGGCGGCCGATAATAGCTTGCTGCTCATTGGGACGTCGACCAACGCCGGGATTGAGAAAGGCAACCCTGCCCCACAAGGCGGGTGTCACACGTGCGGTGCGTCCGCTCGTCACGCCGGATGGTTTTTGAGACCTGGGTTCACGGCTAATCAGATGCACCCCTGTCGTCGTTTCGGTGCAGGCCGCCAGGGGGGCGTGTTGCAGCAGCTTGCAATTAGTTTCGCCAGTACGGGGCGTGCGAGCACGGGGCTGCACAATGAGATCATATGCCGGCGTGGGGACCAAGGTGTGGCGCAGCCTTAGAGAACTCAACACCGAGACCGGAGCAACGGAGACTGCTCTTTCGTCGAGCCAGTTTAAATTAGAACATTCTTTCTATAGTTTACGTCAATTATCCTGTTCGATAGCTCTGTCGACTAGCGATGAGACTTTTCAACGCAGCGCGGACATCCGCTGGCCGGATGTGACTTGCTATCCCTTTCAAGATCAAACAGGAGAACCCATGAGCAATCCAGTCCTTGTCAACCGGACCATTCTTGACTCCGACGTTGTACCGCTGACCAGCCGTGTCGGAGCTGAAATCAGAGGCGTTCGCCTTGGCGGAGACCTTTCGGACGCAGCGATAGCAGCCATCAACCAGCTTCTTCTAAAACACAAGGTGATCTTCTTCCGCGGCCAGGAGCACCTCGACGATGCGGAGCAGGAATTGTTCGCGCGGCGTCTGGGTAACCTTGTACCTCATCCCACGCAGGGGCCGGCAGCCGGCACGGCCTCAATCCTCAATCTCGATTCCGGCCGTGGCGGTGGCAGGGCAGACCAGTGGCATACCGATGTGACTTTCGTCGATGCCTATCCGAAATTCTCGGTCCTACGTGGCGTCGTCATTCCGGCGGCGGGGGGCGACACGATCTGGTCCAACACGCACGCCGCGTACGAGAATCTGCCGGCGCCGCTCAAAATATTGGCGGACAATCTGTGGGCTATTCATAGCAATGCCTACGACTACGCAGCCGTGCGCCCGCGCGCCACAGCCGAAGAGAAGAGGCACTTCGAGGAAGTCTTCACATCGACGATCTACGAGACCGAGCATCCGGTCGTGCGCGTCCATCCCGAAACCGGGGAGAAGTCGCTGCTGCTCGGCAATTTCGTGCAGCGCCTCGTCGGCCTTTCCAAGAGCGATTCCGCCAAACTCTACGAGGTGTTCCAGTCCTACGTCACTGCCCCGGAAAATACCGTGCGGTGGCGCTGGCAAGTAAGCGACGTCGCTATCTGGGACAACCGTGCTACCCAGCATTATGCGGTCAACGACTATGGCGACCAGCACCGGGTTGTGCGTCGCGCTACGGTTGACGGTGACGTTCCGATCGGCGTCGACGGTCGCCGCAGTATAACCCGTGTCAAGGCAGCCAAGCCGGCGGCGAAGGCAGCCTGACCGTCTGAACAGGGTAAAGATGAAAACTTCGTATCGCCGCGGCCATATCGCGCTGCTTAACCGCCCCACAAAGCCTTATGATTTCCGAGAAGCAAGGCGAGTTGCGGGCTCGAGGCTTGGCCCGAAATCGAGGTCCTGCAGCGTGGCGCATGGCTCGAGTCGCTGCTCGTGGCCCCGCTGCAGCGGTACAGGTCCCCCACCGCCCCACCATCTCGCCCGCCCTGCACCTCGGATAGCGATCATTCACCGTTTGTTCATTATGATAGCGCACGATCATAACTGGACATGCTGGTAGCTCGTACATGCCTGAAGGCCCTGCGCGCCGACCCAGCGCCGGGGCCTTTTTACTTCCGCAAAATCGATTCCAGCAACGTGGGCACTTCGCAGGATGTCGCAATCCCGCGCTTGCGATGATACGCCGTACAGCGAATTGCGCGAGTCAAACGAATTTGGGTTCCTCAAATATAGAATCGTCGATACCGATCCTGATGGATCGAGCCTCGACGACGAAGTCAACCATCTTCAAACGGAATTATTCAACATTGCCGAGAGCTCCCGGTGTGCCGTCGAAGCCGACATTCGGGAGGTCAGCGGTCACCAACGATCATGGTGATCGCCAGCATCTTTCGTATTCACATGACCGTCGGCCTGGTACTTTCCCGAGGCCATGACATGAGTGGGTCTTCCAAGCACCGATTTGGCCCGGTAGGATTTGCAGGGGGCGCGGACAAGCGGATGAACAAACGGAATGATGCTGGAAAACTGCGCGCCTGCTGGGATTTAGCCGACCGTCGATAGGAACATAGCCCTGGTCGACGGCTTTCTGAAGGGCAAGAGTTTCGCCGACCTGGCTCAGGAACATGGCTTGTCGACAACGAGGGTGCGCCAAATCATCGAGAAGGCCGATCGGCTCGTGGGCGGCGGCATTCAGACCAAGACTGAAACGTCCAACGCCTCGCCTCGATCCGATTTCATGGTCGACTATCCCTATGTGTGCAAATTGGCCGAGAAGCACCGGCTGGGTAGCGTCACGCCGCATCATTCTTTGCGGAGCTGGAGCGCGCGGGATCGCCGGAGCGGCTGGTGAAAGCGGTTGCCGGGGCGCACGCCAACAACAACACGTGAGCTGGCGCCTCGTGTGGCAAAAGGAGAGGGCGAGAGCCCATGGCCTGCAATGAAGCGATCAAGCATTGCGATCGTGGAACCAAGCTGCCCAGTCGACCATCCGGACCGCGGCCTTCAATGCCAGCTCGCCTTGGAATCGGCCTTCCAGGAATTGGCTGAGCGCGCAGCGGAATCCGGCTGGACCGAGGAGATAGCCACGCGCTCCTCGAACTCGCCGGCGCGCGCCTCAGGAGCGACTCCGCCAATGACGAGACTGAGAGGACGATTAATCGTGCCAGGGCAACGAGAGAGCGGCAGGTTCAAGAAGCCTCGCCTGACCCGATAGGAACGTCGCTGCGCCAATAAAATTGGCGGTGAAGGCTGACCGCGGCCGAGTCGGGCAAGCGAGCGAAGTGCTGAAATAAGGGCGTGAGAATCCAAGACATCGTTTGTAGAGAGCATCGAGCTTCGCGAAATTGTGGTACAGGATCGACCGCAGGTGTTCTCGGAGCGCTCGCAGAACCCGGGATTCTTCCGCGGCACCCGCCAAGGCGAAGAACGGTCAGAGTTGCACGATAACGCTTAAAAGCGAGCCTTCCTCCGAAAGTCTGCGCGCGCAGTTCCACGGTCCGATGCGCTTTCATAGCTATTCCAATCGCCGCGCCCATTCTCTCCCGGATCAGGTCCAGCGGGTCTGCAGTGCATGCGCCCCCAAAGTGGACGCCATTGGGCCGGGTGAACCGGGCTCGATTGCGCGCCGAAGGCCCGTTCCAGGCCCGGAAATCCGGGTCCGTCAGGGCGAGCGCGTGCGGGTCGAGGTAGAGAACGGCCTTGCCGAGAAAACGACCGTGCACTGGCATCGCGTGCGTGTGCCACATGCCATGGATGGCGTGCCTCACCTCACGCAGAAGCCGATTGGAGCGGGCGAGCGCTTCGTCTACGAGTTCGACGCCGTCGACGTCGGCATCTGCTGGTATCACCCGCACCAGCGGAGCTTCGAACAGGTCGGGCGCGGACTTTATGGTCCGCTGATCATCGAGGAACCGAAGGCGGTGCGGGCCGATCGCGAGGTGACCTGGATGCTCGGTGACTGAGGGCTGACGAAATCTGGCGCAATCAGCGAGGATTTCGGCAACCGGCACGACATTCACCACAATGGCCGCGTCGGCAACACGGTTACCATCAATGGCCGCGTGCCGGATACCTTTGCGGTCAGAAAGGGCGAGCGCATCCGGCTGCGGCTGATCAACGCCGCCAATGCACGCATCTTCAGTCCCGACTTCACGGGTTTTCAGGCCGGCCGTCATCGCGCTCGACGGCCAGCCGGTGACGCCACACGCGCCGGAGGCGGGTGGTGCTGGGTCCCGCAATGCGCACCGATCTGATCCTCGACATGACGGGCAAGCCGGGCAGCCGGCTTTCGATCTTCGACCAGTTCTACGAGGGGCTGGAATATGAGCTCGTCGATCTTGTTTATTCCGACACTCCGCTTAGGGCACGTGTGCCTGATTGGCCGCTGACCCTGCCGACCATTCCGCTGCCGGAGCCGGACCTCGATACAGCGTCCCGCAACGAAGTCGTCTTCACCGGCGGCATGATGGGCGAGATGGTGGCGCAGGACATGGGTGAAAGCATGGGTCCGGGCGCATGATGCAGGACGATGAATTCCGGCACCGCCTGGTTCATCAACGGCGTCGCCGCCGACGAGGCCAATCACGACATGAAGCCGGGGCTGACGCTCTTGCGGAATAAGAGCCACGTCATCGCCACGACCAACGCAACCGCGTGGCATGATCCGATCCATCTGCACGGCCATTCCTTCCGGGTGATTTCCCGCAACGGCCAGCCCACCCCACGTCGCGAATGGCAGGACACGGCGCTGGTTTCGCCGCGCGAGAAGGTCGAGATCGCCTTCGTCGCCGACAATCCCGGCAATTGGATGTTCCACTGCCACGTTCTCGAACACCAGGCGGCCGGTCGCCTGACCAGTCCACAAGCCGAAGGAGAAGCAAAAATGTCCAATACCCTGATAGCTCTTGTCCTCGCCTCGATCCTGTCAGGCGCCGCTCCGGCGTTCGCCGGCGAAAGGACGTCACGCTCTACAAGAACCCGCAATGCGGCTGCTGCGAAGGTTATGCCGGCTATTTGCAGGAAACGGCTTCGCTGTCACCGTCAAGGCCGACGCACGACCTTTTCGCCATGAGCCGCGAAGAGGGCATTCCGCCGGAAGCCGATGGCTGCCTTCTCTCGTTCATCGACGGCTATGTGGTGAGCGGCCATGTGCCGGTCGGCACGGTCAACAAGCTCTTGACCGAGCGGCCCGACATCAAAGGGCATGACGCTGCCCGGCATGCCGATGGGCTCCCCCGGCATGAGTGGCACGAAGGAAGCGCCCTTCGAGATTCTCGAAATCCGGAAGTCTGACGGGACCGGCGGCGTCTACGCCACGGAATAGGAGGCTTCGATGATGGAATGCATGAGCGGCATGATGATGTTCGGCATGGGCCTGGTGTGGCTGCTTGTCGTCGTCGTGCTCGTCCTCGGGACGGCCGCGCTGATCAAGTACCTGTTCTCCAGCGGCGGCAAAGGAGAAGGGCGTCGGTCCTCTTATCGATGCGTGGCCGCGGCAGGCCTCGGATTGGTCTGGACATTGCCTTGGCTCGCCAACCGGATGGCCGGTGGCGGCGCCCCGGCCGCGGCGATAGCGCTAGGCAAGACGGTTTTAGCCAGGCGAAGGTCAGCGCGATTGGAAAGCCCGCTGCCTTCGGGACGCATGCCGGCGCCGGGACCGGCCGCGGTCGTCGGCGGCGGCTACCAGAGCGACATGCCGGGCTTCGGGAATGTCCTCACCGACGAGGAGATCCGGGCCGTTCTGGCCTTCATCAAAAGCACATGGCCCGAGCGGGAACGCGCCTATCAGGCAGATGAGCCGCCGGGAGCGGGAGCAGACACAGTGAGACCAATCCTAGCCGCGGAGCCCTCGAACGCCCCCAACCGGAATGCATTGTCCATGAAAGCGAAACCGTCGCTTGCGATTCAATTTCTGGCGCTGATCCTCGCGACCTCCGCGCTGGCCCACCATCCGGGCGCCGATCTCGACAAGATGAGGGACAGCGCGGAGAGGTTCTTCCAGGCGATCGACGAGCAGGCCGCGCCGCCTTTCGAACTGGCCGACGCGGACGGAAGGGCCGTCCGCCTTTCCGATTTCTCCGACAAGATCGTGGTGCTCTACTTCATGACGAGGTAACCTTGGAAGAAGAAGGCGACGGCCACTGGCGGCAGGATGGCAAGCACGCTGGCCGCAAAAAGCGGCCCATACTCATAGAAGCGGGCCGGTTCTGTCGCAAATCGTGCTTTTGGCCACAACTGGACGCTTTCGCGCGCTTATGGACCAGCTCACATGTCCAACAACGCAAGCAGATGACAGGGCTCGACGTGCCCCGGGGTGGCGCCCTACTTCCACGCTCGCACTGTCACACTCCCGCCGAAAGGCGGGTTTAGTGAGTTATGGCAGTGACTGTGCCACCAGTCCAAACGTCGAGTTTCGCGGCAACTTCGACGCTTTCCTTAGCTGACTTGCCCAAAACCAGCGCGGCCAAAGCATACTGCTTGCCGCTCCCGATGGCATAATATTCACCTTTCACGGGATCACTTGGCATCCAATTGCCGTCCAACAATACGGCTTCCCCATTTTTGCGCACTATCAGCGCCTCAAATTCAAAATTGTCGTCGTTGCGCGGCACAGGAATATCAGAAACATCCATGCCCTTCTCAACCCAGTCTCGAACGGCCTTTGGAATACCCAAGGACGAAGAGGAAACGCCGATGAGTGTGCCGTCGCATAAGCGAAACACCTTCGTTTTCTCACCGACGGATACTGAGTCAAAACCCAAGGCTCGGCCGTCGCCAGCCATGGTTCCGTTCCTGTAAGCTATTGTTGTCATTGGCACCCTTCTATCGCTACATCAAACTTCAGGACCTTGCGCATGTCCCCTGTGTCAAGGTCACTGACCCACGGCCTATTTGCCTGATACACGATACAGGCTGCGCTCCTTGAGTTCGCGCACGGGTGGCCGTCATCTTGCCGCCTTCGCGCAATGCCTTGAACAGGCCGAGTCTGTCCCCCAGCGGGAATGACAACCACCTCCATGTCGTTGAAAAGCAGGAAATCCGTCACTTTGCCTCGTCGGTAACGGGCGGAGCCGGAGCGGTCGTCACCGGGCAAGCGCGGTCGCAGTAGGTATCCTGGGCAGCCCGTCAGACATGGATGGCTCCGGTTGTGGTGACGGGGAGGGCGATAAGCAAGTTCGGGCCAAGTGATTGTTCCGCGGCTGTATGTTTTGGTGAGGTGATCATGCGACTTCTTGTTGGTCGGTCACGTGTTTGCGGATAACCAGCATGCGCTGTGCCAAATGAGAAAACCATTTAAAGTCAATCCAGCAGATCTGACTGTATTCCGACATTGTCGGAAATTGGACATCGCCGAACGCGAGCGCTCGGGGCTTGTGATGATACTTGGGCGTGCTGCTTCGGAGGAGGGATGCGCCTCGTACCGGCCGCGAAGCCTTCCTGCATTTAAGGCGCCAGATCAATTGAACGCGCATACCAGTCAGCCGTCCCGTCGTTTAGTCCAAATGGCGATCCATCTCAGCGCGCTCACGCCATCCACCTTTCTGCGCGACCCAAGCTAAACACGCTCGGCGATGATTAGGATACCTACTACATCTGGACCCGCCCGGACCCGCCCGGCCTTGCTCGCCTGCGAGACTTGAGGCGTTCGTCGATCGGATAGAGGTTTCGATTCAGGAGACGTGCTTCGTGATGCGGCCATGATAGGCCGGTCCCTCACCGACTGCCGCACGCTCGGAAGAAGCCAAGGTAGGCGACAAGCCTCTGTGGATCGCTGAAGCGCCGAATGTTGCCGATTGCCGCGGCAACGTTCGCACCCACGGTGACGGAGGCAACGTCATCAGGCGACGGATTGTCGGATCCTAGTGGGCACCACCGCGATATCCGCCTCGACCACCGTCAACGCCTCGTTGATCTGATTGATCAAGCCGAGGTGGCACTCGATGGCGGCGCGCTCAAGGAGCAGCATGAGTTAACACCTACTCCTAGCGCCGCTCCTGGAGTCCTATTTCCGCCGGCGCCTGACGAAGCAGCGCAATGCGACTCCCGCGACCGTGGCCAGCTATCGCGATGCCTTGCGCATGCTGATCCTCTTTGCCGCCGCCCGATTGCGGAAGAAGCCGGGGGCGTTGGCGCTCGAAGAGCTGATCGAGATCTCGTTCTCGCTTTTCTCGACGAACTCGAGGAGAAGCGGAACAATTCCGTCACCACGCGCAACGCCCGCTTGGCCGCGATCCGATCTTTCTTCCGCCACGTCGCTGCCGCCGACCCGGCATCCTTCGGCGTCGCCCAACGCGTGCTGACGATTCCCATTAAACGGACGCACATTGACGTGACGTACCACCTCACCACGGCCGAAGTGGACACCCTCATCGCGGCGCCAGATCCAAAGACGCCCCGTGGTCGGCGCGACCGAGCCTTTCTGCTCTTTCTTGGCACGAACCGGCGCCCGGCCTCCGAAGCCACCGGCGTCAACGCAAACGACCTTCAGTTGGAGCGGCCGCACCCACAAGTGCTGCTGCGCGGCAAAGGGCGTAGAGACCGCGTCGTCCCCATTGCTAAGGACCCGGCTGCGGGCGCTGACATCCTTGTTGAGCGAGCGCGGGATCGCCCATCACGAGCCGCGACCGATATTCCTCGGCGCCCGCAACGAGCGCCGGGCCTACCAGACCGGCTTTGGCCGACAAGCCCATATCGCCGCACATCTTCCGGCACTCCCTCGCCATGAAGCTTCTCCAGTCCGGCGTGGACCTTTTGACGATCCAAGCCTGGCTCGGGCATGCACGGGTCGCCACGACCCACCGCTATGCCACAGCGGATGTAGAGATGATGCGCAATGGACTCGAGAAGGCGGGCGTCACCGGCGATCACGGCGTGCGTTTCCGACCAAATGACTCCGTTCTGCAACTGCTGAACTCCATCTGAATGTTTATGTGGCGGAGGCAAGCTGGGTTTGGCCGGTCCGAAGGGGTCAGGGCGGCTCCGCCACATAATCTCGCCCGACGCATAAATGCGGATCCCGGCCCAATGTCTCCTGAACCTGCAGAGCGAGACGCTGCATTCCGCGACGCATATCGGTCCGGCCCACCGCCAACCAGATCCGCACCTGGCTCGGGACCGGGATCATGAAACGCCCCGCGCCTTCACCATCGCCGCTGCCAGTGTTGGCGGCGTGGTCAGTGGAATCCGCAGCCGCACCTTGCCGGCGACGTCCAGCTCGATCACCACTGGCGGCGGGAGCGGCTGGGCGCGTTCGTCAAGAACGTCTTCAGTTGCCGGCTGCCCGGTCTCAGGTCGAAACAGCTCGTTGCGCCAGTATCGGCTGCTGGGCGCGACGCTGTTCGCTGTGTCACAGGAAGAAAGGAAGGTCACCTTGGAGCTCAGGTCAGCCGCCCCTCGGGCTTTTTGCCTATGGCGGCAAAGGGCTCAAGCAAGCCCGAGCTTTTTCCTGAGCTCGGCGTTTTCTTTCCGGAGCCGGTCAGCGAGGAGCTTCTTCAGACGGGCGTTCTCTTCTTCAAGCTTCACAAGATCCTTGAGCTCATCGCTCTGTGTTGTCTGCCCAGCAGCCCTTTTCCAGTGATAGTACGTCTGTTCCGATATTCCAGCGTTCTGAACGGCTGCCTTGATACTCTCTCCCCGTCCGATCTGCTTCTCGATCTCGCCGAGCTTCTGGGCACGCTCGTTCTCAGAGTAATTTCTCCGCGCTGCCCGGACTGTAGGCGAAGCGATCGCTTTAGATGAAGACGCCTGAAGAGCCGAGCTGGCGGCTCTGGTTCGTATAGCACCTGCGCGCTGCGCGGTCCGCTTCCGCGTCTTCGGCGCCTTTGTATCGGGTGTCTGTTCCTTCACGGGCACCTCGCCTGCTGCCTGGGTTGCCTCAGTTTCCTTAAGGTTGGACATCAGAAACTCCCTGCGATTTCAAACATCTATTCTAGCACCAGCATCTAGAACTTATGGGCTTTGTCAACTGCGGCCACAAAACCGTGCTCGCCAATGTCGCCGTCCGACGCGTTAACATGATGCCAGTAACTGCGGCAATGCAATCGGTTCGCAATCCGCAACAAAGAGTATCGGCTGGATGTGCACGACGCCCCAGTCTCTGAAACAGCGTAGCCGCCCGGTAAGAGCCGCTTTCAGTCTGCCTTAGAAACAAGGTGGTCGGTCGCCACTCCCGCGCATACTATCCGTCTACTCTTGCTCCTCGCACGGCGCCAGGTCCTCGTCATCGATGCCGGGCAGCGTCGCAGCGGCTAAGCCAGCCACTCGCATTGCTCCCTGACAGGATGGTGCCGATCCTGCTGAGATCGCATGCTGGCGCGACGTTGCTTTGCGGCCACCGTCGCGCCTGCCCGTGAACTGTTCGCGCCTGTGCTCATGCTCGCCTTGACACCCTCGATGGGTCCATCCGGGATGGTCAACCATCCCGAACATAGCGGGCAGGCGGGCATCTTCACCAGCAGTCTCTGTGTCGCTCTCGTGGCGGCAAACAAGATCGAGGCTGGCGGGGTGATGATCAACGGTCCTCGAACCATCGATTTTGATCGCGGTGGCCGTTCAGTGTGTTCAAACACGAGGCGCCGTTAGACGGCACCGCAGCATCATAGCGAAGTGCCATGCAGGACGACTCCCTGCAGCATCGTCTCGCGCAGCCAAACACTTGCCGGATCACTGTTGTGAACGGCCGGACGTTTGACGGCCTGTGACGCGAAAAGGCAGCGGAAGATCTAGCATTTATGGGGGAAATGTTTTTTCGGAGTGCTTGACCCGCAGGAAGGGCATGACTGCCTATCGCCCGACCCGGCAAGGCCGCACTCATGACCGGCTGGGCTCGGATCCTGCATGCCGCGCCCGTGAGGTTACTTGTCGGAAGTGCGTCGAGCACAACGACGAGATGTAGTTCACGATCTTTGAAACGCGTGGTCAACTATCCAAAGTGTGGATGCCTTTCATCGAAACAAACGATTTCATCAATGTTGTGGAATCCTGCATGGGCAGAAGCACCTGACGCACACCGATGCCCCACTGCCTCATGGCGTGGCGAGCGTCTTAAGAACTGCCCGAAAGGAGAACTTTCATGCGCTCTACCGGGCAGTGGAGTGCTGGGAAAGGGAGTTGCAACTGACCGGCCATGTCAACTGTCCGACTTCTTCCGAGCCTATGGACAGACTGGGAACCTTCCACGCAAAGCCATTCGAAAGCGGCCGCAGTTGGGCCGGCGCGAGACCGGAAGCCCGCGCAATCGGCTACGACGCGCACGGTGTAGCGGCTCACATCGTCATACTGCACCTACGCCACACACCGGCCGGACCTGATCCGGCTTTATGAGCATTGGGCTTTGTCAGTCGCACAAGCGTGGTGGCTTTCGCGACGCGGCGCGCCTCAGGAACTGAGCCGCGGGTCCAGGTCGAAACGCGGGAAAGAAAGACAGGAAACAGAATGGCCGATCAATTCGCAACGGACGTCATTGCCCTGATCAAGAAACGCGCCGAGTCGGAGAGCGGTGAGGGAATGCCTGCGTCATTCGTCGGCGAGATAACAATCGCCACGGAACTGGACGCGCTCGGGTTCGATTCGCTGGGTTTGGCGGACGTCCTCTGGGATGTGGAACAGGCCTACGGCATCAAGATCGATATGAACACGGCCGATGCCTGGTCCAATCTCAAGAATGTCGGCGACGTCGTGGAAGCCGTCCGCGGCTTGCTTGCGAAGGAGGCTTGAATGGACAGGCGCGTCGTTATCACCGGAGTGGGCGGCCTGTGCGGACTGGGCACTGACGCCGCCTCTATGTGGAAAGAGATGCGCGAAGGCCGCTCCGCCATCGGCCCGCTCGCCAATTCCGAGCTTCATGACCTGGAGGGCATGACCGGCGCTGAGATCAAGGCGCTGCCCGAGCACGACATCGATCGCAAGCAGCTCGTCTCCATGGCCCGCTTCAGCTTGCTCGCCGTGCTTGCGGCGCGCGAAGCCATGCGGCAGGCCGGACTTTCCTGCGACGAAGGGAATGCCCATCGCTTCGGCGCTACAGTGGGCGTCGGCGGCTTGGGCTGGGATGTAATGGAGGAAACTTACCGGGCCCTCCTTTTGGACGGCGCGAGGCGAGTTGGCATCCTCGCTGTACCCAAAACGATGCCAAGCGCCGCCGCCGGCCAGGTGAGCTTGCGCCTCGGCTTGCGCGGGCCGGTGTTCGGGGTGACCTCCGCATGTGCCTCGGCCAACCATGCGATCGCCTCGGCGGTGGATCAGATCAAGCTGGGCCGGGCCGACGTAATGGTTTCCGGGGGCAGCGACGCACCCTTCGCATGGGGCGTGCTGAAAGCATGGGAAGCAATGCGCGTGCTTTCACCCGATACCTGCCGGCCCTTCTCCGCCGATAGGAAGGGCCTGGTGCTGGGCGAGGGTGCGGGCATGGCCGTGCTGGAAAGCTACGAGCATGCCACGAGGCGTGGTGCCACAATTCTTGCCGAGATCGCCGGCGTCGGCCTTTCCGCCGATGCCTTCCACATCGCCGCGCCATCTGTCGAGGGGCCAGCGTCGGCGATGCGCGCCTGCCTTGCCGATGCCGGGCTGAATGCCGAGGACGTCGACTACCTCAACGCGCACGGCACCGGTACCAAGAGCAATGATCAGACTGAAACGGCGGCGATCAAGCGTGTGTTTGGAAACCACGCTTATTCGATGTCCATCTCTTCCACCAAGTCCACGCACGCGCATTGCCTCGGCGCAGCGAGCGCGCTTGAAATGATCGCCTGCGTGATGGCAATCCAAGAGGACGTCGTGCCGCCGACCGCCAACTATCGCGAGCCAGATCCCGCTTGCGACCTCGACATCACACCCAATGTGCCGCGCGAGCGCAAGGTGCGCGTCGCCATGAGCAACGCCTTCGCCATGGGCGGCACGAACGCAGTTCTGGCATTCAGGCAGGTGTAGAAGCCATGCAAGACGCCTCATTTGAGGTCACCTGTCGTATCTAGCTGCTTGCCGGACCACTATGTGAAGCGAGCGCTATTGGCTGCCTCTGCGATGCGGGAATTGGCAGCGGACGTCTCACGATCAAACAGGCATCTGCTTGTAGAATTCTTTTAATCGTGAAGCGGCGCGAGTGCGCTATCCGTTGAGGTGAGCAAGGCCGGCGCCCTGGGTGAGCTCTGGTGTCGGGTGGTGGAAAGTACAGGGGGAGCTGTGTGGCCACCTCTTTCTCGGCCTCGACGATGTGCGAAGGAGCCTGTGCGGCGAACGGGCCGACGCCCCAGGCTCAGAACCTGGGCGAACCTAACTCCCGCCAAAGGACAGCCCAGAGCTGGATACACGAAAAAGATACTGAACCCGCGAATCAGATTCTGATCAATCGTCGTGTCTGAGCTCCGCTCGGGCTCTTACGGAGATAATCGAGCGGCCCGGCAACGGCCGCGCGTGCCGCGGGCGTGAGCTTTGCGCTTCGTCAGAAGTGCCTCGAGCGTGACGACGATAATTGACCAGCCATATGGAACGCATTCGCCCAGTTATCCAAAGCGTGGATACCTTTCATCTAAACAAAGGATTTTACCGTTTTTGCTGCAGGTCCCATAGAAGCGCTTCAAGTTGGAAAGATAGGTAGTTCCGATGGTTGCGTTGGATCCGAGGAGCATCATCTGGTGTGCGGGGCGTACAAAGTCAGTCGCATCTGCATTGCGGCTTGGTCTTTCGGCGGTCTCCACAAGTTACGCCCCGTTGGGGCGACGCCAATTATTTAACCAATGCTTGGACATTTATCTCAACCGGACAGCTACAAGGTGAGGTCTTCCATGCGCCCGAATGTCGAGTGGAAGTTGTGCTGGGAAAATGAGTTGCAACTGGCCGACCATGTCGAACTCTCCGACTTTTTTCGAAAGACCTATGGACGGACTGGCGCCTTCAACGCGGAGCCATTCGAAGGCGGCCGCAGTTGGGCCGGCGCGAGGCCGGAATTCCGCGCAATCGGCTACGACGCGCATGGGGTAGCGGCTCACATCGGCATGCTGCGGCGCTTCATCAAAGTTGGCGAGGTCGACTTGATCGTCGCTGAATTGGGCCTGTACGCGGTTCGTCCGGATCTTGAAGGGCTCGGAATCGGTTTTTCGATGCGCGTGGCGTACCCAGTGCTCCATCAGTTGGGTGTTCCATTCGCTTTCGGCACGGTTCGGCACGCGCTGCGAAACCATGTCGAAAGATTCTGCAGAGCCGGCCTCGCGAACATTGTGTCGGGCGTTCGCGTACGGTCGACCCGTCCAGACGTGCATCCCGACCTGCCGCCCACGCGCCTGGAAGACGTACTCGTGTTGGTTTCGCCGATCGGACGCTCGATGGACGAGTGGCCGTCCGGTACCCTGATCGACCGGAACGGTCCGGAACTATGAAGCCTCTGGACTACATATGCGAAGGGCAGAGTGACAATGCCGATGGCATTGCAGAGCGCAGCGTCTATCTGACGTTTGACGACGGTCCCAATTCATTTTTCACACCGCAGATACTCAATGTGCTGGCGCAACATCAGGTGCCGGCGACCTTCTTCGTTGTTGGGGCCTACGCGGCCGACGAGCCGGAACTCGTTCGCCGAATTATTACAGACGGGCACGGTATAGCCAACCACACGATGACTCATCCGGACCTGGCTAAATGCGGGCCCGTCGAAGTCGACCGCCAGATAGTTGAGGCAAACAGAGTCATAGGGATGGCTTGCCCGCAGGCCATGGTTCGGTACTTTCGTGCACCGTATGGCATCTGGACCGAAGAAGTAATCGCTGCATCAGCGGGTGCGGCATTGGCGCCCGTCCATTGGTCCATTGATCCACGCGACTGGTCTCGCCCCGGCGTTGACGCCATCGTCGACAGAGTGCTCGCCGATATCCGGCCGGGCGCAATCGTGCTGTTGCACGACGGGTGCGCTCCCGACGAATTGCAACCAGGCAATCAAGCCAGTCTGCGCGACCAGACGGTGACAGCGTTGTCACGCCTAATTCCAGAATTGCACGGCCGCGGATTTGTAATCCGATCACTTCCTCAACATCCCTGAACAAACAGAGATCCTATGGACCTTCTCACCACAGCCAGTACTGTTGCCGTTTCGTCTTATGCGGTGCTCTCGACTGTTTACAGAGGCATGCAAGCGGTCTACTCCCAACCGGAAAATGTTACGCCGCCGTCGGAAAGCTTGTTCGGATCCGACCGTTGGCCGAGCGTGGATGTCATCATCCCCTGCTACAATGAGGACCCGCGCACACTCGCGGCGTGTTTAGCTTCCATCGCAATTCAAGATTACGCCGGAACATTTCAGGTCTATCTGGTTGACGACGGTTCTGGAAATCGTAATGCCGTCATCCCGGTACATCACGCCTACGAGGGCGACCCGAGATTCAATTTCATTCTGCTCCGCGAGAATGTTGGCAAACGCAAGGCGCAGATCGCCGCCATCCGCCGCTCATCTGGAGATTTCGTGCTCAGCGTCGACTCTGACACGACACTTGCGTCCGACGTGATCACGAAGCTTGCAGTAAAAATGCGGGATCCCATGGTCGGAGCGGCCATGGGCCAGCTGACGGCATACAACCGCAGCGACACTTGGTTGACCCGATTGATCGATATGGAATACTGGCTGGCTTGCAATGAGGAGCGCGCGGCGCAAGGTCGCTTTGGTGCGGTCATGTGCTGCTGCGGCCCATGTGCAATGTACCGCCGGTCTTGTCTCCTTTCTCTGCTGGATCAATACGAGACGCAGCTGTTCAGGGGGAAACCAAGCGACTTCGGTGAAGACCGTCATCTTACGATCCTCATGCTGAAAGCAGGCTTTCGAACCGAGTACGTTCCAGGTGCCGTCGCGGCGACAGTCGTTCCGGACAAGATGGGACCTTATTTGCGCCAACAACTCCGCTGGGCACGGAGCACTTTCCGGGACACGATGCTTGCGCGAGGTCTACTGCGTGGCCTGGATCGCTATCTAACTTTGGATGTGATGGGAGAGAATCTCGGCCCATTGTTGCTCGGCATCGCGGTAGTAACGGCGCTCGGTGAGCTACTATTTTCACATACAGTAAATTGGTGGACGGTGCTGGCTATTGTCACCATGACCATAATCAGATCTACGGTGTTATCTTTCCGCACTCGGCAGCTTCGATTCATCGGCTATTCAATGCACGCGTTAATCAGGATATTCCTGTTGATCCCCTTGAAGGCTTACGCCCTGTGTACATTGAGCAATAGCGATTGGCTGTCGCGTAAAAGTGTTCCCCTGCCCAACAGAAGCACAAAGGAAATCACAAGCGCGACGCCGCTTGCCGGAGCAAATGCTGCGGGCAATTCTGGAATTGCGGAGTCACTTCATACTGCAGATCTTTCGCTCACAGCTGGTGAAGTCTGACGGCCTTGCAGCGCCGGGTGACCGAGTAAGTTGTGTCAGTCGACACGTGGTGAAGCTTGTCGAGTTACCTATGGTCAGAACGGGAACTATCTGGAAGCGACACGTGGCATCTTGACGTTAATTCTTTGGCGGAAGCGATACACGCGTCGCTCCGGCCGCGACTTTCCAAAGGTGCCATCTCAAGGCGGTGGCCTGCTCTGAACCAGATTCGTAAGTAAGCTGCCGGTGGCCAATCGGACTCATTCCGCTTGAGATAGACGCATGTCCAATGTAGCAATCGACCTTACCGGCGTAACCAAATTATTCGGAAACAAGCTCGTTGTGGACGGGCTGTCCTTCACCGTTGCATCGGGAGAGTGCTTCGGTCTGCTGGGGCCGAACGGCGCAGGCAAGAGCACGATTGCGCGTATGCTCCTCGGTATGACCCGGCCTGACGCGGGTGATATAACAGTCCTCGGTCTACCAGTGCCGGCACGCAGCCGCTTGGCCCGCAAGGGCATAGGCGTGGTCCCGCAGTTCGACAATCTCGACCTGGAATTTACGGTACGTGAGAACCTGTTGGTGTTCGGGCGCTACTTCGGCATGAGAACAAGAGAGATCAACGCCGTCATCCCACGGCTCCTCGAGTTCGCTCGCCTTGAGAGCAAGGCGGATTCACGTGTCGGCCTGCTATCCGGCGGGATGAAGCGGCGCCTGACGCTGGCACGTGCTCTGATCAACGACCCCCAGTTGCTTGTGATGGATGAGCCCACGACCGGCCTCGACCCGCATGCCCGCCATCTGATCTGGGAGCGACTTCGTTTCCTGCTGGCGAGCGGAAAAACGATCATTTTGACCACCCATTTCATGGAAGAGGCTGAGCGGCTTTGTGATCGGCTGTGTGTTCTCGAGCGGGGACGCAAGATCGCCGAGGGCAGTCCTCATGCGCTGATCGACGAGTACATTGGGTGCAACGTGATCGAGATCTTCGGCGGCAATCCACAGGAGCTGATTTCGCTGATCAGGCCGTACGTTCAGCGTATCGAGGTAAGCGGCGAGACGCTCTTTTGCTATGCGCCTGATCCGGAGGATGTGCGCATCCAGCTTCGCGGTCGAGCGGGTCTGCGTATTCTGGAGCGTCCACCCAGTCTGGAGGACGTTTTCTTGCGGCTAACCGGACGTGAGATGGAGAAGTGAGCAATGGGTGAACGTCTTGCGGCCGCTCTACCCGCCAACGCCTGGAACTGGATCGCGGTGTGGCGCCGCAATCATTTGGCATGGAAGAAGGTGGCATTTGCTTCAATGCTCGGCACCCTTGCTGATCCGATGATTTACCTTTTCGGGCTCGGCACTGGCCTTGGACTGTTGGTAGGCCGCATCGAAGGTGCATCCTACATCGCTTTTCTGGCAGCCGGCATGGTTGCGACAAGCGCGATGACAGCATCGACCTTCGAAACAATTTACGCGGTTTTCGGTCGAATGCGCGATCAGGGCACTTGGGAAGCAATCTTGCACACACAACTTACCCTCGGCGACATCGTTCTCGGTGAATTGACCTGGGCAGCCACAAAGGCCTTTCTGGCCGGTACGACAATTGCGATTGTTGCCGCCGCGCTAGGTTATGCCGCGTGGACGTCGGTTCTCTACGTGCTGCCGGTCATCGCTCTCACCGGGTTCGCCTTTGCGAGCCTGGCCATGCTCGTCATCGCGCTCGCGCCCAGTTATCACTATTTTATTTTCTATCAGACGCTTGTCATCACACCTATGCTGTTCCTTTCGGGCGCGGTTTTTCCAGTCGGCCAATTGCCAGGAGTGTTTCAGCAGATTGCGGCCTTCTCGCCGCTGGCGAATTCTATCGATCTAATCCGTCCGGTGATGCTCGGCCGCCTGGGCGACAATGTAGGGCTGCATATAGGCGCACTTTGCATGTTCGCTGTATTGCCTTTTTTTGTGTCGGCTGGACTGTTTCATCGACGACTAATGCGTTGACGCTTACCTACGCCCATCAACGAGAAGGAGGTCCGCAATGCCGGATTGCAAACTGCCCACAGCGGCCCGGAGGCATGCGTGTGCCAGGAATCGCGAGTGGTACAACAACGCCGAAGCCGGGCGCCACCCAGCCGCTGCAGGCACGCGCCCATCTTCGCGACCACACCTCGGAGTACAGGCTGGGTGGTGAGGCGCGGACCCACCCGGAGCGTTCAAGCGATAGCAGCCAAGCTTCTTGTGCGCGTCCCCAGACCGTCGCGGCCATTATTTAGTTGGATACACATGCAATGACCCACAACGAACCAACTCCTGAGCCTTTTGTGATCCTTGCTATGCCAAGGACCGGAACACACTATTTAGAAGAATTGCTAAACGAGCATCCGACCGTTTTGAGTAACGGTGAGTTGCTAAACGAATATGATCCCAATTGGCCCAGCACGGATCGCCTGCTAGGCACGGATCGCGAGCTTCTTGAGCTTGCCTATGTGCGCTGCCCTATGCGCGACTACAAGAATGTGACGCATCTTGGCTGCAAGATCAATGAACCTCAGTTTCGCGAGCGTCCAGCATTCTTTGCGGAATTAGCTCGTTGGCCAGCACTCAAGGTCATCCTCGTTGTTCGCCGAAACGTATTGGAATCGCTCCGTTCCTTTGTGCAGGCCAGGGAAAGCGGTCAGTGGCTGAAGTTCAGCTCGGACAACGATACCGCTCGGCCACCGAGCGTCAGGTTGTCAATCGCTGACTGTGAGGCTTATTTCAAAGCCGCCGACGATTTTCACGCTCGCGTTATGGACTCCTTCACGTCGACCAACCTGCTTGTAATGGAATACGAGAGCCTTCTTCATGAACCTGCCCAATGCTTGGGAGCGGTTTGGGATTTCCTGGGCGTTCCAGCGCTTGAGCCATCAGATAACGCCATCCTGCAGCGCCAGGAAACGCGACCGCTGGATCAAACGGTGGAGAACTTTGACGAGTTGCGGATTCACTTCGCACGCGGACCTTATTCAAGATTTTTTGACCTCGGAGATTCGATGCGCTCCTACGCTTAATCGCTTGTCCCGCGTGCTCTGATGGGCGTGTAGGATATCCTACAGTTTGCGCGCATTCCGTCGCAAAACTGACCAACCAAAGTCACCAAGACGACAGATATCGGCCGGCATTCGATCTGCGGCGAACATCAAAGGCACGGCCGCAAGGCGACCTGGTCAATTCCCTCTCTGGCGAAGCACTTCTTCACGCGATCTTTGGCGAGCCTTGAGTGCAAATTCCGGCAAAGGTGGAGGGTTCCAGTGCGCAACCCGCACCAATCTCGCTGGACGGGACAGGCCTCCAGTTGGCACGGCGCTTGCTCCGAGATGACAGCAGCGCTCGACCGGAGCGCAGCATGGGAGAAGGAGGAGCCCCCACCCCGATCCGGTCAGGGAGAGAGAAACGGTGTTGGTTCCAAAAGTCCCCCGCGCGATCGCAGCGCCCCGCAAGCGCCATTTTGCCCGGACCTACGTGCAGGTGCTTGCCGCCATAGTCCTGGGTGCCGCAATTGGCTATCTCTATCCGGAAACCGGCCAGAGCCTGAAGCCGCTCGGCGATGCCTTCATCAAAGTCGTCAAGATGATTATCGCACCTGTCATCTTCCTGACAATTGCGACCGGCATTGCCGGCATGAGCGATCTGCAGAAGGTCGGCCGAGTTGCCGCCAAGGCGATGGTTTATTTCCTCACCTTCTCGACGCTTGCACTCGTTGTCGGACTGATTGTCGCGAATATCGTTCAGCCTGGCGCCGGCCTCAACATCGATCCGGCCTCGCTCGATGTCCAAGCCGTTAAGGGCTATGTGGCCACGGCTCACGAGCAGTCCGTGACCAGCTTCCTGATGAACATCATCCCGTCAACGATTGCCAGTGCCTTCGCGGAAGGCGACATCCTGCAAGTCTTGTTCTTCTCGGTCCTGTTCGGCATTGCTTTGGCGATGACCGGAGAGACGAGCAGGCCGGTCGTTACCTTTCTCCAGGCGCTTACCGCCCCCATTTTTAAGCTCGTCGGCATTCTGATGAAGGCTGCACCCATCGGCGCCTTCGGCGCAATGGCCTTTACGATCGGCAAATACGGTATCGGTTCGGTGGCCAACCTCGCGATACTGGTCGCGACGTTCTATCTTACCGCCTTCCTCTTCGTGTTCGGGGTTCTCGGCGCGGTCTGCCGCTACAACGGCTTCTCGATCTTTTCTCTTGTCCGCTACATCAAGGACGAACTGCTGCTTGTCCTGGCAACGTCCTCCTCGGAGGCCGCGCTGCCCTCGCTCATGGAGAAGATGGAGAAGGCCGGCGCCGCGCGTTCGGTCGTAAGTCTCGTCATCCCTACTGGATACTCATTCAATCTGGACGGTACCAATATCTACATGACGATCGCCGCCCTCTTCATCGCGCAGGCGACGAACACAGATTTGTCAATTGCCGATCAGATCCTCCTGCTGCTAATTGCGATGCTTTCCTCGAAGGGTGCGGCAGGCGTCACCGGCGCCGGCTTCATCACATTGGCCGCTACTCTCTCTGTCGTGCCGAGTGTTCCCGTTGCCGGAATGGCTCTAATTCTTGGCGTGGACCGCTTCATGTCGGAATGCCGCGCGCTGACGAATTTAGTCGGTAATGCGGTGGCATCGCTCGTTGTCGCTCGCTGGGAAGGCGAATTGGACCAGTCACGGATGGAAGCCGCTTTCCGCGGTTAGGGTTACATCAAACTGGCTCCCCGCAAGCAAAATCGCAACAGCGCGACGTGTAAGTCGCGGCCTTGCCACAACAGTCGAATTGCCAGCCTCCAAAGAGCGCTGGAAATAGAGTACTAACGCAGTGAGTAATACAACACCATGAAGCCCCTAAGCAAACGAACGGTTCACGGAAACTCATCTGGGTGCGCATGGAGCGCTGTTCGTCGAATGCGCTATCAACCGCCGGGTGTGGGAACTATTTCAGCTTGCCGCCCCAAGCCGTCGCGGGAGCGCACCGGATGATGGAGGACCGGCCGATCAGAATCGCTAGGGGAAAGCGCGTCACAATTGCCGATCTCGCCCGCGAAGCCGGAGTCAGCGTAGCAACAGTCGATCGGGTTCTGAACGTCCGCCTTCCGGTGCGAGAGGAGACCGCCCAGCGGGTCCATGCGGCCGCGCACGCGATCGGCTATCATGCTGCCGGTCTCATCAAACAGCGCTTGCAGCAGCACCTGCCGCACTACAAGCTGGGCTTCATCTTGAGAAAACCTACCCACGATTTCTACCAAGATTTCGCTCGCAAGATCGAAGAGTCGGTCAGTATGGCTAAATCCTTCCACGGCCTTCCGATCATCGAGTTCGCGCAGTCACATTTGCCGCGTGACCTGCTCCCGCTTCTTAAGGACCTTGGGAGCCGCTGCCAGGCGATCGCCATGGTGGCGGCCGATCACCCGAAAATCACAGCATCAGTCGAGGAGCTCAAGGCGAAAGGTATCCCGGTATTTTCGCTGCTATCCGACTTCGCCGATGGCGTGCGCGAGGGCTACATCGGCCTCAACAACAGCAAGGTCGGACGGACTGCCGCTTGGGTGTTTTCCAAGACCGCAAAACGGCCCGGCAAGGTGGCGGTGTTTGTCGGAAGCCATCGCTTCCAGGCGCATGCGACGCGGGAAACGGCCTTTCGTGCGTATTTTCGTGAGAACGCGCCAAAATTCGAGGTGCTTGATGCGCTCGTGAACCTTGATGAACGGCAGCTCACTTACGAAAAATTGCTGGATCTTATGCAGCGGGAACCAGAGCTCGTCGGCTTCTATATGGCCGGCGGGGGGATAGAGGGGGCAATTTCCGCGCTCCGAGAAGAGGGGAGCGGTCAGGATCTCGTCGCGATCGTGAGTGAAATGACGCCGCAGTCACGTGGGGCGCTTGCGGATGACATCTTGACGATGGCGGTCGGCACGCCAATGCGCCGACTTTGCCAGGAGCTGATAATGGCAATGGAGCGGGCCATCAAAGCCGGCGTCGCGGAGAGCCCGGGGCAGACATTTCTGCCGTTCGACATTTATCTTCCGGAAAATATTTGAGCTTGATGGATTTCTATCATGAGCGCCCATTTTCCTTTCACCGATGAAAGGAAAGCTCGATTGACTCGGCCGTCTCTGTCCGATCTGTGAACCGGCGTGGTTCCGTCTTGAAAGAAGCCGGATGCCGAAATGGCAGCCGCGCTTCATGGAAGGAAAGTCAAGCAATGCGCCAGGTATCGCCCCGCTTTGCACTCGATCACATGGCGGCGCCCCGCCTTGACGTCAGTGCGCTTTTCGCGCTTGCCCGTGACCAAGGCCTGACCGACGTCCAAATCCGTTACCCTCATTTCAGCAATCCTGTCGCACGCGGCATTCCGGCTGCGGACGTCCGGTTTGCCGCTACCGAAGCGGGCATCACGATCATCTCTGTCAACGCCTTGCAGCGGTTCAACGACTGGACTCCAACGCGTCAGGCCGAGGCAAGCAACCTCGCCGATTATGCGACGGCGTGCGGGGCGGAGACGCTCGTTTTGGTGCCGGCCAACCGCAGCTCGTGGCCCACCAATAGCGAGCGCCAGGACAATCTTCGTTTCGCTCTAAACGAGATCAAGCCAATCCTCCAGTCGCGGGGTCTGATCGGTCTTATCGAGCCGCTGGGTTTCCGAACCTGCTCGCTTCGATCAAAGAAGGAAGCGGCCGAGGCCGTTGCCGCGGTTGATGGCCAGTCCGTCTTTCGCCTCGTGCACGACACGTTCCACCACACCCTGGCCGGGGAGACATGCCTGTTCTGCGAGCTTACCGGCCTGGTGCACATTTCAAGCGTAAACGACCCGACCTTCTGGATTTACCCCGATCGCTTTCTTGCAGGTTCCGACAATGGCAGCCAGATTCAGGCGCTGCTGGATGGCGGCTACGCGGGACCTTTCTCGTTCGAGCTGGTCGAGGAAGTCCATTCTCTGGACGATCTCGCAGGCGCACTTGCCGCCAGCATCGACTTTATCCGGCGAGGGCTATTGTCGTCAGAGTAGATGGTGACAGGAGTAGTGACTATAGGTGCGCCTGAATTTTCCGTGGGTTCACAGCGGGACAGCCATCCGAGATGCCTCTTGCATCATTATCTCCCGCATCCAGATGCTTGCCGGATCGCTATTGTGGAGGGCCGGCCATTGGAGGGTCTCGGTGAATGTGGGAAATGGCAGCGGAAGTTCGATAACCCGCAGGGGGAACGTGTTTTCGAAATGCCTGACCAGCCGCAAGGGCATGGTCGCTATACGAGCTGTGCCGGACACCATAGGTGGAATCATGCTGAAGCCCTGCACGGCGACCTCGACACGTCTCTTAAGGCCATGCTCAAGCAAAAACCATTCCTCGATAGACGGCTTCATCGTACGCCCGAACCTGACCGCGACGTGCCTCATCGACATGTATCTCTCGAATGTAAGCTGCTGTGGCAGCTGCTTGTTTGTGGGACAGCCTACGCACACGAGCTTCTCGTCAAACAGCGGAACGCTTGAATGCACACTCGACGTGAACATATCCGGTAGAATTAGAAAATCGACGTCACCGCGCCGGAGAAGCTCATCGGGGCTATCGTCGACAGGCAGCAGTTCGAAGCTGACGGCGGGGGCTTCCCGTGCAATACGCTCCACAAGCTTTTCGAAAAACACGAGCGTGACGAAATCGGAAAGAATGATCCTGAAGAGGCGATCGGCTCGAGCTGGGTCAAACGGATCCGAAGAAATAATCGAGCACTGGATGTGCTGGAGAGCGTCGCGAACTGCGGGGGCAAATGCTGCCGCACGCGGGGTTAGAAATCGTTCGCGACCTCTTATCGTAAACAGTTCATCGCGGAAATAATCGCGCAGTCGGGCGACGGCCGCACTCATGGCGGGCTGACTCAGGTTGATCCTGCGTGCCGCCGCCGAGAGATTACGCTCCGTCAGGAGTGCGTCGAGCACAACGAGGAGATTTAGATCAAGTCCTTTGAAACGCATGTCATCAGCCATCCATGGGATGGATGCCTTTAACCGAAACAAACGACTTTAACAATTTAGCATTCTTGCAATCTTTTGTCGCAAAAAGTTTATGATGGATGACGTTAAGGTCCGACATATGAGCCGCGTGATCTGCCGAAGCGAGCAATCGTACGTACTGTGCAGGTCAGAGATTGGCGGTTTGAAATGCCGGGCCGATGGCGCCGGGCTATCAACCAGCGTCTTCGGCGGCCCCGACCTAGCAAGGCGTGGTCCGAGGCGACTGATGGGCGGTTTGATCCTAAGCTGCCGTGAGGCCTGTGTTGTATCGGCGAAGCCAATGCAGCAGTTCGGCAGCGTTTTTGAGAGCTGTTGTAGGCTCGGCCTAAGCCCATTGGCGCAAGCCTGTCTGAACGAAGCGCTTGGCCTTGCTGTTATCCGGTGGTGATCTGTGGTGCCTTTTCGTCCTGCCGTTCTTGTTTTGGAACGCCCTTATGGTGAGCCCATCCGGGACGTGGGGCACCGGGAGCACGAAGGTGCAGGCAGGCCGTCAATAGACCGTGGGCTGAGAGCCCGAGCTCGTTACATCGCCGCCCCTCGCGACTTTCCCGGAGGCGCTGCGAGCGCGGATCAGTAGATGTCGTGTTACCCGCCAGCTCCCGTCTTTGACCGAGCCAAGAAGGAGGAACGGGCATGCGCATCATCGGACTGGATATTCACCGCGCCTTCGCCGAAGCAGTGGCATGGGAGGATGGCAGGCTCAGGCGACTCGGCCGCGTCGACATGCGGCGCGATCTGCTGGCGGCGTTCGCCGCGAAGCTGTCGCCGAACGATGTCGGGGTGATCGAGGCCACCGGCAACGCGACGTCCGCTACGGCTGTGGTTGCGCCGCATGTGAAGAAGGTGGGGATCGGCAACCCGAAACAGGTGCGTATCATTGCCTATGCCAAGATCAAAACGACGATCGAGGCCGACGTTCTTGCGCAGCTCTATGCCAGCGGCTTCTTGCCAGAAGTCTGGATTGCGGACGAGCCGACGCAGGCTCTGCGTCGACAGGTGACACGGCGCAATCAGATTGTCCGACAGAGATCTCGATTGAAGACCGTCATCCAGTCGATCCTTCATAGCCACCTGATCCCGTCCTGCCCGCATGCCGACCTGTGCGGCGCCAAGGGTCGGACCTGGTTAATCGAGCAGGTCGTACCGCAGGACGAGCGCCTCGCGATCGATCGGCATCTGCGCGAGTTCGACCGATTGGGCGAAGACCTCCAGGTCATCGAACGCGATCTTGCCCGCTCGGCTCTCGAGGATGAAGGCGTGAAGCGGCTGATGACCATTCCCGGCGTCGACATCACCGTCGCGCTGGCGATGAAGGCGGCGATCGGCGACGTGTCGCGCTTCGACGATCCGCAGAAGCTCGTGACCTATCTCGGGTTGAACCCAAGCGTCCGACAGTCCGGCCAGGTCCGGCCTACCATGGGCGGATCACCAAGCAGGGCCGTGGTCATGCGCGCGGCATGCTCGTCGAGGCGGCCTGGGCGGCCGCTCGTGCTCCCGGACCGTTGCGAGCCTTCTCCCTGCGGCGTGCGAGCCCGGCGCGGACAGCATGTCGCGGCCGTGGCAACCGCACGCAAACTCTCTGTCGTGATCTGGCATCTGTTGATGAAGGGCGAGAGTTACGCGTGGGCTCGACCCTCCCTGCATGCCAAGAAGCTTGCGCGATGTGGAACTCAAGGCCGGGAGCAAGGCTGTGCGCGGCCAAAAGGGAGCCGCGCACGCCTACAACATAAAGAGCCACCGGGAAGAAGAGCGCCGCTGGGTGGAGCAGGCCGAGGGCGCCTATGCACGCCTCGCCGCCGGTTGGAACCCACGAGGTCCGAAGAGGGTAGGCACGGATGCCGCAAACGAGGCGCGACGATAGAAGCTGCGCGGCAGGGCTCTCATCTCGGACCCTGCTCTTCGCCACGCGGTCGTCCGTGCGCGACAGGAGAATAGCGCAGATTTATCAACAAGGCTCTTGTCGATCACATCAGTGGTCTTGGGCGCTGTACGGCCGGGTGAAGACTTTGCAGGTGGCCCGGAAAGCGTTTGACCTGTAGCGAAGCAATTGTCGTCATTACGCGCTCGACCCGGGCGCCCAGCTTGGCATAAGAGCTACGTGGCCTCAGGAAGCGTCGTCAATGCAGACCATGGACGAATTCCCAGCCGATGCCGAGATGCCGGTCGACCGTGCCTGTCGCCGTCCGGTGATGCGATGCCCCCGAGCGCATGAGTTCGCCCCGGATGCTCCCGGTCACGACGCACGGGTTCGGGTTCCAAGGCGCTCAGTTTGTTCGCGCCTAATCGGTGTAGGGCGCGGCAGAAATACGAGCGTGACGAAATCGGAAAGAATGATCCTGAAGCGGCGATTCGGTAGAGCCGGGTCAAACTATCCGACGAAATAAACGAGCACTGGATGGGCAGGAGAGCGTCGCGAACTGGAGGGCAAGAGCTCCCGGACGCAGCGTTAAGTTTGAATACCTCCGCGGACATGGTCGCGAGCTCATCGCGCAAATAATCGAGCAGCCGAGCGCCGGCCGCACTCATGACCGGCTGGGCTCGGTTAATCTTGCATGCCGCGCCCATGAGGTTGCGCTCTGTCGGGAGTGCGTCGAGCACAACGAGGAGATGTAGTTCACGACCTTTGAAACGCGTGGTCAACTATCCAAAGTGTGGATGCCTTTCATCGAAACAAACGATTTCATCAATGTTGTGGAATCCTGCATGGGCAGAAGCACCTGACGGACACCGATGCCCCACTGCCTCATGGCGTGGCGAGCGTCTTAAGAAACCGCCCGAAAGGAGATTTTTCATGCGCTCTACCGGGCAGTGGAGTGTTGGGAAAGGGAGTTGCAACTGACCGGCCATGTCAAACTGTCCGACTTCTTCCGAGCCTATGGACAGACTGGGAGACGCGCACGGTGTAGCGGCTCACATCGTCATACTGCACCTACGCCACACACCGGCCGGACCTGATCCGGCTTTATGAGCATTGGGCTTTGTCAGTCGCACAAGCGTG
>SAQE01000079.1 GCA_004020545.1 Mesorhizobium sp. | reverse complement strand
AATCAGCAGACTCGGCCTGTCCGGGGACAACCTGTTGAGGCTCCACAGCTAGAGCAGTTCCAGGAAAAGTGTGAAACGGTTTTCCGTCCGGATTTGCGTCAAAACAAAGAGATAGAATGGTTCTGCGTTCCGTGAGACGTAGAACCATTCTAGCGGGCCAGGCTCTCTGACCGGAGGAGTTCTGTCGTGCCGATCGCCTACTACATTACACATCCCCAGGTTCAGGTCGACGCCAGCATTCCGGTGCCGGAGTGGGGGCTGTCCGATATCGGCAGAGCGAGAGCATCGGCAATGCTCGATCAGCCCTGGGTCGGATCGATCCGGCGTATCGTGTCGTCGGGTGAACGCAAGGCAATCGAAACCGCCGAAATATTGGCAAGACATCTCCGTCTGGCCGTCGAGGTGAGGGAACGCATGCACGAGAATGACCGGTCGGCAACCGGCTTTCTGCCCCCACTAGAATTCGAGGCGGTCGCTGACCGATTTTTCGCGAGCCCGCATGAAAGCATCCGCGGATGGGAGCGAGCTGTCGATGCGCAAAGTCGTATTGTGAGCGAAGTTGAGACAGCGCTCGCAACCAACGACGGCAACGACATCGCTTTCATCGGCCATGGAGGCGTGGGAACGCTCTTGCTGCTCCATCTCGCCGGACGGGAGATCAGCCGCGAAGCAGATCAAGCGGCGGGCGGCGGCAACTATTTCGCCTACGATATCGGCGCGCGACGGATCATCCATGGATGGTTGTCGATCGACAGGCCGTCGCTTTAATTGTCGCTGAATTCAGTGGATCAGCAGTGCCGTGGCGAACAGCCCGAGCACGAACATCGTGCGCGGCGCGAGGTTAAGCGCGCGCATTGTAGCAAGATGGCAGTGGGAGTACTATTTACTACCATAGAGCAAGGACGACACTCGATGGCAAACGTGGAAAAGATAAGTGTGGCCGTGACGACTCAACAGGCGGCCATTATGCGCGAGGCTGTGGAAACAGGCGAATACGCGACCACAAGCGAGATTGTGCGCGAAGCACTGCGGGACTGGTTGGCCAAGCGCGAACTGCGTCAAGAGGACGTGCGCAGGCTCCAGAGGCTCTGGGATGAAGGCAAGGCAAGCGGGAAGCCGGAGCCCTTGGACTTCGATGCCTTGCGAAAGGAAGCTCGGCAGAAGCTGACGGAAGCTGCGCCGAATGGCCGTTAGGATAGTCTGGTCAGCGGCGGCCAGAGCCGACCTCATCGACATCTATGTGACCATAGGCGGAGAAAACATGAGGGCCGCCGATCGCTACTATGACTGGATAGAAGCGCGGGCCATGGAGTTGGCTGACCAACCACGCATGGGTGTAAGGCGACCTGATATCCGGCCCTCGACGCGAATGCTGGTGACGGCGCCGTTTTTGTTGCTTTATGAAACGATTCCAGACACCGACGATGGTCTCGTTGAACAGATCGAGATCGTTCGTGTTGTGGACGGTCGCAGGGATTTGAACCGTCTGTTCTGACCCGCCTAACGGATCGCCAGCGCCGTGGAGAACAGGCCGAGCGCGAAGACCGTGTGCGAGACGAGGTTGAGCGCGCGCACCAGCATCGGATTGGGCAGTTTGGACGCCGCCCAGCCGGCGCCCATGCCTGGCGCCAAAAGGAACCAGCCGGCGCCGACGGTGACGATGCCGAGGATGAAGGCAGGCAGGAAGGTCGGCGCCGCCAGCCAGCCGGCGCCCGTGAGCATGACCAGGATGATGCCGTAAAGGATGCCGACGAGATAGTGGAACGCCCAGCCCAGCGCCTTTTCATGCGCATAGGGCGCGGCCTTGCCGATGTCGTCGTGGAAAACCTTCTCGGGCAGGTGCCGGACCCAGCGGCCGACCAAACCCCAATTCGGCCGGGGCAGGCCGAACGCCATGTTGAGGAAAATCGCCCAGACATCCATGAAGGCCGTGGCACCGATGCCGATCGCGACGGCGCGCCAGACGATGTCGGGCATCAGAGCTGCTCGAGGATCTTCGCCGCGCCGCTCTCGTCGACGCCCGGCTTGGTTTCGACGTTGATCGCCTTGACCGTGCCGTCGTCGACGATCATCGAAAAGCGCTTCGAGCGCAGGCCCATTCCGTTTGCGGACAGGTCGTTGTCCAGTCCGACCGACTTGGCGAAGTCGCCGCTGCCGTCTGCCAGAAAGAGGATCTTGCCTTCGCCGCCGGTGAAGCGCGCCCAGGCGCCCATGACGTGGACATCGTTGACCGAGACGACCGCGATGGTGTCGACGCCGCGCGCCAGGATGGCATCATGGTTCTCCAGATAACCCGGCAGATGATTGTTGCTGCAGGTCGGCGTGAAGGCTCCGGGAACGCCGAACAGCACGACCTTCTTGCCCGCAAAGACTTCGGCGCTGGTCATCGGCTTTGCGCCGTCATCGGTCATCACCTTGAAGGTCGCTTCGGGTAGTTTTTCGCCAACCGAAATGGTCATGGGGGCCTCGCTGGGGGGTAGGAAGGATCAGTATCTGCGTATCGGACTGGACGGCTTCCCGCAACCGTCCGCAAAGCCTGGCTCAAGGGAAAGGCAGCAACCCGTCTACCGCGCCTTCGGTGCTTGTCAGCGTGTAGTAGAGCCCGCCATCCGTGGGTGTCGCCGACGGCCGGTCGAGGATCGGCACGGTGAACACGAGCCTGCCGTCCTTTTCGCTGCGCACCGGCGCGCCGAACATGTAGTCGCGCTCACCGGCGATGAAGAAATCGATGGAATCCGGATCGCCTGGCGACCGCGCCTCGACGACGAGGGTCTCGTGGTCACCGGGCAGCACGCTGATGCCGAAATCAGGCCGCGCCGGTGAGGGGAGCGTTGCCAGCGCCGTCTTCACCAGCGCCGCGTCCGTGGCGTTGTCCGGATCGGAGGAGGGGTCGACGCTGAGCCGCGCCTGCACCGGAATGCAGATCGTCTCGCATATGCCGAGGAAGACGTTGGCATCGATGGTCGCCGGCTGGTCGGGTGACGACATCGTGAAGGTCACGGGCAGCGACACCGGGCGGTCGTAGCCGGCCCATTTGCCGTAGCCGTCGTCGTGCCGCTGCGGCGGTGGAAACGACAGTCTTGCATCGGCGATGTTGGTGCTGGCCGAGACATCGATCTGCGGCGGCACGCCGGAATCGCCGGGATCGCGCCAATAGGTCTTCCAGCCGGGCTTCAGCGCAATGTCGAGCACGCCGTGGATTTTGCCAGCCTCGTCCGGCTTGCCGCTGGTCACCAGCCGCACCTTGCCGCCTTCGCTGTTGTACCAGGCCGAGGACGAGGCCACGGCCCGCGGAACCGCACCCAGCCCGATGACGGCGCCGAGCGCCAGGATATTCAGATATCGCATGACGGTGATTTGATCGTCCGTTCTTGGCCGCGCAATGATTTCATGGTCGTGCCGGTATCATATTTGCGTGACATGCGGCAGCCTGACCATCTTTTCGGCGGGGCGGAAACGCGTTACGCTCCATTCCATGGACTTGTTGCGCCACAAGAAGATGGCCGCCGGGCGCGGCTTCTTAGACGATCAGTTCCTGATTGCCATGCCTGGCATGAAGGACGACCGCTTCACGCGCTCTGTCATCTACATCTGCGCCCACAGCGACGAAGGCGCGATGGGCCTGATCATCAACCAGACGCAGCAGATGCTGTTCCCGGATCTCCTGGTGCAGCTTGGCATCATGAACGAGCAGGAGGCGATCCGCCTGCCGGCCCATGCCCGCGACTTCGTTGTGCGCAATGGCGGGCCGGTCGATCGCAGCCGCGGCTTCGTGCTGCATTCCGGCGACTATCGCGTGGAGTCCTCGCTCAGCGTCTCCGACGACATCTGCCTGACCGCCACGGTCGACATTCTGCGCGCCATCTCCACGGGCCGCGGGCCGCGTCACGCGCTGATGGCGCTCGGCTATTCCGGCTGGGGCGCTGGCCAGCTCGAAAGCGAGATCGCGGAAAATGGCTGGCTGACCTGTCCGGCTACGCAGGAACTTCTGTTCGACGCCGATATCGAGCGCAAATATGACCGCATCCTTGCCTCGATCGGCATCGATCTCGCCCATCTCAGCGCCGCCGCCGGCCACGCTTGACCTAAAGAGCCGACGCAGAAGCGCAGAAATCGCCGCCAGATGGCCGCAGGAGTAGAGTTGCCAAGCGGCCTCAAGCCTGCGTTAGCGGATACTGCTCCTTCAGCGTCTTCAGCACCTGGTCGCCAGGCATCGGCGCGCCGAACATGAAGCTCTGCACATATTCGCAGCCCATCTGACGCAGCTCCAGCGCGTCGCTTTCGTCGGAGATGCCTTCGGCAACGACCGACAGGCCGAGCTCATGCGCCATGTTGACCATGGATTTGAGCAGCACCGCGCGCTTCGGCGTCGCGTCGTCGACGAAGCTCTTGTCGATCTTGATCGTGTCGAAGGGGAAGCGCGTCAGATAGGAGAGCGAGGAATAGCCGGTGCCGAAATCGTCGAGCGACAGCCCGATGCCGAGCTGTTTCAGCTTGGTCAGCACATGCGTGGTCTGCTCGGGATTGTCCATCACCAGCGATTCGGTGAGCTCCAGCCGGAAGCAGCGCGGCTTCAAATTGGCGCGCGCGATGACGGAGCGGACGTCGCTGACCAGGTCGCGGCGGATGAGCTGCCGGCTGGAAAGGTTGACCGAGACCGACAGCGGCGCGTCGCCGATCTGCTTCTGCCAGGTCGCCAGATCCTCGGCCGCCTGCTGCATGGCGAACAGGCCGAGCTGCACGATCAACCCGCAATTCTCGGCCACCGGGATGAAATCGGCCGGCGGGATCATGCCGCGCCGCGGATGATCCCAGCGCAGCAACGCCTCGAAGCCGGCGACGCTGCCGTCCTCCAGCCGCACGATCGGCTGGTAGGCAAGGGTGAATTCGCGCCGCTCGATGGCGCGGCGAAGGTCGGATTCGAACTGCAGCCGGTCTGTGCCGACGGTGCGGAAAGCCGGCCGGAACGGCTCGATTCTGTCGCCGCCGAAGCGTTTGGCCTGGTGCATGGCAAGCTCGGCGTCCTTGACCATGTCCTCGGACGAGGTCTGCGCCGTCGTCCAGGTGATCAGGCCGATCGAAGCGGTAAGCACGATCTCGCGCTTGGCGAAGGTGATCGGGTTGTTGATCGCATGCTTGATGGCGTCCGCCATGGCGGCGATGCGGGCCGGGTCCTGGTCGGAGAGCAGCATCAGCGCGAACTGGTCGCCGGCAAAGCGCGACAGCGAATCCTTCGGCTTCAGCAAACGGTGCAGCCGGCGCGCAATAGTGAGAAGAATGGTGTCGCCGGCCGAGATGCCGAGGCCGTCATTGACCTGCTTGAAGCGGTCGATGTCGATGACGAAGACGGTCGGGCGCACCTTGTCCTCGGTGCGGGCGATCGAGATGATCGCCTCCAGCCGGTTCATGAACAGCTCGCGGTTCGGCAGGCCGGTCAAATTGTCGTGCACGGCGTCGTGCAGCAGCCTTTCCTCGGATTTCTTCTGCTCGGTCACGTCGACCATGGTGCCGACGCAGCGGATCACCTCGCCGTCCGATCCGATCACCGGTCGGGCGCGCAGCGAGAACCAGTGATAATGCCCGTCGGCGCCGCGCAGGCGGAAATTCTGCGCCACCCGGCCGCGACGGTGTTCCAGCACCACGTCGAGCGTCGTGCGGAAAGTGTCGCGGTCGTCTGCATGCAGCACCGGCAGCCAGTTGCGGGCCGCGCCCAAAAGGCTGTTCGGGGCAAGGCCGAGCTGCAGGCTGATGTCGGGCTTGGTCACCACGCGGTCGCGCAGCACGTCCCAGTCCCACACGATGTCGCCCGAACCGGCAACGGCGAGCGCCTGCCGCTCGAGGTCGGAGAACAGGCCCTGGTGCAGCGCGCCGCCGGCAAAGGCGTGCTGCATGACGGTGAAGCCGATCAGGAGGATGATCAGGATAAGGCCGCCGCCAAGCGCCGGCTGGGCGATGTCGTTGTCCAGCATGCCGGTGATCGCCATCCACGAGCCGCATAGCCACAGCAGCACCATGACCCAACTCGGCACCAGCATGATCGCGCGATCATAACCACGAATACCGAGGAAGATGATGAGACCGAGCCCGGTGAGCGCGGTGGCGGCAAAGGAGATGCGGGCGATACCGGCGGCGACGGCCGGATCGACGATTGCCACGCCTGCGATGAGCAGCAGCCCGAGGATCCAGACCAGCGCGCCATAGCTGAAATGGCCGTGCCATCGGTTGAGGTTGAGATAGGCGAACAGGAACACCACGAAGGTCGCGGCCAAAGCCACCTCGGTGCCGGCCCGCCACATCTGCTCATTGCCGGGCGATATCTCGATGACCTTGTTGAGGAAGCCGAAATCGACGCAGATATAGGCGAGCACCGCCCAGGCGAGCGCGGCGGTCGCGGGGAACATCGAGGTTCCCTTGACCACGAACAGGATGGTCAGGAACAGCGCCAGAAGCCCGGCGATGCCGATGACGATGCCGCGGAACAGCGTGTAGGAATTGACCGAGTCCTTGTAGGATTCGGGATCCCATAGATAGACCTGCGGCAGCTTGGGCGAGGCGAGTTCGGCGATGAAGGTGACGACCGTTCCGGGGTTCAGCGTCACCCGGAAGACATCGGCGTCGGGGCTGGTCTGGCGGTCGAGCGCGAAGCCTTCGCTGGGCGTGATCGCCGCGATTCGGGTCGAGCCGAGATCGGGCCAGAAGATGCCGGAATTCACCAGGCGGAAATGCGGCGCGACGATCAGCCGGTCGAGCTGCTGGTCGGTGGTGTTGGCGAGCGCGAACACCGCCCAGTCGCCGGTCGAGCGCGCGTCGTTGGCCTCGACCTCGATGCGCCGCACGATGCCGTCGGGGCCGGGCGCGGTCGAGACCTGAAAATTCTCGCCCTGGTTCCGGTAGATCTCGACGGCGCCCGAAAGGTCGAGCGCCTTGTCGTCGCGGGCGATCTTGATCGGCTCGACGGCAAGCGCGGGCGCGGCTGCCGAGAGCGTGACGACGACCGCCAGGATGAGGGCGAACAGCGACGCGATTCGCGAAAAATTCGTCACATATCAGCCCTTCGTTCCATCACCCGGCGGATCGTCCGCGATCCGGGCGTAGAGGTAGTGATCATGCCAGATGCCATTGATCCTGAGATAGGATCGCAGCAGTCCTTCGCGCCGGAATCCGGCTTTTTCAAGCACGCGGATCGACCGGGCGTTGTCGGGAATACAGGCAGCCTCGATCCGGTGCAACCTCAGCGTATCGAAGGCAAATCGGGACACCACCTTGACCGCGTCGGTCATCAGGCCGCGGCCGCCGAAACGCTCGCCGATCCAGTAGCCGATATGGCCGCTTTGCGCGACGCCGTGGCGGATGTTGCCGAGCGTGATGCCGCCGGCAAGCTTGCCGCTCGACTTCTCGAAGATGAAGAACGCGATTGCCGTGCCTTGGGCATAATCCTCGCGGTAGCGGCTGATACGCAGCCGCCAGGCGGTGCGGTCGAGCTCGTCAGGCTGCCAGCGCGGCTCCCATGGCTCCAGGAAGGCACGGCTTTCGCCGCGCAGCGTCGACCACTCACGGTAGTCGTTGGTCAGCGGCACGCGCAGCGTAACCTTTTCACCCTTCAGTGCCGGCAGGTCGCGGCGAAAGAAAGGGAGCGCGAACATGGCGCGTGACGAAGTTTAGACGGCGAGCTTGCGGGCCGTTGTCTGCGGACCCGAAAGTGAATCGAGGATCGTCTCATAGGGCGCCAGCGTGCCCACGGGGCCGACCGCCGTCAGCGTCGGCTTGGTCGAGAAAAGCCGCGACGAGAGGTCGGTCAGCCGGTCGACGGTCAGCGCCCCCAGCCGTTCCATCAACTCCTCCTTGGCGATCGGCCGGCCGAACAGGAGCAACTGCCTGGCGATCTGCGAGGCGCGGCTTGCCGGGCTTTCGGCCGACATGATGAGGCCGGCGCGATATTGCGCGCGCGCCCGGTCGAGCTCATCCTGCTGTATGCTCTCGCCGGCCTTCTGCAGCTCGTCGATGATGACCGGCACCAGCTTGGCGATATCGCTCTGACCGGTCGCGGCATGCACGCCGAAAATGCCGGTATCGGAAAAGCCCCAGTGGAAGGCATAGACCGAGTAGCACAGGCCGCGTTTCTCGCGCACCTCCTGGAACAGCCTCGACGACATGCCGCCGCCCAGGATCATCGACAGCACCTGCGAGGCGTAGAAGTCGCGCACATGGTAGGCGCGGCCCTCGAAGCCGAGAACGATCTGCGCGTCCATCAGGTCGCGGTCCTCGCGGAAGTCGCCGCCGACATATTGCGCGTATTGCGGAATGTTGCTCGAGACCTTGCCGCGAAAGCCACCGAGCTGCTTTTCGACCTCGCGCACGAAATTGTCATGCTTGATGTCGCCAGCGGCCACGATCACCATGCGCTCGGCGCCGTATTGGCGCTCGATGAAATCGTGCAGCTGCCTGGAAGTGAAGGACTTGACCGTCTCCGGCGTGCCGAGGATCGAGCGGCCGATCGTCTGGTGGCGGAAGGCGGTCTCGGTGAAGCGGTCGAAGACGATGTCGTCGGGCGTGTCGTGCGCGGCGCCGATCTCCTGCAGGATCACATGCTGCTCGCGCTCCAGCTCTTCGGAATCGAATTCGGACTCCTGCAGGATGTCGGCCAGGATATCGACCGCCAGCGGCACGTCGTCTGAGAGCACCCTGGCATAGTAGGAGGTCGTCTCGACACTGGTCGCGGCGTTGATCTCGCCGCCGACATTCTCGATTTCCGAGGCGATCTGGAAGGCGCTGCGCCGCTTCGTTCCCTTGAACGCCATATGCTCGAGCAGGTGGGCCATGCCGTGCTCTTCGTCGCGTTCATTGCGGGCACCCGACTTCACCCAGGCGCCAAGGGCAACAGATTCGAGGCTTGGAAGGGTTTCGGTGGCGACCGTCAGGCCGTTCGACAGACGGCTTACCTCAACACCCATATGGCAACTACTCCCTAACGGGCCGCCCGCGTGTGGCGGCTCACGTAATCTTCCACCATTTTTAGCTCGGATGGAAGTATCGTGTATTTTTCGTCGGCTGTCATCAAGCCGCCCAGCCATGCGGGCAGGGCTGGGGCAATGCCGCTGGCGGCCTCGACCGCGGCGGGAAATTTCGCCGGATGCGCGGTGCCGAGCACCACCATGGGGACGGCGCCGGAGGCGTGGGCAGCCGCTACATGCACGGCGGCGGCCGTGTGCGGATCGAGCAGGTAGCTGCTCGCTTCAAGCGTCGAACGGATGGTTGCGGCGACCTCGTCGACGCTGGCGCGGCCGGCGTCGAACTCGGCGCGGATCCGCGTCATTTCGTCCGCTTCGATGGTGAAGGCGCCGGACTGCTTCAGCCCGTTCATGTAGCGCCTGACCGTCGCGGCATCGCGGCCCGCCGCCTCGAACAGCAGGCGCTCGAAGTTCGACGACACCTGGATGTCCATCGACGGCGAGGTGGTGGCGAACACGCCCTTGGTGCGGTATTCGCCGCTCGAAAGCGTGCGCGCCAGAATGTCGTTGTCGTTGGTGGCGATGATCAGCCGCTCGACCGGCAGCCCCATGCGCTTGGCGGCGTAGCCGGCGAAAATGTCGCCAAAATTGCCCGTCGGCACGGTGAAGGACACCGGCCGGTCCGGCGCGCCGAGCGACAGAGCGGAGGAGAAGTAATAGACGATCTGGGCCATGATGCGGGCCCAGTTGATCGAATTGACGCCCGACAGCGACACCCTGTCGCGGAAGCCGTGGTCGTTGAACATGTCCTTCACCAGGCCCTGGCAATCGTCGAAATTGCCTTCGATCGACAGTGCATGGACGTTCGCAGCAGCCGACGTCGTCATCTGCCGCTGCTGCACCGGCGAGACCTTGCCGTTGGGGAAAAGGATGAAGATGTCGGTGCGGTCGCGGCCCGCGAAAGCATCTATTGCCGCGCCGCCAGTGTCGCCGGAGGTGGCGCCGACGATGGTGGCGCGTTTGTCGCGTTCGGCAAGCACATGGTCCATCAGCCGCGCCAGCAACTGCATGGCCACGTCCTTGAAGGCGAGCGTCGGACCGTGGAAGAGCTCGAGGACGAAGGTGTTTGCGCCGGTTTGCACCAGCGGGCACACCGCCTCATGGCGGAAAGTCGCATAGGCCTCGCGCACCAGCTTTTCGAAGACGGGTGCCGCGATCTCGCCGCCGAGGAAAGGCGTCAGGACGCGAATGGCAAGGTCGGGATAGGCAAGGCCGCGCATGGCGCGGATGTCGGCAGCCGAAAACCGCGGCCATTCACGCGGCACATAAAGCCCGCCGTCGCGCGCCAGCCCGGCCAGCACCGCGTCGGAAAATCCAAGCACGGGCGCATCCCCGCGGGTACTCACATATTGCATCGTCAAAGACCCATTGCTGCCAGTCGCGTCATCCACGGCAATTTGGTTAATTTTCCAGGCCGGTTCAGTCGCATTTTTGCCGCGGCGTTGATATACGTCACCGGCTTTGTGAGAGGGAAGTGCAGTTCATGGCGTTTTATTCGGTCAACCGTCGTTTTGTCGCGGGTCTGGCGCTTGCCGGCTTTATGCTTGCCGTCGCCGGCTGCCAATCGAGCGACAATGGCATTCTCGACTTCGGTTTCGGCAAGAAGGATCCGACCGCGCCGCCGCCGCCGCAGGACCCTCAGGTGCTCGCCAGCCAACTGCGCGCCTACTGCCCGAAGGTGACGCTGCGTGACGGCACCGCCTTCTTCAACACCTATGCCAAGGGCGCCGGCGCCAAGCCGAAGAAAAAGAAGGGCGACACCGCGGCAGGCGCCGAAGCCGAGGCAGCCGCCGCGGCCGCGCAGGCCGGCCCCGACGGGACACCGGTCGATCCCAATCGCGATCCCGCCAAGATCATCTACCAGGCCTCGATCACCGACGTGACACGCGACTGCACCCACGAGAACGGCCAACTGACGATGAAGATCGCGGTTGCCGGTAAGGTCGTGCCGGGGCCGATGTTCGCGCCAGGCACCGTCACCATGCCGATCCGCGTCGCGGTCCAGCATGGGCCTGACGTTCTCTATTCGCAGCTTCATCAGTATCAGGTGCAGGTCACCGATCCGTCGGCCGCCACGCAATTCGTCTTCACCGACGCCAATGTCGTGGTGCCGGAGCCGACCGCGCGCGACTACCAGGCCTATGCCGGCTACGACGAGAACACGCCGGCGCCTGCCGCAGACAAGTCGAAGGGCAAGAGGAAGAAGCGCGTCGCGGCGACGAACTAACCGAAGGCAGCTACCGGAAGCACAGTACACGCCGCCAGATGGCCGCAGGAGCAGAGTTTCCAGCGAATCCTAGGCGTCTTCCGACCACTCCGACAGCGCCGCGATCGTGCTATTCAGTTCCGCCCAGCGGCGGATGACCGTTTCGGCGCCCGCTTCGGTCAGCGCGTCGGCGTGGCCGGGATAGCTGTGCCCGGCGCCGGTGAAGCCGATGACGCGCATGTCCGCCGCCCTGGCGCCGGTGACGCCGTGCACGGAATCCTCGATGACGAAGGTGTTCTTCGGGTTGGCGCCGAGCTGTTCGGCGGCGAAGAGGAACACGTCCGGCGCCGGCTTGGTCTTCTTGCTGGGGATATCCAGCCCCGAAAAGATATGGCCGGCGAAGAACGGCAGCAGGCGCACCTTCTCCAGCATGAACTCGATGCGCTCCTTGCGCGAATTGGAGCAGACGGCGCGCGGTGCCGTTACGGCCGCCACCGCCTCACGGGCGCCGTCGATAACGCGCACGTCGCTGCGCAGCTTGCGGTCGACCAGTTCCTCGGCGCGGTCGATCAGCGAGGCCTGGAACGGGATGTGCGATTTCTCCTCGAGCCGCAGCATGATGTCCTTGAAGGTCAGCCCGGCATAGGTCTCGAAAATCTCCTCCGCCGAGATCTCGAATCCGGCCGACGTCAGAAGCTCGGCCTCGACGCGCGCGGCGACGATTTCGGAATCGACCAGCACGCCGTCGCAATCGAAGATGACAAGGTCTGGCTGGGGCATGGCAATCCGAAGCGTGGGAGCAAAATGGCCTGACTGGCCTCAGGTGGCGCGGCATACACCAATGGGCCGGTCTTCGCAAATGGCGCGAGGCTCTTCAGCCTTCACCGAATGTTTACGCTGATCGGTAACCATAACGTCCAGTAAACCGTAACGCGTGCCTTGGGTGTAACAATGTCTGCCGTGCGTCTTCTCGACGAGCTCTCCCACGCTCCCCTCCAGTCCGAATGGCTGGACACGATCCTGAAAGGCGACTGCGTCGCGGCCCTCGACCGTCTGCCGGAAAGGTCGATCGACGTCATCTTCGCCGATCCGCCCTACAATCTGCAGCTCGACGGCGACTTGCACCGGCCCGATCAGTCCAAGGTCGACGCCGTCGACGACGACTGGGACCAGTTCGAGAGCTTCGAGGCCTATGATGCCTTCACCCGCGCTTGGCTGCTCGCGGCGCGCCGAGTGCTGAAGCCCAACGGCACCATCTGGGTCATCGGCTCCTATCACAACATCTTCCGCGTCGGCGCGAGGATGCAGGACCTCGGCTTCTGGATCCTCAACGACGTCGTCTGGCGCAAAACCAACCCGATGCCGAATTTCCGTGGCCGCCGCTTCCAGAACGCGCATGAGACGATGATCTGGGCCTCGCGCGACCAGAAGGGCAAGGGCTATACCTTCAACTACGAGGCGCTAAAGGCGTCGAACGACGATTTGCAGATGCGCTCCGACTGGCTGTTCCCGATCTGCACCGGCGGCGAGCGCCTGAAGGACGACAACGGCAACAAGCTGCATCCGACGCAGAAGCCGGAGGCGCTGCTTGCCCGCATCATGATGGCCTCGACCAAGCCGGGCGACGTCGTGCTCGATCCTTTCTTCGGTTCGGGCACCACCGGCGCCGTCGCCAGGCGCCTCGGCCGCCACTTCGTCGGTATCGAGCGCGAGCAGGCCTATATAGACGCCGCCAACGAGCGCATCGCAGCCGTTCGCCCGCTTGATGGCGCCGACCTCACCGTGCTTTCCGGCAAGCGCGCCGAGCCGCGCGTTGCCTTCATCAGCCTGATCGATACCGGCCTGATGACGCCGGGCGCCACCCTTTACGACGCCAAGAAGCGCTGGGCCGCCAAGGTGCGCGCGGACGGCACGCTGGCCATCGGCGACAGCGCCGGCTCGATCCACAAGATCGGCGCCGAGGTGCAGGGGCTGGATGCCTGCAATGGCTGGACCTTCTGGCACTATGAGCGAAGCGGCGGGCTGACCCCGATCGACGAACTGCGCCGCATCGCGCGCCTCGGCATGGAGCGGGCAGGCGGCTGATCCGCTTGAATCAAGACTTTAGCGGATTGCCGCAAGTGATTCAGATCAACCCGCAATCCCAAACCGCTCAAGGTCTGCTTTAAGCGCCTTGGCGTCTGTGAACAGCACCGCCTGCCAGCCGGCGGCCTTGGCGCCGTCGACGTTCTTCTGGCTGTCGTCGATGAACAGCGTCGCCGAGGGTTCGAGCCCGAAGGCCGCGATGTGATGATCGTAGATGGCGCGGTCCGGCTTGATCAGGCCGATCTCGCCCGAGACGGTGACGCCGCGCGGGCGGTCGAGAAAATCGAAGCGCTGGCGGGCTTCAGCAAGTGTGTCGACGGCAAAGTTGGTCAGCAAGGTCACGTCATGGCCGCCTTCGATCAGTCCGACCATGATGGCGACGCTGTCGTCATAGGCATGCGGCACCATCTCGTGCCAGTGGCGGCGGAAATTGCGGATGTTCTCGGCGTGACCGGGATGCTCGGCGATCAGCAGCGCCTCGGCCTCTTCCCACGTGCGGCCGCGATCCTGCTCGAGGTTCCATTCGCTGGTGCAGACATTGGCGAAGAACCACTTCCGCTCCTCGGCGTCGGGAATCAGGCGACCGAACGCAAGGTCCGGATCGTAATGGATCAGCACCCTGCCGATGTCGAACACGATATGGCGGATTTCAGTCATAGCCTGCCTTTCAATGTGGACGCTTTTTGGTCGCGCCGGGTATCGCCGCCTCGATTACCTTTTTCATGACGGTGGGCAGCGCTTCCCCGGAAATTTCATGGGCCAGCGACCAGAAATGCCCATCCGCTACATCACCCTTGATGTGGGCATGAAAGACTTCGAGTTCGAGCGCGAAATGCGTGAAGACATGGCCGATCCGCCCGGCGCGCCGCCAGTCGGCCGGAAAGGGTGCTGCATCTGGCGTGGTCGCGCCATCGATCCGCGCTGTCCAGGCAGTGGTGGGCACCTCCGTCATGCCGCCGAGCAGCCCCTTGTCCGGCCGCTTGCGCAAAAGGATGGCGCCGTCGCCACGCTCGGCGACAAAGGCAGCACCCCGCCTGAGCGGCTTGTCGTCCTTCGGCAGGCGGACCGGGAAGCGCTCCGGATCGCCAGAAAGGATCGCGCTGCAATCTTCCCTCACTGGGCACAGCATACAGCGCGGCCGCCGCGGCGTGCAGATCGTCGCGCCGAGATCCATCATCGCCTGGGCGAAATCGCCGGGCCTTTTCTGCGGCACCAGTTTCTCGACCAGCGCGCGGATTTCGGGCTTGGCCTCGCTGAGCGGCGTTTCGATCGAATAGAGCCGCGAGATGACGCGCTCGACATTGCCGTCGACGACGGCCGCCGGCCGGTCGAAGGCGATCGCCGCGATCGCCGCCGCCGTGTAGGCGCCGATGCCCGGCAGTTCCCTCAAGCCGGCTTCGGTGTCGGGAAAGCGGCCGCCCTGCCGCGCCACGAGATCGGCACAGGCTTTCAGGTTGCGTGCCCGGGAATAATAGCCGAGCCCGGCCCAGGCCTTCATGACGTCCTCGGCGGGCGCGGCAGCCAGCGCCTCGACGCTCGGCCATTTCTCCAGGAAGGTTCGGAAATATGCCTTCACCGCCTCGACCGTGGTCTGTTGCAGCATGACCTCGGAGAGCCAGATGCGGTACGGGTCCGGCCTTGCCCCGCGCGAAAACGCGTCCGGCGTCACGCGCCAGGGCAGGTCGCGGTGATGCGCGTCGTACCAGGCAAACAGTCGGGCGGAGATATCCAAGGATTCGCTTTCGCTGGCGTCTCCGGATACGGCCTTCTCAGCTGCGGCCTTGCGGGTCTGGTCTTGCGGTGCCATTGATCGGGTGAACTGGGGATCGGAGAACGCACATGGCAGGGAAAAGGCCCTTCGGCAATCCCGTTCCGGTGAGCGATCTCGCGACCGAGATCCTCGACCCAGTGCTGAGGAAGCGCGCCGGCATTTCGATCGGGCTGGTGCAGTCGTGGGAAGAGATCGCCGGCCCACGTTTGGCCAGCCATTCGCGCCCGGAAAAGATCCAGTGGCCGCGCCGCCTGCACGAGGACGATCCGTTCGAGCCGGCCATGCTTATCATCGCCTGCGAAGGCATGGCGGCGCTGCACTTGCAGCATGAGGCCGGCGAGGTCATCAACCGCGTCAACGCCTTTCTGGGCTTCAACGCCATCGGCCGCATCAAGATATTGCAGAAGCCGGTTCTTTCGGCAAAAGCCCGTCCGAAACCGGCACCGAGGCCGCTCAGCGAGGCCGAGAAATCGAAGCTGGCGCGCACCGTCGGCAAGATCGAGGACGATGGCTTGCGCGCTTCGCTCGAACGGCTCGGAGCGACCATCCTGGGACAAAAAAGGCCATGAGCATGTCTTCGACAAGTGTGCGGCGGTTTCGGGAAAAGGCATGCGGCGTGCTGCAGAATCGTCGTCAATATCGCGTATTCGTGATCGCGGCCAAAAAATTTGGCGATTGGATTGGGGACGGCGATGCCTTAATTCGCGCCAACTCTCGCCTTTTCTAGCCCTTGCATTGCAAAATCCAACCGATATCAGGTGATTCGCATGAACCGTTCTTTGTCCCGCAGGAACCTTTTGACCACGCTGGCCGCCGTTCCGGCTGTGGCGCTGCTTGCCGCGTGCAGTGACTCCGGCGAGGACGCGAAGGCGGCCGATGTGAAGCCCGCCAACCCGTCGACGCCAGCCAAGCCCGCCACGCCGGCGGCCGCCGCTCAGGCGCCGGAGGCTCAGGGCACGGTCGACATGGCTGAGCTGCTGAAGCCCGGCGCTTTGCCCGACAAACAGCTCGGCAAGGATGACGCCAAGGTCACCATCGTCGAATATGCGTCGATGACCTGCCCGCATTGCGCGCATTTCAACGAGGCCACCTTTCCGCAGTTGAAGTCGAAATACATCGACACCGGCAAGGCCCGCTACATCCTGCGCGAGTTCCCGTTCGATCCCAGCGCCGAGGCAGGCTTCATGCTGGCGCGCTGCGCCAAGGACAACTATTTCCCGATGGTCGATGTGCTGTTCAAGCAGCAGCCGAGCTGGGTTGGCGTCAGCAACACCAAGGAAGCGCTGCTGCAGATCTCCAAGCTTGCCGGTTTTACACAGGAGTCCTTTGAGGCCTGCTTGACGGACCAGAAACTTCTGGACGATGTGAGAGCAGTCCAGAAACGCGGAGCGGACGAGTTCAAGGTCGACTCGACGCCGACCTTCTTCATCAACGGAAAGACCTACAAAGGGGCGATGTCGATTGAGGAAATGTCGGCCATCATCGACCCTCTGCTCTGACGTCCGGGCCGCGCCGAAGCGATCGCGCCTCGGCGCTTTAGGCGCTATGGGGCGGCGCGAATGAAGTTTTCGCGCCTTCGCCTCCTCGGTTTCAAGTCCTTTGTCGAGCCCGGCGAGTTCGTCATCGAACGCGGGTTGACCGGCATCGTCGGGCCGAACGGCTGCGGCAAGTCGAACCTTGTCGAGGCGCTGCGCTGGGTGATGGGCGAAAGCTCCTACAAGAACATGCGCGCGTCCGGCATGGACGACGTGATCTTTTCCGGTTCCGGCGCGCGGCCGGCCCGCAACACCGCCGAAGTCACGCTTTTCCTCGACAACACGGACCGCACCGCGCCCGCCGCCTTCAACGATGCCGATGAATTGCAGGTGTCGCGCCGCATCGAGCGCGAGGCCGGCTCGCTCTACCGCATCAATGGCAAGGAAGCCCGCGCCAAGGACGTGCAGTTGCTGTTCGCCGACCAGTCGACCGGCGCGCGCTCACCCTCGATGGTCGGGCAGGGCCGCATCGGCGAGCTGATCCAGGCCAAGCCCCAGGCCCGTCGCGCGCTTCTCGAAGAGGCGGCAGGCATTTCCGGCCTGCACACGCGCCGCCATGAGGCCGAACTGAGGCTGAAGGGGGCCGAGCAGAACCTCGAGCGGCTGGACGACGTCGTCGGAGAGCTGGAAAGCCAGATCGAGAGCTTGAAGCGCCAGGCGCGCCAGGCCTCGCGCTTCAAGAACCTGTCGGCCGATATCCGCAAGGCCGAAGCCACGCTCTTGCACCTGCGCTGGACGCTGGCCAAGGCCCAGGAAGGCGAGGCGCGTTCCGCACTTGCCGTAGCGACCACGCTGGTCGGCGACCGCGCCGCCGCCCAGATGGCGGCCGCAAGGGAGCAGGGCATCGCCGCGCACCGGCTGCCGGACCTGCGCGACGCCGAGGCTGCCGCTGCCGCAGCCTTCCAGCGCCTGTCGATCGCCAAGACGCAGATCGAGGAGGAAGCCGGCCGCATCCGCTCGCGCCAGGCCGAGCTCGAACGCCGGCTGCAACAGCTCGACGCCGATATCGCCCGCGAGGAGCGGATGGTGCGCGACAATGCCGACATCCTGGAGCGCCTGCGCACCGAGGAAGCCGAGCTCAACTCGGAAAACGCCGGTGCCGCCGAGCGCGAGGCCACCACGCGCGCCGCTTTCGAGCAGGCCGGCGCGACGCTGTCGCAAAGCGAAGCAAAACTTGCCGGGCTGACCGCCGAACGCGCCGAGGCGGCCGCCTCGCGCCACCAGATCGAGCGCACTTTGCGCGAGACAGCCGAGCGGCGCGACCGCTTTGCCCGCCAGCTTGCCGAGGTCGACCGCGAGCTTTCCGATATCGTCTCGCGCATTTCGGGCCTGCCCGATCCCGCCGAGAAGCGGCTGCTGGTCGAGGACGCGCTGGCCCGCCTGGAAGAGAGCGAAGCCGGCGCCGTCGCCGCCGAGCAGGCAGTCGCCGAGGCGCGCGCCGCCGAGAATGCCGCCCGTCCGCCGCTGCAGGACGCCAGGGGCGAGCTCGCGCGCATCGAGACCGAAGCGCGAACGCTGGCCAAGATCCTCAATGCCGCGAGCGGCGACCTCTTCCCTTCGGTGCTTGAGCAGATCAGCGTCGAGCGCGGCTACGAGACCGCATTGGGTGCAGCACTTGGCGAGGACCTCGATGTCCCGCTCGACCGCAGCGCCCCGGTGCATTGGGGCGAGAGCGCGGTCCAGCCCGGCGACGCGGCGCTGCCTGAAGGCCTGAAGAGCCTAGCGAGTGTGGTGCGCGCTCCGGCGCAGCTTGCCCGCCGCCTGGCGCAAATCGGCATCGTCGACGCCGCCGACGGCCGCCGTCTTCAAGCGCTTCTGGCGCCCGGCCAGCGGCTGGTCAGCCGCGACGGCGCGCTCTGGCGCTGGGACGGGCTCACCGCCAGCGCCGACGCGCCGACCGCCGCCGCGCAGCGGCTGGCGCAGAAGAACCGTCTGGCCGAGCTCGACGCCGAAGCCGTGCAGGCGACCCGCGTCGTGCGCGAGGCAGAGGAGGCGCTGGCACGCGCCGAGCAGGCGATGCGCCAGGCGAGCGAGGCCGAGCGCAACGCGCGCCAGGCCGGCCGCGATGCCCAGCACGGGCTGGACGCCGCCCGCAATGCCCTGGCCGAGGCCGAGAAGGCCGGCGGCGAGCTGGCAAGCCGGCGCGCGGCCCTGGACGACGCCCGCGCGCGCATCGTCGACAGCCATGAAGAGACGCAAGCCGCTTTCCTCGAAGCCGAGGAGATGCTGAAGGACGCGCCCGATCTCGGCGACCTGCAGCTCCAGCTCGAACAGGCATCCGCCAATGTCGCGCGCGACCGCGCCACGCTTGCCGATGCGCGCGCCGTGCATGAAGGATTGCGGCGCGAGGCCGAGGCACGCATGCGCAGGCTCGATGCCATCGGCGCGGAGCGCAAGAACTGGCTGGAGCGCGCCGAAAACGCCTCGACGCAGATCGCCGCCCTCGGCGAACGCAAGGCCGAGGCCGAAGCCGAGCGCGAGAGGCTGGCCGATGCGCCGGACGAGATCGATGCCAAGCGCCGCGCGCTGTTGTCGCAGCTTTCCGAGGCCGAGGCGCTGCGCCAGGCCGCCGGCGACCGCCTGCAGGAAGCGGAAAACAAGCAGGCCGAACTCGACAAGGCGGCGACCGCCGCCATCCAGTCGCTCGCCGAAGCGCGCGAGACCCGCGTCCGCGCCGAGGAGCGGCTGACGGCGGCGGACGAGCGGCGCGCCGAGGTCGAGGCGCGCATCCAGGAAGCGCTGAACACGCCGCCGCATCTGGTCATCAAGCATACCGGGCTCGAAGCCGACGATCCGATGCCGGACATGGCCGAGGTCGAGCGCCAGCTGGACCGGCTGAAGATCGAGCGCGAGCGGCTCGGTGCCGTCAATCTGCGCGCTGAGGAAGAGCAGCGGGAGTTGTCCGAGCGTCTGGAAACCATCGTTTCCGAGCGCGAGGACATCATCGAGGCGATCCGCAAGCTGCGGCAGGCGATCCAGAGCCTCAACCGCGAGGGCCGCGAGCGGCTGCTTTCGGCCTTCGAGGTGGTCAACGGCCATTTCCAGCGGCTGTTCTCGCATCTGTTCGGCGGCGGCACGGCCGAGCTGCAGCTGATCGAGTCGGAAGACCCACTGGAGGCTGGATTGGAAATCCTCGCCCGCCCGCCGGGCAAGAAGCCGCAGACCATGACGCTGCTTTCCGGCGGCGAGCAGGCGCTGACCGCCATGTCGCTGATCTTCGCCGTGTTCCTGACCAACCCGGCGCCGATCTGCGTCCTCGACGAGGTCGACGCGCCGCTCGACGACCACAATGTCGAGCGCTTCTGCAACCTGATGGAAGAGATGGCGAAGACCACCGAGACGCGCTTCGTCATCATCACCCACAACCCGATCACCATGGCGCGCATGGACCGGCTGTTCGGCGTCACCATGGCCGAGCAGGGCGTCAGCCAGCTTGTCTCGGTCGACCTGCAGGCGGCCGAAGCGATGCGCGAGGCGAGCTGAGGCGCCTCACCACAGCCAGCCTGGTCTTTGTTCGATTCACTGGAATTTGCGGTAGTGGCGGCTCTTCGGGCGCGGCATCGGCATCAGCCGGAAGATGGTCGCAGGCGGGCTATGGACTGCGGCTCGGCGAAAAACGTCAGACGAGCGCGATGTTGCCGGTCGCCAGGTCGTAGTGCGCCCCAACGACCTTCACTTTCTGGGACTTCACAGGTTCGGCCAGTATCGGCGTGGCCGTCTCAAGGCGGTGAACTGCACGGCGGATGTTGTCCTCTATCGCAGCAGCCAGCAAGTCGGCGGGTTTGGCCTTTTTCGCGGTTACGACGGCTGGCTTGATCTCACGAATCATATCCTGCAAGTGGCCGGGAAGCGTCACGCCGTCTTTGAGCACCTTGATCGTGGCGGCAACGGCGCCGCAATTGGAATGACCGAGGACCATCAGCAGAGGCGTGTTGAGGTACTTCACCGCATATTCGAAACTCGCCAGCCCGTCTTCATTGACGAAGTTGCCGGCAACACGCACCACGAACAGGTCTCCGGGCGCCTGGTCGAAGGCCAGTTCCGGGGCCACGCGCGCATCGGCGCAGCTCAGGATCGCGGCAACCGGATATTGCGCGTTTACGCGGGCCGCGCGGCCAGCCGAATAGTCCTGATTGGCCGACGTGTTGGCGGCGTAGCGGGCATTCCCCTCCATCAGCCGCTTTAGCGCCTCGTCGGGCCCGATCGCGTTCTGCGGCGCGACCGCCTCCGCCCAGGCGACGTGAGACGAAATCGCTGCAGCGCCGGCCAGCGCGGCACTTCCCAGGATCAGGCCGCGACGGGACAGCCTGGACGAGCTCGCAGAACACAAGTTGCACATGATGACACCCTCGCCATTTCCCGCCTGCCACTGAGTACGGCATCGGCCCGCCAGCAGCGACGATTGATCGTCAACCATATCGGCAGATGCGGTGCGCAAAACCGATGTGAGATTATTGCCATCCACGTGGCGCGGTCTCAAAGTCTAAACTTTGCAGGGATTCGAATGAGCAACCCATCATCGCAGGATGACGACGAAATCTTGTGCATGTTCGTCCGCTCTTTTGCCCAGACGGAAACATGGAAGCTTGCTGCAAAATTGATTAAATTGCCGCGCTTTACTGAAGCGCTATCGTCTTATTGCGAAGTGATGACCCGACCGCCAGAAATATCCTGGCCGGTGAACAAGGTGTTCGCGCAGAAGCTGCGCTATATCGTCTGCTTTGATCTCATAGGAAACTATTCACGCTGGCGCCGCCGTGGCGCAGAGCTACCCACGCTAGCCGCATTGCAACGCACGGCGCCGGCAAGCGCCCGGCAAGTCGCAAGCTTCGTCAACGCCCTCCGGCTTGGCGGCTACGTCATCGCCGAGCGGGGTGAGGACCGGCGCACCCTCCACCTACGTCCGTCCTCCGCGCTTCTAAAGGAGATAGCGCGCTCGCCGCTGGCATTTCTGGAGGCCTCCGAACGCATCTTTCCGGTGCCGACTTCGCCGGTCAGTCGCATTGGGAACAATGATGAGTTGCTCGCCGATTGGCTAGGCCGCTCGGTGGAGAGGTTTCGGTCGCGTGATATTTATTTTGCTCCGTTTCCAACCATCGTTCAATTTACCGAACATGATTGCGGCTATCCCCTGCTCACCGCGGTAATGGGTGCAAACTATGCATCGCTGTCGCCCGGTGCGCCGCCGGCGCTACCCTTGACATACATGGCGTTGGCCGAGCGATTTCGCGTGTCTCGGCAACATATCGGCAATCTGTTCATCGGGGCGAAACGGCGCGGATGGTTTTCCGTCGTCCGCGGCGGTAAATCCGTCGTCGTTTCCCAGGACCTGATCCGCGAATTCGAGATATGGGCTGCCGGCCAGATGGCGCATTATCGGATCATTGCCGGGGAAATTGCCAATTGAAGGCTGCCGGCCGTAGGTCACCGTTCCGGCCGTGATGAAGCGTCCGGGCGATGCGCGAGGCGCTGAGCCGGGATCGGCGCCCGGATCGGCCAGCCGCTACTTCTCCGGAGCCGAGGCTGGCGCCGTATAGCGGCGGCGCACGGCTTCCAGCACGCGCTTGCGGCTCTGCTCGGGCGACAGCCGTTTGTCCTTCTCGGCCTCTGCCGTCTCGCGGGCCAGCTCCTTGTCCCTGATCTGCTGTCGGAACCATTTGGAATAGTCGCCGGCGCGCAGGTGGTACTCCCAGGTCTTGTCGTCGACGCCTTCCGCCATCCGGGCGAAGATGATCAGGTTGTGAGCCCTGAGCTTCATCGCCTTCTTCGGTCCCGTGAAATAGAAGCTGCCCGCCTCGTCGAGCTCGCCTTCGGCATATTTGCGGCTGTGTCGTTTCAGCGATTGGTCGGGCTCGACCGGCTTGACGGTAAAAGGCTTCTTGTCGTCGCGCGGCCGCCACAGAAGCACGCGGTTGCCCTCCGGTGTGGGAATGTCCTTGGGCGCCTTCAGATCGGTCTCCTTGCAGAAGGTCTTGATGACGTCCTTCGCCTTCGGGCCGAGCGCGATCACCGCGCTGACCAGGCGCAGGACACCCGTCGAGATCGCTTCCGGATGCACGGTGATCAGCACCGTGCCGGGCAACTCGAGTGAAAGCACCGCGCGCGTGTCCTCGCGCTTCTTTGGCAAAAGGTGATGCGCCTCGTCGATGATCAGCCAGTGCGGCCTTGCCGTGCGGTAGCGGACGCTGCCGAGGCCGGGCAGCAATTCGGCAAAGAAGTCGGGCCGCTCGTCGACCTTCAGCGCCAGTCCGTTGACCACCACATTGGTGCCCTGCTTGTCGACCAGCTCCAATAGCTGGTCCTTGCCCGGCGCGCTCGAAGCATTGCCGAGGGGGACCGCGCCCCGCAGCCCGTCATAGTCGCCTTCCGGATCGAAGATGCAGAACTGCAATTCTTTTTCGACGAGTCGCTCGGTCAGCGCCGTGGCCAATGTCGACTTGCCGATGCCGGAACTTCCAGCGATCAGAACCGTCTCGACCGGTGACAGATAGACGTTTTTGTCGCGGGCGGTTCCAAGCAGGACGCCGCGAGAGCGCTTGCGGACGATCAGATGGTCAAGCTTGATGAGCTTCTGGATCAGCTCCTCGACCCCCTTGCCGCGCGCGCCTTTGGTGACGAGGTCGGCGGTCTCCTTCACTGCCGGCAAGGCGTTGGCGACGGCGGCGCTCAGGCCCGCGGCCCTGAGGAAGGCGTGGTCGTTTTCGGCATCGCCGACGGCCACAACATTGGTCGGCGACAGGCTGAGATCGGCAAGCGCGGCCGCGAGCCCGGTCGCCTTGTTGGTGCCAGAGGGCAGGATCATCACCGCGCCCTTGTTGAAGACGATTTCCAGCTCCAGCCCGAGCTTCTTGATGACATCGAGCACTGTGGCCTGGTGCGGTTCCCAGGTGGCGACGATCGAGCGGCCGACCGACAGCGGCTTGACGCCGCGCTTCTTCAGTTGGTCGACGAGATCGGTGGAAGGGGAGGGCGAAAGCGTGCGCTCTTCCTCGCTCGCCGGCGTGTAGATCAGCGCGCCGTTTTCGGCGACGACCTTGTCGAACATGCCGATCTCGCGGAATGCCTCCTTGAGGTCGGGCAATTCGCGGCCGGTGACCAGGATGAGCTTGCGGCCGGACCTCTTCAGCTTGTCCAGCGCCGCGAGCGTGCTTGCCGAAACCAGGCCGTTATGCGCCAGCGTGCCATCGTAGTCGGTGGCCAAGGCCATGAAATACATCGGGTGGTCCTCTCCGCCGGCTGTCGCTCGAATGCTGGAAGTACCGGCCTTGCGGAGAACAACGCCTGTGGGCGGAAAAGGTTTATCCCGATTGCACTACCTGTTTTCTTCTCCGCCGCCCTTGCGGCGAGATTGGGCCGCCTATGTCGATACGGCCATCGCTTGTTCGTCTTACTCGATGGAACCTCGCCGGGACGGTCACGTTCGATCTGGAGTGTCGCTTGATATCACCGAGCTGCTTTCGCGGAAGCAGTCGGGCCGGAGTGAGAGGCCCATCCGATGTATGTTTTCCAGGAGGTCCTGACTGTCATCCTCGTGGCGAGCGCGATGGCCATGGCGCTCGCTCATGCGCTGGAGTTGCCGGGCAAATTGCGCCTCGGCAGGCAAGAGTATTTTGTCATCCAACGGATCTATTATCCGGGCTTCACGATCGGAGGCGGCCTCGCCGAGGTCGGCGGGATCGTTGCGGCGTTTGCGTTGATGCTGACTTCGAGCGGCATTGTCCGGTTCTGGCTGATCGCCGGCGCTTTGGTTGCGCTCCTCATCATGCAGCTTGTCTTTTGGTTCATGACCCAGCCGATCAACAAACATTGGCTGCAGGAGGTGGAATTGACCTCTCCGGCGAAGCGCTTCTTCGCAACCGGGGGCAAGGACGAAACCCCGCTCTCGCCAACGCAAGAGTGGACAGCGCTTCGCAACCGGTGGGAACTCTCGCACGTTGTCCGCGCGGGGTTGGCGATGCTGAGCCTCATCCTGTTGACCACGGCAATCGCCATCCAAAGCGCCTGATCGAACGATGTGCCGCCTCCATTCGTGCCCATTTCTGGATGTAGCTGGTAGCTATGCCGAAACGGTCGTTTCATTCGCCGGGCAATCGACGCGCAAGCCGCACTCCCGGGCCTCCACCATTTTCCGGAATGAACTCGATGCCTACCGTCTCAAGGGCACTGCAGATAGCCTTCCGATTCGCGATGGTGGTAGGTGGCACGCCGTCCTCAGCTTCCGCGCGCCTAACAGTCGCCACTCCCACACTGGCGGCGACCGCCAAATCTTTAGCGCTCCAACGTACCAACGCTCGCGCCGCCCTTATCTGAGCTCCGGTGATCTCTTTCATATCACTTGATTTCAAATTGATCTCGATTTACGCATGTGATAGAAAATTCGTCGCATGAGCCGTCTGCAATCACTTTCAGAACGGGCTCATGCATGAGTGCGGCCGAGCGATGTGCGCCTACACATCACCCGGCCTGACCACGCCTAAGCTTCAGGGAGCTCGGATCATGGGTGATTCCGACAATACCACGACTTTGCCCCGCGTCACCCGCGGTAGGGTAATTGCGGGAACGGCAAATGCAAAGGCGGGAAGGCGGGCAAGAGCGTTCGCCTGTGACGATTCGGAAACAGACCAATCCGCCGATCCTGCCGTGGCAGTGTGGCGCGAATGGCAGACAGCCCACGAAGAGACTGAACGGCTATGCCGTCAGCAGCAGCGCCTGGAGCGGCAACTCGTCGAGACGATTGGATTTCCTTGCGCGACCATCCGGCTGCGCGACGGCGAGAGCGTAACGCTGCATTCACTTAAGGCGCTTCTCGAAGTGCTCGATCTTGATCCGGAGGACATGACAAAGCGTGTAAAGGCTGAGGCCGACCTCGCGGCTCATCAGGAGCGCTGGGATGCCGTCGACAGGGAAATTGGCTATTCGGCGACGTTGCGTGCGGAGCGTGAGGCTGCCGACCGAGCGGAGGACCTGCTCGAGGCCTTGTCCGAAACGCTCGCCACTTCGCTTGCCGGTGTGGCAGCCAAGCTTGATGCCGTGCTGAGGGAAGGAGAGTCTTCGGAAGACGATGCCGAGTTTCCTTGGCCACAGGTCCGCTCGGCGCGCGATGACCTGATCCGCATCGGCAAGGAGGTGGTGCCCGAGAGGTGTTTCCCGACGAAATCCATTAGCGGCAAACTCGCCGAAGGCGGGAAGAGCTAGGCTTACCTGTTGCGCGTGGTACTGACGGAGGGGCGGCATGAAAAAGCTCACCAACGCATCCCAGATCGTCACCAAATCTGTTCCCCGTTGTGGTGAGAAGGCAGATTCATCCAATGCCCGCCCGGCGTCCTTCGGTTCAACCGTGAACAAGGCGACCACGTCGTGCGGCCAATGGTCAGTTGCTGAAGCTGTCGAGGTGGCAAAAGCATTGTGGCGCGACGGGGCTGCAACGGTTGTAGCTTGGTCCGCCCTTTCGGCGCACTGTGAGGGAGAAACGCGGGAATATCGCTTCTGGTTTGAAGTGTTTAAGCACCTCCAGGCTGACCCATCCAATTCGGAGCTGCAAGGCATGATGGAAGGCGCTCATCAGCATTCCTTTCATTGATGCCATCAGATGCAAACATCGAAAGGCAGCGTCAGAACCGAAGCGCCCCCGCATGCGGGTTCCGACGTGAAGCCGGCCGCCATTCCGATCAAAGACCGGCCGGTTTTCGGCACTGAAGATTACCTCCTGGGTCAGCGACTTTGGCATCAATTGCCTCGCAATGAACGAGGACATTTTGATGCCGGCAAACAGAAGGCTGACCATGAGACAGTTAAGACAAATGGTTCGGCTTGCCGGAAGCGGGACCAGCTCCCGCGAGATTGCGGTCGTGCTGAGTATAGCACGCAGTACGGTGCAGGATAATCTGCGGCGTGCAGCGGCGGTCGGATTAACCTGGCCCCTGCCGGGGGAGCTGACCGACGATGCGCTTGAGCACAAGCTCTTCAGTCGCAACTGCGTCAAACAGGGCACGAGACGACGCACGGAACCGGACTGGGCCAATGGAAAAGACACAGGCATGGTGCCGATGAACGAGCCCGAGACGCGCTTCAAGCTGGACATGCCGGGCGGCGTCATCGAGGTGCGCGCCGAATGCCGTGACGGCAAATGCCTGTCGATAACTTTCCGCAACGCACCCGCCTTCGCCGAACGCCTCGATGCCAATATCCAGGGGGAAGGGGTCGGCACCCTGAAGGTCGACATCGCCTATGGCGGCATGTTCTACGCCATCGTCGATGCCAAGGCGCTTGGTTTCTCGGTTGTTGCCGACGAGGCGCGCGATCGCAACGTCAGAAGCACGAGGTCGCGCATGCGATAACGCAAGTTTTCGTGGACAAGCTGGGCTCTGCATCCAAGGATGTGACCGTGATTTTCAACGATACTCCAGCAGAGAACTGGTTCGCCGCCGGCGAACCGATGCAAAGCCAGCGAAAAACTTGACCCTGGGATGGCCAGTCATCTCCGATGCTGGAGTTTTTTCTTCAGCCGCTCCCGCCCTGATCGAACGAAGTTGTCCCCAGCTTGATCATCGTACTGCGCCGCGATGGCGTGTTCAAACTCGCTATTCGAGGCTGGTCAGCACTCCTAGCCGAGTAGATCGCAGCTAGCGCAAAGCACAAAGAAGGCGCTGCGTCGTAGGAACCTACCGATCAGAAACCAACCATCAGCGCCCCGCCGGTAAGACCGGCACCGGCGGCAGCCAGGAGCAGCTTCTCGCCCGGTCGAAGGGGATTGGCGCCGTTGGCAACCGACAGCGAGAGGGGGATCGTTGCGGCAGACGAGTTGCCATAGTCGACGATGGTCTTGACGATGCGCTCATCCTCGATGCCGAGCGACTTGCCGACCGCATTGAAGATGCGGGCATTGGCCTGGTGCGGCACGAAGCGGGCGACGTCCGGCGCTGAAAGACCGGCCGCCCCCAGCGCCTCGTTTGCGCAACGGCTCATCATCTCCACCGCCTTGGCGAAGACCTC
>SAQE01000078.1 GCA_004020545.1 Mesorhizobium sp. | reverse complement strand
AAAAAACGCCTCATTAGCCCAACAAACAGAACTCGCTCCCCCGTGCAAAGCCCTCCTTGTGGGAGAAGGTGGATCGGCGCGTTAGCGCCGAGACGGATGAGGGGTGCTCCAGCGGAGTGAGACGCTGGCGTTCCCTGGAACACCCCTCATCCGTCGCCTTCGGCGACACCTTCTCCCACAAGGGGAAGGGGAGCCTCACCCGTTCACCGCCCTGCTATCCTGCGGCGCCTCAGCTCTTTCGGTCAGCCCGTAGTCGCGCACCACGTGGGCGATGCGCAGACGATAGCCGGCAAAGATTCCGCCGCGTCCGGCCTTCTGCGCCTCCCGGTGCTCCTCGGTGTTGCGCCAGGCCTTCACCGCTTCCTCGTCGCGCCAGAACGATAGCGAGAGCACGCGCTTCGGATCGGTGAGGCTCTGGAAGCGCTCGACCGAGATGAAGCCGTCTATGCTCTCGAGCAGGGGCTTAAGCTCCGCGGCGATGCCGAGATAGGCATCGCGCTTGCCTTCCGCCGGCTCGACCTCGAAGATGACAGCGATCATGCCTCTATCCTTTCCTTCACGATTACATCGGTGTGAAACATCTGCCTCGGCCCGTGCGGGCCCGATACCAGTTTCAGGAAGATCCGGTCTTCCTTGAGGATGAACTTCTCGCGCCGTGCGAAGTCGTAGTTTGCCTTGCCGGCCGGGTCGGCGGCAAGCCGCGCGCGATAGGCCTCATAGGCCGCGAGATTGTCGATGGTGTAGGCGGCGTAGGCGGTGGTGGCCGAACCCTCATGCGGCGCGAAATAGCCGATCAGGTCGGCGCCGCAGCGCGGGATGGCCTGGCCCCAGGCGCGCGCATATTGCTCGAAGGCCGCCTTGCCGAACGGATCGATCTGGTAGCGGATGAAGCAGGTGATGGTCATGGCGGTCTCCTCGTCGGTTGGCTTCACGGCGACGATGGTTCGACCGCGGTCGAAACATCGCTTCACTCCGTGTGCTAGGCATTTCTCGTGTCAGGAGCGTTTGCCTTGGCGGCTTGAGCTGACCCGAGAATAGTGCTCCCATCACGGGAATGCTTCGATGAGGATCGAACTATGCGTGAAGGACCGGACATTGCCCGTATCGCCAGCCTTGTCGGCGACCCGGCGCGTGCCAACATGCTCAACGCGCTGATGGGCGGCACAGCGCTGACCGCATCGGAACTTGCGCTGGAAGCCGGCGTGTCGCTGCCCACGGCGTCCTCGCATCTGTCGAAGCTGATGGATGGCGGGCTGCTGACGCTCGCGAGCCAGGGCCGGCATCGCTATTACGGCCTCGCCAGCCCGCAGGTGGCGGGCATGATCGAAGCGATCATCGGCGTTGCCGAAGCCGTTGGCCCGAAGCGGGTTCGGCCCGGCCCGCGCGATGCGGCCATGCGTGTGGCGCGCGTGTGCTATGACCATCTCGCCGGCGAGCAGGCGGTTGCGATGCTCGACCGTCTCGTCGACAGACAAGTACTGCTGCGCGAGGACAACGAGATCAGGCTCTCACCGTCAGCCATCTCGCATTTCGCCGCGCTCGACATCGCGATCGACACCAAGGCCAGGCGGCCGGTGTGCCGCGCCTGCCTTGACTGGAGCGTGCGGCGATCGCACCTCGCCGGCGCGCTGGGCGCCGCCATCCTCGACAAGATCATCGCCGAGAAATGGGCGCGGCGCGAGAGGGACAGCCGTGCCGTGGTGTTCTCGCCGAAGGGCAAGCAGGAATTCGAGAGGGTGTTTCTGGCGTAGGGCTGCGCACAAACGATAGACTGGCAACCTCTGCGCGAGGCACCCCCCCTCTGCCCTGCCGGGCATCTCCCCCGCAAGGGGGGAGATTAAGCGCTCAGCCGCTTTCGCCAATCTGCGACGTTGCAGGATAAGCGAGTCGCCAAAACTGCAATCTCCCCCCTTGCGGGGGAGATGGCCGGCAGCCAGAGGGGGGTGCTGTCCCTCGGCGGTGAAAATTATCCCCGCTTCAACACCTTGCCCAGCTTGAAGAAATCCGCCCACGGGTCGGCCTTCTTCAGCTCACTCAGCGTCGTCGCGTCGCCGAGCGGGAAGGCGTTGGGGGCCAAGCCCTTTTCGAGTTCCGGCCAAGTCACCGGCATCGACACCGTCGCGCCCTTCTTGGCGCGCGACGAGTAGGGCGCGACCGTGGTCGAGCCTCTGCCGTTGCGCAGATAGTCGACGAAGATCTTGCCCGTGCGCGCCTTCTTCGACAGGGTCGCCGTGTAACGGTCGGGCGAGGCCTGCTCCAGCGCACGGGCGAAGTCATGGGCAAAATCCTTGACCTCGTCCCAGTCCGCCGACGGCTTCAACGGCACCAGCACATGATAGCCCTTGCCGCCGGAGGTCTTGACCAGGTTCGGCAGCGACAGCTCGTCGAGCCGCTTATGGATGTCGAGCGCCGCCTCGCGCACGCGTTTGACGTCGACGCCTTCGTCCGGGTCGAGGTCGAAGATGATCTGGTCCGGCTTTTCCAGCTCGTCGACGGTCGAGCCCCAAATGTGGACCTCGACCACGCCATACTGGACAAGTGCCGCAAGGCCGTCGAAATCCTTGATGAACAGGATCTCCTCGCCGTCGGTCGGATCCTTCATCCTGGCGATCTTGTCGCTCATGCCGGGCGAGGCGTGTTTCTGGAAGAAGCGCTGGCCGTGGATACCGTCCGGCGCCCGCACGAGAGCCAGCGGCCGGTCGACGACGAACGGCTCCATGCGCGGCCACACCAGAGCGTAATGGTCGAGCAGATCCTGCTTGGAGACCTTTTCGTCGGGCCACAACAGCTTGTCGGGATGCGAGAGTTTTATCGAGGTCATCGTCGTTCCGGTTGAGGTTTTCGGCGCGGGCTTGCCGCTGCCTGACCTTGCTTCGCTCACGGCCTTGCCGTCGGCTCTCTTCGGCTGTTCCTGCACGACTTCCTCCGCCGGCTTGTCTTTGCGTAATCCCTGGAACGAGGCGTGGCGGATTATACGGTCGGATGTCCAACTGCGGAACTCCACCTCGCCGACGAGTTCCGGCTTGACCCAGATGAGGCCCTTGCCCTTGGGCACGGCGGCGGAGAAAGGCGCGTCCTTCGCCTTCAGGCGGTCGAGCTTCTTCTTCAAATCGGTCATCACCTTGCCGGAAAAGCCGGTGCCGACGCGGCCGGCATAGCGCAGCTTGCCGCCCTCGTGATAGCCGACCAGCAGCGAGCGCAGGCCGCGCCCCGTCTTGTCCGAGGGCAAATAGCCGCCGATGACGAATTCCTGGCGCAGCGTGCATTTCGACTTCACCCAGGTGAGGCCGCGGCCGCTGCGGTAGGGCGCGTCGGCGCGTTTCGACACCACGCCTTCGAGGCCCATGCGGCAGACATGCTGCAGGATGACCTTGCCGGGTTCGGAAAAATGGTCGCTGAAGCGCAGCGCCGAGTCCTCCGGCTGCCCGCCGAGCAGTTCGGAGAGCGCCTGCTTGCGCTCGACCAGCGGTTCGCGGCGCAGATCCTCGCCATCGAGCCGCATCAGGTCGAAGACATAGTAGACGAAGCGGTCGGTGCGACGCGCCGAAAGGTCCGCCTGCAGCAGCGGAAAGGAGGACACGCCGCTGTCGGCCAGCACGACGATCTCGCCGTCGATGATGGCGTCGCGGCATTTGAGACCAGCGAGCGCGGCGATGACCGGGCCTTCAAATTTCTTTGTCCAGTCGAGACCGGCGCGCGTCAGCAGCCTGACGTCGCTGCCGGCGATCTGCGCCTGCATGCGGTAGCCGTCGAATTTTACTTCGTGCAGCCAGTCATCACCGGAAGGCGCGTTCTTTTCCAGCGTGGCGAGCTGCGGCTCGATGAATTCGAGACGTTTGGCATGGCCGGCCTTGGCCTTGCCGGCGGCGGGCTTGTTCGAATGCCAGACCTTTGGCTTCTCGCCCTTGGCCGCCTTGCCTTCGCCGACCTCCTCTATCGTGAGGCCCGACTTCACCGACTGCGGCTCGTCCTTGAGGATGTCCTCGCCGGGGCGGGCGGCGGCATCGTCGGACTTGATCAACAGCCAGTTGTCGCGCTTTTCGCCAGGCCTGGGCTTCAGCCTGACCAGATGCCAGCGGCCATGCAATTTGTGGCCTTCGAGCTCGAAATTGATATGGCCTTTCTTCATGCCTTGCGCCGGGTCGCCTTCCGGAACCCATCTGCCGTCGTCCCAAACGATGACCGAGCCGCCGCCATATTCGCCCTTCGGAATGGTGCCTTCGAAGGAGGCGTAGTCGATCGGGTGGTCCTCGACATGCACGGCCAGCCGCTTCTCATGCGGATCGAGGCTCGGGCCGCGCGTCACCGCCCAGCTCCACAGCACGCCGGCATGCTCGAGCCGGAAATCGTAGTGAAGACGGGTGGCGGCGTGCTTCTGGACGACGAAGATACCGCCGGCCTCGCTCTTCTTGTGCCGCGATACTTTGCCGGCCGGTTCCGCGGTTTTGCGGAAGTCGCGCTTGGCATGATATTGCTCGAGGCTCGCCATGACGACGTGCTCCTATGCGGATTTGCGACTTCTATGCCGACTGTGACCAGCAGCCGGGGCTTTGGCCTTGGTCCGCGCCGGCGGCGCTTTCGCTGAAGATTTGCCGGCTTTCCCGCCGCCTTCCGCATTAAGACTCTTCTTCAGCGCGTCGAACAGGTTGACGACGTTGGACGGCTTCGGCGGCGCCTTGGCCTTCGGCGCCTTCTTGCCGGCCTTCTTGGCCCGGATCAGCTCGAGCAGCGCGTCCTCGTAACGGTCGTCGAATTTCGAAGGGTCGAACTTCGTCTTCTTGCTGTCGATGATGTGCTGCGCGAGGTCGATCATCTCGTCATCGGTCCTGGTTGTCTCGATGTCGTCGAACACCGTGCCTGGCTGGCGCACCGTATCGTCGTAGCGCAGCGTCGTCAGCACCATGCCCTTGCCGAGCGGCTCGATCACTACCGGGCGTTCGCGCTGATAGAGCACGATGCGGGCGAGGCCGGCCATCTTCCTTGCCGCCATCGCATCGCGGATGACGGCGAAAGCCTCTTGCGAAACCTTGTCCGCCGGCGAGACATAGTAGGGGGTATCGAGATAGATCTGCTCGATCGAGGACTTTTCGACGAAGCCGTCGAGGCCCATCGTGTGCGAGGACTCGATCTGCACCGCCTCGATCTCGTCCTCCTCGATATGGACGAAGTCGCCGTCGCTCACCTCATAGCCCTTGATCTCGTCGCCTTCTTCCAGCGGCTTGCCGGTCCCGGCGTCGACGTAGATGCGTTTGACGGTGTTGCCCGTCTTGCGGTTGAGGATGCGGAACGAAACCTTCTCGGCATGGGTGACGACGTTGGTCAGTTCGATGGCGCAGGTGACCAGCGACAGTTTCAGATAGCCCTTCCAGGCGGGACGCGGCGCCATGGCGAAACTCCTTGCGCGAACACGAAGTCCAAACGGAACGGGCTGGAGCCCGGGCAGGTTCCTGCGCTTCTCCTTGCGAGCAATGAAATTTCCAAGCGCCTGCCGAACGTGAAACAGAAGCGCGCCCAAGCGACATCCAGACGAAACATATGTGATGCAAAAGTCACACGAGCCGGAATCGCGACAAAAGGCACCGAAAGACCCCGAATCAGCCGCAATCCGGCCACGAAGCGAAGAGGTTTCGACCAGAAATTAACATCACGTTCACCGACTATTCACGCCTCGACGCTATGCTCTCGGACAATTCGGAAGGGACATCCGAAAACGGGACAGGGACAGGTAAAATGAACTTCTGGAACCACATTGCCGGCTACGCCGCCGCCATCCGCGAATTCGTCGCGCCGACCTATCGGCCCGAGCGCTATTACATGCGCGGTCCGGGTCCGGCCTGCGCCCGCCGCGGCAACTCGTTCGGCATCGGCACGAACTGACCAAAATGTCCTACAGCCGCCATAACAGCCGGATCTGCAAGCCGGCCGCCGACAGCCGCGCCACGACCTATCGTGACGAGCGCCCCCGCCGTCGCCGACGGCAGGCGTGCGACAACGCCGCGACTTTGACGCCGCCGCCGGCTGGCTTAGTGTCCCCCTGGTTTAGTCTCTAGGGGCACAAGCAGCCGGGGCCGACATGACCGACCTGCCCGAACAGAAACGTCCCCTTCTCCCAGGCCAAGCTAACGACGCTGACCAGCCGCTGATCGTCTTCGACGGCGTCTGCGTGTTCTGCTCGGGCTTCGTCCAAATGATCGTCAAGCTCGACCGCGACAAGCGCTTCCGCTTCGCCACGGCGCAATCGCCGTTCGGCGAGGCGTTGTTTCGCAAATACGGCCTGCCGACCGACAATTACGAAACCAATCTCGCCGTCATCGATGGCGCCGCCTGCACGAAGCTCGACAGTTTCGTCGCCGTCATGGCGGCGCTCGGCTGGCCGTGGCGCGCCGCGAGATTGCTTCTCGTCCTGCCGCGGCCGCTGCGCGACTGGCTGTACGATCGCGTCGCCAGGAACCGCTATGCGCTGTTCGGCAGGAAGGACAGTTGCGAAATACCATCCGCCGAACTGCGCCAGCGGCTGATCGGCTAAAGCATGTCTCGCGAAAGTGGGAACCGGTTTCGCGACAAAGACATGCATCAGGCCATCGGTGGCGGTTGTCGTCCGCTATCTCGACCGGTCATGGTCCGCAAGGTTCGAGCACGATCGCTTCCGCCGCCGCGCTGCCCAGCTCGCGACAGCCCTTGTCCGTGCAGAGCGTCCAGCCCTCCCTGGTTGCGCCGGATGCCGCGAGCACCAGGCGCGGCTGAGGTCCGATCCGGGGCACATAGACCCACCAGCCGTTGCGCAGCACCGAGCCTTCGGGCGGGTCCATGCCGGCGCCGGAGCCCTTGACCCGCGCCTCGACGACCTGCAGCCCGGCAGGCAGCACTTTCCAGTCTTCCCGCCAGCGCGTCCGTTCCACCGAATGCGTCCAGCACAGCGTGAAGGCGGCAACGGCAAGCGTGACCGTCTTGCCGGCGGCGAGGATGCAGAGGCTCATTGAGGGCCGGCCGCGGATGCCTGGCGCGCGCGCCAGCAGTGCCAGCCGATCCACGCAAACGCCAGCACCCAGCCGGTTTCATCGGTGAGCGGCAGCGCCGCGACCAGGAGCACACCGGCGGCGAAGGCTACCAAACGTTCCCACCAGGCCATGCGGCGGGCGAGGAAGCCTACGGCGGCGGCGCCCCAAAGCACGATGCCCATGCTGGCCTTGACGACGATGTAGGCGACCTCGACCGGGTAGCCGAACGAAGCCGCGATCGGGCCGGCATCCTGCAGCATCAGCGCCGGCGTGTAGACCGCCATGAACGGCACGACGAAGCCGGCGATGGCGAGCTTGGTCGCCTGGATGCCGATCTTGAGGCCGCTTTCCCTGGCCATGGGGGCGGCGGCGAAGGCGGCGAGCGCCACCGGCGGGGTGAGATCGGCCATGATGCCGAAATAGAAGACGAACATGTGGCTGACCAGCAACGGCACGCCGAGCGACAGCAGCGCCGGGCCGGCGAGCGAAGAGGTGATGATGTAGTTGGGGATGGTCGGGATGCCCATGCCGAGCACCAGGCAGGTGAGCATGGTCAGCACCAGCGACAAGAACAGATTGTTCTCGCCGATAGAGATGATCCAGCCGATGAAGGTCGAAGCGATACCGGTCAGCGTCAGCGTGCCGATGACGATGCCGACGATGGCGCAGGCGATGCCGACCGGCAGCGCGTTCTTGGCGCCTTCGGCGAGCGAGTCGACACAGATGCGAAGCGTCTCGCGTCCGCCTTTGAAGGTGACGCAAGCGACGATGAGCGCCGCGATGACAAGGCTGAGCACGTTGACGCCGAAACGCATGAAGGAAGCGGCGGCAAGCCCCAGCGCCAGCCAGAAGACGACGCGGAACGCAAATGGCCCGATCAGCGCCGCCAGCGGCGTGCCGAGGATCAGCACGATGGTCAGCGCCAGGCCCATGGTGCCGGCGAAGATCGGCGTGTAGCCTGCGAAGAGCAGGTAGACCAGCACGGCAAGCGGCAGCACCAGCGGCCAATGCTGCCGCACCGCCTCCCAGGGATTGGGGAGGTCGACCTTGGCCATGCCGTGCAAGCCGGCTTTGCCAGCCTCCAGATGCACCTGCCAGAAACAGGCGCCGAAATAGAGCAGCGCCGGGATGATCGCCGCCTTCACCACCTCGGCATAGGCGATGTTGAGCGTCTCGGCCATGATGAAGGCGACCGCGCCCATCACCGGCGGCATGATCTGGCCGCCCATCGAGGAGGTCGCCTCGACCGCGCCGGCGAAGGCGGAGCGGAAGCCGAAGCGTTTCATCAGCGGAATGGTGAACTGGCCGCTCGCCACGACATTGGCAACGCCGGAGCCGGAAATGGTGCCCATCAGCGCCGAGGAGAGCACGCAGACCTGGGCCGGGCCGCCGCGCCACGAACCGACCAGGCCGAGCGCGAAATCGTTGAACAGCGCGATCATGCCAGCGCGTTCGAGAAAGGCAGCGAAGACGACGAAGATGAAGATATAGGCCGCCGAAACATAGACCGGCGTGCCGTATATGCCCTCGGTGCCATAGGCGAAGGTGTCGACGAGCTGCGCGAAGTCGTAGCCGCGATGGATGAAGGGCGGCGGCAGGTGATTGCCGATGAAGCAATAGGCGAGGAACATGAAGGCGATGATTGCGAGCGGCAACCCCATCAGCCGCCGTGCCGCTTCGAAGACCAGCACCACCAGCACGGTGCCGACGATCAGGTCCGGCGTGGTGAGGAAGCCGGAACGGCGGATGAGATCGGTATAGAACACCCAGTTGTAGAGGCCGGTGGCGAAGCCCAGCCCACCGAGCGTCCAGAATGCGGCTTTCGCCGCCGTGCCGGTGGCGCGCAGGTTGGCGATCAGGCCGAAGCCGAGCAGCAGCAGGAAGCCGACATGCATGGCGCGCACCACCTGGCTGGGCAGGCTGCCATAGGCGGCGATGTAGATCTGGAAGACGGAAAAGGCGACCGCGATCAGGAAGGCCGCCTTGCCGGCGATGCCTTCGCCGAAGCCCGACGGCAGGCCTTCGATAGGCTCTTCGACGGTTGGAGAAAGGACGGTGGGGGTTTTGGTCATTGGCGGGTTCCTGGGGATACCCTCCCCCTTGAGGGGAGGGTGCCGCGCGAAGCGAGGCGGGTGGGGTCGTCTCGCGTCGAGCACTGCCGCGGCGCCCACCCGTCCATCCGCCTTCGGCGGCTGTCCACCCTCCCCTCAAGGGGAGGGGGAGGCTTTACTTGATGAGCCCTTTTTCCTTGTAATATTTCTCCGCGCCGGGGTGCAGCGGCACGGGCATGCCGTCCAGCGCCTTGGCCGGATCGATCGCCTTGGCGGCGGCATGGGCGGCGGCGAGCTGGTCGAGATGCTCGAACATCAGCTTGGTCATCTGATAGGCGGTCTCGTCGGAAACGTCGGCCCGGGTGACCAGGAAATTGCCGACCGCGGCGGTCGCGACATCCTCCGTCTGGCCCTCATAGGTCCCCTTGGGGATGACGACCGAAAGATAGGGCGAGCCGATCTTGGCGACGTCCTCGGCCGGCACGGCGACGACATTGATCGGCACCGAGGTGGCGAGGTCGCGGATCGAGGCGACGCCGAGGCCCGCGGATTGCAGCGTGGCGTCGAGCTGGCGGTTCTTGATCAGCTCCACCGATTCGGCGAAAGGCAGATATTCGACGCGGCCGAGATCCTCGTATTTCAGCCCGGCGGCGGTGAAGATGGCGCGGGCGTTGAGTTCCGTGCCGGAGGCAGGCGCGCCGACCGACAGGCTCTTGCCCTTCAGGTCGGCGAGCGTCTTGATGCCGGACTCCTTGCTGGCGACGATCTGGATGTAGTTGGGATAGATGGCGGCGATGCCACGCAACTTGTCGAGCTTGCCGGGAAAGCCGGCTTCCGTGTTGCCTTCGGCGGCGAGCTTCACCGAATCGCCGAGCGCGAAGGCGATCTCGCCCTTGCCCTGCTGCAACAGGTTGAGGTTCTCGACGGAGGCCTTTGTTGCCTGCACCTGGGTGCGGGCGCCTTCGATGCCCTTGCCGTAAATCTCGGACAGCGCGACGCCGAGCGGATAATAGACGCCTGACGTGCCGCCGGTGAGCACGTTGATGAATTCCTGCGCCTTGGCCGACATGGCGCCGAGGCCGAGCGACAGCGCCAACGCGCCGGCGGCAACAAATTTCGTCCTGAAATTGAGCATATGGTTCCTCCTCCTGAACGGTCGCGCCCCGCCGCCTCCCCGGGCGCGAAAACGGGAGTTTAGACGGGAGGCGGCAAATGCCAACCCGCAATTGCAGCCATTAGACGAACGGTTGAGTGCTGGCGAAAGGCGCCGCTTGCGCTCGATTGCTTTGGGGGCGAAAGATTTTCGGAGGCGCCTGTCGAAATCGGCCACGGCCGCACGACATAGGTCGGCTAGCAACGACGCGGCCTGCAAAAACGGGAGAACACCATGCGATACATGCTTTTGATCTACAACGACGAAGCCGCGATGGCGAATGCGCCGCGCGACAAGACCGAGCAGACCTTGGCGGCCTATGGCGCCTATACCGAAGCCTTGAAGAAATCCGGCGCATACCTCGCCGGCGAAAGGCTGCGCCCGACCCAGGCGGCCACTTCGATACGGCTGGCCAACGGCAAGACCAACGTGCTCGACGGCCCCTATGCCGATACCAAGGAGCAGCTTGCCGGTTTCTATATGATCGAGGCGACGGACATCGACACGGCCATGGAATGGGGCGCGCGCTGTCCGGCAGCCAGCACCGGCACGGTCGAGGTGCGGCCGATCTGGGAAATGACCGACTACCTGTCCTAGAAGTATGGATGGTCGCCCGGAGATGGCGCGGGCGGCGGCCGAGGCGGCCGCCCGGCAGAGCTACGGCAAGCTGGTCGCCTGGCTCGCGGCCCGCATGCGCGACGTCGCCGGCGCCGAGGACGCGCTGGCCGATGCGTTCGCCGCCGCGCTGGAGCGCTGGCCGAAGAGCGGCGTGCCCGAAAAGCCGGAAGCCTGGCTGCTCGCGGTGGCGCGCCGGCGCGACGTCGACGCCGTGCGGCGACGGCTGACCGGCGAGGCGGCCCGCGACCACCTGCAGCTTATTGCCGAAGAGGCGGAGGCGCGGATGATGAATGACGAGTTGCCTGACGAACGGCTCAGGCTGATGTTTGCCTGCGCCCATCCGGCGATCGAGGCCAGCGTACGCGCGCCGCTGATCCTGCAGACCGTGCTGGGATTCGACGCCGCCGCAATAGCCTCGGCGTTCCTGGTTGCGCCGGCGACGATGGGCCAGCGGCTGGTGCGCGCCAAGACCCGCATCCGCGAGGCCGGCATTCCTTTCCGCGTGCCGGAGCGGACCGAGCTCGGCGAGCGACTCGACGCAGTGCTGGAAGCGATCTACGCCACCTTCGCCGAAGGCTGGTCGGACCCTGCCGGCACCGAGACCAGACGGCGCAACCTCGCCAGCGAAGGCATCTGGCTCGGACGGCTGGTCGCGTCGCTGATGCCGGAGGAACCGGAAACGCAAGGACTGCTGGCGCTGATGCTTTTCGCCGAGGCGCGGCGCACGGCGCGGCGCAACGCTGACGGCGATTTTGTACCGCTTGCAAAGCAGGACATGGCGCTCTGGGACGATGCGCTGATCGACGAGGCGGAGCGGCTGCTCAGGCGCGCCGCCGTCAAGGGAATCATCGGCCGCTACCAATTGGAGGCGGCCGTACAATCGGCGCATACGGCGCGGCGGCGGAGTGGCCATACCGACTGGGCCGCGATCCGCCAACTTTACGACGCGCTGATGGCCGTGGCCGGTTCGCCGGTGGTGGCGATCAATCGCGCGGTGGCGATCGCGGAGGACGAAGGGACCCCAACGGGTCTTGCCGCGCTGGACGAGATCGGCGCCGACAAGCGGCTTGCCGAATACCAGCCCTATTGGGCGGCGCGGGCCGAGCTCTCAGCCAGGCTCGGCAAGACCGCCGAGGCCGCCGAAGCCTATGACCGGGCCATCGGCCTGGAACGCGATCCGGCCCTGCGCCGTTTCCTGCAGGCGGAGCGGGGGAAGCTGGTTCGGAACTGAGGGCCATCTCCCCCTCAGAGGGGGAGATTTGGCGCGGCGAGAGGGGGCGCGAAGGATCGCTACCCTCCCATATTTTCCATCGGCGAGCCTACGCTCCCAACCCGTCGAACAGAATCGTCGAAAGATAGCGCTCGGCGAAGGAGGGGATGACGACGACGAGGTTCTTGCCCTTGTTCTCCGGCCGCGAGCCGACGACGATCGCCGCCTGGAGTGCCGCGCCCGACGAGATGCCGACCGGCACGCCTTCGAGGCGAGCGACGAGGCGCGCATTGGCAACCGAATCCTCGTTGGAGACCCTGACGATCTCGTCATAGACCGAGGTGTCGAGGATCTTGGGCGCGAAGCCGGCGCCGATGCCTTGAATCTTGTGCGGGCCGGGCTGGCCGCCGGAGAGCACCGGCGAGGCTTCCGGCTCGACGGCCACGACATGCAGCGAAGGCTTGCGCTTCTTCAGCACCTGGCCGACGCCGGTGATGGTGCCGCCGGTGCCGATGCCGGCGACGAAGATGTCGACCTCGCCACTGGTGTCGTTCCAGATCTCCTCGGCCGTGGTGCGGCGGTGGATTTCCGGATTGGCAGGGTTCTCGAACTGCTGCGGGATGATGGCGTTGGGCAGCGTGGCGGCGAGCTCGTCGGCCTTGGCGATGGCGCCTTTCATGCCTTTCGGCCCTTCGGTGAGCACCAGCTCGGCGCCGAGCAGCGCCAGCATCTTGCGCCGCTCGACCGACATGGTCTCCGGCATGGTGAGGATCAGCTTGTAGCCCTTGGCGGCGGCAGCAAAAGCCAGCGCGATGCCGGTGTTGCCGGAAGTCGGCTCGATCAGCGTGGTCTTGCCGGGCACGATCTTGCCGGCCGCCTCCAGCGCCTCGATCATGGCGACGCCGATGCGGTCCTTGACCGAGGCGATCGGATTGAAGAATTCGAGCTTGGCCAGGACGTTGGCGACGATGCCCTTCTCCTTCGCGAATTTATCCAGCCGCACCAGCGGGGTGTCTCCAATCGTCTCGGTGATCGAGTTGAAGATGCGGCCGCGGCCGGGTACGCGCGCGGAGGTGACGGGCTTGTTCATTGGTTTCGCTCCCAAGGCAAAGGCACAGGCAGACAGAATAGGACTTTCAGCCGCGCAAGATAGGCCGGCGGCCGAAAATATCCGAGTGGGGCGGTTGCTTAAAACCGCCCCGCGCCGGAAATGCATTTTCTGGATCGACCCGTTTTCGGAATGGCTTGGCCGGCATCACCTGAATATCGATACACCTTATTGACGGGCGGCGATGGCAGCCGCAGCGCCCATCATGAAGCCGGCCGCTGTGCGGTTCAGCACCTTCAGCGCGCGCGGCGACTTGAGGAACCAGCGCGCCTTGGCGGCCAGCGCCAGATAGGGCACCAGCACCACGAACAGCACGACGATCGTGAGCGCGACGAGGATGCCGTAGTCGGCCGGCGTGATGGTCTTCAGGTCGACGATGGTCGGCGTGATGGCGAGATAGAAGATCATCGTCTTCGGGTTGCCGAGCGTGACTGTCAGCCCGGCGATGAAGCTCGACACCAGACCGCCCTTGCCCTTCCGCGCCTCAACCGTTTCGGGCGAGATGCCGCTGGTCCAGAAGCGCCAGGCGAGGAAAGCGAGATAGGCGACGCCCGCCCATTTGATGGCGAGGAAGACCATGCCGAAGGTCTGCGCGACGAAGGCAAGGCCAAGCACGACGGCGGTGAGGTAGGTGAGGTCGCCGAGCATGAGGCCGAACGACATAGCCAGCGAGGAACGGAAGCCGGAGCCGAGCGCGCGGGCGACAAGCGCCGTGACACCGGGGCCTGGAATGGCGGCGGCGACGCCGAGGGCGGCGCTGTAAGCGAGAAATCCGGTGAGTGTCATGGCTGCGGGACCCGGCGTATGGTCCCCAAGGGACCGGTGTGGAGCGCGGCTTTTATCATGATGCCCGGTCGCGGGTAATTCTCTCGCGGCGGGTTTCGTTGTGCCAGCTCGAGACTGGCCGAAACGCCCCGTCGCCTCGTCATCCTTGGGCGGAGCGGGAAGCGAAGCGTACCGCGTAGACCCAAGGATCCATTCCGTAACTTCCGAGCGCTGCCGCAGTGCAGAATTCTGCTCCGCTGCATTCCACGGCTCAGGTCACGGAATGGATCCCAGGGTCTCCGCGACGGGGCTTCGCTCCTGCTCCGCCCTGGGATGACGAGGTTGAGAGGCTTCCGCCAATCCCCAGCGTTTGCGCCGATTTCACGGAAATGGACGATGAAATTTGCCCCTCGACAACGGCGGCCTTTTAAAATCCCTCTGTCGAGGAGCTAGCCGCCGTAAGTAATGCGCCAGATCGTGCCGTTGCCGTCCTCGGTCAGGATCAACGCGCCGTCCTTCGCTACGGCCACGCCCACCGGCCGGCCCCAGACCGCGTCGTCCGCGATGACGAAGCCGGTGGCAAAATCCTCATACTCGCCGGTCGGCTTGCCGTCCTTGAACTTCAGCCGCACCACCTTGTAGCCGGTGCGGACATTGCGGTTCCATGAGCCGTGCAGAGTGACGAAGGCGTCGCCCTTGTATTCGGCCGGAAAATCGCCGCCTTCATAGAAAGCGATGTTGAGCGGCGCCGAATGCGCCTGCATCAACACATCGGGCATGGTGACCTTGCCGGCGAGGTCGGGGCGCGCGCCCTTGTATTTCGGGTCTTCATTGTCGCCGATGTAGTACCAGGGCCAGCCATAGAAGGCGCCGTCCTTGACGGTCGTGGCATATTCGAACGGCACGTTGTCGCCGAGCTCGTCGCGCTCGTTGACGACGCACCAGAGCGCGCCCGTTGCCGGCTGCACGGTCATGCCCGAGCAATTGCGCAGGCCGGTAGCGACCATCCTGCGGTTCTTGCCGTCGGGATCGAAGGCGAGCACGTCGGCACGGCCTTCCTCCGCGCCCCAGGTGGCGCCGAGCGGCTCAGACCTCGCCCATTTCTCGACACCGCCTTTCGGGCTGGCTCCCATGTCCTCGGCAATGTTGGAGCCCGAGCCGACCGACAGATAGAGCGTCTTGCCGTCGGGCGAGAAGGCGATGTCCCTCGTCCAGTGATGACTGGCCGGGATCCTGGTGACGACGGTTTCCGGCTTGCCGGAGGCTTCGAGATCGCCATCGCGATAGGCAAAGCGCACGACGCTGTTGCTGTTGGCGACATAGACCCATTGCGGCTTGTCGCCCGGCGGATAGAAGGCGATGCCATAGGGTCGCGTCAGCCCCTTGGCGAAGACCGCTTTCTCGGCGGGTTTCGCGCTACCCTCGGCAAGTCGGTAGACGCGGATCTGGTTCGCCCTGCTGTCGGCGACGAAGAGATCGCCGTTCGGCGCCACGCGCACGACACGCGGGCTGTCGATGCCGGACGCGACCAGCTCGGCCGAAAAGCCGGGCGGGAGGATCGGCTTCGCATCCTCGGGGCGATCGGTGACACCGCCGCCGTTCGACGCGGATTCGGCGACATTTGGCTGCTGGAGATCGTCCGGCTTGATGAGACGCCGCACCCCTGGACGGTCGGCCTTCCAGTCGCCGAAGGCCTTCCGGCCCGTCAGCAAGGGCTGGTCGGCCTGCTGCGCGAAGGCGCCAGAAGCCAGAAGCAGGGCCATGCCTGCAAGGCCGGCGATCCGTATCATGCCGTTCTCCGTCATTTGCCGACGCGCCTTGTCACGATCAAGCGCAACAGACAGCAGATATCGTGCAGGCGTCCCAAAAGAGAAGCGCGGGCACGCGGATTTGACGGGAATTGCCGGCAGATCAGCTTTCCTCGACATCCAGATCGTCGTCGAGCCGCTTTTCCAGCGCGACCAGGTCGGCCGGCAGCGGCAGGCCCATGGCGCGCATCTCCCTGAGCTTCTCGCGCAGCTGCTCCTGCACTTCGTGTTCGTCCTCGGGCTGGTTCACCATCTCCTCGAGCAACAGGCTGATCTGGGCCTTGAACGATTCCAGCGCCATTTCCACCCTCCTTGCGGCGATCCCTGCTTGCGGGCTCTACCTCAGCATCCGCGAAATCAATTGGGCCGTATAATCGACCATCGGCACGATCCGGGCATAGTTGAGCCGGGTCGGGCCGATGACGCCGAGCGCGCCGACCACGCGCGCATCCTTGTCGCGATAGGGCGCGACCACCAGCGACGAGCCGGACAGCGAAAACAGCTTGTTCTCCGAGCCGATGAAGATGCGCACGCCAGGGCCTTCCTCGGCAAGGTCGAGAAGCTGCAGCAACCCGTCCTGCGTCTCCAGATCCTCGAACAGATGGCGCAGCAGTTCGAGGTCGGCCTGGGCGGTGACGTTCTCCAGGAGGTTGGCGCGGCCGCGCACGATGAGACGCGCCGGCAGGCCGCTTTCCGCGCCGGCCCACACCGCGAGGCCCTTCTCGACAAGGTCCTGCGACAGCGTGTCGAGAGCCGCCCTGGTCTCGTCCTTGATGCGGGCTACCTCGATGCGCGCCTCGGCCAGCGTGCGGCCGCGTATATGGGCGTTGAGGAAGTTGGAGGCCTCGTGCAACTGCGAGATGGTGATGCCGGCCGGCAGGTCGACCACCCGGTTCTCGACGTCGCCGTTCTGCGACACCAGGACGGCGAGCGCCTTCGTAGGCTCCAACTGGATGAACTCGATATGCTTCAGCGCCACCTCGTTCTTGGCGGCGAGCACCAGGCCGGCGCCGCGCGACATGCCGGACAGCATCTGGCTGGCCTCGGTCAGCATATGCTCCAGCGTCGCGCCCGAGCCAGAGGCGCGAACCTGCGCCTCGATGGCGCGGCGCTCCTCGTCGGACAGATCACCGAGCTCCATGAAGGCGTCGACGAAGAAGCGCAGACCGGTCTGGGTCGGCAGGCGGCCGGCCGAGATGTGCGGCGCATAGATGAGGCCGAGATGCTCGAGGTCGCTCATCACGTTGCGGATGGTGGCCGGCGACAGCGACGAGGGCAGGATGCGCGACAGGCTGCGCGAGCCGACCGGCTCGCCGTCGCGCAGATAGGAATCGACAATCCGCCTGAAGATGTCGCGCGAGCGCATGTCGAGTGACTGAAGCACGGGCGGCTGCGAAGCGGGATCCACTGCCTTGTTCATTCCGGCGAAAAACCTCCAACCGAAAGATATAGACTTAGCGGCTGCGGGTGCAACGGCCCATTTTCCTTTGCGCCATGCGCCGCATGCGTCTACAAGCCGCCGACGAATCCGGGAAAAGAACAGAAAGAGCCTCGATGCGCCCCTCCAAACGCCAAGCCGACGAAATGCGCGCCATCTCCTTCGAGCGCGGCGTGTCCAAGCATGCCGAAGGCTCGTGCCTGGTGAAGTTCGGCGACACGCATGTGCTGTGCACGGCGAGCCTGGAAGAGAAGGTGCCGGCCTGGATGCGCAATTCCGGCAAGGGCTGGGTGACGGCCGAATACGGCATGCTGCCGCGCTCGACCGGCGAGCGCATGCGGCGCGAGGCGTCGACCGGCAAGCAGGGCGGCCGCACGCTGGAGATCCAGCGGCTGATCGGCCGCTCGCTGCGCGCCGTGGTCGACCTGCAGGCGCTGGGCGAACAGCAGATCACCGTCGACTGCGACGTCATCCAGGCCGATGGCGGCACCCGCACGGCCTCGATCACCGGCGGCTGGGTGGCGCTCTACGACTGCTTGCGCTGGATGGAAGCCCGCCAGATGGTCAGCGTCTCCAAGGTGCTGAGAGACCATGTCGCCGCGATTTCCTGCGGCATCCATGATGGCCAGCCGGTCATCGATCTCGACTATCTCGAAGATTCCTCGGCCGGCACCGACGCCAATTTCGTCATGACCGGCAAGGGCGGCATCGTCGAGATCCAGGGCACCGCCGAGGGCGAGCCCTTCTCCGAAGAGCAGTTTGCCGCGCTGATGGCGCTGGCCAAGAAGGGCATTTCGCGGCTGGTGAGTTTGCAGCAGATGGCGGTGGCTTAGGGTTATTGATGAGGTTGGCGATCCTTCGCACCCCCCTCTGGCCTGCCGGCCATCTCCCCCGCAAGGGGGGAGATTGGACGTCACCTTGGGTTTCGCCAATCTTCACTGTTGAGACGCTGTCGGCGGAGCTGCCGATCTCCCCCCTTGCGGGGGAGATGGCCGGCAGGCCAGAGGGGGGTGCCTCGTGACGCCCTCCGCGATCCTGGAATCGGCTCTCTACGTCACCGATCTGGCCGAGGCAGAAGCCTTTTACCGCGACATCCTCGGCCTTGAACCGTTGGGCAAGGTCGAAGGCCGCCATGTGTTCTTCCGCTGCGGCGATGGCGTATTGCTTCTCTTCAACGCCGAGGCGACCAAAATTCCGCCGGCGCCTGATGCAAAGGTGAAGGTGCCGCCGCATGGCACGGCCGGAGAGGGCCATCTCTGCTTCACGGCGACGGCCGGTGAGATCGTCGAATGGCGCAGGCATCTGGCGACGAAGAACATCGCCATCGAAAGCGACTTCGAATGGCCGCAGGGCGGACATTCGATCTATATCCGCGACCCTTCGGGCAATTCGATCGAGTTCGCCGAGCCAAGAATCTGGGGCCTGTGATGCATTCTCTCAACGGACAGAAGATCGTCGTCGCCAGCCATAACGAAGGCAAGCTGCGCGAATTCGCCGACCTGATGGCGCCGTTTGGCTTCGAGGCGAAATCGGCCAAGGAATATGGCCTGCCGGAACCGGACGAGACCGGCACGACCTTCGAGGAGAACGCCTATATCAAGGCATACGCCGCGGCCAAGGCCACCGGGCTGCCGGCGCTGTCCGACGATTCCGGGCTTTGCGTCGATGCGCTTGACGGGGCGCCGGGCGTCTACACCGCCAACTGGGCCGAGACGCCGGATGGCACACGCGATTTCGGCATGGCCATGCAGCGCACCGAAGTGGCGCTGCAGGAGGTCGGCGCGACCGAGCCGGCGCAACGCACCGGTCGCTTCGTCGCCGTCATCTGCCTCGCCTTCCCGGACGGCGAGGCCGAATATTATCGGGGCGAGGCCGAAGGCACGCTGGTTTGGCCGCCGCGCGGCACGCTCGGCTTCGGCTATGATCCGGTGTTCCTGCCCAACGGTTTCGACAAGACTTTCGGCGAGATGAGCGCCGAGCAAAAGCACGGCTGGAAGCCCGGCCAGGCGACGGCGCTGTCGCACCGCGCCCGCGCCTTCCAGAAATTCGCGCAAGCCTGCCTGGATTTGGCGCGGCTCGACTCAAAATGATCGGGACCGGCCAAACCATGCCGCTCGACCGCAGCCCCGGCTTCGGCGTCTACATCCATTGGCCGTTCTGTGCGGCCAAATGCCCTTACTGCGACTTCAACAGCCATGTGCGCCACCAGCCGGTCGACCAGGAGCGGTTTGCACGCGCCTTCGCGACTGAGCTCGCAACGATGCGCGCCCGCACCGGGCCGCGCGAGGTGACCAGCATCTTCCTCGGCGGCGGCACGCCGTCGCTGATGAAGCCGGAGACCGTGGCGGCGGTGCTGGAGGCCGTGGCGAAGAACTGGACGGTGCCCGCCGGCATCGAGGTGACGCTGGAAGCGAACCCCTCCTCGGTCGAGGCCGAACGCTTCCGCGGCTATCGCGCCGCAGGCGTCAACCGCGTCTCGCTCGGCGTGCAGGCGCTGAACGACAAGGACCTGCGCTTCCTCGGCCGGCTGCACAATGTCGAGGAGGCGCTGCTGGCAATCGGGCTCGCGCGGGAGATATTCCCCCGCCTCTCCTTCGACCTGATCTATGCGCGGCCGGGCCAGACGCCGGAAGCCTGGCGGGCGGAGCTCGAAGAAGCGATCGGCCACGCCGCCGACCATCTCTCGCTCTATCAGCTCACCATCGAGGAGGGCACGCCCTTCCACGCGCTCCACGCGGCGCGAAAGTTTGTCCTGCCCGACAACGATCATGCCGCCGACCTTTACGCACTGACGCAGGAAGTCACGGCGGCGCACGGGCTGCCGGCCTACGAGATCTCCAACCACGCGCGGCCGGGCGCGGAAAGCCGGCACAACCTGACCTACTGGCGCTATGGCGAATATGTCGGCGTCGGACCGGGCGCGCATGGCCGCTTCGTCGAAAACGGCCGCCGCACCGTGACGGTCGCGGAAAAGATGCCGGAAACCTGGGCCAATCTGGTCGAGGCCAAAGGCCACGGCGTGACCGGCGGCGAAGTGCTGACGCGCTCGGAAGAGGCCGACGAGTTCCTGCTGATGGGGCTGAGGCTTGCCGAAGGCATCGATCTCGCGCGTTACGAGACGCTTGCCGGGCGCGGCCTTTCGACCGCAAGGCTTTCCGTGCTGCAGGAGGAGGGGCTGGTGGCGCCGGTCGGCAATGCCCGGCTCCGCGCCACGACCGCCGGCATGATCGTGCTCGATGCGGTGGTGGCGGACCTGGCAAGGTAGCCCCCTTGAAGAACGTTCTCTTCGTCTGCAGCCAGAATCGCCTGCGTAGCCCGACCGCCGAGCAGGTGTTTTCCAAACGGCGCGACATCGAGGTCGAATCGGCCGGCACCAATCACGACGCCGACAATCCGCTGACGCATGGGCTGGTCAGCTGGGCCGACATCATCTTCGTCATGGAAAAGGCGCATCGCGCCAAGCTGCGGAACAAGTTCCGGACAAGCCTGAAGCGGGCCAAGGTCATCTGCCTGGATATCCCGGACGACTACGAGTTCATGGACCCGGAGCTGGTGCGGCTTTTGGAAATGAAGGTCGGCAGATACCTCTGAAGATAGGGCGCTGCCAGCGCGTTCGTCATTCTCGGGCTTGACCCGAGAATCCATGCCGTGACCTATGCGAAAGGCGCGGCGGGGCAGAATTCTGCACCGTCGGTGGCGCTTTGATGTAACGGCATGGATTCCAGGGTCTGCGCGCGTCGCTTCGCTCCTTGCTCCGCCCTGGAATGACGAAGCGCGAGATCGCGAGGTTGCTGGTTATTTTAAGCGTCGTGCTTCTGGCGGTGCTTGCCGCGGGTCTTTTCCGCATGCGCCTCGCCATTGCGGGCCGGCTTCTGGTCGGCCTTGTCGCGGCGGTTGCCGTTCTGGGCGGCGATCGGATGTGGGGGGATGCCCTCGCGGGCGATTTTGCTTTCAAGTCGGCTGATAAAAATATCGAAGCGATTAGGCATCGTCCGGTCCTGCCTCCTCCAAGGAATCAGGGATTAAAATCGACCGGTCACGGTTTCGTTCCTCACTGTGGCAAAGGCATGGCGATTTCCTTGCCTCGACTTCACGTTTTGCAACCGGCCGTGAGCCATGCCAAACAGAGTGAACGGAGGGTTATTCTTGACCGGCGACAAACGCAGCTACCTGATCGGGCAGATCGAGATTCCGGCGCGGCCTCTGGCGCCGGCGCTCTATCTGGTGGCGACGCCGATCGGCAATCTGGCCGACATCACGATGCGCGCGCTGGAGACGCTGGCCAGCGCCGATATCGTCGCCTGCGAGGACACGCGCGTCTCGCGGGTGTTGCTCGAACGCTACGGCATCCGCCGCCGCACCACGGCCTATCATGAGCACAATGCCCAAGAGGCCGGGCCAAAGCTGATCGAGGCCTTGGCGGCCGGGCAAAGCGTGGCGCTGATCTCCGACGCCGGCACGCCTTTGGTCTCCGATCCGGGCTACCGGCTGGTCGGCGAAGCGCTGGAGCGCGGCATCCGCGTCGTGCCGGTGCCCGGGCCCTCGGCGGCGCTTGCCGCGCTGACCGCTTCCGGCCTGCCTTCGGATGCTTTCCTGTTCGCCGGGTTTTTGCCTGCCAAGGCTGGACAGCGGCTGACGAAGCTCGAAAGCTTCAGGCAGGTGCCGGCGACGCTGATCTTCTTCGAATCGCCGCGCCGGCTGGCTGAGACGCTTGGTGCGATGGTCGAGACGCTGGGCGGCGCGCGCAAGGCGGCGATCGGCCGCGAGCTCACCAAGACCTTCGAGGAGATGCGGACAGGCACACTCAGTGAGCTTGCCGACCACTATGCGGCCGCCGACACGCCGAAGGGCGAGATCGTCATCTGCGTCGGCCCGGCGGAGGCCACGGCGGACCAGCCGGCCGATATCGACCGGTTGCTTTTGTCTTTGGCCGCCGAAATGCCGGCCTCCAAGGCAGCGGCCGAAGCGGCGAAAATGACCGGCGGCCAGAAACAGGCGCTCTACCGCCGGCTGATCGAGCTGAAGGACGGACCATGATCCCGAAAAGTGGAAACCGGTTTTCGGAACAGATCATGGTCAAACAAGGAGATGCCGGCGGTGGCTGAGCGCACCGTCGGCCATCGGCGCAAGGCGTATCGGCGCGGCCATCGCGGCGAATGGCTGGCGGCGCTGGCGCTGATGCTGAAGGGCTACCGGATCCTGGCCCGCCGCCATCGCACCAAGCTTGGCGAGATCGACCTGATCGCGAGGCGCGGCGATCTCATCCTGTTCGTCGAGGTCAAGGCGCGGCGGACGCTGATGGAGGCGATGGAAGCGATCGCCCACTCGTCGGAACGGCGCATCGAGGGCGCCGCCGACCTGTGGCTCTCTCGCCAGCCGGACTACGGACGGCTGTCGATACGCTTCGACATGGTGGCCGTGCTGCCGTGGCGCTGGCCGGTGCATGTCGAGAATGCGTTTTACGGGAGGAATTGAGAGGCTTTACCCTCCCCCTTGTGGGGAGGGTCGGCGAGCAAGCGACGCGAAGCGTCGGTGGCGAGCCGGGGCGGGGGTATGGCGCCGCCCCCACCCCGATCCGCTTTGCGGATCGACCCTCCCCACAAGGGGGAGGGTGGCGCTCACCCCCAGATCATCAACGCGACCAGCCCGAGCCCACCCACCACAAGCCGCCACCAGCCGAACAGCGAGTAGCCCTTGCGCGAGACGAAATCGAGCAGGAAGCGGACCACGATCAGGGCGCTGACGAAGGCGGCGACGAAACCGACGGTGATGATCGGCAGGTCGGCCGAGGTCAGCACGTTGCGGTTCTTGAACAGGTCGAAGGCGAAGGCGCCGACCATGGTCGGCATGGCGAGGAAGAAGGAGAACTCGGCCGCCGCGCGTTTGTCGACGCCGAGCAGCAGCGCGCCGACGATGGTCGAGCCGGAGCGCGAGGTGCCGGGGATCAGCGACAGGCACTGGAACAGGCCGATCTGCAGATAGAGCCGGGTCGGGAAACGCTCGACGTCGCGATAGACCGGCTTGAGGTTCATGCGATCGACGGCGAGCAGCACGACGCCGCCGATGATCAGCATGATGCAGATCAGGCGCGGCGATTCGAACAGGAAGGTCTTGATGAAATCATGCGCCAGCGCGCCGATGACTGCCGCCGGCAGGAAAGCGATCAGGATGCCGATGACGAAATGCCGGGTCAGCCGGTCACGCGGCAGATCGAGCAGCATCTTCCAGAGCCGTCGGAAATAGACGCTCAGGATGGCGAGAATCGCGCCGAGCTGGATCAGGATCTCGAAGGCCTTGCCGGTGGAGTGGAAGCCGAGGAAATGGCCGGCGAGCAGGATATGGCCGGTCGAGGAGACCGGGATGAATTCGGTCAGGCCCTCCAGCAGCCCAAGCAGCAGCGCTTCGACGATGGTCTGGCTTTCCATGGCAACCTCAGGATTTCGGGGACGGCTGGAGATAACGGCTTGCTTGTCACGGCGCGGAAGTCCCCCTATAGGTCGCAACACCGTGACGGCCGCATGACGGGCCGCCAAGCCTTACCGGCGCCGGTAACGATTCGCCAGTGCGCCCTATCATCGCGGAACCATGCTGACGCTTTTCCACCACCCGATGTTCGCCACCTGCCGGTTCGTGCGCCTCGCCTTCGGCGAGTATGGCGAGGAGCTGGCGCTGATCGAGGAAAAGCCGTGGACACGGCGAAAGGAATTTCTGGCGCTGAACCCGGCCGGCACGCTGCCGATCCTGCTTGCCGAAGGCGACGTGCCGATCGTCGGCGCCATGGTGATCGCCGAATATCTCGACGAGACGCGCGGGGTGCTCAAGCGCGACAAGCGGCTGTTCGCCGAAGACCCGATGCAGCGCGCCGAGATCCGCCGGCTGACCGACTGGTATCTCAGCAAGACCGAAAGCGAGGTCACCCGCCATCTGGTGCGCGAGCGCGTGCTGAAGCCGGTCATGCCGGAGACGGCGGGCGGCGGCTCGCCCGATTCGGCGGCGATCCGCGCCGCGCGCGCCAACATCCGCCAGCACATGAAATACACCAATTGGCTCGCCGGCACGCGCCATTGGCTGGCCGGCAACAAGGTGACCTATGCCGACCTCGCCGCTGCGGCGACGCTTTCGGTGCTCGACTATCTCGGCGAGATCGACTGGCGCGAACACGCCGCCGCCCGCGAATGGTATACACGCGTGAAATCACGGCCGTCGTTCCGGCCGCTGCTCACCGACCGGGTGCGCGGCCTGTCGCCGGTATCGCACTATGCGGACCTCGACTTCTGATAAGACCCGCCTGCGCGCGCTGATTGACGCGGAGGCGCGCCGCGCCGGCTTCGATGCCGTCGCCGTCACCACGCCGGACGCGATCCCGGAGGCGCCCGCGCGCCTGGCGGAATTCGTCGCCGACGGTTTTCACGGCTCGATGGACTGGATCGCCGAGACGTTTCAACGCCGGGCCGAGCCCTCGGCGCTGTGGCCGGAGGTGCGCTCGATCATCGTTGTGGCGATGAATTACGGGCCGGACAGGGATCCGCGCGATGTCCTCGGCAAACGCGATCGCGGCGCCATCTCGGTCTACGCCCAGAACCGCGACTACCACGACGTGATGAAGGGCCGGCTGAAGGAGATCGCCGGCAAGATCGTCGCGCGCGCCGGGGGCGACGTGAAGGTGTTCGTCGACACGGCCCCGGTCATGGAAAAGCCGCTGGCCGAAGCCGCCGGCCTCGGCTGGCAGGGCAAGCACACCAACCTGGTCAGCCGCGCGCATGGCTCGTGGCTGTTCCTCGGCACCATCTTCACGACCGCCGAGCTCGAACCGGACAAAGCGGAAATCGACCATTGCGGCTCCTGCCGCGCCTGCCTCGACGTGTGCCCGACCGATGCTTTTCCAGCTCCCTACCGGCTCGACGCGCGGCGCTGCATCTCCTACCTCACAATCGAGAACAAGGGGCCGATCCCACTCGAATTCCGCGAGAAGATCGGCAACCGCACCTATGGCTGCGACGACTGCCTGGCTGCCTGTCCGTGGAACAAATTCGCCAGCGTCGCTTCCGAGGCCAAGCTTGCCGCGCGCAGCGATCTGCGCGAGCCGCCGCTGTCGGATCTCTTGCGGCTCGACGACGCGGCCTTCCGCTCCTTCTTCTCGGGGTCGCCGATCAAGCGCATCGGCCGCGACCGTTTTGTCCGCAACGTCCTGATCGCCGCCGGCAATTCGGCCGACACTTCGCTGACGCCGATCGTGCGCGGGCTGCTCGACGACGGCTCGCCGCTGGTGCGGGGTGCGGCAGTATGGGCGCTTTCGCGACTGATGCCGCGGCGCGATTTTGTGGAGCTCGCTCAATCGGCCTTGAAGACCGAAGGCGACGCAACGGTGCGCGACGAATGGTTGTCGGCGCAGCGAAATTCAGCAGAGGTTCCCTGATGGGCGAAAGACGCTTCTTCATTTTCGGCGCCGGCTATTCCGGCAAGGCCTTTGCCCGGGCGAACGAAAACGGCGCGCCGATGTTTGGGACGTCACGCTCGCCGGAAAAGTTCGAAATAGTGCGGCAGGTGGGGATCGAGCCGTTGCGCTTCGACGGTTCGCTGACGCCCGAGATCAGCGATGCGCTTCGGCAAACCACTCATCTCATCGTCTCGGTCGCGCCGGATGAGGCGGGCGATCCGGTGCTCAACGCCGCCGGCGAGACGATCCGGGCGAGCATGCCGGCATTGGAATGGATCGGCTATCTCTCGACCGTCGGCGTCTATGGCGACCATGGCGGCGCCTGGGTGGACGAGGCCACCGACTGCAGGCCGGTGTCGAAGCGCTCGATGATGCGGGTGGCGGCCGAACGGGAATGGATGGAACTCGGCCAAGAGATCGGAAAACCGGTGGCGATCCTGCGGCTCTCCGGCATCTATGGCCCGGGCCGCAACGCGCTCGCGAACATGGAGGACGGCACCGCAAGGCGGCTGGTCAAGAAGGATCAGGTGTTCAACCGCATCCATTGCGACGATATCGCAGGCGCGCTTTGGCATCTGGCCGAAAAGAATCTCGGCGGCATCTTCAACGTCACCGACGACGAGCCGGCGCCGCCGCAGGATGTCGTCGCCTATGCCGCCCGTTTGATGGGCGTGGAGGCGCCGCCGGAAATTCCGTTCGAGACCGCCCAACTTTCGCCCATGGCGCGTTCTTTCTATGGCGAGAACAAGCGCGTCGCCAACAACGCGATCAAGGCGGCCGGCTTTCGCTTCAAATTCCCGAACTATCGGGTGGCGCTGGAGCGGATGTGGGCCGACGGCAACTGGCGGGACGGGGAACCGCGCAGCCCGATGAAACGCTCGTGATCGAAGCGAAGCGCATAGCGTGATATGATTCGCGCTGAAGCAAGTCGCCCGAGATTGTGTCGCGCCACTGGAGAGGGGACCCGACCTGATGACATTGCGATCGCTGCCCGACAGGAAGCCGTTCCTGACCGCCGCGCTTGCGCTGGTGGCTTTGGCCGCGCTGGCTGCGGCCGCAATCTCGGCCGAACCCCGCGCCAAGGATCTGTTCGGCGCCGAAAAGCTTCCGGCGGTGGCGCCGGCGCAGTCCTTCGGCTTCTACTCCAAGGGCTGTTTCACCGGCGGCGTCGCCTTGCCGATGGATGGGCCGAGCTGGGAAGTGATGCGCCCCTCGCGCAACCGCCGCTGGGGCCATCCGGCGATGGTCGCGCTGATCGAGAAGCTCGCGCGGGACGCCCAGGCGGATGGCTGGCCCGGGCTTCTGGTCGGCGACGTCTCGCAGCCGCGCGGCGGGCCGATGATGACCGGCCATGCCTCGCATCAGATCGGCCTCGACGCCGACATCTGGCTGACGCCGATGCCGAGCCGTCCGCTGACGATTGCGCAGCGCGAGACGATGAGCGCGACGCTGATGGTCGACGAAAAGACGCATCTGGTGAAGGACGCGCTGTGGACGCCGGCGCATACGCGGCTTCTGAAGCGCGCGGCAAGCTACGCGGAAGTCGAACGCATCCTGGTCAATCCGGGCATCAAGAAGAAGCTCTGCGACACCGTCACCGGCGATCGCTCCTGGCTGCGCAAGATCCGCCCGTTCTGGGGCCACGACTACCATTTCCATATGCGCATCGGCTGCCAGCCGGGCTCGCCCGGCTGCAAGGCGCAGGATGCGACCCCCGACGACGACGGCTGCGGCAAGCCGCTCGCCTGGTGGTTCACCGAGGAACCCTGGCGGCCGAACAAGAACCCGGATGCGCCGAAGGCCCGCGACCTGATGACCATGGCCAACCTGCCCAGAGAGTGCCAGGCGGTGCTCGCCGCGCCGGATGCGCCTTCGCTGGAGGCTGTCACCTATCAGGGCGGCGGCGCGGCGGTGGCGGCAGCCAAGCCGGAACCGACCGAGGCGGCGGAGACGATCTCCAGCAGCGCGGCTGCATTTCCGGCCCAGGCAAGCGCTTTCGCTCCCACGCCCTCGATCGGCATTCCGCTGCCGCGCCCGAGACCGGGGAACTGAGGCAGAGCACAATCGCTCCGGCGCTGGAGACAGCCGATTGGCGAGGCTGGCGCTGCCCCTCATTGCCCTGCCGGGCATTTCTCCCCGTCACTATACGGGGAGAAGGTGC
>SAQE01000077.1 GCA_004020545.1 Mesorhizobium sp. | reverse complement strand
CCAACTATTTCAAGGCCGCTGGATATGACCCGGATTAAATCGGACGTGCTCTAGGGTCTACGCTGCGTCGCTGCGTTCCCTGCTTCGCCCTAGAATGATGGGTCTGAGGTTGGCGCCGCCAGCTCTGTCTACTGCACCGAGCCGACCAGCACCTGCTGGCCATCGCGGATCGAAACCCAGCGGCCGGTGTTGTCGATCGCCTGCCGCTTGAGATAGCGGTAGCCCGTCTCGTCCCAGGCTTTGACCTTGTCGGTCAGATTGTCGAGGACGTAGTCGCCCTTGTCGGTGCGCACCGTCAGCACGGAATGGCCTTCGCCATCGGGCTTGCGCACGACGGTGATCAGGAGGTCGGCAAGCGACATGCCCATGCGATAGAGCTCGCGCCGCTTCTCCAGCACGTAGTCCTCGCAGTCACCGAAGCCGTTGTCCGGATAGGTCCAGACCTCGTCCTTGCCGTAATTGTCCAGATCGCTCAATGGCTTGACCGCGGCGTTGACCCTGGCGGTCACGCCGGCCAGCTTGCGCCAGAGGCTGTTGGTCATCGTGGCCGGCGCGAGATTGGCCGGGCGGATGTTGCATTCGCTCGCATTCGCCTTGCAGAAATCATAGTGTCCGATCGGCTGCGAGGTTAGGCCGCCGGTGGTCATGGCGCCTGCCGCCCATGCCGGCGCCGCCCAATGGGCCGAGATCGCCATCCCTGCGACTGCACACAAACGCAGCATCCGCGCCATCGGTGAGGAGTTCATTGTCCCCCGGTCCGCCCTGTTCTTTTATTAACGAAACGTTAAAGGCGATTTACAGTCCGTGTCAATTAGAGACAACGGCTAGTTTGAGGGCATGGTTACCCGCGCGATCCCGACAGCGGCACTTTCGCAACAGGAGTCTTGGCGAAGGCCAGAAGCCGCCCGCGGCGGTTCGGCTTTCGACAGGGCCGCCGAGCCGTCATAAACAGCTCTTTAAAAAGCCTTCGAACGGAAAGCCGTCAAGCGTTTCCTGGTGGGAGCCGGGTTCGCGCCGCTCTCGCTCAACTCTTGGCGGAGCGGACCAGCTTCGGCTTCGCCGCTACCCGGGTCCGGCGGCCGTAACTGCCGATGAAGTCGACAATGCGCGGCACGATCTCCGATCGGAACCGCGAGCCGTTGAAGACGCCGTAATGGCCGACGGCCGGCTGTACGTAGTGGGCTTGCCGGTCGGCCGGGATGTTCACGCACAGGTCGCGAGCGGCCTGGGTCTGGCCGAGGCCGGAAATGTCGTCGTTCTCGCCCTCGACGGTGAACAGGGCAACGTTGCGGATGAGGCCCGGGTCGACGGCCTCGCCGCGATGGGTCATCTCGCCTTTCGGCAGAGCGTGGCGCACGAACACCGTGTCGACGGTCTGCAGATAGAACTCCGCCGTCAGGTCCATCACCGCCAGATACTCGTCGTAGAAGTCGCGATGCTTCTCGGCGTTGTCTCCATCATGCTTCACGAGATGCATGAAGAAGTCCTTGTGGGCGATGATGTGGCGGTCGAGATTCATGCTCATGAAGCCCGAAAGCTGCAGGAAGCCGGGATAGACCTCGCGGCCGAAGCCAGGCACCGGCCAGGGCGCCTGCATGATGACGTTGTCGCGGAACCAGCCGATGCCCTTTTCCTCGGCCAGAAGATTGACCGCGGTCGGGTTGCGGCGGGTGTCGATCGGGCCGCCCATAAGCGTCATGGTCGAAGGCACGAAGGGGTCGCCGCGCTTTTCCATCACCGCCACCGCCGCCAGTACCGGCACCGAAGGCTGGCATACCGCCATGACGTGGGTGTCGGGGCCTAGCGCATGGAACATGTCGATGATGTAGTCGATATAGTCGTCGAGATCGAAGCTGCCCTGCGACAGCGGCACCATGCGCGCATCGACCCAGTCGGTGATGTGCACCTCGGCATGGGGCAGCATCGCCTCGACCGTGCCGCGCAGCAGCGTCGCGTAATGGCCGGACATCGGCGCCACGATCAGAAGCTTCGGGTCGGGCTTGCGGCCCGCGGGAAGCGAGCGCTCGAAGCGGGTGAGATTGCAGAACGGCTTCGCCCAGACCGTTCTTTCGGTGACGTCGACGGTCTTCCAGTCGACCACGGTCTTGGTCAGGTCGAATTGCGGCTTGCCGTAGCGGCGCGTCGTGCGCTCGAACAGTTCCGCGGCCGCCGCGACCGAGCGGCCGAGCGGCGTGTGCGAGATCGGATTGAGCGGGTTGGAGTAGAAAAGCCGCACCGCGTCCGCGTAGAGGCGGGCGGGCTGCAGCGCCGCATGGTTCATTTCATAGAGCTGGTAGAACATCGGGGACCCCGCTGCTGCCTGACGACCGAAGGGACGACGAGCAGCGCCGAGCCTTGAATGTCTCGCAGCGAGGTTAACAAGATATTGTTGCGATGCAATACGTCACTTGGCGTGACGAATGCTTCTTTCGTCCAAACTGTTGAAAACCGGCACCCAGCGGCGGAGCCGGCTCACTGTGCGTTGCCGAAATGCGAAAGAAATGTGTCCGGCCCCTGTTGCCGGACATGTCAGACATATCAGACTCGCGCCATGCACACCGCGGTATGGCCCGAACCGATGAAGCCCAGTTGGCTGGCGGCGCCGCGGGAGAGGTCGAGCACGCGGCCCCTGATGAACGGGCCGCGATCGTTGATGCGCACGATGACGCTGCGGCCGTTGTTCTTGTTGGTGACTCTGAGCTTGGTGCCGAACGGCAAGGAGCGGTGCGCGGCGGTCAGCGCGGCGGGGTTCATGCGCTCGCCGGAAGCGGTTCTGGAATGCAGGGCGTACCAGGAGGCGCGGCCGCATTGCGCGGCGGCGGAGGAGGCGGTCGAGGCGCCGGCCATCAGGCCAGCCGCGACCGTTGCCGCGACAAGCGCGGTGCGGTTGGTTTTCTTCATCTTTTAGGGGTGGGCTCCGTTGATAGACAACCCGCCGTAAGTACCGATTGAGGCGGGAAATGCGGCAACCATCTGGCGGTTCCATGGCAAAAGCACACGTTTGGAGTCGCCGCGAAACAGTTTGTCATGATATTTTCGACCCTGAGCGGGCGTATTCTTGAGGAACATCAGGTCGATTCCCGGGATGTTTCGGGCAAGATCGGCCATCAAGATGCAAGTAGAATGGAGCGAAACGTCTTCGCTTCCTTTAGGTCTTTTGTTGCGTCCCCATTGCCGTTCAGGATCGACTTTCAGAGAGGGCCTCGCCCATGCGACTGACCAGGAATGTGCTGGCGCTGATCGTGCTGGCGATCGGTGTGCTGTGGTCGCTTCAGGGTCTTGGGCTGGTCCAGGGCAGCTTCATGACCAGCCAGAGGGAATGGCTCTATATCGGGCTCGTCACCGTGCTGGTCGGCCTGCTCGGCCTCCGCTGGGCGAACCGCTCGCGCGTTTGAGGGAGGGAAGCCCTTCTCCCCTGGGGAGAAGGGGTGCTGCTCCGCCGGCCTTCAGGCAGCCTTTGCCGTCGGCTTGGCCGTCTTGACGTGGGTCACGCTGCGGCGTCCGTCGACGCTGACAGGCACATCGCCGTCGACGGTGGCGCGGCGCACGATCCGGGGCTGGTCGCCATAGTCGTTCACCGCATAATGCTGGGTGGCTCGATTGTCCCAGATCGCGACGTCGCCGGCCTGCCACCGCCACCGCACGGTATTTTCGGGCGTGGTCACATAGGTCTGGAACAACTCGTAGAGTTTGGAGGAGTCGCTCTTCGACAGACCGACGAAGCGCTGGACGAAGTTGCCGAGCAGCAGCGAGCGCTCGCCGGTTTCCGGATGCACGCGCACGACCGGATGCTCGGTTTCGTAGACGGTTGAGGTGAAGACCTCCTCGAAATGCCTTTTTTCCTCGGCGGTGGCGCGGGGACGGACGGCGGCGTAGTCGTAGGCATTGCTGTGGATGGCCCAGAGATTGTCCGCCAGCAGCTTCAGCGGCGCCGGCAGGCTTTCATACGCGGCATGCGTGTTGGACCAGATCGTGTCGCCACCGGCCGCGGGGATGACGACGCCCCGAAGCACGGAGAATTTCGGATAGGCATCCACGAATGTGACGTCCGTGTGCCATTGGTCCGCGCGGCCGCCGCCGCGGCTCGAATCCAGATTGAGGATCGAAGCGGTACCCGCCACCGGCCCCTGCGTGGGGTGAGGAACAAGATCGCCGAGCCGCCGCGCGAACAGTTCATGCTCCGAATCATCGAGATGCTCCTGGCCGCGGAAGAAGACGACCTTGTGCTGCAAAAGAAGCTGGTTGATCGCCGCTATGGTGGCATCCGACAGGCTTCCGCCGAGGCGGATGCCCCTGATTTCCGCTCCCACCCGCGCGGTCAGCGGAATGACATCGGTTGTGGGGATGATCTGGTCGACAAGGACTGGGTTGCTCATGGGACTCTCCTGGTTGCTCTTGGGGAAAAGGCCGGGCTGCGGGATCGATCACTGCGACCAGTACTGCCAGGCCCAGTAGAAGCTTTCGTCACGCGGCGGCAGGCGATCGCGTTCGCCGGCAAGCGGCACCGGCGTCGGCGATTTCGGTTCGTCCTCCGATCGCTTGTCGTTCGGCGGCAGGCGCAACAGCCATGTGACGAGATGGGCGAAAAGCACCGCGGTGGAATGGGTCATCGTCATTCTCTCCTGCGCTTGTGTTGATCACTCCCGTCCCGCCCACGGAACAAGCGCGCGCTCGATCCGGCGGATGATGAATTCGAGCGCGAAGGCGATGATTGCGATCACCAGGATGCCCATCACCACCACATCGGTGACCAGGAATTGCGCCGCCGACTGGATCATGAATCCCAGCCCGCGCGTCGCCGCCACCAGCTCGGCCGCCACCAGCGTTGACCAGCCGGCGCCGAGCGCGATGCGCAGGCCGGTGAGGATTGAGGGCAGCGCGCTGGGCAGGACGACATGGCGCACGACCTGTCCGCGTGTCGCGCCCAGCGAACGTGCCGCATCGATGCGCTCGCGCGAGACGCCGCGCACGCCGGCGGCGGTCGACAGCGCCACCGGCGCCAGCATGGCGATCGCGATCACCAGGATCTTCGACGGCTCGCCGATGCCGAACCAGATGACGATCAGCGGCAGGTAGGCGAGCGGCGGGATCGGCCTCAGGAATTCCAGCAGCGGATCGAACACGCCGCGCCCGATTTTGCTGATGCCGATGGCGAGCCCCACGGGAACGCCGACGACGATCGCCACGATCAGCGCCGCGAACACTCGGCCCAGACTGGCAGCGATGTGCTGAAAAAGCGTCGCATCGACAAAACCGTCGCGCGCGACCACCACGAGTTTTGCCCAGACGGCGGCGGGCGAGGGCAGGAAGACCGGTGACACAAGCCGCAGTTCGGCCGATACCGTCCATGCCGCCAAAAGCGCGAGAATGGTAAGGGCGCTGACCAGCCGCGCCGAAACACCTGCCCGCTTTGGCCGTGGTCGCGACCACGGCACCGACAGACCGTCACTCTCGCCGGCCTTTGCCCCTGGCCGCTCCGTATAGCTGCTGACGCTCATGCCGCCTCTCCCTCGAAGATCGCATCGGTCAGGTCCGCGCGGGCTGCGGCAAAAGCCGGATCCGCCTTGATCGCGCGGATCGGCTCGCCGGCTGCATAGCGGCGGCCGAAATGGGTTTCGAATGTCCGCACCACATGGCCGGGTCCCGGCGCCAGCACGACGATGCGGGTGGCGAGCACCAGCGCTTCCTCGATGCCATGCGTGACCATCAGCACGCCGACCTGGGCAGCCGCCCAGAGATCGAGCAGCGTCGTCTGCATGCGTTCGCGCGTCAGCGCGTCGAGCGCGCCGAGCGGCTCGTCGAGCAGGAGGAAATCCGGTTCGGCGGCGAGCGCCCGGGCGAGGCCGACGCGTTGCCGCATGCCGCCGGAAAGCTCCCAGATGCGCTTGTCGCCGGCGTTGTCGAGCTTGACCAGCTTGAGCAACTGGTCGGCGCGCCGCGCCCGTTCCCGCGCCGGCACGCCGCGCAGCCTGAGCGCGAAGGCGACGTTTTCGCGCGCGGTGAGCCAGGGGAAGAGAGCATCGTTCTGGAACACCACGGCGCGGTCCGGTCCGGGCGCGGTGATCGGCCGGCCGCCGATCATGGCCTGACCGCGCGCTGGCTTCACCAGTCCGGCGGCGACGTTGAGCAGCGAGGTCTTGCCGCAGCCGGAGCGGCCGACCAGCACGACAAAATCGCCCTTGCCGATGTCCAGCGAAACGCGTTCGACCGCGGCCGCGGGCTGGCCGTCATAGTGGACCGTGACCTTGTCGAGCGTCAGATGCGGCATTGGGCTCGGGCCTTTATTGAATGAGGGGCGCCTGCCCCGAAGCCGCTCCTCGTAAGCGGTTCCGGGGCAGGCAAGCGCATGGCCAGGGAAGAAGGGCCGCGCTGACACATCTCGGCCTCAGTTCGAGGCGAGCGCCTCGCTGGCATATTTGGTCGTCACGTATTTCGAATAGTCGGGCAGCACGGCGTTGATCTTGCCCTGCTCCTTGAGGAAGGCCGACGTCGCTGCGATCGCCTTGACCGTGCCGCCGCCGAGGAACTTGTCGGAAGCCTGCTCGTCCAGTGTCGGGAAGACATAGCCCTTGAGCAGTTCCGGCACCTCTTCCAGCTTGGCGCCGGTGAACTTGGCGATCTTGCCGGCCTCGGGCGAGGACACCGACCATGCTTCGGGCTTGGCCAGATAGTTGGCATAGGCCTCGCCCGTCACCTTGACGAAGTCGCGCACCGCTTCCGGGTGCTTGTCGGCGAAGTCGGTGCGTACGATCCAGGCGTCGAAAGTCGGCGCGCCCCAGGCCGCCACCTGCGCGGAATCCAGCACCACCTTGCCGGAGGTCTTGATCTGGCCGAGCGCCGGATCCCAGACATAGGCCGCGTCGATGTCGCCCCGCGCGAAGGCGGCGGCGATTTCCGGCGGCCTGAGATTGAGGATCTCGACCGACTTCGGATCGACGCCCTCATGCTTCAGCGCCGCAAGCAGGCTGTAATGCGTGGTCGACACGAACGGCACGGCCACCTTCTTGCCGGCGAGGTCGGCGACCTTCTCGATGCCGGCGCCGTTGCGGGCGACCAGGGCTTCCGACGGGCCGATCAGGCCGACCACGAAGATGGTCTGGATCGGCAGCTCGCGGCTGGCGGCCGCGGCCAGCGGGCTCGAGCCGACATAGCCGATATCGACCGAGCCGGAAGCGACAGCAGCGATGACGTCGGCGCCGGAATCGAATTTGCGCCAGTCGATCGCGGCCTTGGTCGCTTTTTCATAGGCGCCATCGGCCTGCGGCACTTTCGAAGGCTCGACCACCGTCTGATAGCCGATGGTGATTTTCAAATCCTCGGCCGTGGCCGGGCCGAGAAAGGCGGCACCCGCGAGTGCGGCGGACGACAGGAGGAGAATGCGTCTGGAAATGGTCGACATGAAAGGCCCCGTTCAAAGGAGGAAACCGGATTGCCTTTCTATCGTCGGTTAATTCTATCGGGTTTGTAGAGTTAAATCCTTCCAACCGTGTGGGCTTTCTTGGAAAAGTGTCGCCAAGTACCGCCGGCGCGAGCGCAAAAGGACGGTCGCGGATGGCGCTGGTAGCCGGAGTGCGAACCGCGCCTTCGGTCGCTCTTGGCGGTGGCGGAGCCGTCCCTCCGAAGTTGTCGATGTCACATCCTCCTCGAAGCACTCCACCGAAAGAAAATCCCCCTGTCACCTTTCCCGGGTAAATCCATGCCCCAGATAGCGGCGGAATTGAAACGAGGTTCCGTGTGCAGTTGGTTTAGTATAGTAATCTTATCAACATTAGGGAGAGAGAACGATGCGCGACCACCTGAACCGCATACCGCCAGTCGTTCGTGGCGTGAGCCTGACCGCTGCGGCATCGGCTGCTTCACGGCGGCCGGTGCTGGCTGCCTAGGCTCGATCGCGGCCCCTCGACAGCTCCTGAAGTTCGATCATGATTGGACGCGGCAACTCCATCATCATTGTCGGCGGCGGCGCCAGCGGCGTCGTGCTGGCCGCGCATGTGCTGAAATCGCCGAACCCCGATCTGCGCGTCACGCTGATCGAGAAGCGGCCGCATTTCGGCCAGGGCATGGCCTATTCGACGCTGCTCTCCGCGCATGTGCTGAATGTCAGGGCCTCCCTCATGAGCGCCTATGCCGACGACCCGGAAGACTTCGCGCGCTGGGTGCTGGAGCGCGACCTCGCCAAGCCGGACCAGGGACCGTTCTACGCGCCGCGCAGCCTTTATGCGCGCTATCTCAAGGAACTTCTCGATGACTTGGAGGAACGCGAGCGTGAAACGGGAAGGCTGCGGCTGATCCGCGAGGAGACCCTGTCGATCTCGCCCACCGCGTCGGGCGTCGAAGTGGCCTTGGCCAACGGCACCAGCGTCGTCGGCCATCTTGCCGTTTTAGCCACCGGCCATGACGAACAGCCGGGAGCCTTCCAGGGCCGCGCCATCCGGATGGGTTCGGACGCCGACACCGCGCTCGACCCTGAAACCCCGGTCCTGGTGCTCGGCACGGGCTTGAGCATGGTCGATGCGTTTCTTTCGCTCGAGCAGCGCGGCCATCGCGGCCGGATCATCGCGGTGTCGCGGCGCGGCCTGCTGCCCTCGCCGCATCGCAAGGGCAACCCGATCAAGCTCGATGTCGCCGACATTCCCCTCGGCACCCAGCTTTCCTATTTCGTCGGCTGGTTTCGCAACCTGATCCGCGAGAACCAGAAGGCCGGCGGCGATTGGCGCGACGTGGTCGACGGCCTGAGGCCCTTCAACCAGACGATCTGGCAGAACTGGCCGTCATCGGCCAAGCGCCGCTTCGTCGAGCACACCAAGGCCTGGTGGGATATCCATCGCCACCGCATGGCGCCGGAGGTCTATGAGCGCGTCACCGAAGCGGTCGGCTCGGGCCGCATCCGCCTGGTTGCCGGACGGGTCGTGGACATCCAGCCGGGCTTCACCGTCACGATCCAGCCGCGCGGCACGCAGGCGCTCGAAACACTCGACGTCGCCCGCATCTACGACTGCATGGGCATTGCCCGCGACATCTCGACGACGTCGAACGGCCTCGTGCGCTCGCTGGTCGAGCGCGGCCTGGCGCGGCCGGATCCGCTGCGCCTCGGCCTCGACGTCACCGCCAGATGCGAGCTGATCGCGGCCGACGGCACGGTGTCGTCGAAGCTGCTGGCCGTCGGCCCGCTGACGCGCGGCACCTTCTTCGAGATCGACGCCATTCCGGATATCCGCGTCCAATGCGCGCGGCTGGCCAAGCAGTTGTTTGGCTAGATAGATTGCAGTCAGGCCTTCAGCCGCCGAGCGCCTCGCAAACGACCCGCGCGGTCTCGGCGCCGGAAAAATTCTGCTGCCCGGTGATCAGGTTCCCGTCGCGCACGGCAAAGCCACGCCACAGTCCGGCCTGGACATAATTGGCGCCGATCGCCTTGAGTTCGTCCTCGATGCGCCACGGCATCAGATGCTTGCCGCGCTCAAGCGCGCCCATCTCCCAGGTGGCGTTGTCGGCAAAATCCTCCTCGATATTGGCAAAGCCGGTCACTGTCCTGCCGGCAGCAAGCAGCGATCCGTCCGCGCGCCTGGCATAGCGCAGGATCGCGGTGCCATGGCAGAGCGCGGCCGCGACCTTGCCAGCTTCATGGAAGGCGACGAATGTCCGCTGCAGCCCGGTCGCCCCTTCATAGGTGAACATCGGCGACTGGCCGCCGGCGACGACGATGGCGTCGAAGCGCTCGACATCGATCTCCGACGCCGGCCTTGTGTTGTCTACCAGGGCCACCAACTTGGGACTCGAAATGAAGCCGAGCGAGATGAGGTCGGTTTCGGAATAACCCGACGGATCGCGCGGGCCGCTCAGCGCATCGGCCTCGCACTTGCCGCCGTCGGGCGAAAAGATCTCGACTTGATAGCCGCGTTCGGTGAAGGCGAACCAGGGATGGGTGAGCTCGCTCCACCAGAAGCCGACCGGCCATCCGGTCGTGGTCGAGACGGCCGGATTGGCGATGACGATCGCCACGCGCCTTGGCTTTCGCGCATTGACCGGATTTGGGTCCCGCACACTCATGATCGCTCTCCCTTATGAATCTTTTGCCGAGAAAGCCGGACGCTGCAATCTGGCCACATGGCGGGGCAGATTTCGCTTCCGTTGCGGCGGTGCTCTACCTACGATCGACACATGACCCAACGCGGTAGACTCTATGGCTGCCCGGTCGAGTTCGCGCTCGACGCGCTCGGCGGCAAGTGGAAGACAGTGATCCTGGCGCGAATCAAGGAGCGGCCCCTGCGCTATTCCGAATTGCGCCGGATGATCCCCTCGCTCTCCGACAAGATGCTGACGCAGCGCCTCGCCGATCTCGTCGAGATCGGCTTCGTGACGCTCGAGACATCGCCAGACGGCAAGGGGCGCTACGCCCTGACCGGGCGCGGACGCGATCTCGCCGGCGCGCTCCAAGCGCTCTACGATTGGGGCAGCGTGCATGGCCGCGCCGAAGGCGTGCGCTTCCGCACCGATATCGACGCAGCTGCCTAGCCGAGAATCAAGCCGCATCGGCGAGCGCGCCGCAAAAACCCGCGACATCGGTGATGACCGCTTCGCCGAGGAAGCGAAGCGTCGCCATGGCGCGGTCGCGCGCTTCCTGGTTGCCGAAGCCGCAGGCGTCCTCGATCACTACGGCCGCAAAGCCGTTATCGGTCGCCTGCCGCACTGTCGGTTCGATGCCGATCTCCATGGCGATGCCGGCAAGGGCGATCGCTCGCACGCCGCAGTCGCGCAACGCGAAGCCGAGGCAAGTGGAATCGAAAGCCGACATGGTCAGCTTGTCGAACACCGCCTCGTCCGACCTTGGCGCGAGCTCGGGTACGATTCGCGTTGCTTCGGCGTCGCGCGGGAACCACGGCTCGACCGCGTCGGGGTCGCCCTGCCGCTGCCAGGCCATGGCAGTGCGCAACTGCGTGGCGCCCAGCCATTTCTTCGGCAGCGACAGGTGGCGCGTGAATGCCACCCGCATCCCGGCCGAGCGCGCCGCCTCGAGCACGGTGCCGGTGCGCTCGATGATCGTCGCCGCGCCCTTGACCTGACGGCAGATGCCGATCTGCATGTCGTAGACCACCAGCGCCATGCGGCGCGGATCGCACCATTCGGCCAGGCTGGCCGGGATCTCGATGCCCTCGCTTGAGTGGATCATGCCGCCGTCCGATCCCAGGGCTTGGCGATGTCGACTGTCGGGTCGAACAGGAATTCGAGCGGCAGCGGCGCGTCGAAGGCGATGAAATGCCATTCCAGCAGCCCGGCCTTGGACAGCGGGAAATCGTCGGTGTAGCGCCTGGCCTCCTCGACGTTGTCGAGCTCGAAGACGATGATGACGCCGCCGACATCGGCGCGCGCATAATTCTCGCGCACGATGCCTGCCTTCCAAAGCCGCCAGACATTCGAGACCTCGTCGCGCAGATAGGGCCTGAGGTCGTCGAGCGTGACGCCGGGCTTGAAATTGTCATAGGCAAGAATCTTCATCGGCTGCTCCTTACATTGGCCCCGCGCAGCGTTCGGCTAGCATGTCGGAATCGGCCCCGGCAACGAACGACATGGTTCGTTGAAGCCGGGCGGTTGGCCTCTGTGCTGGTCGGTCGGCAAGGTGCCGCCATCCCAGGGAGGAACGAGAAGGCCGGGCGGCGGTTGAGTGAGGGCCGGACTTGGGCACCAAAATTTCTGAGGTTCGGCGGGACAGCACCCCCCTCTGTCCTGCCGGCCATCTCCCCGCAAGGCGGGAGATTGGATGTCGCGACCGCTTTCGCCAATCATCGACTTTGCAGGAAGGGCGCCGCGGCGCAGCTGCTGATCTCCCCCCTTGCGGGGGAGATGTCCGGCAGGACAGAGGGGGGTGTGAAGGAACTCGACATAGATAGTCGATCCCCAACCACCCTTCTCGTCAGGCCCTTCGCGAAATTCCATTCCCCCACTCGCCGCCGGATTGGCACGATCTATCTTCTTTCCAAGCCAAAAGGGCTGGAAAAGACGCTCCTGTGTGATGCGTGAAGCCGGAATGGATTCCGGCCGGCATCATGCGCGAGATTGTAACTGATCACCCGCGTCGAACTTGCTTCCATGGAGGGTCCGAGATGAGCGTGCACAGGAAAGCGGCGCCTGACGGCGCGGACACCAATCTGTCGCGGCTGCGTCCGCCTTACGCCTCGGTGCTCGACCTCATCGGCCAGACGCCGATCGTCGAGCTCAGCAAATTCGACACCGGCAAATGCCGGCTGTTCATCAAGCTTGAAAGCCAGAATCCGGGTGGCTCGATCAAGGACCGCATCGCGCTGTCGATGATCGCCGCCGCCGAGAAAGCGGGCAAGTTGAAGCGTGGCGGCACGATCGTCGAGGCCACCGCCGGCAACACCGGCCTCGGCCTCGCCCAGGTGGGGATCCCTAAGGGCTACCGCATCATCCTCGTCGTGCCCGACAAGATGTCGCGCGAAAAGATCCAACATCTGCGCGCTCTAGGCGCCGAGGTGCGCATGACCCGCTCCGATGTCGGCAAGGGCCATCCCGAATATTACCAGGACATGGCCGACAAGATCGCCGCCGAAATCCCCGGCGCCTTCTATGCCAACCAGTTCGCCAATCCGGCCAATCCGCTGGCGCATGAAACCACCACCGGCCCGGAGATCTTTGCCCAGCTCGACGGCGATGTCGACGCGGTGGTGGTCGGCGTCGGCTCCGGTGGCACGCTCACCGGCCTTGGCCGATATTTCGCGAAACATTCGCCGAGGACCGAGATGGTGCTCGCCGATCCGGTCGGTTCGGTGCTGGCGCCGCTGATCAAGACCGGCAAGATGGAAGAGGCCGGAAGCTGGACCGTCGAAGGCATCGGCGAGGATTTCGTGCCGCCCAATGCCGATCTCTCGCTGGTGAAAAAGGCCTATTCCATCCCCGACAAGCAGAGCATGCTGGCGGTGCGCGATCTCCTGTCGCGCGAAGGCATCCTTGCCGGCTCGTCCTCCGGCACGCTTCTGTCGGCGGCACTTCGCTACTGCCGCGAGCAGACCACGCCCAAGCGCGTCGTCACCTTCGTCTGCGACAGCGGCAACAAATATTTGTCGAAAGTGTTCGACGACATCTGGCTTGCCGAGCAGGGCCTCGACGAGCATGAGCAGCATGGCGACCTGCGCGACCTCGTCATGCGCTCGCACCGCAGCGGCGACACGGTCTGGGTCGGCCCGGAAGAGAGCCTGCTCAACGCCTATGGCCGCATGCGCCGCTCCGATGTCTCGCAACTGCCGGTGCTCGACAACGGCAAGCTGGTCGGCATCGTCGACGAGAGCGATATATTGGCCAAGGTCGATGGCCCCTATGACGGCCGCTGGGACCGATTCAACGCCCCGGTGCGCTCGGCCATGACCTCCACCTTGCATACGCTGCAGGCCAGCCAGACGCTCGATGCGCTGCTTCCCGTTTTCGACCGCAACGAGGTCGCCATAGTCTTCGATGGCGAGGAGTTCGTCGGCCTGATAACCCGTATCGACCTGATCAACCATCTGAGGCGCCGCGCAAAATGACCACATCCGGCAGGAATCGCCTGGCCTTTTCCACCCGCACCATCCATGGCGGCCAGAGCCACGACCCATTGACCGGCGCGGTCATGGTGCCGATCTACGCCACCTCCACCTATGGCCAGCAGTCGCCCGGCGTGCACAAGGGTTTCGAGTACGCCCGCAGCCAGAACCCGACGCGTTTCGCCTTCGAGCGCGCCGTGGCCGATCTCGAAAGCGGCACGGCGGCCTTTGCCTTCGCCTCCGGCCTGGCCTCGATCTCGACGGTGCTGGAGCTGCTCGATGCCGGCGCCCATATCGTTGCCACCGATGACATCTATGGCGGCTCGTTCCGGCTGATGGAGCGGGTGCGCAAGCGCTCGGCCGGCCTTAAGGTCAGCTTCGCCGACTTCACCGACCTCGCCGCGGTCGAGGCCGCGATCAAGCCTGAAACGAAGCTTCTCTGGGTCGAGACGCCGACCAACCCGCTGCTGCGCATCGTCGATCTCGAAGCGGTCGCCGCGCTCGCCAGGCGCAAGGGCCTGCTCACCGTTGCCGACAACACCTTCGCCAGCCCCTACATCCAGCGGCCGCTGGAGCTCGGCATCGACATCGTCGTCCATTCGACGACGAAATATCTGAACGGCCATTCCGACATGGTCGGCGGCGTCGCGGTCGTCGGCGACAACAAGGATCTCGCCGACCGCCTGAAATTCCTGCAGAACGCCATCGGCGCCATTTCCGGTCCGTTCGACAGTTTCCTGGCGCTGCGCGGCATAAAAACCCTGGCGCTGAGGATGGAGCGCCATTCCGCCAACGGCCTGAAGATCGCGCAATGGCTGGAAGGCCGGAAGGATGTCCGCCGCGTCATCTATCCGGGGCTTGCCAGCCATCCGCAGCACGAGATCGCCAAACGCCAGATGCACGCCTTCGGCGGCATGATCTCGGTCGATCTCGACCGCGACCTCGCGGGGACAAAACGCTTCCTCGAACGCACCCAGCTCTTCACCCTGGCTGAAAGCCTCGGCGGCGTCGAAAGCCTGATCGAGCATCCGGCGCTGATGACGCACGGCTCTATCCCGGCGGAGAAGCGCGCGGCAAACGGCATCTCCGATTCGCTGGTCCGGCTGTCGGCGGGGATCGAAGATGGGGATGATCTGATCGCCGATCTGGAGCAGGCGTTGGCGGTCTAAACGCAACTGAGTGCACTTTGCGATTCCGGAACATATCATATCGGCGCTTGCCGCTTCGGCAGGCGGCCCTGGGATGAGGACGGGAATGGCAAGGAAACGCAGCGGCATCGGAAACGGCGATGAGAAGTCCACACCGACGCACACGCGCGCCGTGCGCGCCGCCGACAGCGTCGAAAGAGTTTATGCGCGGATCAAGGATTTCGCCATCGATTATCGCTTCCGGCCGAGCGAAAGGATCAACGAGGTCGAGCTCGCCGCCGAGCTGGCGGTCAGCCGCACGCCGGTGCGCGCCGCCCTCAACAGGCTGGAGCGCGACGGCTTTGTCGCCTCGGTGCCGAACAAGGGATTTTACGCTCGCGAGCTGACGCCGGAGGCGGTGCGCGATCTTTATGAGCTTCGGGCAGCGATCGAGCGGGGAGCCTTCGTGCTCGCCTGCGAGCGGGCAACCGACGCGGAGATCGAGGCGACGGCCGAGGCCTGGACGAGGCACAGCAGCCTCGAAGACGAAGGCTCATGGGCGAAGATCGCCGTGGCCGACGAAAGCTTCCACATGGCGCTGACGCAACTATCGAAGAACGCGCAGATGATCGCCGCGCTTGAGGGCCTTTGCGCCCGTATCCGCTTTTTCCGCCGCATCGACCTGGAATCCGCGCCGCGCCGCGAGCGCACCTATCGCGAACATGACGCGATCATCGACGCCCTGCGCCGCCGCGATGCGGCCGGCGGAGCAAGCCTGCTCGAAAAGCACATCACGTTGAGCTCCGCCCATGCCATCGAAGTGGCCGCGCGCGGCCTGGCGCGGATTTTCACGGGCACTGCCGCGTAGGAGGGCCATCGCGGATCGCTGGCGCGAAGGATCGCCAAGGGAGGCGGGTTACAGCGTTTCTGCGCCGCCTCTTGCGGATCGCGAATTCCATTCTAAAGTGTACTCACTTTGCGATCTCCGGAGGCGTCATGCGCGTGATCGTGTTGGGTGGCGGGGTTGTCGGCGTCACCACCGCCTATCAGCTGCAGAAGGACGGGCACGAGGTCGTCATCCTCGAGCGCCAGCCGCAAGTCGCCGCCGAGACCAGCTGGGGCAATGCCGGCATGATCGCGCCCGGCCATTCCTTCGTCTGGTCCTCGCCCAGGGCGCCGATGATCCTGCTGAAATCGCTGGTGCTGAAGGACCAGGCGCTGCGCTTCAAGCTTTCGGCCGATCCGAGGCTCTACAGCTGGTCCTGGCTGTTCCTGATGGAATGCACGGCCGAGAAGGCCAGGCGCAACACCCTGCTCAAGCACAGGCTCGCCGCCTATTCGCAGTCCGTCCTGCACGAGGTGATCGCCGACGAGCAGATAGACTATGATCGCAACGATCGCGGCATCCTCTATTTCCACCGCAGCCAGCAGGCGCTCGACAAGGGCGTCGAGCACATGAAGCTCTTGGAGTCCGACGGCCAGCAGATCAGGGTGCTCGGCCGCGACGGCGTCGTCGCGCTCGATCCCTCGCTGGCGTCGGCGAAGGAAAAAATCGCCGGCGGCATCTACTGTCCAACCGACGAGACCGGCGATCCGGCGAAGTTCACACGGGCGCTTGCGGCAAAGGTCGTCGAGCGCGGTGGCGTGATCCATGCCGGAACGACGATCACCGGCATCGAGACCTCAGGTGATGGCGTCACCCAGGTGCTCACCGACAAGGGGAACTTCAAGGGCGACGCCTATGTTCTGGCGCTCGGCTCCTACAGCCCGCTGATCGCTAAGACGGTTGGCATCAGCCTGCCGATCTATCCGATCAAGGGCTATTCGCTGACCATTCCCGTCGGCAACCGGCCGGCGCCGCCGACCATCGCTTCGGTCGACGAGCACAATCTGGTCGCGATCTCGCGCTTCGGCGACCGCCTGCGCGTCACCGCCACGGCCGAATTCGCAGGCTACGACACCAGCCACAAGCCGGCCGACTTCGCCTTCATGAAGGGCGTGACGCAGGAGCTTTATCCGGAAGGCGCCGATTATGACCGCGCCGAGATGTGGGCGGGCCTCAGGCCGATGACGCCGAACAATCTGCCGGAATTCGGACGGCGGCGCCTCGGCAACCTCTACCTCAACACCGGGCACGGCCATATCGGCTGGACCATGTCGCATGGATCGGCCCGCATCACCGCCGACCTCATCGCCGGCCGCCGGCCGGCCATTTCCATGGATGGACTTTTGAACTGAACGCTCGGTCCCAGGAGCGGGACCAGTGGAATCACGATCGATAAGAAAGGGAAACGCCATGTCTACCGGACTCGCTGCCTCTGTCCCTCAATCTGCTGAGCCAGTCGACCTGGGCGTGCTTCCGTCCGAGCTCGACGGCGGCCTTGCCGCGCGCGCGGCGATCGGGCTTGCGATCCTCGCCACCGACCAGACGCTGGAGCATGAGTTCCGCGCTCTGGTGCGCATTCCGGGCGTCGCCTTCTACGAGGCCCGCCTCTTCAACGACAACGACATCACGCCGGACACGCTGCGCGCCATCGGGCCGCGGATCGCGCCGACCGTCGACCTCATCCTGCCCAGCATTCCGCTCGACGTCGTCGGCTTCGGCTGCACCTCGGCCACCATGACGCTCGGCGAGGAGGCCGTCTTCGCCGAGATCAGGAAGGCGCGGCCGGGCGTCGCCTGCACCACGCCGGTCACCGGCGCGCTTGCCGCTTTCAGGGCGCTCGGCGCCAGGGGCATCGGGCTGCTGACGCCCTACGCGCCCGAGATCAACCGCGGCCTCGTCCGCTATTTCACCGGACGCGGCCTCGACATCGCCGCCGTCGCCACTTTCGACCGTCGCGACGACCGCGAGGCGGCCCGCATCTCGCTCGCCTCGATCGAGGCGGCGGCCGAGCGCATGGCGGCGGTGCCGGGTGTGGATGCGATCTTCATCTCCTGCACCAGCCTGCGCGTCGCCGAGGCGGTGGCCGGGTTGGAAAAGCGCATCGGCATCCCCGTCACCTCCTCGAACCACGCCATGGCCTGGCACTGCCTGCGCCTCGCCGGCATCGACGACGTCGTGCCGGCCGGCGGGAGGCTGTTTGCGCTGCCGGCCAGCTGATCCTGCGGCGGATTGGCGTGTTCGAAATTCGTGGCGTTAACGGTTCCGGAAGGGGTTGCTTAACGCTTCGCTATTATGTCCCGCCCCGGGAGGCAGGACAGAGTGAGTGCGATGAACGACAGCCCCGAAAAGCGCAACGAATGGCGCGCCATTTTCTACGTGCAGGCGCGCATCGCCATTCTGTTTGTGCCGATCATCGTCAGCCTTCTGATCATCGGCGTGCTGGCCGGCAACGACCACGATCCGGGCGCGCTCGACCGCACCGTGACGAGTTCGGTGAGGTAGGCGGCTAGGCGGCCTTAAGTTTTGCCTCAGGCGGAACTTGGCTCTCATTTCGCGCTGACCGATTGCTTAAGCATTATTGCTGAAGTCAACTTGCCGAGAGGTTTTGCGCGCCTCATGATCCCGCGATGCGGGGAGACAAAGACTTGAAGGTTTGGCCAGATAACCAGCGACCTGCCGTCTATTCGTTCATTGCAAGCTACGCTTTGGCGTCGTTTGCTACCGGCCTGCTGCTCATGTTTGGCTCGTTGGTCGCTTCGGGTGGCCAGTGGGGATTTCCGGACGACGCTTTGGGTTGGCTGATCGTCCCTGTCGTATATCTCTACGGGGTCGTCTGTTTTTCGTTCCTTATCGGAATGTTCACGGCGATCCCGGCCACTGCTCTGATCCTTGCCTTGCGCTTCGCCGAGTTAACCGGGCCGATCTCGCACGCATTGGCCGGCGCTGCCGCAGCTTTCGTTTCGGTTGCCGGGGTGAATAGCCTGATCCTTTTTCACCGTGATAATCACGATGACTGGCCGATCGTCGCGGCCGGTGCCGCGGCCGGCCTCGTCTACTGGTTCGCCTTTGAACGGATACGCGTCACATTGGCGCGCCGGGAACCACCTAGGCCGGCGCAACCTCAATAAAACCGCGGGATCGGGCCGTTCTGCGGCGTGGTGCGCTCGCCGAGGTCGATGAACACCTCGTCGATATAGCACCAGCCCCAACCTTCCGGCGGGTCGTAGCCCTCTATGACCGGATGCCGCGTGGCGTGGAAATGCTTGGTGGCGTGGCGGTTGGGCGAGTCGTCGCAGCAGCCGACATGGCCGCAGGTGCGGCAGAGCCTGAGATGCACCCACCAGGATCCGTTCTTCAGGCATTCCTCGCAGCCGAGCGCGCTCGGCGTGACGTCCTTGATGTCTCTGGTATGCCCGCATTCGTCCATCATGGTCTCCTGGAATTGCTCTGAACAGCGCGGTCGCCGTTCCGCGCGAGATAGCCATGCAGCGCCGCCACCACCTGGGCGCCGTCGCCGACGGCGGCAGCGACCCGCTTGGTCGAGCCGCAGCGCACGTCGCCGATGGCGAACACGCCGTTGCGGCTCGTCTCCATCGGCCCATGTCCCGGCGCCGCGTCCGGCCCAGTGCGCACGAAACCCTTGGCGTCGAGCGCCACGTTGCAATTAGCCAGCCAGTCGGTGTTCGGGTCGGCGCCGATGAACAGGAAGAGGTGGCGGATGGGGCGCGTCGTCTCGGTGCCGGTTACCCGGTTGCGCCAGCGCACCTGGTCGAGATTGCCCTCGTGGCCTTCCAGCGCCGCGATCTCGGTCTCGGTCAGCACCTCGATGTTCGGCTGCGCCTCGATGCGCTCGACGAGATAGCGCGACATGGTCTCGTTGAGACCGCCGCGGCGCGCGAGCAGCGTCACCTTGCGCACCTGGCTGGCCAGATAGACTGCAGCCTGCCCGGCTGAATTGCCGCCGCCGACCAGCGCGACTTCCTGGTCCCGGCAAAGCCGCGCTTCGATCGGCGAGGCCCAGTAGTGCACGGAGGTTCCCTCGAACTCAGCGAGGTTGGCGATATCGAGGCGTCGGTAGCGCGCCCCGCTGGCGATCACCACCGTGCGCGCGCGCACCGCCTCGCCATCGCCGACATCCAGCCTGTAGCCGGACATGTCGTCGGCGCCGAGCAGCTTGGCCTCGTCCGGGATCACCATCTCGACGCCGAACTTCTGCGCCTGGTTGTAGGCGCGCGCCATCAGCGCCATGCCCGTGATGCCGGTCGGGAAGCCGAGATAGTTCTCTATTCGTGCGGAAGCACCTGCCTGTCCGCCGAAGGCGCGGCAGTCGAGCACGATCGTCGACAGCCCTTCGGAAGCCGCATAGACCGCCGCCGCCAATCCCGCGGGTCCGGCGCCGACGATGGCCACGTCATAGACTTTGTCGGCATCGACCGGCCGCAGCAGGCCGACACAGCGGGCAAGGTCGCTTTCGCCCGGATTGTGCAGCAGCTTGCCGTTCGGGCAGAGCACGATCGGCAGATGATGCGGATCGACATGGAAACGCTCGATCAGCGTCTTGGCGCAGGGATCGGTATCGGAATCGAGCGCCCGGTGCGGCAGGCCGCTGCGGGTGAGAAAGCCCTGCAGCCGCAGCACGTCGCCATTGCCGGGAGGGCCGATGACGACCGGTCCGCTGATGCCGCTTTCGAGCAGGCCGACGCGGCGCAGGATCAGCGCCCGCATGAGGCGTTCGCCAAGGTTCGCCTCCTGCACCATCAGGTCGCGCAGACGTTGCGAGGGGATGACGATGGCCTCGACCGGTTCGGTCGCCTGCGCATTGACCAGCGACGGGCGGTTCGAAAGCTGCGCCAGCTCGCCGATGAAATTGCCAGGCCCATGGGTGATGATCGCCTCGCGCTGGCCAAACCCGGCCTGGGTGATGTCGACCTTGCCCGACAGGATGACGATCAGACCGGGCGCCACCTCGCCGGCCGTGACGATATGCTCATCGGCAGCATAGGCTCTAGCCTCGCCGAACCGGCGCATGCGCTCGATGTCCGCGTCGGTCAGGACGGGGAACATCTGGTCGCGGCGGGCCGCGATGGTCGGGCTGACGGAAGGGGTCATGGGGCGACCGTAGCGTCGCGGAGGCCCGGTTTGAAGCGGTTTGTTTGGGGACTGGCCGGAAGGGGAGGTGAATGGCGCGCCATCTTCTACGTGCAGGCGCGCATCGCCATTCTGTTTGTGCCGATCATCGTCAGCCTTCTGATCATCGGCGTGCTGGCCGGCAATGACCACGATCCGGGCGCGCTCGACCGCACCGTGACGAGTTCGGTGAAATAGAAGGCTGGCCGTTGGCCTCCGCCCGCTTCATCCAATTTTGCCGGCGGATTGTTCCTTTGGTCTGATCGCCTCATGCAGATCGGCGAGAGAGATCACCAGCGTCATGGGATCGCGAGGCGAGGGGTCGAACCCAAGCGCCGTATAGTAGCTTCGCGCTTCATCCGAGATGGCGCGCACCAAGATGCCGCGGATGCCGAGCGACCCTGCAGCATTCATCACCCTGCGCGCTGCATCCTGAACGAGCGCCCTGCCGATTCCTTGTCGCTGACAGGAAGTGTCGATTGCGAGACGAACAAGAATTGCTACCGGAATCGGATCGGGCATGTTGCGCCGAAACCGGCCCGGCACATGGCTGGCAATGATGCCGCCCGAAGCGAGCGCGTAGTAGGCGACAACCTTGTCGTCCTTGCAAGTGACGAAGGTGCGTGTCGCGCCACTGTCCTGGTTGGCGAGCGCTCGGCGTTTGACCCAGTCATCCGACGCCGGAATGCCGGATGAAAAAGACGAAAGGTCGTGGCCACGATCCAGCGGTACCGGCGCCTGGAGCGTCACTTAGTTTCCCATGGCAGTGGCGCGTTCATCAGCTTGGACAGTCGCTCGTTCGACTTGGCCGGCACATCGAGCAGAGCAAGGAATTCGGCATAGGCTTCCGGCGAGACCTTGATAAGCGTGCGCTCGAGCAGCGTGTCCTCAGCCATACGCCGGGCAGCGTCGAGGATGAAATCCGTCCGGGTCTTGCCGAGCGTCCGCGCGGCTTCGTCTATCAAGCCGCGCTCCTCGGGCTTGATGCGCATGTTCAGCGTGCTTCTCTTCGAAGCGTCTGGAGGTTCTTGCTTCATTGTTCAAGAGTAGTAGCGTGTAATGACGTTGTCATTATAGTGAGAGCGGGTTTTGTTTACGTCGAGATGAATGCATATGCCATAAAAGGCTTTTGTTGAGCGGTATAGACAAGAGTCTAGCGCAGAGCAAACCGCACAAGTCAGTCAGCCGCGCTAATTTTTTCACCGATCACCATAATTGGACATCGCTTGCGCTATAATATTAGGTATCGCTTTATAAACGATGTGCTATTATGTCCGGCCAATCACCCAGGCTATATTCCAGATATGGCTGCAACAACAGAATTTTAACTGTTTCAATTAAGGTCTTCAAAATTGTTTATTTATAGTTTGGGCAAGTCACCAACGGGCAACGAGGGAATCGTCCAATGCTCAAACTAATCAAGCGCTTCAAGAACGACGAATCCGGCGCGACGGCTATCGAGTACGGCTTGATCGCGGCGCTGATCGCGCTGGCAATCATGGCCGGAGCAAGCTCGCTCGGCGGGGCGTTGAACACCAAGTTCAAGCTGATAGCCGACTGCGTCGCGGACCCGAAAGCGGCTGGATGTCCACAATAGGTTCTGCCCACGTGTTACAGCACTGCTTTGGAGCCGCCTTCGGGCGGCCTCTTTTTTGCTGCATGCCAGAAAGCGGCGCGACCCGGCCGTAGGGCCAGATGCCATGCTGCAAGGCCAATCGAGAAGGTTTGCGGCTCAGTCCACCTTCGCCAGGGCTTCGGAGGACACCCCTTCGCTCTTAAAACTACGGGTGGCCTGCCACCCGAAGCTCGAAGAGCGAAGGGTGGTGCCCAGAAGAGGACTCGAACCTCCACTCCTTGCGGAACACGGACCTGAACCGTGCGCGTCTACCAATTCCGCCATCTGGGCTGGTGGGCGCTCATGTAAGCGGGCAAACGATATGTGTCAACGCGCTTTTTTCGTCGGCGTCGGCTCCCTCCCGTCCCAGCGTCGCGCTGCCCCTCACCTGCCTGCCGGCATCCTCTCCCCGTAACCGGGGCGAGGGACGCTTTCATCGCTGGCTTCGCCAACCACCAGCGTTGCAGGAATGGCGCCAGCCTGCGCGAGCACAAGAAGCTCGCTCTACGCCAAGCCGCATGACCAGCAATATGGCCGCCCCTTTTTGCAGAATTTGACGCACACAACCTTCCTCTCCCCCATGATCGTGGGTGAGAGGTGGCTCGGCGAAGCCGAGACGGAGTGGGGGAGCGCCATATGTGATTGCCTGCCGTGAACGGGGAGAAATGCCCGGCAGGGCAATGAGGGGCGGCGCCAACCTTGAAAATTGGCCGTTTTCCGGTTGAAGCGATCCGCACCCGAAGCGCCGGCTCACCCCTCCAGCACTTCCTTCTTCGCCACCGTCGAATCGGCGTTGAGCTTGTAAATCACCGGCACGCCGGTGCCGAGTTCGAGCTTGACGATCTCCTCGCCCGACTTGCCGTCCAGCGCCATGATCAGCGCGCGCAGCGAGTTGCCGTGGGCGGCGACCAGCACCGTTTCGCCGCGCAGCACATGCGGCTGCACGTCGTGCAGGTAATAGGGCCACACGCGCGCGCCGGTGTCCTTCAGGCTTTCGCCTCCGGGCGGCGCGATGTCATAGGAGCGGCGCCAGATATGCACCTGCTCCTCGCCCCACTTCTTGCGCGCATCGTCCTTGTTGAGGCCGGAAAGGTCGCCATAGTCGCGCTCGTTGAGCGCCTGGTCACGGATGGTCTTAAGATCGCCTTGGCCGACCCCGTCGAGAATGATCTGGCAGGTCTTCTGCGCCCGCTTCAGCGCCGAGGTGAAGGCGATGTCGAATTTCAGCCCGCGCGCTTTCAGTTTCTCGCCGGCGGCGATGGCTTCGGCGGTGCCCTGCTCGGTCAGGCCGACGTCGCGCCAGCCGGTGAACAGGTTCTTCAGGTTCCATTCGCTCTGGCCGTGGCGCACGAGCACGAGAGTTCCCGACATGTTTGCTCCTGATAAGTGGTTTGAATAAGAGCCGCCTCAGCTCAGGCCGAGCACGTCCCGCATGGAATAAAGCCCGGGCTTCTTCGCGCGGGCCCAAAGCGCCGCCTTTACAGCGCCGCGGGCGAAGATCGCCCGGTCCTCGGCCTGGTGCGAGAGCGTGATGCGCTCGCCGGTGCCGGCGATGATCACGCTGTGCTCGCCGACCACCGAGCCGCCGCGCAGCGTCGCGAAGCCGATCGTGCCCGGCTTGCGAACGCCGGTATGGCCGTCGCGCACCCGCACGCTGTTGTCCTTGAGAGCGATCTCCCTGCCCTTCGCCGCCGCCTCACCGAGCAGCAGCGCCGTGCCCGACGGCGCGTCGACCTTGTGCTTGTGATGCATTTCGAGGATCTCGATGTCGAAATCTTGCGGGTCGAGCGCGCGTGCCGCTTGCTCCACCAGCACCGCCAAAAGATTGACGCCGATGCTCATATTGCCGGATTTGACGATCGTCGCATGCCGCGCGGCGGCCGCGATCTTCGCATCGTCCTCCGCCGAGCATCCGGTGGTGCCAATGACATGGACGATGCGCGCCTGCGCGGCATAGCCGGCGAATTCGACGCTCGCGCTAGGGGCCGTGAAATCGAGCACCCCATCGGTCTTGGCGAAGGCCGGCAGCGGGTCGTCGACGATCGGCACGTTGATGATGCCGATGCCGGCGAGCTCGCCTGCATCCTTGCCGAGATACGGCGAGCCCGGCCGCTCGACAGCGCCGGCAACGCGCGCGCCGGGCATGGAGTGGATGGCGCGGATCAGCGTCTGGCCCATCCGGCCGGCGGCGCCCACCACCACCAGGCCCATATCGCCCGCTTCGCTCATGCGCTTCTCCTGACGGCTTTCTTCGCGCGGGTGCGCGGCGACGGAGTTTGGATCGGCCTGGCGTCGTCGACAAGCCCCAGGCCCTTGTTGCCCTGAACCCGGTGGAAGCGGGCATAGACGCTGTGCGGGTCGGCCATTAGCGAGGCATGCGTGCCTTCCTCGACCAGCCGGCCTTCCTCCAGCACGATGATGTGGTCGGCATTGACCACCGTCGACAGCCGGTGCGCGATGACGATGGTGGTGCGCCCTTCCATGACATGGGTCAGCGCTTCCTGGACGCGCGCTTCCGCCTCGTTGTCGAGCGCCGAGGTCGCCTCGTCGAGCAGAAGGATCGGCGCCTGGCGCACGATGGCGCGGGCGATCGAGACGCGCTGGCGCTGGCCACCCGACAGCGTCACGCCGTTCTCGCCGACCGGCGTGTCGTAGCCCTGCGGCTGCTGGCGGATGAACTCGTCGGCCGCAGCTTGGGCAGCCGCCAGCTCGATCTCGGCGTCGGTGGCCGAAAGCCGGCCATAGCGGATGTTGTCGCGGATCGTGCCTTCGAACAGATAGGGGGCCTGCGAGACATAGGCGATCGAACCGCGCAGCGACTGCTTGGTTACTTTCGAAATGTCCTGCCCGTCGACTTCGATGCTGCCGCTGTCGACGTCGTGGAAGCGCTGCAAGAGCGCCACCAGCGTCGACTTGCCGGCGCCGGAGGCGCCGACGACCGCCGTGACCTTGCCTGCGGCGGCGGTGAAGCTCAGGTTCCGCAGCACCGGCATGTCTTCGGCGTAACCGAAGGTGACATTGTCGAAGCGCACCTCGCCATTGCCGATCCTGGCTTCGACCGCGTCCGGGGCGTCGCCCTGTTGCGGCTCGAGGTCGAGCAGCTCGTAGATCATGCGCGCGTTGACCAGGGCCCGCTCCATGCCGACCTGCGTGCGCGCCAGGCGACGGGCAGGATCGTAAGCGAGGATCAGCGCGGTGATGAAGGAGAAGACCGCGCCTGGCGGCTGGCCGAGCACGAGAGCGCGGTAGCCGGAATAGGCAATGACGCCGGTGACGGCAAAGCCGGCCAGCAGGTCGGAAATCGGCGTCAGCCGCTCCGACACGCGCGCGATCTTGTTGCCGCGCTGCTCGGCGCTCTCGGAAAGCTTGCCGATGCGGTGCGACAGCTCCTCCTCCATCGTGAAGGCTTTGACGATGGCGATGCCTTGCGTCGCTTCCTGCATGGCGCCGATCAGCCGCGAGTTGATCTGCACGGATTCGCGCGAGATGCGGCGCACGCGCCGCTGCAGGTAGACGACGGCCCAGATCAGCGGCGGCCCGATCAGCAGCGAGGAAAGCGACAGCAGCGGGTCCTGGTAGATCATGACGCCGATCAGACCGATCAGCGACACCGCATCGCGCGCGATCGAGGTCAGCGTCATCGACAGAAGGTCACGGATGCCGTTGATGTTTTCGTTCACCCGCGCCGCGAGCTGTCCGGAACGCGTGTCGGTGAAGTAGCCGACGCCGAGCTTCATCAGATGGTCGAAGATGCGGCGCTGGTAGCGCGCCACCAGATTGTTGCCGATCTTGGACAGCGTCACCGCTTGTCCATAAGTGGCAAGCCCGCGCAACACGAAGGAACCCATGATGCCCGCGCAGATCAGAAATATCAGATCGCCGCGCCGCTCGTAGAAGATCTGGTTGACCACCGGGCTCATGATCCAGGCGGCGAAGGCCGTCGTGGCCGAAACGACCAGCGAACAGGTGATGGCGACGACATAGGACCAGCGGTATTCGCGGCCGTTCTCGGCGATGATGCGGCGCAGGATCGCCCAGGTTTCGCCCGGCAGGGCCTTCGCTTGATGTTGAAGCGACTGGTTCAAATCGGGGTTTGTTCCGTGATTTTCGATTGGCCTCGCGGCCAGGCTGCATGTTGGCACCCGTCTTAGCGCCCCGGCTACGGCTTGCCTATGGCGAAACTTCGTCGCGGCTCAGAACATCGTCCCGGAGCTTTCGCCCGCAAACATTCCAAAAATCACGTCCGCCAGTGCCGCCCCGCCGTCTGGACGCCGAACAGCGAGGGGGTCCTGGCATAGGCGGCGAGGCCGAGAAGCGCCGCCAGCGGGTGGGTGATGACATAGACCGGCATCGAACGCATCAGCGCGCTGTGCGGCGCCTTGTCCTCGAAGGCGGCGCGGAAATTGCCGGCTTTCAGCGCCGGCACGATCTTCTGCGCGATGCCGCCGGTCAGGAACACGCCGCCGCGGCTCATGAACACCAGCGCGAGGTCGCCCGCGGTGCGGCCGAGGCAGGTGACGAACAGCGACAGCGCCTCCTCCGCCACCGGGTCGGATTTGGCGAGCGCGGCGGCGGTGATCTCGGCGGGTGTCGTGAAAGGCATTGGCTTGGCATCGGCCTTGGCGACGGCTCGATAGAGGTTGACCAGCCCGCGGCCGCACAGGATCTGCTCGCCGGAAATGCGGCCCTCGAGCTTTTCGATATGCGGGAACACCTCGAAGTCGCGCGGCGTGCGCGGGCCGATATCCATATGGCCACCCTCGCCCGGCACCGGTATCCAGTGGCGCAGCGCGTAGATCAGCCCGGCCACGCCGAGTCCCGTTCCGGGGCCGAGCACGACCCGCCCCGCGCTCGGCTCCGGCGTGCCGCCACCGATCTTTTCCATATGCTCCTCGCCGAGCGCCACGACCGCCAGCGCCTGCGCCTCGAAGTCGTTGAGCACGACGATTTCGCTCAAGCCCAGATTGGCAAACATCTGGTGCGGCTTGACCACCCAGGGGCAGTTGGTCAGCCGGATCTCGTCGCCGTCGACCGGCCCGGCAACCGCCAGCACCGCCGAATGCGGTTGGATCGACGAGCGGTCGAGCACCGCCGCCTGGATCGCCTCGTCGATCGTCTTGAAATTAGCCGTCTGCACGATCTGCGGCTCGGTCGCTTCCGAATTGGCGTCGAGCACGATGGAAAAGCGCGCATTGGTGCCGCCAATGTCGCCGATCAGGACCGGAAACCGCAGCGCTGTATCCTCTTCGCCTGCCATGCTCTTTGTTCGCCCCGTTCCGGCCGTCTTTTCTGTTCGTTGAACTAGCGCATGGGCCGGCAAAGGGAAAGTCGGTTTGGCCTCAAGGTTCATGGCATTCTCTTCAGCGTTCAGGGCGCGTTCGCTCACCCTTTCAGCGTTTGCGCCGCCCCTCACCTGCCTGCCGGCATCCTCTCCCCGTATAGTGACGGGGAGAGGGGCGCTCTCATTTCGCGATTTCGCCAATCGCCAAGTAGGGTGCCGGCGCTGCGGCCGGTGTCCAGCGGATAGATGGGTAACAGATTGAACCGGATACATAGGTAACAG
>SAQE01000076.1 GCA_004020545.1 Mesorhizobium sp. | reverse complement strand
ACAGCACGAAGCAAATGTGTGCGCACGCTAGCCCACAAGGGGAGAAGGGGGAGCCGCACCCTTCCATGGATCCGCCACCCTTGGCCAGATCGGCCTCGTCAGCTTCCTGTAATCCGTGACCGCCGGATTGCTCGGATAGGAGCTCGGCGCCGTCACATAGATGATCTCGGCGGCGATCGGCGCGAAGCCGGCGTAGAAATGGTTGGTCGACTTGACCAGCAGGATGTCCTTCGACAGCGGATCGATGCCGATATTGGAAAAGATGTCCGGCTCGAAGGTCTGCGTGCGGTTGGTGTTGAGGATGACGTCGACCTCGGTGCCCTCGATGCGCACCACCGCGGCCGGCCCCAGCGTCACCCGGCTCGGCCCGAAACTCTGCCAGCCTTCGCTGACCGCCTTCAGCACCGTGACGCGCGCGTCGATCGGCTCGCCGGCCTGAGGTCCCGCCTTGCCGCCGAAGCGCAGATCGATCACCGCGCCCTCGCCGGCGGCATGACAGAAGGTCACCGCGATCGGATCCCAGATAGTGGCGACTCCGACCTTGTCGATGCCGCGCTCAAGCAGCTCGCGCAGCACGATGGTGCCGTCGCCCGGCACGCCGCCGCCCGGATTGTCCCAGATATCCGCGATCACCGCCGGCTTGTCCTGGCGTTCCGCCCGCACGACAAGCGCCCGCTCGATGCCGGCGGAAGCGGAAAGCATCGTCATCGCGGTCTTTTCGCGCAGAGCGTAGAGCTCGCGCCCCAGCGTCTCGGCGAGCCGGTCGCCCTTCGCCTTGTCGTTGTCGGTGACGACAAGGATGCGCGTGCCCATCTCCGGCACGTCGGCGGCCATGAAACCGTGGATGACTGAGACCGACAGCACGCCGTCCTTGCCGTGCAGCGCCCTGATTTTGTCGACGAAGGAGCGCATCGGCTCGCGGCTCGTCGGCAGCACCTGGATCATGCGGCAGTCGAAGGTCGAGATCACCGGCTTGATCTCGCCGCGCGCCGCCGCCAGGCCGAGTTCGACGACATGCTCGCCGCGTTCGTAGAAATCGGTATGCGGGAATTCGAGGAAATAGGCCATGATATCGCAAGCCGCGACGCGCTTTGGCGTCAAATGGCTGTGCGGATCGAATTCCGAGGCGATCACCACCTTCGGGCCGACGATCGCGCGCACGCGCTCCAGCAGATCGCCTTCGCAGTCGTCGTAGCCCTGCGCCACCATCGCCCCATGCAGGCCGAGGATCACCGCGTCGACCGGCAGGGCCGCCTTCAACTGATCGAGGATCTCGTCGCGCAGCGCCTCGAAAGTCTGCCGCTGCACAAGCCCGCCGGGCTCGGCCCAGGTGGCGGTTCCCTCGATGACGGTCAGCCCCTCGCCTGCCGCGCGCCGGCGCAGCGCCACGATCGGCGAGGAGCAGAGCGTCGGCGTGTCCGGATGCTTGCCCGGACCGGCATAGAAGGCCATCTCGAACGAGGCCCGGTCGGTCGGCACCGGCGAGAAGGTGTTGGTTTCCGTCGCCAGCGAGGCGGTGAAGATGCGCATCAAAACTCCGTGGACTTTTGTTTTTCGCAATTCCGGGCGGAAAACCGCTGCTCACTTTTCCTGGAATTGCTGGAACTGCTATTTGACGGCTCCGAGCGCCAGCCCGCGGACAAGGTAGCGCTGCAGCCAGATGAACAGGATCGCGACCGGCAAGGTGGCCAGCAGCGTGGCCGCCATGACATGGTGCCATTCGATCGTATAGCGGCCGGCGACCAGCGAGAAAACCTGGATCGGCAGCGTGTAGCTTTCCTGGCTGCGCAGCATGGTGAGCGCAACGACGAACTCGTTCCAGGCATTGATGAAGGTGAAGATCGCCGTCACCGCGATCGCCGGCAGGCAAAGCGGCAGGAACACTTTGCGCAGCGTCAGCCAGCGGCCGGCGCCTTCCATCCAGGCCGCCTCCTCGAGGTCGTGCGGGATGGTGTCGAAATAGCTCTGCAGCATCCACACGGTGAAGGCGACGTTGAAGGCCATGTAGATGAAGCCGAGCGCGGTCGTGCTCTCGACCAGGCCCCAGGCGGCCATCAGCCGGAACAGGCCGAGTACCAGCACGATCGGCGAGATCATCTGCGAGATCAGCAGGAACTGCCGGAAGGCGCCGTAGCCGGCAAAACGAAACCGCGACATGGCGTAGGCCGCCGGCACCGAGATCAGGATGGCGCCGATTGTCGCCAGCGCCGAGACGTAAAGCGAGTTGAGGAGCGCTTGGCCGAAGCCGGTCGCGACCCACATGTCGGCGAAATTCGACCAGCGGAACTCGCTCGGCCACCAGGTCGGCGAAAGCACTTCCGGCCGCGGCTTCACTGCGGTGAGGAACATCACCGCGAAGGGAAAGATCGTCACCACGATCAGGGGCGCAAGCAGCAGCCAGGCGATGATGGTGCGTCTCAGCTTGCCGTTCCTCATGCGCGCTGCTCCCGCATGGCGAGCCGCACATAGATCATGGTGAAGACGAGCAGGATGGCGAACATCACCAGCGACACTGCGGACGCCTCGCCGAGTTTGCCGATGCGGAAGGCGAGCTTGTAGAGATGCGTCACCAATATGTCGGTTGAGTTCGCCGGCCCGCCCTGCGTCATCACCCAGATGATCGGGAAGGAGTTGAACACGTAGATGGTGTTGAGCACGATCGCGATGTTGATGAAGGGCTTTAGGAGCGGAAAGGTGATCTCGCGAAACTGCTGGAACGGCGTTGCGCCTTCGAGCGCCGCCGCCTCATAGAGATCGTCGGGGATGGACGACAGGCCGCCGAGGAAGATCGTGGTGGTGAACGGCACCGTCACCAGGATGCCGATCAGCACCTGCATCGGGAAAGCGGTCTCGGCGCTCGCCAGCCACTGGATGTTCTGGCTGATCAGGCCGAGCTTCATCAGCGCCGAGTTGAGCATGCCGCTCTCGCCGTTGAGCGCCCAGCGCCAGACTACCGCGGTCATGGTCAGCGACACCGCCCAGGGCAGCATGATGATGACACGAGCCAGCCCGCGGCCATAGAAGTCGGTATTGAGGATGATCGCCACGGGGATCGACAAGAGCAGCGCGCCGCCGACCACCAGCACGGTCCATAGGCCGGTGCGCCACAGCGCGGCGACAAAATCGGGATCGACGGCGAGCGCCGCGAAATTGGCCAGACCGCTGAAGTCGCGCAGCTGGCCAAAGCGATTCACGTCATGCGTCGAAATCTGCACCAGGTCCCAGACCGGCCAGCAGATAACCACTGCTGCCAAGAGCAGGCTGGGAAGCGTCAGCAAATAGGGCAGGATCCGGTTTTGCATCGGCTGGATGGCACTGTGTTGCTGCGGATGAATGGCGGCGGCATTGGCGCTCAAGATGCACGCCCACGTTGGAGTTTCGGTGGCTTACCGGCTTGGTTCATTTCGGCCTCTCGTTTCTGAGGGCTATCGCTTCGGGTTTGATTTCCTTGCATGCATCGGCGCTGCCCCCTCACCGGCCTGCTCGTCCTCCGCGGCGGTTGCGGAAGAGGGCCCTTCCTCTCCCCCGTCGATCGGGGGAGAGGTGTCGAGCGAAGCTCGACGGAGTGGGGGTCGACCCTTGGGCGCAAGGCGAGGCGATGCTTGCGCCTAGTGCCCTTCGTACGTCCGTTCACCGCGGTTGCCAGGTGGTTCCCCCACTCCGTCTCGGCTTCGCCGAGCCACCTCTCCCCCCTCCGGAGGGAGATGAAGGAGGATGGCTGGGGCGGCGCTGACATCGACGATTCTGTCTTTCTGCTGAAGACCTGAAAAGTGTGGCGCGCCCCGACGGGTGGGGCGCGCCACGGGCGCAGGGAGGTACGCCCTATTTCTTCAGCACCCCGTTGGCCTTATCCGCCGCCTCCTTCAGGGCGGCTTCCGGCTCGGCGCTGCCGAGATAGATCTTCTGCATGGCGTCCGAGGTGATCTGGGCGATCTCTTCCCAGCCCGGGATGACCGGCGCGAAGCGGGCGTCGGGCAGCAGAGCGGTGAAGGCGGCGAGGTCGGCGTTGTTGACGTAATAGTCCATCTTCGCCTCTTCCTTGTTCACCGGCAGGAAACCTTCGCCCTGGGTGAACTTGGCGCGCTGCTCCTTGGTGAACAGGAAGTCGAGCAGCTTCCAGGCCTCATCCTTGTTCTTGGAATTCTTGAACATGATGATGGAGTCGGTCACGCCGTAGGTGCCGCGAGCGCCGGTCGGACCGGCGGGAATGGCGGCGACGCCATATTTCAGGTTCGGCGCCTCTTCCTTGATCTGGTTGGAAAGGAAGGGCGCGGTGATCATCATGCCGACCTTGCCCTGCTTGAACAGGTTCTGCACGTCCTCGCGGTTGTTGGAGGTCACGCCCGGCTCGGTCAGGCCCTCGTCGATCATCGACTTGTAGAGCTTGGCGGCATCGAGCGCGCCCGGCGTGCTCAAACCGGACGTGCCGTCCTTGTTGAGGATCTCGGTGCCCTGCGACCACATCGCGTAGTAGTAATAGACATCGGTCTCGATCTCCTTGCCCTGCAGGCCGAACCCGAACGCGCCGACCCCCTTGATCTTGCGCGCATCCTCCTGCAGCTCGGTCCAGGTCGCCGGCGGCTTGGCGATGCCGGCTTTCTCGAACAGCTCCTTGTTGTAGTACATGGCGCGGGCCGAGGCGGCGATCGGCAGGCCGTAGGTGTGGCCGTCCATAATCGATGGCTGCAGGAAGGTGTCGATGAAGCGGTCCTTGAATTCGGGTTTGATGTAGCTGTCGAGCGGCTCGGCGACATCCTGCTGCACGAAGTCGATCAGCCAGCGCGTGCCGATGATCGAGAGATCCGCATTGGTGCCGGCGGTGATGTCGGTGGTGAGCTTCTGCAAGAGCACATCCCACGGCACCACTTCGTATTTGATGGTGATGCCGGGATTGGCCGCCTCGAATTCCTTCTTCACCTCTTCGAAATAGGGGCCGGTCTTGGCGCTGTATTCGGCGACGGTGACGCGCACCTCGCCCGCGTCGGCCGGCGCTGCCAGCGCCAGCATGCTCATTCCGGCCAACAGGCCGACAGTCCATTTCGCAAGGCTCATCTGATCTCTCCCGTTGATGCGCATTCGCGCCTGGCCCTGATGGGCACAGGATTTATGTGACTTTCCTACATTATCGATCATTTATCGCCACGCAAGCAGCTTATCGTGTTGCTTAATTACATTTCGTTGAGTAGCGTTGGTTCCTCCATCTGGCTTGCGGAGGAGCGCGCGCATCGTGGTGTCGAAGGCCGATTTCGAGGGTAAGACCGTTGTCGTCACCGGCGCCGGCGGCGGCCTCGGCTCGGCGATCGTGGCGCTGCTGGCCGAGCGTGGCGCGCGCATCGTCGGCTGCGACCAGTCCGCGGAAGCGCTGGCCAGCCCTCATATCGCCTCGCGCCATGTCTTCAACCTGCTCGACCGCGACTCGATCGAAGCAGCGATCCCGGCGCTGCTTGACAAGGACGGCGTCCCCGACATCCTGATCAATAATGCCGGCTGGACGCGCGCCGAGACGCTGACGGCGCTGACTGCCGACAAGATAGAGCAGGAGCTCGACCTCAACCTCACCGGCGTGATGACTTTCGCCGACCCGGTCATCAAGGCGATGGCGGCAAGCGGCGCAGGCAGCGTCGTCTTCATCTCTTCGGTCAACGCCATCGCGCATTTCGGCAATCCGGCCTATGCGGCTGCCAAGGCCGGCATCAACGCCTATGCCAAGTCGATCGCCGTCGAGCTTGGCCGCAGCGGCGTGCGCGCCAATGTCGTCTGCCCGGGATCGATCCGCACTGCCGCCTGGGATCATCGCCTTGCCAAGAACCCTGAAATCCTCGGCCGGCTGAAGCGGCTCTATCCACTCGGCCGCATCGTCAATGCGTCGGAAGTCGCCGAAGCAGTGGCTTTCCTTGCCTCCGACCGTGCATCCGGCATAACTGGCGCGATTGTTCCGGTCGACGCCGGACTGACAGCCGGCTACCTGCCTTTCATCGACGATATTTTGGGAGCGTGACCATGACCGACGTCCAGTTTCGCAACCTGTCGAAATCCTTCGGCCAGCACCGGATCCTCGAGGACATCAACCTCGAGATCAAAAGCGGCGAGTTCGTCGTACTGGTCGGCCCGTCCGGCTGCGGCAAGTCCACGCTGCTGCGCATGCTGGCGGGGCTGGAGACGATCACCTCCGGCGACCTGATGATCGGCGGCGTACGCGCCAACGACCTGCCGCCGCAGAAGCGCAACATCGCCATGGTCTTCCAGTCCTACGCCCTGTTCCCGCATCTGAAGGCTTCCGAAAATATCGGCTTCGGCCCGAAGATCCGGGGCGAAAGCCGCGAGGCGATCGAGGACAAGGTGAAGAAGGCCTCCGGCGTGCTGAACCTCTTCTCCTATCTCGACCGCTATCCGAGGCAATTGTCCGGCGGCCAGCGCCAGCGCGTCGCCATGGGCCGCGCCATCGTGCGCGAGCCTTCGGTATTCCTCTTCGACGAACCGCTCTCCAATCTCGATGCGCAATTGCGGGTGCAGATGCGCACCGAGATCAAGGCGCTGCACCAGCGGCTGAAATCGACCATCGTCTATGTCACCCACGACCAGATCGAGGCCATGACCATGGCCGACCGTATCGTGGTGATGGACCGCGGCCGCATCCAGCAGGTCGGGCAGCCGCTGGAGCTCTATGACAGGCCTGCAAACAAGTTCGTCGCCGGCTTCATCGGCTCGCCTTCGATGAGTTTTGTGTCCGGCGCGCTGAAGACCGCCGACAGCAAATCCTGGTTCGAGACCAGCAGCGGCGGTCGCCTGGCGCTTGCCGGCAAGGCCGCCTCCGGCAGCGATACGGTTGAGGCCGGCATCCGCCCCGAGCATTTCGTCGTCGGTGCAGACGACGACGCCATCGCCATCGACGTCGACGTCGTCGAGCCGACCGGCTCGGAAACGCACGTCTACGGCTCGGTCGGCGGCGACACGGTGCGCGCCGTGTTCCGCGACCGGCTGCAGGTGAAGCCGGGCGACCGGCTGCCGGTGAGAGTCGACCCGCGCAACATCCACCTCTTCGACAAGGCGACGGGCCTGCCCCTATGACGGTTACGAAATGAAGACACCGGCCGACATCATCACCCGTCTTCAACTGATGTCGCAGGACGGCACCAAGTCGGACCGCCGGCTGGCTGGCCTCGTGCTTTCCGATCTCGATTTCGCTTCCAAGGCGGCGATCTCGGAGATCGCCGCACGCGTCGGCGTCAGCGAGCCGACGGTGACCCGCTTCTGCCGCAATCTCGGCTGCGAGGGCCTGCGCGACTTCAAGTTCTACCTGGCGCAGGCGATCGCCATCGGCGGCCAGTATCTGTCGCCGGAGCCGCTCAGCCGCGACGCGCGCGAGCAGCGCATCGCGTCCGCGATTACCGAAGCCGCGATCGCCGCCATCCAGCGCGCCAGCGAGAATCTGGACATGAGCGTTCTGGTGAGCGTGGCCGCAAGGATCGCCAGTTCCGGCAATGTGCTGTGCATCGGTTCGGGCGGCATCTCCTCGATGATGGCGACCGAGATGCAGAACCGGCTGTTCCGGCTCGGCCTGTCGGCGCTCGCCCAGGTCGACGGTCAGCTGCAGCGCATGTATGCCGCCGTCGCGACGCCTGAGACGACGCTGGTTGCCTTCTCGGTCTCTGGCTATGCGCGCTCGGTGATCGAGGCGGTCGAGGTGGCGCAGCAATATGGCGCCGCCACCGTCGCCGTAACCGCGCCGGATTCGGCTTTGGCCAGGGTCGCCGACACGGTGATCCTGCTGCAGTCATTCGAGGACGGCAACATCTACAAGCCGACCTCGTCGCGCTACGCGCTTCTGGCAATCGTCGACATGATCGCCACCACGGTGGCGGAATCGCGCGGGCCGAAAGTGCTGGAGAACCTGCGCCGCATCAAGCAGAGCGTGAACACGCTGAAGGTTGACGATCCGAGTTTACCACTCGGCGATTGAGGTATGGATTTCGCGCCCCATGCCGGGCGCCAGCCGGCCCGCCGACCGTCTTGCCTTTCAACATTAGCCCGGTCTAATGTGAATTGGGGGTTGATTGGAGGACGATCATGCCGGGTAAACCAGCCGCATTCCAAATGCCTGATGACGTGTTCAGCGCGCTGCCTGACCAGGCTAAAGGCCACCTGCCGCCAGCCACTTTCGATGCTGCCCTTGCGGCGGCGGTTCCGGATCACCCCACCGCCGGCGATCACTTCGCGCCTCATGCGGACGTCACTCTGCCGGCCGATGCGGCTGACGCGCTTGACCAGCACGGCACACATATTCCCAGTTTCGTGACAGACTGGCTGCTGTAGCCGGACCTACCGGTTTTCCATCTGGTCAGTGCCCGCCGCCCTCCGGCGGACGTGGTCATTTTGCGGCCCGACCCGTCACCGTGCCATCGCCAGGTTTGTCAAATAGTCCCTCCCCGCAAACGGGGGAGGTGAGCTGGCGATATTCTGATCGACATGATCTCAGCTGCCGGAAAGTGCCTCGACGCGTTTCGCCAGCTCAGCCGCATCGCCCCGGATGCGAAGCGTCTTCAACCGCGCCGTGCCCCCGGCAACGACTGAAATCGCTGACGCAGGAACACGCAGCGCCTTGGCCATCATCCGCTCCAGCGCTGCATTGGCGGCTCCATTCTCCGGCACGGCGCGCACGCGAGCCTTGAGATGGCTGCGCCCGTCGGCCGCCGTCTCGACACCCTCGATCCGGTCCAGCGCCGCCTTCGGCGTCAGCCGCACGAAAAGGTCGATGCCATCGTCGCGCGGGCGGAACGGCGCGCTCATCGGCGGGACCGGTCTCAGACGACCAGCGACAGGACGGTCGTGAGCAGGAACTGCCGGAGGAAGAATATGATCAAAAGCAGGATGATCGGCGAAATGTCGATGCCGCCGAGATCGGGCATGAAACGGCGGATCGGCCGCAGCGCCGGCTCTGTCAGCCGGTAGAGCACGTTGCCGATGGTGCCGACGAACTGGTTGCGCGAGTTGACGACGTTGAAGGCATAAAGCCAGGAAAAGATCGCCGAGGCGATGATGACCCACCAATAGAGGTCGAGCGCCATGACGATGGTTTGAATGAGGGCGATCATGCCGGGCTCCAAATTGTCGCCGACATGTAGCCATTGCTTGGCGAACCGGCAAGGCCCGCCGGCCTCGACGCCTCGACGTCAGGCGATCCGTTTCGCCTTGACATCAAACCGCCGCGACCGATACAAGCCCATCCGCTGGAACGGGGCTGTAGCTCAGCTGGGAGAGCGCATCGTTCGCAATGATGAGGTCAGGGGTTCGATCCCCCTCAGCTCCACCAGCCGGATCTTGCGAGCAGCCGTCGTGCCGGCACCGCCCGCCCGCTGCGAACACCCTTGCATCTCGGGACGGCCCGGAAATCACTTTTGTTTTCCGCCGCATGAGATTCGGTGCGCCAGCTGCGCCAACGCTCCCTTGCTGACAATCGGTCCGGACTCCTCGGCAGCAAGGCGTTCCTGAATTGCGACTTTTGCCAAGCCCGAATGGCCGGATGCGCCAGATCTGGACGCCCGGAGCGATCATGAATTTTCGCTGAATGGAGCCTTCAGCCTCCGTTCCGGGCCGCCCTCCTACAAAGGGACCGTCAACCGCGGTCCCCTGCCGCATCGAAGGAGAAAGTCCCATGAGCCGCACGTCAATCATCGCCGCAGCCTTTGCCGCCGTCATCGGCTTCGCCGCCGTCGCGCCCGCCACAGCCAATGACGTCAACATCGAACAATATGGCTGGCGCAATTCCGCCGGCGGCGCCCAGCACGGCTACCGCAATCGCATACACGTCTATCAGGATGGCCGCTTCAACACTGCCATCGGCCAGCAATATGGTCATCGCAACCGTTCGGTGATCGGACAGCAGGGCGTCGACAACTACGGCGCGACCTATCAGTACGGCAGCCGTAACGCCGCAGGCATTGCCCAGTTCGGCTCGAACCACACTGCGATCCTGACACAGGATGGCAATGGCAACATCGCCGCTGGCGTCCAGGTCGGCCACGGATGCAACGCCGACGTCGGCCAGGGCGGCAGCGGCAATGTCGCCGCTTTCGTTCAGGACTGCCCCTGAACCATGGACGGCCGGCAATGATGTTGCCGGCCGCCATCCTGACAAGGCGAGGAGATCATCCATGACCAGACTGGACAAGCGAAAGGCAGTGGCATCGGCCGCGCTCCTGGCCGTGATCGCCGCCGGCGCCGCCGGCGCGACGGCCGGCAAGGATGGCTCGAATTCCGGGCCGCTGCGATGCGAGATACGAGATACGATTGAAGGAGACGCCATCCTTCTTGAGCCCATCGTGTATGCCGAAAAGAGCATCAACGGCACCTACACGGTCAGCGTCTCCGGCGGCGGCACGTCCGGCTCTGCCAACATCCGGCAGGGCGGCGCCTTCGAAGCCCGTGCGGGCAATCCGGCGTCACTCGGCCGGATGAGCTTGGGAGCGAATGGCGCCGCCTACGAGGTCAAGCTGAAAGTGACCGCCGGCGGGACGAGCGTCAGCTGCGTCAAGCAGGTGTCCGGCGCGACCTGAGCGTCGGCTGTCCCGGCCGATCGAAAGGAGGGCTCCGGGCGACCGGGGCCCTCATTCATTTCGCTAGGCCTCGAGTCGCCGGCGATTCTGTCAAGGGCCCAGCCGCTCCAGGTCTTGAACGGCTGCTGAACGCAGCCTTCCGTCACGGTTCAGCTTCGCCGTGCGACTGTGGCTCATCAAATGATCGAAGCCACAAGGAGAGGCATCATGAACCGCCAGATCGCAAAGCTCATCCACGCCACCGCGCTCGCCACGGCGATCGGCCTGCCCCTTGTTTCCGCTCCGGCAAGGCGGGCGGTTCGATCGGGTTCTACTACTCGCCCCGGACGGCCCGCGATGCGCGGGCGCTCGACCTCGGTCTCCGCGCCTATTCGGTCTACAACGGGCTGCGCAACGGCGCCCATATCAGGCAGCTCGGGCGGAACAACCGCGCCGGCATAGGCCAGGACGGGGCCGGCAACCTCGGCATAATTCGACAAGAGGGCAGCGGACACTCCGCTACCTTGCGGCAGGACGGCAACGACAATTCCTACGGCATTTTCCAGTTCGGCAGAAACACCGACGCCAACGTCGCGCAGGCCGGCGACGGCCAGAGCGGAGCAGCCGTGCTGTTCGGTTGGTAGGCGAGAAATCGACGGGTTGCGGCTACGTGAACGACTGTCCGGTCACGTAGCAGCCGTCGATGTCTCGTCACATCCCGCGAGGGCTGCACGCAGGCCCTCGCAAAACGCAGGGCGGCTTTTTGGCCTCAGACAGCCTCAATCGTCCCAATCATCCCAATTGTCCTCATCCCGCGGCGGATCGTTGGGAATAACCCGGATGACCGGCCGCGGACGCTGATAGCGCCAGTAATACTCGTCCGGCTGCGGCTCATAGCTGCGGTAGATCTGCCGGTAGTGGTGCCTGGGCTTCCAGTAGGTGTGCTTCTTGTGCGGCCGCACGCAGTAGCCGTCCTCGGTCAGGTACGCGCATGACACATGCGCTTCTTGAACCAGATTGTCTCCGTCCGGCACGGCGATCATTGGCGCCGCCTGCAGCGCAAACGTCGGCAGCAGCATGGCCCCGGCAAGGGCAAGAACAGGCAATTTCATCGAACCTCTCCATCGTCTCCAGGTTAGCGCCGGAAGAACCCTCGGATTGGGGACGATTTGCGGCGGCCGGTGATCACTTTGATTTTCCGCCGCACATATAAGCGTTAGATCATGTTTCTCATGCCGGCATGCTCAAAGCCTGTCTTTCAGGTCTGAAGTTTCCGCGCCATCCCCGCGAAACAGACGGCGCATGAGACCGCAGGCCATTCTCACGGGCCTCCAGTGGCTGGCAAAACTATGGGTGCTCCCGCGTGGCCTCGGCTGACCCCACTCACCTGGAGACCGCCGGTGCCTTGTGATGGCGTTGGCGAGCGTAAGCCACACAGGCGTCTACCGTGCTGACGCAGAGCGCGTCGCGGCTGTTCGGCAGGTTGTTGTCACCGGCATAGGCCACCTCGGCGACATGCCCACCGACCATGCGAATCTGCGTGTTGCAATAGCCGCCGGGCGCGACATTGACGGACCCGCCGACGGCGGGGATGGCGCCCATGCCCAGAGTCGGGACCGCGATATTGAGATTGCCGCGCTGAACGGTGCGCTGATAGGTCCAGATCTGGCCGGAGCCTCCCACATCGGCGGTAGCTGTCGGAAAGCCGGCGCACATGCGAACGTCGGCTTCGCTGAGACCGATCATCTCCTTGCGAGCGGCGGCCGTGGTGGCGTCGACCTTAGCGATGCTCGACGTGTCGTTGGGGATGACGCAGGAAGACAGGATGGAGACGCCTGCCGCAACAAGGGCAAGTTTTCGAATGCGAGAAGATGTCATGCCGTCGGTCGGAATTGCGTGCCGCCCCAGCGCCCTCCTGCCTACCTAGGCAATCAGGCAAGAGCGTCAACCCGAGGAAATCCGCGAATTCCGGTCGAAGGCGAGAGTGCCTTTCGCCACGTGCGCTCACACTACCCTGAAATAACTCGTCATGCCGGTCTTCTGGTGTTCGATGATGTGGCAGTGGAGCAGCCAGACGCCGGGGTTGTCGGCGACGAAGCCCAGTTGCACCTTCTCGTCGGGCTGGATGAGATAGGTGTCGGAGACGAGTGGTTGCACTTGTCGGGTCGAGGACGACAGCACCTTGAAACTCATGCCGTGCAGGTGGATCGGATGCGAGTGCGGCGTGAGGTTTTCCATGTCGATGATGTAGCTCTTGCCGAGCTTCAGCTCGGCCAGCGGCGCGGTCGGGTCCGGCGTGTCGCCCGGCCACGGAACCTTGTTGATCGCCCAGAAACTGTAGCCGATCGAGCCGCAGATGCTGTCGGCCGAGACATTTTCCGCCGTGGCGCTGAGCGCCAGCGGAATGCGCCCGGCGCCGGCGATGTCCACTTCCGCCACCGGATTGGCCTCCAAGGAGCCAAGATCGCGCAGGTCGCGCTTGAGCGATTTCCCGACCGAACGCAGCGTCGCCAGGATCTTCGGCTTGGTGCCCCTGACGTCCCGCAGGCTGACGATCGCGCCTTCGTCGTCGGGCATGCGGATGGCAAGCTCCAGCCGCTGGCCGGGTCCGAGCTGCAGAGCGTCGGGCGCGAAGCGCTGCGGCACCGGATTGCCGTCGAGCGCGATGACCGCCGCTTCCGCGCCGTCGACACGGAAGGCGTAGATGCGGGTGACGTCGGTGATGGCGGCCCGCAGTCGCACCAGGCCGCCGGCCGGCGCGTCATATTGCGGCTGGTCGAGCCAGTTGGCGGTGCGCACGGTTCCATAGGTGCCGGCCCTCGCCGCATCGCGCGGCCGGAACTGCTCGATGAACTGGCCGTCGTCACCGAGGCGCCAGTCGCGCAGATTGATCGCCACCTCGGAATCGAATTCCGGATCGTTGGGATTTTCCACCACGATCACGCCGGTCAGCCCGTGGCCTGTCTGGGTCAGCGTGTTGCAATGCGGGTGGTACCAGAATGTGCCCGCGTCGGGCGGCGTGAAGGCATAGTCGAAATGATCGCCTTGGTAGACATAGGGCTGGATCATGAACGGCACGCCGTCCATCTTGTTCGGAACGCGGATGCCGTGCCAATGGATCGTCGTCGGGTCGTCGATGCCGTTGATGAGCCGCGCGGCGAACGGCTCGCCTTTCCTCATCCTGACAACCGGCGGCGGGCCTGCCTCGCCATAGGTGAGCACGTTCCTGGTCGGGCCGGCCTCCATCAGCTTCGCCTCGATATTTGAAGTCTTCAGGATAACCGGCTCAGGTCTCGCGGCCGCGACGCCGGTCAACCTGGCGACAGTCGAGGCGCCGATGCCGGCGAGGCCGGCCGCAGCGGTGGCTTTGAGAAGATTGCGTCGCGTAAGTACCGTCATATGGCTTTCCGAAAGGCAGGATCCCGCGCAGCCCACGATAGGGTCTGAACCGCTCAGGCGCCTATCACTATCCATCTTCGCAGCTCTACCTCTTTGTTTTGACGCAATTCCAAACGGAAAACCGTTTCACACTTTTCCTGGAATTGCTTCAGTCCCGCAAACTGAACACGAATGGCGCCGTGCGCGTGACGCGCGCGCCGAGCTCCGCCGGCGGGGTGGGCACCGTCGCGCCCTGCAGCGCGACGAGCGCCGCGCGATCCAGATCCGCATCGCCCGACGAGCGCGCCAGCCGGGCAGAGACCACCCTGCCGGAGGCGTCAACCGTAAAGGTGACGTTGGGGCTGCCTTCGGCCTTTCTCGAACGTGCCGCGCTTGGATAGCGCGTGTGCCGCCTGATCCACGCCGCCAGGCTGGCATTCCACCGCGATGGGCTGATGCTGGACCGCGGCGCCGCATTGGAGGATTGCGGCGCCGCGGCTTTCGCGCCCACCTTGGCATCGATGCTGGCCGTCGTCACCGCCTTGGGCGGCGCCGGCTTTTCCTTCTTCGGTCGCTGCTTCGGCTTCTCTGCCGGCTTCTTTTCCGCTTTTTTCTCCGCCTCGACGGGTTTGCTTGTCTTGATTTCCGCCTCGACCGGCTTCGGCTGCGGCAGCGGAATGACGACGTCCGGGGCCACGGCCTCGGCAGGGTTGGGAACAACCTCTTCCAACGGTTGCTGCTCGCTGAGCGCCGCAACAGCCTGCTCCGCCGACTCGGCCTCTTCCGCCTTGTCGGCGTCGACGGGCTGTTCGGTGGCCGGCTCGGGCGCTTCCGCGACCGGTTCCGGTATCGGATCGGGTTTCACTTCGCTGACCGTCGGCGTCTCCTCCGCCGCATCGGGCGGATCCGGCGTCACCGGATCCAGCGTCGCCACGTCTTCCGGCACCGCGGGCGCAATCGCCAGCGGCGCCATCTCGACCACCAGCGTCGGTGGCGGGCCGCCGTCCGGCGCCTCGGCAAAGCTCAGGTTCTGTACCGCATAGGCGATGGCCACATGCGCGGCGAGAGTGATCGCGGCAGCGCTTGCCCACAGACCGGCTTGGCGCAGGCCGAAGCGCGGCCGAACGGACAAGGAGGCGACCGCAGGTGTCATGGCCCGGGACTTCCGCTTGTCGCCGGCGCGGGGCTTCCGCCCGGAACCGCGCCACCACCGCCGGACGCCGTCTCCAGCCCGACCAGCGCGACCTTGAGATAGCCGGCGGCGCGCAAAAGGTTCATCACCTCCATCAGCTCGCCATAGCCCACCGTCTTGTCGGCGCGCAGGAAGATGCGCGTCTGCTTGTCGCCTTTGCTGCGGCTGTCGAGCGCCGCGGCAAAGGCGGGGCGCGGCACGCTGTCATTGCCGATCGCCAGCGTCAGATCGCCTTTCAGCGTCAGGAACAGCGGCGTCTCCGGCCGCGGCGCCGGCGTCGCCGTCGATCCCGGCAGGTCGACATTGACGTCAACGGTCGCCAAGGGAGCCGCGACCATGAAGATGATCAGCAGCACCAGGATGACGTCGATGAACGGCGTGACATTGATCTCGTGGCTTTCCTCGAGATCGTCGCTCGTCGTTTCACGAATGCGAGCCGCCATCGCCGCTCACTCCGCCGCCATCGCGGTCGCCGGCGGCACCGTGCGGAAATCGAGGTCGCGGCTCACCAGCCGCTCGACGCCCGCGGAAGCGTCGGCAAGGATCTGCCTGTAGCCGGCTATCGAACGCGCGAAGACGTTGTAGATGACCACCGCCGGGATGGCTGCCACCAGGCCCATCGCCGTGGCGAGCAGCGCCTCGGCAATGCCGGGCGCCACCACCGCCAGATTGGTGGTCTGCGCCTGCGAGATGCCGATGAAGGCGTTCATGATGCCCCAGACGGTGCCGAACAGGCCGACGAAGGGCGCCGTCGAGCCGATGGTCGCGAGCAGGCCAGTGCCGCGCGACATGCGCCGCGCCGCGGCAGCCTCAATGCGCGAGAGCCTGGAGTTGACGCGCTCCTTCAGACCGTCGCCCGAGGCATGGTCCAGCGCGCCGGCCGAAAGCGCGCGCTCTTCCTCCGCTGCCCGCACCAGCAGCGGGCCAGGTCCGCCGGTGTGGCCAAGCGCGCGGCCCGCCTGCATCAGCGTTGCCGCATTGCCGATCGCAGTTGCCGCACGGCGCGCCCTCAGCTTGCCGCCTAAGAGCTCCAGCGACTTGGCGAGCCAGATCGTCCAGGTGACAAGAGAAGCGAAAGCAAGTCCGACCATGACCGCCTTCACCACAATGTCGGCCGCCATGAACATGCCCCAGGGCGACAGATCATGCGGCAGCGTCAGCGCCCGTTGTTCTTGCGCCGTGGCCACGCCGGCTGAGAGAATGACCGATGCGGCCAGCGCCGCGGGAAGAAAGCTGTTCCGGGACAAGGCTCGTCCTCGCGTCATCATTGCACGTAACCGATGGGCTGGCCCGTGACGGGATGTTCGAGCACCCCCATCTCGACGCCGAAAATGTCCTTGAGCACCTCGCCCCGCATGATCTCGGCCGGCGTGCCGCGCGTGAGCAGCCGGCCCTGCTTCAGCGCGATCAGCTCGTCGCAATAGCGCGCCGCCATGTTGGGATCGTGCAGCACCACGACGACGCAAAGGTCGCGCTTGCGGCTCAGGTCCTTGACCAGCGCCAGCACCTCCACCTGATGCGCGATGTCGAGCGCCGAGATCGGCTCGTCGAGCAGCATGACGCCGGCATTCTGCGCCACCAGCATGGCGAGCCAGGCGCGCTGGCGCTCGCCGCCGGAAAGCTCGTCCACCAAACGGTCGGCGAAAGCGCTCATGTCGGTCAGCGCCAGCGCTTCCTCGACATGGCTTCGGTCCTCCGACCCGAAACGGCCGAGCGCGCCATGCCAGGGATAGCGCCCGAGCGCCGCCAGTTCGCGCACGGTGAGGCCGGTCGCCGCCGGCGTCGTCTGCGGCAGATAGGCGAGCGCCCGCGCCAGCTCGCGCGCGCCCCAGCCGGTGAGCGGACGCTCGGCAAAGCGGATATCGCCGGAGCTTGCCGGCTGCTGCCGCGCCAGAAGCTTGACCAGTGTCGACTTGCCCGAACCGTTATGGCCGATCAGCCCGTAGACGCGCGAGCGTTGAAGCTCGAGCGAAACCGGCCCGAGCAGTGTGCGCTCGCCGACGGCAAAGCGCACCGCTTCGACGTGAAAGGCAGTCTGGGCACCTGCTTCGGTCAACATCCGTCTCCAAGCGGCCGCTAGGCTGTCGCCATGCGGCCAACGTCGGTTGACTAGGAAACATGAGTTTACTAGTCAACTCTAAAGGTGATTTTTTTGATCAACAAATTGCTGTGTCGCTTCGACCGGCAGCCTGAGCACTATGAGGTCTGGACGGCGACGCCACCGCTGCGCCACGATGCAGGCGGCAATCGAGGCAACAGGCGATGATCAAGGCGACACCATTCGACTTCCCCTATGACGGCCGGCTGGTGCCGCAGCACACCGCGCTGCTGGTCATCGACCTGCAGGAGGATTTCCTGTCGCCGACGGGCTACTTCGCCAGGAAAGGCTATGACCCTTCGCCGCTCCGGGCCATCCTGCCGGCGGTGAACCGGCTGATTGCCGCCGCCCGCGCCGCCGGCCTGACAATCGTCCACACAAGGCAGGGCTACCGCGCCGACATGGCCGACATTACGCCCTACGAGAGATGGCGCCGCAAGCGGGCAGGCCTGGACGGCACCGATATCCTGCTGCGCTCCAGCCCCGGCTTCCAGATCGTTTCCGATATCGAGGTGGCGCCGCAGGACATCGTCGTCGACAAGACCTGCAACGGCGCCTTTACCTACACCGATCTGGAGCTGGTGCTCAGGGCACGCGGCATCACGCATCTCCTGTTCACCGGCTGCACGACGGATGTCTGCGTACACACCACGCTGCGCGAGGCCTGCGACCGCAATTTCCAGTGCCTGACGATCGCGGACGCCTGCGCCAGCGGCGACCAAAAGGCGCACGAAGCCGCGCTCCACATGGTGACGGTCGAGGACGGCGTCTTCGGCGCGCTGACGGATTCGGATGCCGTCATCGCCGCGCTGTCGCGGCTCGCGAACTGACCAGCCGCGGGCCTTCTTCTCAGAACGGGGAGCGTACGGCCGGCGGCCGGCGCGCGGCGAAAGCTCCCGGCTGCGGAATCTCCGCTTCGCGGCGCGCCAGCGAATTCGCGATCAGCGTGACCGTCTCGCGCCCGATCCTGGCAATCTCGCTCGGACGGTCGATGCCGCCGATCATGAATTCCTCGATGCCGAGCGCGGCGTAGGGCAACAGCGAGAGCGCAAGCCGCGCCGGCGGCCCCGCGACCTCGACTGCCTTGTGATCGGAGGCGCCGGACCAGCCTTCGGGGCGAATGCGGACGGGAAGCGCGAAGCGCAGCCTGCCGGCGCGACCGTGTTCGGCGGCGGCGCCGCGCACGCGCTGCATCAACTGCGCAACTTCGTCCGGCGAGCCGGCGGCCAGCTCGAAGACATCGGCATGCCGACCGGCGACCTTCAGCGCCGTGCCGGACTGCCCGCCGAGACGGATGGCGAGGTCCGCGCCATGCGGACCCTTGCGCGGAACGTAGCCGCCTCTGACGCTGTAGAATGCGCCTTCGTGATCGAAGGGCTTGTCGTTCGACCACAGCCGCTTCAAGAGCACCAGATATTCGTCGATGCGCTGCCAGACCACGCTGTGGCCGACCGGCCGCGCCTCGGCGTCGCTGTCCTCCAGCGGCTCGCTCAGCATCCTGAGCGACAGGCGGCCGCCGCTTCTGCGGTCGAGCGCCGCGAGCTGCCTTGCCGCCACCGTCGGCTCGATCACGCCGGCCCAATGCGTCAGCACGACCTCGAGCGATGCCGTGCGGTCGAGCGTCTGGGCAGCGATATCCATATTGGTGAGCAGGCCGGCCGGATCGTCGACCACCAGCTTGCGGAAACCGGCGTCCTCGATCAGCGACAGCTTGGTCGCCGTCTCGGCGAAATCGTAGAAGAAGCCGCCATTGGCAGGCTTACCGGGAACATGCGTGAACTCGATCGGCATTGCCATCTCCTCCATCACGTTGGGTTGCCCCGCTCTAAAACCCGCGAACGAAATCCAATGCGCAGGCGCGCGACCGCGTCCCGGCGCTTGGCCAGTCATCTGCTCCGACTACTCAACTCAGATTTTTTGCACAGCGGGGCCTCGGCCCCGGATCAATCAGGGGATCAGCCCCAGCACGACCGCGCCGGTGAACACGAACGCCAGCGCGAAGACGAGATAGGCGAAGGTGCCGCCATAGGCGGGCCTCCAGCTCTGGTCGGCGGTCAGCCTTTGGCCCTTGCGCTGAGCATTCTGGATGTAGGACATGGTCGAGCCTCCGTCTCGGCCGTTAATCTATAAAATTAGTAGACTTTGTCGATTGCTATTTTTGAGAGATTTTTGGAACAACGTTCTCAAATTCAGGCAAAAGATGGTTTTCTTACCCCTCGTAAAAGGAGTATTCGATCGTCGGCGCGTGCCACGCCGGCCTCTGGCTGACCTGGAGTTGGTCGGTCGAAGCCGCCTTCCGAAGCCAAAAAGCCCTTTATTCGACAGAGCTTGGCCATCCCGAATGTCGGGGATAGCATCGACCCGACAAACAAAGACCCTTACGGAGCAGACAACATGGGCGGAAGGCTGGCGGGCAAGGTTGCCATCATTTCGGGCGGCGCGACGGGCATGGGCGGAGCGGCTTCCGCGCTGTTTGCCGCCGAGGGCGCCAAGGTGGCGATCATCGACCGCAACGGCGAGGCGGCCGACAAGACCGCCGCGGCGATCCGCGCGCGCGGCCACATCGCCGAGCATTTCGTTGCCGACGTTTCGGATGAAGCGCAGGTCGAAGCGGTGGCAAAGGCGGCGGCGGAAAAATTCGGGCCGGTCACCGTGCTGTTCAACCACGCCGGCACCATCGTCATCAAACCCTTCCTGGAGATAACGCTGAGCGAATGGGACTGGCTGCACGCCGTCAATGTGCGTTCGATGTTCCTGATGACGCGCGCGGTGCTGCCCGGCATGATCGCCGCCGGCGGCGGCTCGATCGTCTGCACCTCGTCGATCTCGGCGGTGGCGGCGACGCCGAACGAGGTGCTCTACGACACCACCAAAGGCGCCTGCCATATGTTCGCGCGCGCCATCGCGGTCGAGTTCCGCGACCGCAACATCCGCTGCAACGCCGTCTGCCCCGGCTTCATCCGCACCCCGCACGGGCTGCGCGAGGTGGCCGATCTCGGCAAGCTCGGCGTCGACGTCTCCGACGCCACCATGGCCGCGCAGCAGGGCCGCATCGGCGAGCCGGAAGAAGTGGCGAAGGCCGCGCTGTTCCTTGCCAGCGACGAATCAAGCTTCGTCAATGGCGCGCATCTCTTCGTCGATAACGCGTTTACGGCGATTTGAGGCGTCCCAAGGTCCAGGATCTTCGTCCAGGGACGGCTTGGCGCCCTTCCTCTACCCCGTCGATCGGGGGAGAGGTGTCGAGCGCAGCTCGACGGGGTGGGGGTCGACCCTTGGCGCGGCGCAGGAGGGTTCTTGCGCCTTGGTCCCCTCTCAATATCGTTGGCGACGGTTGCAAGGTGGTTCCCCCACTCCGTCGCTGCTTCGCCACCTCTCCCCCCTCCGGAGGGAGAGGAAGGACACCAAGTCCTACTCGCCTACCGCTCCTCCCTTCGGAACGGCTTCAGCAGCGCCGATGGCGCGACCGCGTTGCGCGACATGAAGGCCATGGCGGCGATGGTGAAGATGAAGGGCAGCATCAGAAACGCTTCGTAGGGGATGTGCCCGAGGCCGCTCGCCTGCATCCTGAGCTGCAGCGCGTCGACGAAGGCAAAGAGCAGCGCGGCTCCCGCCGAGCGCCATGGGTCCCAGCGGCCGAACACGACCAAAGCGATCGCCACCCAGCCGCGGCCCGAGACGACGCCGAAGGTGAAGGCGTTGAACTGCGCCATGGTGAGGAAGGCGCCGGCGAGCCCCATCAGCGCGCCGCCGAGGATCACTGCCTGAAAGCGCGTGGCAATCACGCTGACGCCGGCGGAATCTGCAGCGCGTGGATTCTCGCCGACCATGCGCACCGACAGGCCCCACGGCGTGCGGTAGAGCACGAAGGCGGCGAGCGGGATGGCGAGGATCGCGAGATAGACCAACGTGAACTGGTTGAACACCGCCGGGCCAAGGATTGGAATGTCCGAAAGCAACGGGATCGGCACCGGCTTGAAGCCGTCGATGCTGGGCGGCACGGATTGCTGGCCGAAGATCAGGCGGTAGAGGAAATAGGCAAGGCCGGATGAGAACAGCGTCACGCCGATGCCGCAGACATGCTGGCTGAGGCCCAGCGCCACCGTGAACAGCGCATGCAGCGCGCCCATCAGCGCGCCGACGAGCACGGCCGCCAGCACGCCGAGCCACAGGCTGCCGCTGAGGTTGGCGGCGGTGAAGCCGGCCATCGCCGACAACAGCATGATGCCTTCGATGCCGAGATTGAGCACGCCGGCGCGCTCGGAAAACATCTCGCCGAGCGTCGCGAAGGCGAGCGGCGTGGCGATGCGGATGATAGCGGCGAGGAAGCCGACCTGAAAAATCTGCTCGAACACCGCGCTCATGATGGAGCTCCGACGCGGCGGATGCGGTAGGCGGTGAAGAGCAGGGCCACCAGCATGGCAAGCAGCGCCGTGCCCTGGATGACGTCGCTGAGGAAGGCTGGCACGCCGGTCGCGCGCGACATCGCCTCGGCGCCGGTCATGACGGCGGCGAGGAAGAGCGCCGCCGGCACCGCGCCAAGCGGATTGAGCCTCGCCAGCATGGCGACGACGATGCCGGAATAGCCATAGCCCGGAGAGATGTCGCTCATCACCTGGAAGTGGACGCCGCCGACCTCGCCGACGCCGGCGAGCCCGGCCAGCGCGCCGGAAAGCAGCGCGGTGGAAAGCAGCACGCGCTGCACGTTGATGCCGCCATAACGCGCGGCTTCCGGATTCTCGCCGGTGACGCGGATTTGGAAACCGAGTGTGGTGCGCGCGATCAGGAACCAGCAAAGCGGTGCTGCGATCAGCGCCACGATGACGCCGATATGCAGCCGCGTGCCTTCGATCAGCACGGGAAAGTTAGCCGAATCCTCGATCGGCGGCGAGATCGGGTAGCCGCTGAACGTATCCTTCCACGGTCCCTCGATCAGCGCCATCAGCGCATAATAAATGACCGAGTTGAGGAGCAGCGAGCTCACCACGTCGTCGACCTTGAATTTGACCCTGAGCGTGGCCGGCACCAGCGCCACGATGGCGCCTGCGGCCGCGCCCACCAGCGCCATGAGGAGCATGGCGAGGTAACCCGGCATGGGTATCGCACCCACGGCGCAGCTCGCCACCGCGCCGGCGAGCAACTGACCTTCGGCGCCGATGTTCCAGAATTTTGCACGGAAGGCGATCGCCACCGCAAGTCCGGTGAAGATCATCGGCGCGGCGCGCACCAGCGTTTCTGTGATGGCGTAGCTGTCGCCAAGCGAGGCTGACAACATCACGCCATAGGCCTCGATCACGCCGGCTCCGGCGACTGCGATCAGGCCGCTGCAAAGGATGAGTGTGACGACAATCGCGAGGAACGGCAGCACGAGATTGAACCAGGCGGGCGTCGACGTGCGGGCTTCGAGACGAAACATCAGGAGTGCCCCTTCGCTACCGACGCTGTCGGTTTTGAATTTTGACGAAGAGGGACCCCCGCCCTTAGCCCCTCTCCACAAGGGGGAGGGGAACTTTCGCAGGCGCTACCCACGGCAAATCGCGGTTCTTTGGCGCCAGAAAGGGGCGAAAGGCGAGCGGCAGCTCCCTCTCCCCCTTGTGGGGAGGGGCTAGGGGTGAAGGTCGGCCTCGCGAACAAATCCATGCTTCAGGCCCTTCCCTCCGCGCCGGTCATCATCAGCCCGAGCCTGGCGACGGTGGCCTCCGCGCCGGAAAGCGTGCCGGCGATGCGGCCCTCATACATCACCGCGATGCGGTCCGAGAGCATCAGCAGTTCCTCAAGGTCCTCGCCGATGACGATGATGCCGCAGCCCTTGCCGCGCATGGCGAGGAACTTCTCGTGGATGAAGCGGGCGGCGCCGATGTCGAGCCCGCGCGTCGGCTGCGACACGATCAGCACCTTGGGATCGAAGGCGAGCTCACGTGCCAGCAGCGCCTTCTGCAGATTGCCGCCGGAAAGCGCGCCGGCGCGCACCATCGGCCCGGGACAGCGTATGTCATAGGCCTTGATCTGCGCCTCGGCAAAGGCGCGGATCGCGGCAGGATTGAGCAGTCCCTTGCGGCTGAAGGCCTCGGTGCCGACGCGCGGCAGCACCATGGAATCGGCCAGCGGCAGGTTGGTGACCAGGCCGGTCGTCATCCGGTCTTCGGGGATGCGGCCGAGACCGAGCGCCTGCAGCTCGCGCGGCGAGAATTGCGCCACCGTTTTGCCGGCTATCGTCATCGTACCGGCGTTGGGCGGCAACATGCCGGAGATGACGTCGGCGAGCGCCCGCTGGCCGTTGCCGGAAACGCCGGCGATACCCAGGATCTCCCCGGCACGGACGAAAAGCGACACCTCGCGCAGCGGCGTGCCGGCGTGGCCGGAGGTGGAAATGCCGTCGAGCGTCAACACGGAGGCGCCGGGCGTCGAAGGCTCTTTGGTCGGCGGTACGATCTCGTGGCCGCACATCAGCTTCGCCATCTCAGCTGACGTCGTGCTGGCCGGATGATCGACGCGGCCGGCGACCTTGCCGTGGCGCAGCACCACGCAGCGATGGGTGAGCGCTCTGACCTCGTTGAGCTTGTGCGAGATGAAGATGATGCCGAGCCCTTGCGCGGCCATGGAGCGCAAAGCGGCGAACAGGCCGTCCACTTCACTCGGCGCCAGCACTGCTGTCGGCTCGTCGAGGATCAAAAGCCTGGCGCCGCGGAACAGCGCCTTGATGATTTCCAGCCGCTGCTGCTCGCCGACCGAGAGCGCCGAGACCGGCAGGTTCGGATCGAGGCTCAAGCCGTGCCGGCTGCCGATCTCGTTCACCCGCGCCAGCCCGCCGGCGCGATCGATGCGGCCGGACTTGCCGGGGATGCCGATCAAGAGGTTCTCCAGCACCGTCAGCCGTGGCGCCAGATGGAAATGCTGATGCACCATGCCGATGCCGGCGGCCAAGGCATCGGCCGAATTGTGGATGGCGATCGGCCTGCCTTCGACCAGGATCTCGCCGGCGTCCGGCGCATAGGCGCCGAACAGCACGTTCATCAGCGTCGTCTTGCCGGCGCCGTTCTCGCCGAGCAAGCCGAGGATTTCGCCCGGCGCCACGCTGAGATCGACCGCCTCGTTCGCCTTGACGGCGCCGAAGCTCTTGGTGATGCCGCGCATTTCGATGAGAGGGGCGGACAAGGCGAGGGTGCTCCCGGTGGGCACGACGTTGGAGCTGAGCACCCTCCCCCTTGTGGGGAGGGTCGGCGAGCAAAGGACGCGAAGCGTCGTCGGCGAGCCGGGGTAGGGGTACGGCGCCGACCCCCACCCCGCTCCGCTTCGCGGATCGACCCTCCCCACAAGGGGGAGGGTAAGCACTCAATCCGAAACCGGCGTGTTCTCGTCGACGTCGACGCGGAAATTGCCTTCCAGGATTTCGGCCTTCTTCTTCTCGACCAGGTCCTTGACCTCCGCCGGCAGCGTCTTGTCGAACTTGTGGTAAGGCGCGAGATAGGAGCCGCCCTTGGCCATGCGCGAGAAGTCGCCATAGTCCTGCGCGGTGAAGACGCCCGCCTTGACCAGTTTGATCGCCTGCTCGACGGTCGGATACATATCCCACACCGGGCCGGTGATGACCGTGTCCGGGCCGAGGCTCGACTGGTCGGACATGTTGGAGATGGCGAGGATCTTCTTCTCCACCGCGGCCTCGATGACGCCGAAGCGCTCGGCATAGATGACGTCGACGCCGGCATCGATCTGCGCCACCGCCGCTTCCTTGGCCTTCGGCGGATCGAAGAAGGAGCCGATGAAGGCGACCTTCTTCTTGACGTTCGGGTTGACCTCCTTGGCGCCGGCAAAGAAGGCGTTGACCAGCCGGTTCACTTCCGGAATGCCCATCGCCGCGACAGCGCCCACCGTGCCCGACTTCGACATCTTGCCGGCGATCATGCCGGAGAGATAGGCGGGCTCATGGATCCAGTTGTCGAAGACGCCGAAATTGGGTTCGGCCGGACCGGCGCCGGAGCCGAACAGCCAGGCCGTCTTCGGGAACTGTTTTGCCGTGCGGCGTGATTCGCGCTCGGCGGCGAAGGCGTCGCCCAGCACCAGTTGATAACCGCCCTGCGCATATTCGCGCATCACGCGGCTGAAGTCGGCGGTCTGCACCTTCTCCGACCATTTGTATTCGATGCCCAGCTCCTTCTCGGCCTTCTGCAGGGCGACATGGATCTGGTTGTCCCAAGGCTCCTCGATCGGCGTGGCGAAGATCGCCGCCACCTTCAGCTTCTTGTCCTTGGCGAAAGCCGCGCTTGGCAGCACGGCGGCCGCGAGGCCCAGCGCGCCAAGTTCCAGCACGTTGCGCCGCGACAGGCCGGAGCGTTGCGTTTTGCGATGATCGTTTTCCATTGAAGTGCCCCTCTGTTCGACAGCCGTGTCGAGCCGGCCGTTCAAAAAATGTCAGACGCCAGGACTATGGAACGGCGCCTGAGTTTTGTCCACGTGGTCAAATTTGGCGCGTGATCGCTCTGTGGAAGCCGGGCGCGCTGGCAGGACAAAGGGGGGCGCGAAGGAACGCGGCGGCCAGCCCTTTACAGGGCCTCCCAGCGCCCCGTCTCGGCAAATCGCCTCAGCACCGGCGCCGGCTCAAAAGTCGCCCGTCCCGTTTGACGGTGCCAATACCCCAGCCGCTCGACGATCCTGGCCGCGCCTTCGAGCCCGGCCCAGAACATCGGCCCGCCCTTGCCGACCGGAAAGCCGTAACCATTGGCCCAGACGACATCGATATCTGAAGCGCGCGCGGCGATCCTCTCCTCGATGATCTTTGCGCCCTCGTTGACCAGCGGATAGAGCGTGCGCTCGATGATCTCCTCCGCATCGATCGCGCGCGGCGCGATACCGCGCTCGGTCGCCTTGGCTCGGATCAGCGCCTCGACCTCGGGATCGGCTACCGGCTCCCGCGAGCCGCCCTCGTAGCGATACCAGCCGCGCCCGGTCTTCTGGCCGAAGCGGCCCTGCTCGCACAGTGTATCGGCAATCACCGCCGTCTGGCCGCGCGCCTTGCGGTTGCGCCAGCCGATGTCGAGGCCGGCGAGATCGCCCATCTGGAACGGCCCCATCGGCCAGCCGAAATCGGTGAACGCCTTGTCGACCTGGCTTGGCGTCGCGCCTTCGAGCAACAGCGCTTCGTTCTCTGCACCTCGCGCGGACAGCATACGGTTGCCGACGAAGCCGTGGCAGACGCCGACGACGACCGCCACCTTGCCGATGCGCCGGGCGAGATCAGTGACCGTCGCCAGCGCATCGGGTGCCGTCTTATCGGCGCGCACGATCTCCAGCAGCTTCATGACATTGGCCGGCGAAAAGAAATGCATGCCGAGCACATCCTGCGGCCGCGAGGTCGAGGCGGCGATCTCATTGACGTCGAGATAGGAGGTGTTGGTGGCAAGGATAGCGCCGGGTCTGGCGACGGCATCCAACCTGCCGAACACTTCTTTCTTGACCGCCATGTCCTCGAACACGGCCTCGATGATCAGGTCGCAATCGGCAAGATCGGCATAGTCGGTACTGCCCTTGAACAGCCCCAGCCTTTGCTGTTTCGCCTCCTCCGTCAGCGAGCCACGGCTGACCGAGACGGCATAGTTTTTCTCGATCGTCGCCAGCCCATGCCGCAGCGCTTCCTCGCTCGTCTCCAGCAAGGTCACCGGAAAACCGCCATTGGCGAAGGCCATGGCAATGCCGCCGCCCATCGTTCCGGCGCCGATGATCCCGATCCGCGCAATCCGGCGCCTTTGCAAATCCTTGACCGGCACCTTCGCCGCCTCGCGCTCTGCGAAGAACAAATGCCGCTGCGCCCGCGACTGGTCACCCGCAACGAGCTTGATGAACAGCGCGCGTTCGGCCGCCAACGCTTCGTCGAATGGCAGAGCGATCGCGTTGCGCACGGCCTCGGCGCAGGAAAGCGGCGCTTCGAGCCCCCGGGCCGTTCTCGCCAAATCGGTGGCTTGGCGGTCGAAGGCCCCGATGTCCGTCTCTGCAAGCCGGTCATTGCGGTCGCGAATCGGGATGAGCGGTCCGCCGCCGGCAGCCATTTCGCTAGCGAAACGAATTGCTTCTGCCAGCAGATCGCTGTCGAACACCGCGTCGACAAGACCCGCCGCCTTGGCTTCACCGGCCGAAATCGGCGTGCCCGAAACGATCATGCCGAGCGCTTTCGCGGCCCCCACCAGGCGCGGCAGGCGCACCGTGCCGCCGCCGCCAGGCAGTAGGCCGAGCTTCACTTCGGGCAGACCGAGCTTCGCGCCTCGTTCGGCGACGCGGAAATGGCAGCCGAGCGCCAGCTCCAGCCCGCCGCCGAGCGCCGTGCCGTGGATGGCCGCGATCGTCGGCTTGGCGATGGTTTCCAGCAAGGCGATGATGGCGCGCAACTCCGGCTGCTCGACCGGCTTGCCGAATTCGGTGATGTCGGCGCCGGCGATGAAAGTCCGCCCGGCGCAAGCGATCACGATGGCTTTTGCCGCGGGATCGTCGCGCAGCGCGGTAAGCGCCTCGTAAAGCGGCTTGCGGACATGAAAACTCAGCGCATTGACCGGTGGATTGTCGATGGTGACCACCGCCACGCCGTTCTCGATTGCGATGCTGACGAAATTGGACAAGCGGAACCTCCCGAGACCCGGTTGCGATCGGGAGGGGTTTACTAGGCCGGACCCCGAATGGGAACCGGATGTTGCGCTGGCACAATGGTTGTCCAGGAACTCAGCATCGACGCGTCGCGATCCTTCACACCCCCTCTGCCCTGCCGGGCATCTCCCCCGCAAGGGGGAGATCAGCAGCTTTGGCGCCCTGCTCATCCTGCAGGATTGGAGATTGGCGAAAACCTGCGTGAGATCCGATCTCCCCCCTTGCGGCATATGCGCTAAGATAGGCATTGCAGTGCGGAATCGGTTGTGATTCTACGCTG
>SAQE01000075.1 GCA_004020545.1 Mesorhizobium sp. | reverse complement strand
ACGCGCTGGTCGAGACCTGGGACGCGCTCGGCATCCCCTATGCCGCCTCAGGCCGTCCCGTCCTCGCCAAGAGCGACCGGATTATTCCGTTGCTGGTGCCGAAGTCAGGCGGCTGAAGCCGTTTGAAAGTCGGTCCGGCTACAGGTCAACTCAGACCTTCTTCATCCATTTCGCCAGGCGATGCGCCGCCTCTTCCAACTGATCGAGGCGGCGGTGGAAGCATAGCCTGAGGAAGGCCTCGCCGCCGGGGCCGAAGGCCGTGCCGGGCGCCAGGCCGACATTGGCGTTGTCGACGATGTCGAAGGCGGCGGTGCGGGAATCGGTGATGCCGTCGACCGTGAAGAACAGATAGAAGGCGCCCTTCGGCACGGTGAAGCGTGCCTTGCCGGTGGCACCCAGGATATCGCAGACGAGATCGCGCGCCGCTCGCGCCCGCTCGACTTGGCTCACGATGAAGCCGTCGCCCTCGTCAAGCGCTGCGACCGCGCCGCGCTGCATGAATTGGGCGACGCCCGAGGTCGAATACTGGATCAGGTTCTCGAACACCTGCTGCAGCGCCGGATGGGTCTTGATCCAGCCGACGCGCCAGCCGGTCATCGCCCAGTTCTTGGAGAAGCTGTTGACGAACAGGATGCGATCTTCGCCGGTGGCGACGTCGAGGAAGGACGGCGCCCGGCCATGGCCATAGTGGAACAGCGCATAGATCTCGTCGGCGATGATCCAGAGGTTCTTCGCGCGGGCGAGATCGAGGATCGCTTGAAGGGTCTCCCTGTCGGCGGTCCAGCCGGTCGGGTTGGACGGCGTGTTGATGAACAGCGCCTTGGTGCGCGGCGTGATGGCGGACGCGATCTTGTCGACATCGCAGGACCAGCCATTGCCGGACTGATCGAGCACGACCGCAACCGGAACGGCGCCGGCGACCCCGGCGGCGGCTGCGAAATTCGGCCAGGCCGGCGACAGATAGATCACCTCGTCGCCACTGCCCACGATGGCGTCGATGGCCAATTGGATGGCGTGCATGCCGGAAGCGGTGACGATGAACTCTTCCTCGGCGAAGCGCTTGCCGAAATGCCTAGCGTAGTATCGGGCGAGCGCCTGCCTGAGCTCGGGAATGCCTTTCTGCCAAGTGTAGAAGGTCTCGCCGGCGGCCAATCCCCGAGCGGCGGCATCGCTGATGAAGGAAGGTGTCGGCAGGTCGCCCTCGCCGGCCCAGAGCGGGATCAGGCCTTCGCGCAGGCGGCCATGGTTGACGACGGCGACAATGCCGCTTTCGGGTGCGGCGCGGGCTTCGGCGCGCAGGGTCTGGATCAGGGTCATGCAAGAATCCGCCTAGTTTTTCACGACTGCTAACGTCTTTTACGACAGCCGCAAACAGAAAACCCCGGCGAACGGCCGGGGTTTTGGTCCAGCGTGTCCGTGTGCAGATTACTTCTTGGCAAGCAGGTCGCGGATTTCGGTCAGAAGCTGGACGTCCGCCGGCGGCGCGGCAGCGGCAGCGGGCTTCTCGCGCTCCAGCCGCCTGCGCAGATTGTTCACCGCCTTGACCATCAGGAAGATGATGAAGGCAAGGATCAAGAAGTTCAGCACCACGGTGATGAAACTGCCATAGGCGAAAACAGCGCCCTCTTTCTTGGCGTCAGCCAGCGTCGCCGAGTGGACGTTCGAGGACAATCCAAAGAAATAGTTGTTGAAGTCCAGCCCGCCGAAGATCGCGCCGACGATCGGCATGATGATGTCGTTGACCAGCGACTCGACGATCTTGCCGAAGGCGGCGCCGATGATGACGCCGACGGCCAAGTCCATCACATTGCCCCTGGAGATGAATTCCTGGAATTCTTTCAGCATTCGACCCTCCATGCCATGGCCGCGCTGCCGCTCCCTGCCTTCCGGTGCCGACCCAAAATCACAATAGCAAAAACCCCCGGTTGCAAAACCGGAAAAAGGGCAAAGCCACCGGTTTGTGTTTTTCCGGTCGGATCAACCACATATGCGCCAAAAGCCGCGATGGACTCGGGCTCCAAGCTGTGGTTGCGTCTAGCCGAGCCGGTGTAGAGCATCGGTCAGGGAGGAAGTTCGAACCATGCAAGGCTGGTTCGTCGTCATCATCGCGATCGCCTATGTGACGCTGCTTTTTGCCATCGCCAGCGTTGGCGACCGGCGCTCGGTGGCAGCCGGGCTCGGCCGGGCGCGGCCCTTCATCTATGCGCTCAGCCTCGCCATCTACTGCACCTCCTGGACCTTCTTCGGCTCGGTCGGGCTTTCCTCCGAGCGCGGGCTCGAATTCCTCGGCATCTATACAGGACCGGTGCTGGTCTTCGTGTTCGGCTTCCCGCTGCTCAACCGCATCGTACGGCTGGCGAAAAGCGAGAAGATCACCTCGATCGCCGACTTCCTCGGCGCGCGTTACGGCAAGAGCTTCATCGTCGCGGCGATCGCGACGCTGATCGCCACGATCGGCGCGGTGCCGTATATCGCGCTGCAGCTGAAGGCGATCTCAGGCTCGGTCAGCCTGATGATCGAACATTATACCGGATCGCCGCCTTCCTTCGATCCGTTCGTCAGCGACATCTCGCTGGTGGTCGCGATGCTGCTGGCGCTGTTTGCGGTGCTGTTCGGCACACGCCACGCCGACGCCACCGAGCACCAGGACGGGCTGGTGCTGGCGGTGGCGGTCGAAACCGTGGTCAAGCTCGCCGCTTTCCTCGCCATCGGCCTGATGGTGACCTTCCTCATCTTCGGCGGCCCCGGCGACATGCTGGCGACGCTCGCCGCAAATGCCGAGGTGCGCGAGGCCATGGGCTACAACACCTCTCTGGCCACCTGGCTGGTGCTGACAACCTTGAGCGGTTTTGCCATCCTGATGCTGCCGCGCCAGTTCTACGTCACCATCGTCGAGAACCGCAGCGAGGCGGAACTGCGCGCCGCGACATGGGTGTTCCCGCTTTACCTCGTGGCGATCAACCTGTTCGTGCTGCCGATCGCCTTTGCCGGCCTGTCGCTGGTGGGCACCAAGACGAGCAGCGACCTCTACGTGCTGTCGCTGCCGCTGCTCAGCGGCCATGATCTGCTGGCCATGGCCGCTTTCATCGGCGGCCTGTCGGCGGCGACCGCAATGGTCATCGTCGAGAGCGTCGCGCTGTCGATCATGATCTCCAACGACCTCGTCATCCCGCTGTTCGTGCGCCGGCTGCTCAAGACCACCTCCTCGCAAAACGAGGACTGGTCGACGCTGATCCTCAACGTGCGCCGCGCCTCGATCTTCATCATGCTGTTCATCGCTTTCCTCTATTACCGCGAGAGCACCAACAGCGCGCGGCTGTCCTCGATCGGACTGATGTCGTTTGCCGCGATCGCGCAATTCGCGCCGGCGCTGATCGGCGGGCTGATCTGGCGCCGCGCCAACGGCCGGGGCGCCGCGCTCGGCATGGTCGCCGGCATCGCGGTCTGGGGCTACACGCTGCTGCTCCCTTCGCTCGTCGGTCCCGGCTCCGATATCGTCGTCCATGGCTTGTTCGGCTTCGAGGCGCTCAGGCCGCAGGCGCTGTTCGGCACGGTCGGCGAGCCGCTGAACCACGGCGTGCTGTGGAGCCTGTCGATCAACACGCTGTTCTTCGTGCTGGGATCGTTGTCCCGCGCGTCGGTGCCGCTGGAGCGCATCCAGGCGGCGATCTTCGTGCCGCGCGAGGCCGGCCCGATGCCGAGCCTGCGGCGCTTCCGTACCGCCGTCACCGTCAACGACCTCAAGGACACGATCTCCCGCTATCTCGGCGTCGAGCGCACGGAGCGTTCCTTCCAGTCTTTCGAGAAGACCACGAACGTCTCCCTGCATGGCAAGGAGCAGGCCAGCATGGACGTCATCCGCTTCTCGGAGCAATTGCTGGCGAGCGCCGTCGGCTCGTCCTCGGCGCGGCTGATCCTGTCGCTGCTCTTGCGCCGCAACGATCGCGATTCCAAGGATGCCTTCCGGCTGCTCGACGATGCCACCGAGGCGCTGCAGCACAATCGCGACCTCTTGCAGATCGCGCTCGACCAGATGGAGCAGGGCATCACGGTCTTCGACCGGGATTTCCGGCTGATCTGCTGGAACCGGCAATACCGGGCGCTGTTCGACCTGCCGGACGAGATGGGCCAGGTCGGTGTCTCGCTCGACCAGATTCTGCGCTATCTCGCCGAGCGAGGCGACATCCCCGCCGACCAGCGCGTGACGATGCTCAACCGGCTCACCAGCTTCGTCAGCCCCTGGCAGATGGAGCTGAAGACCAGCGGCAGAATCCTCGAATTGCGCTCCAACCCGATGCCGGACGGCGGCATCGTCGCCACCTATGCCGACATTTCCGGCCGCGTCGAGCAGGACCTGGCGCTGAAGCGGGCGAACGAATCGCTGGAGCAGCGGGTCAGGAGCCGCACCGCCGAGCTTACCCGCGTCAACGAGGAGCTGGCGCAGGCGCAGATGCTGGCCGAGGAAGCCAACCTCAGCAAGACGCGCTTCCTCGCCGCTGCCGGCCACGACATCCTGCAGCCGCTCAACGCCGCCCGGCTCTATTGCTCGTCGCTGATCGAGAAGGCCGGCAAAGGGCCGGCTGGCAAGGCCGCGATCAACATCGAATCCTCGCTGGAGTCGGTCGAGACCATCCTTGGCGCCGTGCTCGACATCTCGCGGCTCGACGCCGGCGCGATGAAGCCCGAGGATACCGCCTTCAGCCTCGGCGGGCTTCTCAGCCAGATCGGCAACGATTTCCGGCCGCTTGCCGCCAGAAAGAAGCTCGGCCTGAAAATCATGCCGTCATCGCTCGGCGTCATGACCGACCGCAATCTGCTTCGCCGGCTGATCCAGAACCTCGTCTCCAACGCCATCAAATACACGCGCGAGGGCCGCATCCTGGTTGGTGTCAGGCGGCGCGGCGAGCTGGCCGAAATCCAGGTGATCGACACCGGCATCGGCATTGCCGGCGACAAGCTGAACACGGTCTTCCACGAATTCACCCGGCTGGACGAAGGCTCGCGCGAGGCCGAGGGCCTCGGCCTCGGCCTCTCGATCGTCGACCGCATTGCGAGGGTGCTCAGGCTCGAGATCCGCATCTACTCCAACCCCGGCAAGGGCACGCGCTTCTCCGTGATCCTGCCGGTGGCGGCGGTCGCGGCGCCACCGCGCGAGGTCGGGAAGCCGCCGGCACGCGCGGCCTCCTCGCTTGCCGGGCTGAACGTGCTGTGCATCGACAACGACGCGCGCATCCTCGATGGCATGCGGCTGCTGCTCGAGGGTTGGGGCTGCAGCGTCGCGACGGCCTCCGGATCGGACGATTTGCTGCGGCCGGGTGCGCGAAGGCCCGATATCGTGCTTGCCGACTACCATCTCGACGGCGGCACCGGGCTCGACGCAGTCGCCAAGCTGCGCGCCGCCTATGGCCAGGACCTGCCTTGCGTGCTGGTCACAGCCGACCGCTCCAGCGAGGTGCGCACTGCCGCAGGCAAGTTGGACGTTCCGGTGATCAACAAGCCGCTGAAGCCGGCCGTGCTGCGCTCGATGATGGCAAGGGTCAGGGCGCTGGCGCCGGCGGCGGAGTGATCCTCTTCCTACCTATCCTTGGTGCCCCAGACTCCTGAGATAGGCACAGAACATGTCGGCAAGGGCGTCGGAATAATCTTCGATCTCAGCCTCTGTTCGCGGGTTTTCCGAAAAGTCGGCCCCCATGGCGCTGAGAGTTTTTATGATCAGTTGGCCGGCCATGGCGCGGGCATCATCCGTGGCTTCGGGCAGCGTCTCTCGCATGAAGGCCTCAACCGTGCCGTTCGCCATGGCCCTTGCCTCCTGCGCCTCGGGCGCGTCGCGATAGAGGGGTGCTGCGTCGTCCAGCGCACCACGAACCGCCGCCTCGTCGCATTCGGAGCGGATGAAGGCATGCACCAGCGTGCGTATCCGTTCCAGCGGCGGGATTTCGACATCCTCGAGGATGCCGCACAAAAGATCGGTCGTCTGCCGCCATTCGTCGCTCTGCAGCCGGAAGAGAAGCGCCGCCTTGTTGGGGAAATATTGATAGAGCGAGCCGACGCTGACGCCGGCCTTCTCGGCCACGCGCGTGGTGGTGAAACGCTGCGCGCCTTCGCTCGCCAAAACCTGAGCAGCTGCCTGCAGAATCGCCGCGACGAGTTCCGTCGCGCGGGCCTGTTTGGGCTGTTTTCGGCTGGAAATTGAAGGGCTTGGGCGTTGGATCATGGCCGCGCTAGGGAATGCGAATTGGAAACCTGAAGGATTATTCGTATTTTTCGAGACGACACAAGAAGCATTTGTTCCTGACTGGAGACGGCCATGACGACCCTTACCGGAACCCCGCTCGCGCCGCTGCTCGCCCGCCTGTTCAACGAAGCCGCCGCGGCGACCAGCCCCGCGATAGTCCAGTACTCGCGGGAGGAACGGACGCGCCTCCTCGGCAGCAAGACCGAATATCTCGATTTCTACGGCAGCCTGAAGGACCTCTGGCTCGCGGTTTCGCCGGAGACCGGCACGCTGCTTTACATGCTGGCGCGCAGCACCGGCGCGCGCGTCATCGTCGAGTTCGGCACCTCGTTCGGCATCTCGACGCTTTACCTTGCCGCGGCACTCAGGGACAATGGCGGCGGCCGCCTGATCACCACGGAGTTCGAGCCGTCCAAGGTGACGCGCGCCAAAGCCAATCTGGCGGAAGGCGGCCTTATCGACCTGGTGGAGGTCCGCGAGGGCGATGCGCTGGAGACGCTGAGCGCCGACCTGCCCGATCAAATCGACCTTCTGCTGCTCGACGGCGCCAAAGCGCTCTACCCGGAAATCCTCAACCTGGTCGAGAGCCGGCTGAGGCCCGGCGCGCTGGTCATCGCCGACAATGCCGACTTCTCTCCCGAATATCTGCAGCGGGTGCGCTCGCCGGCGGACGGCTACATGTCGACCCCGTTCGGGGACGACGTCGAACTGTCGATGCGGCTCGGCTGACCTAGCTTCGCCACAAGCAGATTAACCAACTCACGCTGCTCGTTGAGTGGCCGTAGGCGTTCACGTCAGCCAACGCGCCATCCCGGCCTTCGGGCCTTTGACGCGTAGGTGACATCATGACCACATTTTCGTCCTCCTGGCGCGGGCTGCCGCGCCCGGCGCTGCTCGGCTTGCTCCTGTTCTTCTGCGCAGGCTTCGCCGACGGCGCGCTCATGCCCTTCTTTCCGCTTTGGGCCAGCAGCGAAGCGGACATCCCCGTCGGCGCGATCGGCCTGCTTTTCGGCTGCTATGCCGGCGGCGAATTAGTCGCGGCGCCGCTGGTCGGCGGCATCGCCGACCGGATCGGCCGGCGACCGGTGCTGATTGTCTCATCGATCGGCGTCGGCTGCGGCTTCATCGCCTTGTTCTTCGTCCATGGCGTTGCCGCCACAGCAATCGTGCTCGTTTTGACCGGCATGTGCGAGTCTGTGCTCCATCCGACCATCCTCACCGCGATCGCCGATGTGACCGAGCCGTCAGCGCATCCGCGCTGGTTCAGCATGGCGCGTGTCAGCTCTGGTGCCGGGCAGATTCTCGGACCGGCTTGCGGCGCGCTGCTTGCGCTGATCTCTGTCGACGCCGTGTTCCTCGCCGCTGGCGGCATGCTCATCCTGGGCGGGATCGTGATGCTGGCCGCGCTTGACGAGACGATCGGCAGCGGACGCGCCACCGCCAACGATCACGGCGAGAGGGAAGAAGAGGAAGCACTGTCGGCGCTGTTGCCGGCTTTCCGCGACGGCCGCCTGGCGAGGCTGCTCCTCTGGGTCGTGCTGTTCGAAATCTCCGGCAACTGGATCGAGGCCGTCATCCCGCTCTATGCACAGGACGCCGGCACGCTTTCCCCATCCGGCATCGGCACTCTGTTTGCCTACGCGGCAGCACTTACGGTCGGTCTGCAGATGCTGGTGAGCCGCTTTGCCGAGACGCGATCAGCGCTTTGGCTGACAGCCGGCGCCGGCCTCTCGACCATTGCAGCCTTTGCCCTGCTCGCGGCCTCGCCGGCGATGCTGTCGCTGATTGCCGCTGTGAGCCTCTGCTCGGTAGCGCAGATGCTGGTCGGGCCGCTCGTGCCGACCGCCGTCAACGCACTCGCGCCCGCGGCGCGGCGCGCCTCCTATATGGCGGCCTCGTCGGTGGCGACCGATCTCAAGGACTCGCTCGGACCTTCGGTCGGCACCGCGCTCTACGCGTTGGCGCCAAGGCTGCCCTGGATCGCCGGCATTCCGCTGGTGGCGATCGCCTCGCTCGGATTGGGCGTCGCAATTGGACGAGCGCGGCCGAGTGCGGCGACTTCGGAGGCGAGCCTCGATGCGGAGGTTGCCAGGCCGGAGAAAACCCCGATCTGGTCCTCGAGGCCGGCAATGGAGGAGCAGTCCTGAAGAAAAAGGAGCAGGCCGTCAGCCCACCGGCTGCAGCGGGTCGCCGCCGATCTTGGAAAGCTGGATGACCGCTTGGGTGCGGCTGTCGACGCCGAGCTTCTGCAAGATGGCGGAGACATGCGCCTTGATGGTGGCTTCGGAGACGCCGAGTTCGTAGGCGATCTGCTTGTTGAGCAGGCCCTCCGCCAGCATGCCGAGCACGCGCGTCTGCTGCGGCGTCAGCGCCTGAAGCCGCTTGATCAGGTCGGAGATTTCCGGATCGCGCTCGACGCCGAGTTCGACCCCGGCGGGCGCGGCAATGTCGCCGGCAAGCACGGCCTGCACGGCGCTGCGTATCTCCTCCATGCTGGCCGATTTGGAGATGAAGCCGGAAGCGCCCAGATCGAGCGCGCGGCGGATGGTGACGGGATCGTCGTGCGCCGACACCACCACCAGCGGCACCGACTGATGGATGCCGCGCAGCGAGATAAGACCCGACAAGCCGCTGGCGCCCGGCATCGACAGGTCGAGCAGCACCATGTCGATGTCTTCATTCGCAAGGACGAGCGCCTTGGCGCTTTCGAAATCGCCGGCCTCATGGATGGCGGCGACGTCGCCGAGGCCGGCAAGCGCCTCCTTAAGCGCGCCGCGAAACAGCGGATGATCGTCGGCAATGACGAAGGTGTAGCCCGACGGCAAATATTCCTCCCCGGATCCCATCGCTGATTATAATGCTTTTTGCGGGATCGGAACGATTATGCGGCGGCGCGGCGCATTTTCAAGCGGCAAAGGCCGCGCGCGGATTTTTCCCCAGAGCGGTTCAGTCCTTTTCGCGGGAACACAGAACCGTCGTGATTTTTGTTTTTGCGCAATTCCGGACGAAAACCGCTGCGCACTTTTCCTGGAATTGCTCAGGGCATTTCAGGTCTTTTGCGGAGCGGGCTTCACGCCACCGTCGCCGTTTTCCTTGTCCATATCCTTGACGATGTCCATGAAGCTGCGGAAGAAGCGCTCCATGTAGCTCATCGTCTTGTTGAAATCCTCCTCGCTCGGCAGTTGGGATTCCAGCCGGGCGGAGAGCGAATTCTCGAGCTTGGCGACGCGCTCGTCGAGCGCCTTCACCGAACCTTGCAGCCGGTCGATCTCGTCCTGGAAGGCGGCGCGCTCGTCGGCCGCCATCTTGCAGACGAGCTGTCCGGAACGCTCCTCGCAGATCGACATGGCGCCGGTCTGGGTATCCATGCGGACATAGCCGTTGGCCGACTTTTCCAGCCGGTAACGGTCGGTTTCCTCGGAATAGGCCGACGCCGCAACCAGCGAGCAGAGCGCCGCCGGAATCACGATATGCTGCAGACGCATGTTGTTTATCCTCCATGAGCCGTTGCGCCAAGAATATGACAGGTTTGCGCCTGAAATGGGGAAGAGTCCGCAAGCACCCTTTCCCCCATGGTTCGTTCGGACTATAGCGCGACAATGTCTCAAATTATCTACAAGATCGCGCCCGAAGCCATGTGGCGCGAAGCGGAGCGGAACGGCCGCTTCACCGGAGCGCCGATCGACATTGCCGACGGCTTCATCCATTTCTCGACCGCGGCGCAGGTGCGTGAGACCGCCGCCAAGCATTTCGCCGGCCAGGCGGATCTGCTTTTGATCGCGATCGACGAAGCAAAGCTGGGCGATGCGTTGAAATACGAAGTGTCGCGCGGAGGCGCGCTGTTTCCGCATCTTTACGCTCCGCTCGACCTCGATGCCGTTCTCTGGGTTAAGCCGCTGCCGCTCGGCGCGGATGGCTCGCATCAATTTTCAGCGCTGGAGGGCGAATGAGCCTGCTCGACCGGATCGGCCAGAAACTGCTTTTCTCATTCGATCCGGAAACCGCGCATGGCATGTCGATCGCGGCACTGCGATGCGGCCTGCCGGTTGCCTCACCCCCCATGCAAGACGCGCGGCTCATGGTCAGCCTTTGCGGGCTCGATTTCCCGAACCCGCTCGGCATGGCGGCCGGCTACGACAAGAATGCCGAGGTGCCGGACGCGCTGCTCAAGCTCGGCTTCGGCTTCGCCGAGGTCGGCACGCTCACGCCGCTGCCGCAGCCAGGCAACCCGAAGCCACGCATCTTCCGGCTGACCGCGGACGAAGCGGTGATCAACCGGCTGGGCTTCAACAATGAAGGCCATGGCGCCGCCGAAAAGCGGCTTGCGGCGCGCAAGGGGCGCTCAGGCATCGTCGGCGTCAATATCGGCGCCAACAAGGACAGCGCCGACCGCATCAATGACTATGAGCGCGGCGTGACCCGCTTCGCAGCCTATGCCAGCTACCTCACGGTCAATATCTCCTCGCCCAACACGCCAGGCCTGCGCAACATGCAGGCGCGCGAGCAGCTCGGCGAGCTGTTGTCGCGCGTGATGGCGGCGCGCGCGAAAGCATCGGCGCAGCCGCCGGTCTTCCTCAAGATCGCGCCGGACCTCGTCGAAGCGGAACTGGAAGACATCGCCGCCGAGGTCATCGAGAAAAGGATCGACGGCGTCATCGTTTCCAACACCACGCTGTCGCGGACGGGATTGCGCACAGCGAGCTTCGCCGGCGAAGCCGGCGGACTCTCGGGTAAGCCGCTTTTCGAACGTTCGACCGCGGTGCTAGCCAGGATGCGCAAGCTGCTTGGTCCCGACATGGCGATTATCGGCGTCGGTGGCGTCAATTCCACAGAGACCGCGCTTGAGAAGATCCGCGCCGGCGCCGACCTCGTCCAGCTCTACACCGGCATGATCTATGCCGGCCCGGCGCTGCCTGGGCGCATCGTTGCCGGCATGGCGCGATTTGCGGAGAAGGAGCGGCTGACGTCGCTGCGCGACTTGCGCGATAGCCGCCTAGATCATTGGGCAATCAAGGCTCACTAAGAACCAAGGCGCGCCGATCGGCGCGCCCACACCTTCATGTCCGTCATCTGCATTGCGGCATCCGCTCTAGTCGCGCTTGTTGCGTAGCCTTCTACGTCTAGGCGTTGGCTCCCGGGTTCATCCATACGATTTCCCAAACATAGCCGTCCGGGTCTTCAATATGGCGGTTATACATGAAGCCAAGATCCTGTGCCGGGTTGGGATCGGCGCGACCGCCCGCCGCACCCGCGCTGTTCACCGTTGCATCGACGGCGTCGCGGTCATCGACAGTGAGGGCGATCATTGCCTGGCTGTCACGCCGCGCGTCGCCGATAGGGCGCTTGGTGAATTCACGGTAATGGTCATGCATCAGCAGCATCACCCCGATCGTGTCCGAGAACATGAGCGAGGTGGATTTCTCGCCTGAAAACTGCGGGTTTACGGTGCCACCTAGAGCCACGTAGAACGCTGTCGACGCCGCTAGGTCGCGGACAGGCAGGTTCACGAAAATCATTTTGGACATCACTTTCTCCTTCTCCGGGGCGGTGCCCTGCACTACTGTCTTGCCACGATGTTAGTAGATGCAATGTATCTTGATTTCAAGATACATTTTGTTGAGAGGATATTCGCCATGGATCGCGCCGAGGCCGCAGCCAAGCAATGGGCTCGCGAGCGCCCCGACCTTCCAATATTGCCTATTGAAATGGTGGGGCGTCTGCTGGATGCAGCCGCGCGCGTGGTCCGCGATCACATGAACCCGCTGCTGTCGGAAGCAGGCCTGAATGTAGGTGAGTTTGATGTGCTCACGCCGCTTAGGCGCTCCGGCGAACCCTATATGCTCTCGCCTACCCAGCTCTACGAATCGGCAATGATCTCCTCGGCCGGCATGACGAACCGCCTGGATCGGCTGGAGCGCGCCGGGCTGGTCGAAAGACGCCCCGATCCCAAGGACCGGCGCGGCAAGCAAATCGCGTTAACGACCGGCGGCAAGCGCGCGATAGACGGCTTGATCGGTCCGATGGTGGCGCTGGAAGAGCAGTTGATCTCCGTGCTGACGCCGGCGGAGCAGGAGACTCTTAACGCCCTGCTTAAGAAATTGCTCACCGGCCTCTAGAGCGATTTACCGTTTCACGGAAACGCCGAACCGCTCTAACTCTTTGTTTTTACGCAATTCCGGGCGGAAAACCGCTCACACTTTCCTGGAATTGCTCCAGTCTAAAACGCAGTCCGCGCGCGTACCCGCAGCATCGCAAGAAGACTGAAACCGCGCACCAGCAGGAAGACATGCAACGCGGCCCATAGGCCGCTGTTGCCGAAGGCCGGCGCCAGCGTGATTAGCGCCGCGCTGAAGGCGAGGAACGACACGAGCATCATGTTGCGCATGTCGCGCGACCAGGTGGCGCCGATGAAGACGCCGTCCATCTGGAACGCCAGCACGCCGCTCAACGCCGTGAAGGCGGCCCAGGGCAGATAGGTGTCGGCGACCGCGCGGACCTCCGGCGCGGTGGTCACCAGCGCCACCAGGTTGGCACCGGCGGTCAGCAGAACAAGGCTGGCGGCGCCAGCGAGACCGAAACCCCAAATCAAGGTCAGCCGCACGGCCTGGCGAAAGGGCGTCGCCGCATGCGCGCCGATGGCGCGGCCGGCAAGCTGCTCCGCGGCGGTGGCAAAGCCGTCGAGGAAATAGCCGGCGACGAGGAAGAAATTCATCAGCACGGCGTTGGCGGCGAGCGTCACCGTGCCGAACTGCGCGCCCTGTCTGGTGAACAGCGCGAAGGCGGCAAGCAGCGAGAAGGAGCGGATCATGATGTCGCGGTTGAGCGACAGCATGCGCCGGTAGGCCGGCAGGTCGAGGATGCGGCGGCGCGACGGCCGCTCCAGCTTGCGGAACCGCGTAAGCACGATGGCGAGGCCGAGCAGCATGGCCAGGAACTCGCCGGTGACGGTCGCCCAGGCAACACCGGCGACGCCCCAGCCGAGCTCGAGGCCGAGCAGGAAACAGAGCAGGATGTTGATGCCGTTGAGCACCGCCTGCAGCATGAGCCCCAGTCCGCCCTCGCCGCGCCCCAGCACGTAGCCCAATATGGCGTAGTTGACGAGCGAGAAGGGCGCGGCGAGCAGCCGGATGCGGATATAGACCAACATCGCCGCGCTGACGCGCGGCTCGGCGCCCATGAACCACTGGCCGCCCACAGCAAAGAGCGGCGCAAGTGCTGCAAGCACGACGCCGGCGACGACTGCGATCAGCACGGCCCGCCAGAGGACGGCCTGCTCCTCCAGCGGATCGCCGCGCCCGAAAGCCTGGGCGACGAGGCCGGTGGTGCCGGAGCGCAGAAAGCTGAAGGTGGTGAAGACGACGTCGAAAACCAGCGCTCCCGCGGCCAGGCCGCCGAGAAGGCCGCGTCGCCGAACTGCCCGACCACCGCGGTATCGACGATGCCGAGCAGCGGCGTCGTCAGATAGGCGAGCGTCATCGGCACGGGAATCGCCAGCACCGAGCGATTGGTGACGATGAAGGATCTGGCGTTGATCCGGGTCGCGCCCTTATCCAAGGACTGCTGCCTCGCTCGTTGCGGCTTGATCGAACAGCCGATGTGCCCCAGTTTGCAGCTGCCGCGCAATCGCCATCCAGCGGCGGTCAACCGAATTCCCAGACTGGCGTAGGAAGACTGGCGTAGGTCGCCCTCATCATGCCGTTGCAGATCGTCCACCATCCCGACTACGACGCCGGCTTTGCCGTCAACCACCGGTTTCCGATGAGCAAATATCCGCTGCTCATGGAAGCTTTGCGGAACCGTGGGCTGGCCGTGCAGGACGCGCTTTCGACGCCGGAGCCGGCGCCACCGGCATGGCTGAAGCTGGCGCATGCGGAAGACTATGTCGACCAGGTGCTGGCTTGCGAAGTGCCGGAAAAGATCGAGCGCGAGATCGGTTTTCCGGTCGGGCAGCGCGTTTCGCTGCGGGCACAGCTTGCCACCGCCGGCACGGTGCTGGCCGCGAGGCTGGCGCTGAGACACGGCATTGCCTGCAACACCGCCGGCGGCAGCCATCACGCCCGGCGCGGGCAAGGCGCTGGCTTCTGCACCTTCAACGATGTGGCCGTCGCGTCGCTGGCGCTGCTAGCGGAGCGCGCCGTCGAAAACATCCTGGTCGTCGATCTCGACGTACATCAGGGCGACGGCACGGCGGACATCCTGAAGGATGAACCCAGCGCCTTCACCTTTTCCATGCATGGCGAGCGCAACTATCCGGCACGCAAGATCGCCTCCGACCTCGATATCGCCTTGCCCGACGGCACCGGCGATGCCGCCTATCTCGATCGGCTCGGCGCCATCCTGCCGGAACTATCGGAAGGAAGGCGCTGGGATATCGTCTTCTACAACGCCGGGGTCGACGTCCATGCCGAGGACCGGCTTGGCAGGCTGGCGCTCTCCGATAACGGCCTGCGCGCCCGCGACGAGATGGTGATCGCCCATTTCAAGGCCCGCGGCATTCCGCTGTGCGGGGTCATCGGCGGCGGCTATTCGACCGATGTGCCGGCCCTTGCCGCGCGTCACACCATCCTGTTCGAGGCCGCGGCCCGCTACGCCTGAGTATCTATTGGAGCACGATCTTTTCCGGGCCGGGGGTCAGCGAAACAAAAACCGGCAGCCACTTTTCGGGATCACGCTTTATTTTCGATAGCTGGCGATCCTGAGCAGGATGAAGACCGGCACGACGATCGCGGCACCGAGCAGGATATAGGCCAGGAAGCGGTCGATGGCGTGGAAGCCGAGATTCCACAAATCGATGAAGAACTGGCGGATGCCATAAAAGACGTCCATCGGCGACCAGCCGAAGGCGTGCATGACGAGGCCGACGAGGAAGGAAACCACCAGCAGCTTCACGAGCACCCTGAGTGGCGTATCGCCGAGGAAGCGTGTCAGTGCGGACAAGGCCGTTCTCCGGGTTCGAGCTGCCCGATTCGACAGCGCGCCTTCAGAAATACGCACTCGGTCGTTCGGCATCAAGCAGTGCGGCCACAGATGCAGCTTTGCCGATTGCTTGAGGCCCTGCCATCATGGTAACGAGGCTGCTGCGCGGGTATGATGTAATGGTAGCTTGTCAGCTTCCCAAGCTGAACGCGCGGGTTCGATTCCCGCTACCCGCTCCATGCTTCGCCACGATGCCGGCACAGTCGCCGTGGCGACCGGGGGCGAACGCGACCGTCGTGGCTTGCGGTCAGGCCAGAGTCCCGCATGGGGGAAGATGCTTTGCGGCCTCGTCGGCTTCCATCCGCACGATGGCGCGCGACAGGCCGCCGTGCTCTCCGATCCACTGCCGCACCCAGTCGGGATATTGCGAGATCAGGTAGTCGGCGGCGACTGCATTCTGCTCGGCGCCGACGCCATAGGGCAGGTGGAAACCGAAGGAGGCGCGCGGGGTGACGCAGAGCCGGTCGGCAGGCAAGGACAAATAGAGCGTGCAGGCGCTGTCGCACGCGCCGTCAAAGGCCACCGGCTCGTCGGCAGCTCGCAGTTTGGCAACGTGCAAGGCGAAAACTATGATCTGGCCGCCGGGATTGCCGCGCACCGTCTCCGCATTCGCGGGCAGCGCTGTCAGCAAAGCGGCGAATACAGCTATCGCCCTGGCTATCAATCTCCACCCAATCCGCTGAGGATCGGCATACATCTTGTTGGCCTCGCTCATCCAGCGAGACCAAGGCTAACATCGAGATGGTTAATAACAGGCAGCTTTGAAAACATCGAACTTCCAGGTCCGCCCACTGCCCGCTCCCTCTCAACAGCAGGGTTTCTGGAAAATCAAGGTGCTTTTCGACCGCATTCCGAAAGGAGCCATCACGTTCATCGAAAGCGTGAAACAAGCGCGTGTCGCCGCAAGCATGACGGACTTGGGCTGCCGCAGGAGAATAGTCGCGCGATTATGGTGAAACGGAAGCCGGCCACCTTGCGATGGCCGGCTGTTGAGTTGGTGAGGCAATTCCAGGAAACAGCGATTTTCCGCCCGGAATTGCCTGGAACTGCTTGGAGCGGATCAGGCCTCTTCAAAAAGCTGAACCGCTATGGCCCCCTAAAGCCAGATGCCGATCCAGACGCGTTCGCGCCAGCAGCGGCGACGCCAATAGCCATGGCGCCAGTAGCGACGGCAGACCCTTCTCCACACGCGGCGCCGTCTGCGACGACGATGGCCGTAATACCCATCGTAATACCCATGATGCCAATAACGATGGTAAACCTGCTGCAGTTCTGCTTTATCCTCCCCGTCCTCGAAAACGGTTGGATCCGGCTTGTCGAGCTCATCCAGGATTCCGTTGCCGCTGGGAATACCGGCAACCGCCTTGCTTGGTCCGGCGAGGCTTGCAAGTGCTGCTGCCCCCGCAACGCCAAGCATTCCAGTCAGAAACAACCGACGTTCCATCAAAACCTCCCGAGCTGTTGAGCATCGACAACTCATCCCTCAACCGGAACAGGCTCCAGCGAGCTGCCGATCGGTTTGAACGCGCAGGTAGCATTCTCGTTCCATCACCCCACTTCGCGCAAAATGAAGTCATGCAGCATCTTGGCGGCGGGCGAGAGCACGCGGTTCTTGACCGTGATCAGGCTGTAAGGCCTGACCTCGATGTCGAACTCGGTGTGCACGACGTCGATCGCTCCCGCCAGCCCGTCGGCGCTCTGGATGAACTTGGCCACCTGGACCGAAACGGGGGCGATGGCATCGGATTGCGCCACCATCACCAGCGTCAAGAGCAGCGAGGAGGTGTTGAGGATGCGGTCGGGAAGCGGGATGTTGCGGTTCAGGAAATTGCTTTCCATCGCCTGGCGCAGCGGCGAGCCGCCGGACTGGAAGACCCAGTCATAGGCGGCCGTCTCCTCAAGACCAACCATCTTGCCGCTGGCAAGCGGATGGCCGCGGCGCACGATCAGGCAGGCCTTCTCGATGCCGATGACGCGCGATTCGAACAGCCGCGGATTGAGGTCGTCGGGAATGCGGGCGATGATGAAGTCGTGGCGCGACGCGATCAACTCGCGGGCGAGCACGTTCGACGTCTCGACCTGCATGGTGATCTCGATGCGCGGGTAGAGGCGGCGAATCTCGCGAATCGCCGGCACGGCCAATTCGATCGCCGGCGCGGTCACGGCGCCGAGGAACACCGAGCCGCCCTTGCCGGCCTTGAGTTCCAAAATCTCGCGGTCCGCTTCGCGCATCTCGAGCAGGATGGAGCGGGCGCGCCGGGCGAGCGCCTGGCCGTAAGGGGTCAGCGTCACGCCGCGCGGCAGCCGCTCGCACAACTTGACCGCGAGCACCGCCTCCATTTCGGCGATCATGCGCGAGGCGGCCGGCTGGGAGATGTTCATGACCTGGGCGGCGGCGCTCACCCGCCCGTGATCGTCAAGGGCGGCGATCATGCGCATATGGCGCAGGCTCAGGCCGCTGCGCAGGAGCGGCTCCCCGTCTCCCGGAATCTTTTCGTAAGCTACTGAAATCGCATCAGGATCACGTAACGCTACCATGGATCTTCCAGCCTTTCGCCAGCTTCCTGCCGCAGGCTAAACCATACCGGTTTCGGTATAGCAACCACCAAAGATCGCATTTGACAGTTATGTCAAAGGAACACACCCTTCGCGCGTTCCGAGGCGCAACGGTCGGTAACGAGCAAAATCGTATCGATTGAAACTGCGCCGCGGGGCCGATTGGGAGGATACCGGAGATCGATAAAGCCGACAGAGGCGCGACCGCGCTCCTGCTCGACTGCGCGGCCCGCGAAGCCCCGAGGTGTCGCGTCCATCAACCAGGGAGAGTAATGTGAAGATCATCAAGACACTGGCCGCCGTCGCGGCCGTTGGCGTCGCTGCCATGACCTATTCGGCACATGCAGCCGAGAAAGGTCTCGTCGGCGTGCTGATGCCGACCAAGACCTCGCAGCGCTGGATCAACGACGGCGACGCCGTCAAGTCCCAGCTCGAGGCCCTCGGCTACACGGTCGACCTGCAATATGCGCAGGACGACATTCCGAACCAGCTCAGCCAGTTGGAAAATGAAATCACCAAAGGCCCGAAGGCGCTCATCATCGCCTCGATCGACGGCACCACCATGGCCGATGCGCTGCAGAAGGCCAACGATGCCGGCGTGGTCACCGTCGCCTATGACCGCCTGATCAAGAAGACCCCGAACGTCGACTACTACACCACCTTCGACAATTTCGGCGTCGGGGTGATCCAGGCGAATTCCCTGGTCAAGGGCCTCAAGGAGCGCTTCCCGAACACCAAGCCGTGGAACGTCGAACTGTTCGGCGGCTCGCCCGACGACAACAACGCCTTCTTCTTCTACAACGGCGCGATGTCCGTCCTGCAGCCGCTGGTCGACGACGGCTCGATCAAGATCAAGTCCGGCCAGATGGGCATGGACAAGGTCGGCACGCTGCGCTGGCTCGCCGCCACCGCGCAGGCCCGCATGGACAACCTGCTCTCGGCCAACTACTCGGACGGCAGCCGCGTCGATGGCGTTCTGTCGCCCTATGACGGCCTGTCGCGCGGTATCACCGCCTCGCTGCGCGCCGTCGGTTACGGCACGGACGCACAGCCCTGGCCGATCGTGACCGGTCAGGACGCAGAGACCGCCTCTGTCAAGCTGATCATCTCGGGCGAGCAGTATTCGACGGTGTTCAAGGACACCCGCGAACTGGCCAAGGCCACCGTGCAGCTGGTCGACAAGGTGCTCTCCGGCGGCAAGCCCGACGGCCTTGACGAGAAGACCTACAACAACGACGTCAAGGTCGTTCCCTCGATCCTTTTGACGCCGCATGAGGTCGACAAGTCGAACTACCAGGCGCAGGTCGTCGACTCCGGCTACATCAAGGCCGATGAGCTGAAGTAATCCGGCTTGGAAAACGAGGGGTCCTGCGCGACGCAGGGCCCCTTTTCGTTCAGAAGCGACCCCGGTATTGTTTTTTGCCGGCTTCTGCAGCGCCATGCGCCGTCGCGGCGCGGACAAGGCTGCAGTATGTTGATTTCGCGCATGATGCTTTCCGGAAAGGGAAGGCATGCGCCAGGGAGTGGAATTCCTGATGGCCTCGACGATTTTGGAGATGCGCGACATCACCAAGACGTTCCCCGGCGTGAAGGCGCTGTCGAACGTCAACCTCAGCGTCGAAGAAGGAGAAATCCACGCCATCGTCGGCGAGAACGGCGCCGGCAAATCGACGCTGATGAAGGTACTGTCGGGCGTCTATCCGTCCGGAACCTATGAGGGCGAAATCATTTTCCGCGGCCAGGAATGCCACTTCAAGGGCATCCATGACAGCGAGCATATCGGCATCGTCATCATCCACCAGGAGCTTGCCCTGGTGCCGATGCTGTCGATCACGGAAAACATCTTCCTCGGCAACGAGCACGCCACCTACGGCGTCATCGACTGGAACGCCAATGAGAAGCGAACCGGCGCCCTGCTCAAAAAGGTGGGCCTCAAAGAAGATCCCAAGACGCTGATCACCAATATCGGCGTCGGCAAGCAGCAACTGGTCGAGATCGCCAAGGCGCTCAGCAAGGAAGTGAAGCTCCTGATCCTCGACGAGCCGACCGCCTCGCTCAGCGAGAAGGACAGCCAAGCGCTGCTCGACCTCCTGCTCGAGTTCAAGCGGCAGGGCATGACCTCGATCCTGATCTCCCACAAGCTCAACGAAGTGAACCGCGTCGCCGACAAGGTCACGGTGATCCGTGACGGACGCACCATCGAGACCCTGCCCAGGAAAGACATCACCGAGGACCGCATCATCACATCGATGGTCGGCCGGTCGCTCGACGACCGCTATCCGCCGCGCGAGCCGCAGATCGGCGAGGTCATCTTCGAGGTCAAGGACTGGTCGGTCTACCACCCGATCCATGCCGAGCGGCAGGTCATCAAGAATATCAACCTCAATGTGCGCAAGGGCGAGGTGGTCGGCATCGCCGGACTGATGGGCGCCGGCCGCACCGAATTCGCGATGAGCCTTTTCGGCCGCTCCTATGGCCGGCACATCACCGGCGAGGTGTCGCTCCACGGCAAGCCGATCGACCTCTCATCGGTGAGCAAGGCGGTGGAGAACCGCATCGCCTATGTCACCGAGGACCGCAAGACCTACGGCCTCAACCTCATCGACCACATCAAGCACAATGTGACTTTGGCCAACCTGGGGGGCGTTTCCAACCGCGGCGTCATCGACGACATGCGCGAGATGAGCGTCGCCAACGACTATCGCAAGAAGACCAACATCCGCGCGTCCAGCGTCTATCAGCTGACCGGCAATCTTTCGGGCGGCAACCAGCAGAAGGTGGTGCTGTCGAAATGGCTGTTCGCCGACCCGGAACTGCTGATCCTCGATGAGCCGACGCGCGGCATCGACGTCGGCGCCAAGTACGAAATCTATACGATCATCGCCCGCCTCGCCGCCGAGGGTAAGGCAATCATCGTCATCTCGTCGGAAATGCCGGAGCTGCTCGGCATCAGCGACCGTATCTATGTCATGAACGAAGGGCGTATCGTCGGCGAAATGGCGGCAAGCGACGCCAGTCAGGAAAAAATCATGCGCGCCATCGTTCGGGGAGAAGGAAAAGCATCATGAGCACAGAAAGCGCTCCCGCACCGCAAAGCAGCGTCGCCGAGGACGTGCAGCCCGGACGGCGTATCGCCGTGTCGGCGCTGACGACCAACCTGCGCGAGTACGGTCTGATTATCGCGCTGATCGTCATCATGCTGTTCTTCCAGTACACGACGTCGGGAACACTGTTCAAACCGGTCAACCTCAGCAATCTGGTGCAGCAGAACTCGTTCATCATCGTGATGGCGCTTGGCATGCTGCTGGTGATCGTCTCCGGCCATATCGATCTCAGCGTCGGCTCGGTCGCAGGCTTCATCGGCGCGCTCGCCGCGATGATGATGGTCATCTGGCCGCTCGGGATATTCAGCAATCCGCTGGTGGTCTCGATCGTGTGCCTGATCGTCGGCGCCCTTATCGGCGCGGCGCAGGGCTATTGGATCGCCTATCACCGGATACCGAGCTTCATCGTGACGCTGGCGGGCATGCTGATCTTCCGCGGCATCTGCCAGGCGCTGCTTGGCGGCGGCTCCTCGGTCGGCCCGCTTCCCGACAGCTTCAAGGCGCTGAGCTCCGGCTTCATCCCGGACGTCATCGGCCCGCTGACGCTGATCCCGCCGACGGTGAATGCCGCCGGCAAGACCATCGTCGGCAGCGGCCTGACGCTGCACATGACGACGGTGGTGCTGGGCGTCGTCGCCGTGCTTGCCTATGCCTATTTCGGGCTGAGGGCACGCCGCAAGCGCGAGCGCCATGGCTACGAGGCCGAACCTTTCCCGCTGTTCGTCGTCAAGACGCTGGTGGGCAGCGCGCTGGCGCTGTTCCTGGTCTTCCAGTTCGCGAGCTACAAGGGCCTGCCGGTCGTGCTGATGGTGATGGGCGTGCTGATCTCGCTGTTCGTCTTCGTCACCAAGCGCATGACCATCGGCCGCCGCATCTATGCCATGGGCGGCAACGCCAAGGCGGCGCAACTGTCGGGCATCAACACCGAAAGACTGACACTGCTCGTCTTCATCAACATGGGCGTGCTGTCGGCGCTCGGCGGCCTGATCATCGCGGCGCGCCTCGGCCAGGCCGTGCCGGCCGCCGGCCTCGGCAGCGAGCTCGACGTGATCGCGGCCGTCTTCATCGGCGGCGCCTCGGCGATGGGCGGCGTCGGACAGGTGATCGGCGCCGTGGTCGGCGGCTTCATCATGGGCGTGATGAACAACGGCATGTCGATCATGGGCGTCAATGTCGACTGGCAGCAGGTGGTCAAGGGCCTGGTGCTGCTCGGCGCCGTCATCTTCGACGTCTACAACAAGAACAAGGCTTGAGGCCGGGAGCGAGGATTTAGGAGGCATACGGGTTCTAGATCGCGGAGCTGCCGGCAACCCGTCGGCGCCAGAAGTCGCCTGAAGGACCGGGCTCGCGAGCGCAATCCGGACGAAGAGTTTCAACCGTGGCACGGATCGGTTCCGGGCCACGTCGGTCAGGGCTTGCCCATCGGCAGCCGGGCCAAGACAAAAGAGAGAGGGTTCATCATGCTGATTTCCCAAATCCTCGACGACGCCGAGACGATCCGCGTCGTTGCCCGCAGCGGCGGCAAGACCCGGATCATCAACGGCGCGCGCAGCGTCTATTCGCTGGCGATGGAGGCGGCGCGCACCGGCACCGGCCTCGCAGCGCTGATCGAGCGCAAGGGCTACGGCGAGACGGTCGATCTCGACGCCGCCTACAAGAAGGGACGCCTGGTGTCGCCGATCAACCATCCCGATCCCGCGCATCTCCACCTTACCGGCACCGGACTGACGCATCTCGGTTCCGCCGCGACGCGCGATTCCATGCACAAGAAGCTCAGCGACGGCGAAGAGCAGCTTACCGATTCCATGAAGATGTTCCGCATGGGGCTGGAAGGCGGCAAGCCGCCAAAGGGCGAGATCGGTGTGCAGCCGGAATGGTTCTACAAGGGCAACGGCACCATGGCGGTGGCGCCCGGCGCCGCGCTGATGTCGCCCGCCTTCGCACAAGACGCCGGCGAGGAGCCCGAGATCGCCGGCATCTATGTCATCGGCGACGACGGCGCGCCGTTCCGCGTCGGCTTCACGCTGTCGAACGAGTTTTCCGACCACGTGACCGAGCGGGTGAACTACCTGTTCCTCGCCCATTCCAAGCTGCGCAATGCCTCGTTCGGCCCGGAAATCCTGATCGGCGACCTGCCGGCCGACATCCGGGGCGCATCGCGCATCTGGCGCGGCGGCAAGCTGCTTTGGGAAAAGCCGTTCCTGTCGGGCGAGGCGAACATGTCGCACACCATCGCCAATCTCGAGCACCACCATTTCAAGTACTCGGCCTTCCGCCAGCCCGGCGACGTGCATGTGCACATGTTCGGCACCGCGACGCTGTCCTTCGCCGACGGTATCAGAACAGAGGCCGGCGACGTGTTCGAGATCGAGGCCAAGGATTTCGGCCTGCCCTTGCGCAATCCGCTCGAGATCGAAAAGCCGGTAAAGGTGGCGGTGAAGGCGTTGTGAGGGGGCGCCCTTCCTTCTCTCCCTGTGGGAGAAGGTGGATCGGCGCGCAGCGCCGAGACGGATGAGGGGTGCTGGAAGAAATGAGACGCCTCACTCCGTCCAGCACCTCTCATCCGTCGCCTTCGGCGACACCTTCTCCCACAAGGGGAAGGGAAGACGGCTCACCCTCAATAGATATCGAAGTCGAAATACTTGGACTGGATCTTCTTGTAGGTGCCATCGGCGACGATGGCGTCGATGGCAGCGTTCAGCCTGTCGCGCAGTGCCGTGTCCTCCAGGCGCACGGCGATGCCGGCCTCGGTCTCGGTGCCCTTGACGTCGCCGATCATCTTGCAGCAGCCGTCGCTTGCCTTCTTCATCCAGTCGACGAGCACGAACTTGTCCGAGATGACAGCGTCGAGACGGCCGTTGAGAAGGTCGGTGACCGCCTCTTCCTGCGTCGGGTAGAGCTTCGCCTCGGCGCCGGCCTTGCCGTAGACGTCCTGGGCGTAGTTGGCCTGGGTGGTCGAGGCCTGGGCGCCGATCGTCTTGCCAACGAGAGCGGCAGGCTCGGTCGAGGCGATGTCGCTATCTTTCAAGGCAACCAGCGAAAGCGGCGTGGTGTAGTATTTGTGGGTGAAGGAGACCTGCTTCTTGCGTTCCTCGGTGATGCTCATCGAGGCGATGATGACGTCGAATTTCTTGGCCTGCAGCGCCGGAATGATGCCGTCCCAATCCTGGGTGACGATCTCGCATTCGACCTTCATCTGCGCGCAGAGCGCGTTGGCGATGTCGATGTCGAAGCCTTCGACTTTGCCGTCCGGCGTGATGGTGTTGAAGGGCGGATAGGCGCCCTCGGTGCCGATCTTGATCTTTTCCGCCGCGATCGCGGAACCGGCGCCGAGCGCCAGCACGACGGCCGCCGCTGCCGACACGATCCATCTGGATATCTGCATTTTCGTCTCCCTCGATCAGGTTCTATACCAGTTACACGCAGCCAAGCATGGCGCCGTTGGCCAGGCAAGCACAGTCTGGCTGCTGCGGAGATCAGCGCGCGGCGCGGAAATGCTTGGAGAGCTTGAGCCCTTGCGCCTGATAGTTGGAGCCGAGATCGGTGCCGTAAAGCGCCCGTGGGCGCTTGAGCATATGCTCGTAGACCAGGCGGCCGACGATCTGGCCGTGGTCGAGGATGAACGGCACCTCGTGGCTGCGCACTTCGAGCACGGCGCGGCTGCCGCTGCCGCCGGCGGCGGAATGGCCGAAGCCCGGGTCGAAGAAGCCGGCATAGTGGACACGGAACTCGCCGACCAGCGGGTCGAAAGGCGTCATCTCGGCGGCATAGAGCGGCGGCACGTGCACCGCTTCTCGGCTGACCAGGATGTAGAACTCGTCCGGATCAAGCACCAGTTCGCCGGCGCCGCTCTTGTAGATCGGCTCCCAGAAATCGACGACGTCCTGCGCGGCGCGCTTGTCGACATCGACGAGGCCGGTGTGATGCTTGCCGCGATAGCCGACCAGACCGTCCTTGTCGCCGTCGAGGTCGATGGAGAGCGCGATGCCGCCGCCGGAAATGTTGGGCGGCTCGGTGGCGACCAGCATCTCGGCCCGGTGAAGCTCGCGCAGTTCTTTCTCCGACAGCACCGCGTTGCCGATGCGGAAGCGTATCTGCGACAGGCGCGAGCCGGCGCGCACGACGATCGGGAAAGTGCGCGGGCTGACCTCGAGATAGAGCGGGCCATGATAGCCGGCGGCGATCTTGTCGAACTCGTGGCCGCGGTCAGTCATGACGCGGGTGAAAATGTCCAGCCGCCCGGTCGAACTCTTCGGATTGGCCGAAGCCGACACCTGCGCCGGCAGCGCCAGGCTTTCGAGCAGCGGCACGATGTAGACGCAGCCCGTCTCCAGCACCGCGCCCTCGGCAAGGTTGATCTCGTGCAGCTTCAGCCGATCGAGCTTGTCGGCCACCAGGTGATCGGGGCCAGGCAGGAAGGAGGCGCGCACGCGGAAGGCCGTGTCACCCAGCCTGAGATCCAGGCTGGCCGGCTGGATCTGGTTGGCGTCGAGCGCGCGCGGCGTTTTCAGCGCGTTCGCCTCAAACAGCGCCGCGATGTCCTGATCCGGAAGAATGCCTGTCTGCCGCAAGGTCTGGCTCCGCTAGAGCAATTCACCGTTTCACGAAACGGCGAACCGCTCTACCTCTTTGTTTTGACGCAATTCCGGACGGAAAACCGTTTCACACTTTTCCTGGATTGCTCTAAGGCCGGGCAAGCGCATGGTTACAGGCACCTGCCTGGTACAAACCTCTTAATCAAGCCGGCAATTGACGCAAGCGCGGCGCGGGTCTAAAGGGTCGTTATCCCGTGGTGATTTGGCCGGTCGGCTTGCAGCCACGTTAAACAAGTCGCTAAAGGACCGTTGGCCGCAAGGCCGTATGGACCGGTTGCGACATCGCGGCCGGTTTTTTTGTGTTTGGACTGTTCTTTGCGAGTGGAATTAGGGCGATGACCAAGACGCGTAACTGGAAGCCTCAGACGGCACTCGTGCATGGCGGGACGCTGCGTTCCGGCTTCGGCGAGACCGCCGAAGCGATGTACCTCACCCAGGGCTATGTCTATGAGACGGCCCAGGCGGCGGAAGCCCGCTTCAAGGGCGAGGAGCCGGGCTTCATCTATTCGCGCTACGCCAACCCGACGGTCGACATGTTCGAGAAGCGCATGTGCGCGCTGGAAGGCGCGGAGGACGCCCGCGCCACCGCCTCCGGCATGGCGGCGGTCAGCGCCGCGCTGCTCTGCAGCGTCAAGGCCGGCGACCACATCGTGGCGGCCCGCGCGCTGTTCGGCTCCTGCCGCTGGGTGGTCGAGACGCTGGCGCCGCGTTACGGTATCGAGGCGACGCTGGTCGATGGCACCGACATCGCCAATTGGGAAAAGGCGGTCAGGCCGAACACCAAGCTGTTCTTCCTGGAAAGCCCGACCAACCCGACGCTGGAAGTGGTCGATATCGCCGCGGTCGCCGCTTTAGCCATTTCGATCGGCGCGAGGCTGATCGTCGACAATGTCTTTGCCACGCCAATGCAGCAGAAGCCCTTGCAGCTCGGCGCTCACATCGTCGTCTACTCGGCGACCAAGCATATCGACGGACAGGGCCGTTGTCTGGGCGGCGTCATCCTGTCGGACAAGAAGTGGATCGACGAGAACCTGCACGACTATTTCCGCCACACCGGCCCGAGCCTGTCGCCCTTCAACGCCTGGACGCTGCTCAAGGGCCTGGAGACGCTGCCGCTGCGCGTGCGCCAGCAGACCGAGAGCGCCGGCAAGATCGCCGATTTCCTGGCCGGCCGGCCGGAGATCGCCCGCGTCATCTATCCGGGACGGGCCGACCATCCGCAGGCCGATATCGTCAAGAAGCAGATGTCGGGCGGCTCGACGCTGATCTGCCTCGACGTCAAGGGCGGCAAGCAGGCGGCCTTCGCCTTCCAGAACGCGCTCGACATCGTGCTGATCTCCAACAATCTCGGCGACGCCAAGAGCCTGATCACCCATCCGGCGACGACGACACACAAGAACCTGAGCGACGAGGCGCGCGCCGAACTCGGCATCGGGCCTGGCACGCTCAGGCTGTCGGTCGGCCTCGAGGATACGGACGATCTGTTGGCCGACGTCGAACAGGCGCTGAAGGCGGCGAAATAGCGGATTGCGAATAGAATAGCGGACGGCAAGCGCCTGAGCGGTGGTTAATTAGGCGCCTTCTTCGAGCTCGGTCATCTCCCTGGTGCGGATGGTCATGGCGTTGCCGCGCCACTCGACCGCGCCGCCCAGCCAGCCGCGCGCCCAGATGGCGGGAAGCATGGCGTCGCGCACGATCATCGCGGTGACGCTGCGCGGCGACAGATACCAGCCCTTGGACCAGGCGAGCAGGCATTCCGGCACATAGGCGATCACCAGCACGCAAAGCGCCGCGGTGGGGAGGCTGACGCCGGCGCTTGCCGCCGCGACCAGCGCGAAAATCAGCGGCATAACCACGCCGGTCAGGATCTCGGGCGCGAAGAACAGCGGGAAGGTGACACGGCGCAGCCGCGCCCAGCGTGCCTGGCGCGACCAGATTTCGGCAAGCCGGCGCTGGCCGAGCGGCTGCTCGAAGGGCGAGGCGACGAGATTGACGCGGAGTCCCAAGCCGTTGACCAGCTTGGTGGCGGCCGCATCCTCGGCGATCTCGGCGGCCAAAGCCAGGATACCGCCGTTTGCGTCGAGCATCGGCTTGTTCCACAGCATGCTCTTGCCCTGTGCGAAGCCGAGGCCAAGCGCTTCGCCGGCGTATTGCCAGCGCGCCTGCAGCGTGTTGAGGAAGGCGCATTCGACTTCGGCCCAGAAGCCGTCCGGCCGCGAGCCGATTGGCGTTGAGCAGACGAGGCCGGTATCCGGCCGCCAGGCCGCCATCAGATGCTGGACATAGTCCTTGGGCATCAGCACGTTGGAGTCGGCAAGGACCACCCAATCGTGCCGAGCCGCCTGCCAGCCCTTGACGCAGTTGTTGAGCTTGGGGTTGGCGCTGATCCTGTCGTCGCCGACGAGCAGCCGCGCGGGAACTTTGGGGAAGCGCGCAATCGCGGCGTTGATCAGCTTGACCACGGGGTCGTCGGCATGGGCGACGCAGAAGATCAGCTCATAGCGCGGCCAGTCGAGCGAGAAAGCGCGTTTGAGCGTCTCCTCGGTGAACGGCTCGACGCCGCGCGCCGGCACGACGATGGAGACCGGCGGCTGTTTGCCGGCGGGCGGAGGGACGACGCGAGGCGCCTTCAGCCGCGACGAGGCGAGCAGGATGCTGGCGAGATTGGAGAGGAGAAGGGCTGACGAGGCAAAGGCGGCGGCGAAAGTCAGTTCCATCGAGATCTTGTCACTCCGGACAGGCCGTCCGCGGCCATTTCATCAGTCGACAGAGCGCGCCCGAGTCGCTCGCACCGTTTGCGCACACCAACATTGTCATGTGTCACTTAAATGACATTGTTTATCTGCACGTGCGTCGGGAGGTCGGCAGGTTAGACGGCGCTTCGTTGCTAAAACCGCGGAGAGCGACAAATTATTTCCTGCCGCGGCAACCGGAGTGGCTCATGTATCGCGCCGTGACGCGCAACATCGAAGTGCAGGTCAGGCCGTTCTATCTGGAGGATCGTTCCGATCCATCCGAGAACCGCTATGTGTGGGGCTATCAGGTGACGATCGACAATCGGTCGAACGAGTTCGTGCAGCTTCTATCGCGCTACTGGCACATCACCGACGGGCGCGGCCGCGTCGAGGAAGTGCGCGGCGCGGGCGTCGTCGGCGACCAGCCGGAGCTCAACCCCGGCGACAGCTATCATTATACGTCGGGATGCCCGCTCTCGACGCCATCCGGCATCATGGTCGGCCACTACACGATGCGCAACGGGCGTGGCGAGACGTTCGATGTCGCCATCCCCGCCTTCTCCCTCGACATGCCGGGGACAAGGCGTACGGTGAACTAGGATAGTCGGCGATTGGCGAAATCCGCCGCGACAGCGTCTTTCTCCCCGTTACTAGACGGGGAGAAATGCCCGGTGTCCGAACCGGATAGATAGGTAACAGAATGGACCGA
>SAQE01000074.1 GCA_004020545.1 Mesorhizobium sp. | reverse complement strand
GCCATAGACATGCAGCCCGTCCTTGACGGCGAAATCCTTGAGGTCGCATAGCCAGGCGTCGATACGGCGCAGCGCCTCGTCGGGAGCATCAGCGCCGGCGACGCCGGCTTCCGCGGCGAGTCCCGTCTTTTGTGCGGTTTCGACAATCAGCTTCGCCAGCCGGTCGCGGCGGCGGCGGTCGAGCCCGTCGGCCTGGGCGTATTCATCCACCAGCCGTTCGAGCTTCTGCTGCGCCTCGTCGAGGCCGGCGCCCGTCAGGGGCGGCGGCAGATGGCCGAGCGTGACGGCCGAAATGCGGCGCTTGGCCTGCGCCGCCTCGCCGGGATTGGAGACGATGAAGGGGTAGATGATCGGCAGCGAGCCGGTGACGATCTCGGGAAAGCAGGTGCCGGAGAGGGCGACCGTCTTGCCCGGCAGCCATTCGAGCGTGCCATGCGCGCCGACATGGACGATGGCATGGACGCCGAGCAACTTTTGCAGCCAGAGGCCGAAAGCGATCAGTTCGTGGCGAGGGGGAAGGGTTGGGTCATGGTAGTCGGCGCGGCGGTCGGCGGAACGGCCGCGGTCGGGGGCGAGAGCTACGGTGACATTGCCGAAGGTGGCGGCGCGGAAGGGGAAGTGTGTCGAGGTCGGCGCTTGAACACCCCCCTCTGTCCTGCCGGACATCTCCCCCGCAAGGGGAGAGATTGTGCTCTCGTTTCTGCTTTCGCCAAACCCCACCGTTGTAGGGGCGAGCGGAGCGCTCGAGCTGCTAATCTCCCCCCTTGCGGGGGAGATGTCCGGCAGGACAGAGGGGGGTGCATTGACGTGAGCTTCGTCGTTAACGCTTCCCCATGCTGCCTCCATCGCATCGCGTGCAGCTTCGGGAAGCTCTGCCGAAAAGGCGAGATAATCCTTCAAGGTGAGACCATGCCCACCCACCCCCAGGGCATCCAACAGCCCACGCGGCGATTGCGGAATCCCATCAACCGCATAGCCCTGCTCTTTCAGATACTGCAGCATGGCGAGTACGCTGGACGGCACATCAAGCCCAACGGCGTAGCCTGTCCGCCCAGGCGCGCTCGGGTAATCCGGGATCAGGATCGCCAGTTTTCGCCCGGCCCGCCCGGTCCGCTGCAGGCGGATGAACGCCGCGATGCGCTTGGCAACCTGCTCGACGCGGTTCAGTTCCGGCCGGTTCGCGAAGGCGCGGAAGGCGAGCGCGGGGTCGGTTTCAACCTCGCCCTTGAACGAGATCGCGCCGGCGAGGATGCGGCCGTCGAGCTCGGGCAGCACCACATGCATGGCGAGATCGGCAGGCGCCAGGCCGCGCTGGTTTTTCTCCCAGACCTCGCGCCTCGTCGTGGCGACGATGACCTGGAAGACCGGCACGCCGGCGCGGTCGAACAGGGTTTCGGCGCCCGGCTCGGCGCCGGAGGCAAAGGCGGTGGCGGTGACGATGGCTGCGGGGTTCAGAGTGGTGAGGGCGGTTTCGACGAACGACAGAGACGTCGGATCCTTGAGGCTGGACACGAAGATCGGCACGGGGGTGAGGCCAGCAGAGTGCAACGCCTCGGCTAGGGCGTCGATTGGCGCCACATCGGCCGCGAGCAGCATCGAACGGTAGAACAGGATCGGAATGATAGGGGAACCGAGATTGTCGGCGTCGAGATCCGTCACACCCCCCTCTGTCCTGCCGGACATCTCCCCCCCAAGGGGGGAGATTGCGCTGTCACCGATGCTTTCGCTAATCGCAGATGCGGCAGAAAGTTCTGTTGTTGAGTTAGCAGAAGAGGCGCCGGGGCCGGCGACGGCCGATCTCCCCCCTTGCGGGGGAGATGTCCGGTAGGACAGAGGGGGGTGCGAAGGATCGCCGACCTCTGAAAGGTTCGGCCTTTCTACTACACCTAGCCCCGGCTGATAGTATCCAGCCTTCGGCACGCTGACTGGCTCAGCTACCACCGCATCCGACCCCGCCAGCCGCGCCAACCTCTTTACCAGCGCGCCCATATTGGCCGGGCCGCCTTCGCGGAAATAGCCGAGCAGGGCGTCGAGCTCGGCGCGCGGCAGGGTCGATGCTTCGATCAGCCGCTGGTCCTCGTCGTGGCTTTCGCCAGGCAGCAGTACCAGGCTGATGCCGCGCTCGCGCGCCACTGCTGCAAGCTGGTCGCAGCCGTAGCGCCACCAGTCGTAACCGCCGAGGATGCGGACCAGGATGACCTTCGCATGGCGGGCGACGCTGTCGATCCAGAGATCGACCGACATCGGATGACGCAGATCGCGCAACCCGGCCAGCCGCATGGAGGGCAACCGCTCCGCGTCAGTCTTCCAGGCTGCGGCCAGTCCGGCGAGATCGCTGTCGGTGAAGGACAGCGCCACGACATCCGCAGGCGTCTGCCTGAGATCGATCGGCTCGGCGAGATCGTCGAGCGAGGCGGATGTCGTGGTGAGGATATGCATCGCTTTTCGTGTTGGCCTCAGCCGGCAAGGATACGTTCGACCGCCGGGCGGTTCAGTCCCTTGAGGCCGATGACGACGAGCCGCGAGCGGCGGTCGTCCTCGACGGTCCAGGCGCGATCGTAATAGTGGTTGACACGCGGGCCGACGGCCTGGAGCAGGAGCCGCATCGGCTTGCCGCCGACCTCGACGAAGCCTTTGACGCGCAGCACGTTCTCCTGCTCGGCGGCAAGGGCGACGCGTTTTGCCAGCTCGTCCGGATGCGAGATCGACGGGATATCGATGACGAAGGAGTCAAAATCGTCGTGCTCGTGGTCGAGCTCGTCGTCGTGGTGGGTCTTGCGGTTCTCGATGTCGTCCTCGACGGCGAGGCCGAGGCCGAGCAGCACCGAAGGGTCGACCCTGCCGTGCGTAGTCGGCACGACCTTCACGGCGCGCGCCACATGCTCGCCGATGACGGCGTTGGCGCGCTGCGAGCCGGCCGCGTCCATCAGGTCGCTCTTCGACAGGATGATCAGGTCGGCGCAGGCGATCTGGTCCTCGAACACCTCTTCGACCGGATCGTCATGGTCGAGGGAATCGTCGGCGGCGCGCTGTGCCTGCAGAGCGTCCATGTCGGAGGCGACGCGGCCATCCGCCAGCGCCGGGCCGTCGACCACGGCAATGACGCCATCGACGGTGACGCGGCTCTTCACGCTCGGCCACTGGAAAGCCTGGACAAGCGGCTTCGGCAAGGCAAGGCCGGACGTCTCTATCAGTATGTGATCGACCTTCGGCGTGCGCGACAGGATCTGGTCGAGCGCCGGCACGAAATCGTCGGCGACGGTGCAGCAGATGCAGCCATTGGCGAGTTCGACGATGTTTTCCTCCGGGCAGGTGTCGATGCCGCAGCCTTTCAGGATCTCGCCGTCGATGCCGACGTCGCCGAACTCGTTGACGATGATCGCCAGCCGCTTGCCCTTGGCGTTTTCGAGCAGGTTGCGGATCAGCGTCGTTTTGCCGGCGCCGAGGAAGCCGGTAACGACGGTGCAGGGAACACGAGAAACGGAAGCGTTCATGGTCAGTCCTTCAGCATGTCGAGGGGAGGAATGCGGGCAACGAGGCCGCGCTTGAGGGAATCGGGCCGGCCGCGCCAGGGGATAAGACCGTCGGTCGAGGTGGCGAAGAGTTTTGCGCCGGCGACGAGGTCGGCGCCGCTCGTCGTCTCCAGGTCGCCGAAGACGTAGCTCCAGCAGCCGTCGCGCAGGAGCGCCGCGCTCAGGCGGCGCTTGCAATTGCCAAGGCATTCGACGGTACGGATGCGGATGTTTTCGTCCGATGCGGCGCGTCGCGTGTCTTCGGCAAGCAGGGCGCCGGCGCGCGGATGCGCGTCCGAGCCGGTCTCGTCGCGGCAGGACGAGCAGACGATGACGGTGACGCCGGCCAACGCGTCGTCGGGCTCGGACGAAAAATCCGCGATATTGGCTGGAAAACTGCCGTTGCGATCCAAAACCAGGCTCCTTGCCCGGAAAACCCGCCGGGCGTTCGGATACTTTAAAGTCTCAGACGGCAGGTCTCCTGGCTCGCGGGTCATCGCCTTGAATGCCGCCTTCCCGGGAACACCCCAGTGGTTTTCGGCCAAGGCTCGTCGCTCACAGTTGCGGGGACAGCCGCGGATTTGGAATTTTTCAACTCCGCACCGCATTCCCTCTTGGCTCCTCCCTTTGCCGGGAGAAGACCGTCCGGACCGGATTTAGGCTTACAGCTATCGGCCTGTCAACGCAGGGTGCGACGTCGAGATGTCGGCCAACGCCGGACCGAGGTCGCCGGTCGGAGTCACTTCGATCGCCTCCAGGCCGAGCCAGGATTGCATCTGCTTCAGCTCGTCGAAGAGCTGGGCGGCCGTTTCGGGCGGAGCGTCGGCTTCGGCATAAGCGGCATGGACGCGCAGCACGCTGGCCGGGCGATCGGCTCGCAAGTCGACACGGGCGACGATCCGGTCGCCGAGCAGGAGGGGCAGCACGTAATAGCCATACTGCCGCTTTTCGGCCGGCGTATAGATCTCGATGCGGTAGCGGAAGCCGAACAGCTTTTCCGTCCGGGTGCGTTCGAAGACGACCGGATCGAACGGCGCGAGCAGGGCGCGTGCCTCGATCCGGCGCGGGACGCGGGCGTCCTTGTGGAGATAGGCGGTCTTGTCCCAGCCTTCGACCCGCACCGGCAGCAATTCGCCTGCCTCGACCAGTTCCTCGATCCTGTCTTTCGTGTCGCCGGGTGCTAGCCGAAAATAGTCTCGCAGGTCGCTATAGGTGGCGATGCCATGAGCGCGGGCGGAAATGCGCAAAAGCTCGCGGTGCGCATCCTCGACCGACGGCACCGGCAGGTCGAGCACGGCCTGAGGCAGAACACGCTCCGGCAGGTCGTAATAGCGTTCAAAACCGCGCCGGTAGGCGGTGGTGATGCGTCCGGCCCAGAACAGCCATTCGAAGGCGTGCTTGGCCTCGCTCCAACCCCACCAGCCGCCATTGCCCTTGTGGCCTTCGATGTCGGAGGCGGCGATCGGTCCGCGATCGGCGACCTCCCTGTAGATCTCCTCGATCATCGCCTTGCGCTCGCGGCCCCATTTGGCGAGGCCGAGATACATTTCCTCGCCGCGTTCGGCGCGCTGCATGCGCCAGCGCAGCAGCGGATAGGTCTCGACCGGCAGGAAAGAGGCTTCATGCGCCCAATATTCGAAGACGGCGCGCTTGCGGGTGCGTGCGGCATTGTCGAGCAGCGCCAGCGGGTAGGGGCCGAGACGCGAATAGAGCGGCATATAGTGGGCGCGCACCACTGCGCTGACGGAATCGATCTGGAGCAGGCCGGTCCGGAAGAGCACGCGGGCGAGGTGCCGGCGGTTGGGCTCGCCGCCCGGGCGAGGGTCGGTGAAGCCCTGCGCGCCGAGCGCGATGCGCCTGGCCATGGCAAGCGAGATCTTTTCCTTCAACAGGCTACCCCTTTACCCTGATCCTTTGCCGGCATTTCCGGCGGGCGATTCCTGTCATGCTAGCAGGCAAATGGCGGGAGATATGTCAGGAGAGAAAAGTGGAGTAAAAAGCGAAGGAAATCAAACAGGAGCGGATCGGACCAGTTTCTTCGGATATGGCGTCCAGGGCCGGATTTTGAACAAGGTTTGACTTGCGTCGCTGAAACCGCTGCGCTAACCCTCGCCGCGTTGCAGCATGGGCCCCTTAAAACGGTTCAGCGGTTAATCTGTCACGCTTCCGCATTAGAGTCCGTTGCTGTAATCAAAGTGAATTGGCCCGCCGAGGAAAGTCGCCGCATGAGCGCACTCCTAAGTTCGTATCTGCCCATCGTCCTCTTCATCGCAGTTGCGATGGTCGTCGGTCTCGCGCTTATCATCGCTCCGTTCCTGGTGGCCTACCGCAGTCCCGACCCGGAAAAGCTTTCCGCCTATGAATGCGGGTTCAACTCGTTCGACGACGCCCGCATGAAATTCGACATCCGCTTCTATCTGGTGTCGATCCTGTTCATCATCTTCGATCTCGAAGTCGCCTTCCTGTTCCCGTGGGCGGTGTCCTTCTCCAAGCTCGGCATGCTCGGCTTCTGGTCGATGATGGTCTTCCTGGCGGTGCTGACCATCGGCTTTGCCTATGAATGGAAAAAAGGAGCGCTGGAATGGGATTGAACGACAGTTCAGGCACCCTCGTCGCGCCGAAGCCCAAGGGCATCATCGACCCCAACACCGGCAGGCCGGTGGGGGAGGACGATCCCTTCTTCCTGGAAATCAACAATGAGCTGGCCGACAAGGGTTTCCTCGTCACCTCGACCGAAGCGCTGATCACCTGGGCGCGCAGCGGCTCGCTGATGTTCATGACCTTCGGCCTCGCCTGCTGCGCGGTCGAGATGATCCACACCTCGATGCCGCGCTACGACAGCGAGCGTTTCGGCGTCGCGCCGCGCGCGTCTCCGCGTCAGTCCGACATCATGATCGTCGCCGGCACGCTGACCAACAAGATGGCGCCGGCGCTGCGCAAGGTCTACGATCAGATGCCTGAGCCGCGCTACGTCATCTCGATGGGCTCCTGCGCCAATGGCGGCGGCTATTACCACTATTCCTATTCGGTGGTGCGCGGCTGCGACCGCATCGTGCCGGTCGACATCTACGTGCCCGGCTGCCCGCCGAGCGCGGAAGCGTTGCTCTACGGCATTCTTCTCCTGCAGAAGAAGATCCGCCGCACCGGCACGATCGAACGGTGAACCGATGACCCAGGCGTTGACCGAACTCTCCACCTATCTCGGCGAGAAGCTCTCCGGCCGCATCGGCGAAGCCGTGCTCGCCTACGGCGAATTGACGGTCCCCGTCGAGCCGGGCAATCTAGTCGAGGTGGCGACCTTCCTGCGTGACGATCCGCGCTGCCAGTTCATCTCGATCATCGATATCTGCGGCGCGGACTACCCGTCGCGCGCCAAGCGCTTCGATGTGGTCTACCACCTGTTGTCACCGAAGCAGAACGTCCGCGTCCGCCTCAAGGTCCAGGCCGACGAGGAAACGCTGGTGCCGTCGCTGACCGCCGTCTATCCTGGCGCCGACTGGTACGAGCGCGAGACCTACGACCTCTACGGCGTGCTGTTCTCCGATCATCCGGACCTGCGGCGCATCCTCACCGACTATGGCTTTGACGGGCATCCGCTGCGCAAGGATTTCCCGCTGACCGGCTTCGTCGAGGTGCGCTACGACGACGAGGCCAAGCGGGTCATCTACGAGCCGGTCGAGCTCAAGCAGGAATTCCGCAATTTCGATTTTCTTTCTCCTTGGGAAGGGACGGACTACGTCCTGCCGGGGGATGAAAAAGCCAAGACGAATTGAGGCGCCAGAATGGCTGAAACCTCCGTCCGCAATTTTAACATTAACTTTGGACCCCAACACCCTGCAGCGCATGGTGTTTTGAGGTTGGTTCTTGAACTCGACGGCGAGGTGGTCGACCGCGTCGATCCGCATATCGGCCTGCTGCATCGCGGCACCGAGAAGCTGATCGAGGCCAAGACCTACCTGCAGGCCGTGCCCTATCTCGACCGGCTCGATTACTGCGCGCCGATGAACCAGGAGCATGCCTTCGCTTTGGCCGCCGAGCGGCTGCTCGGCATCGAGGTGCCGAAGCGCGGCCAGCTGATCCGCGTGCTCTATTCCGAAATGGGCCGCATCATGTCGCACATCCTCAATGTGACGACGCAGGCGATGGACGTCGGTGCGCTGACCCCGCCGCTGTGGGGCTTCGTCGAGCGCGAAAAGCTGATGGTGTTCTACGAGCGCGCCTCCGGCTCGCGCATGCATGCGGCCTATTTCCGGCCCGGCGGTGTGCACCAGGACCTGCCGCAGAAGCTGATCGAGGACATCGGCAAGTGGATCGACCCGTTCCTGAAGTCGATCGACGACCTCGACGCGCTGCTTACGCCCAACCGCATCTTCAAGCAGCGCAATGTCGATATCGGCACGGTGTCGCTGGCCGACGCCTGGGCCTGGGGTTTTTCGGGCGTGATGGTGCGCGGCTCGGGCGCCGCCTGGGACCTGCGCAAGGCGCAGCCTTATGAATGTTATTCCGAGATGGATTTCGACATCCCGATAGGCAAGAACGGCGACTGCTACGACCGCTATCTCGTGCGCATGGAAGAGATGCGCCAGTCGGCCAAGATCATGCGCCAGTGCGTCGACCTGTTGCTCGGCAAGGAAAGCACTGGCCCGGTCTCGAACCTCGACGGCAAGGTGGTGCCGCCGAAGCGCGCGGCGATGAAGCGCTCGATGGAAGCGCTCATCCATCACTTCAAGCTCTATACCGAGGGCTACCGCGTGCCGGCCGGCGAAGTCTATGCGGCGGTCGAAGCGCCCAAGGGCGAGTTCGGCGTCTATCTCGTCTCCGACGGCACCAACAAGCCTTATCGCTGCAAGCTGCGCGCGCCCGGCTTCGCGCATCTGCAGGCCATGGATTTCCTGTGCCGCGGCCACATGCTGGCCGACGTCACCGCCGTGCTTGGCTCCCTCGACATCGTGTTTGGTGAGGTCGATCGCTAAATGTCAGTCCGCCGTCTCGCAGATGCCAGCGTCCAGCCAGCCTCCTTCGCCTTCAACAAGGCGAATGCGGCAGCGGCCAAGCAGTGGATCGCCAAGTACCCGAAGGGCCGCGAGCAGTCGGCCATCATCCCGTTGCTGATGATAGCTCAGGAGCAGGAAGGCTGGGTGACCAAGGCGGCGATCGAGGCGATCTCCGACATGCTCGGCATGCCGCGTATCCGCGGTCTCGAGGTCGCGACCTTCTACACGCAATACCAGCTCAATCCGGTCGGCACCCGCGCCCATATTCAGGTCTGCGGCACCACGCCCTGCATGCTGCGCGGCTCGGAAGCGCTGATGGATGTCTGCCGCTCGAAGATCCACCACGACCAGTTCCACACCAATGACAAGGGCACGCTGTCGTGGGAAGAGGTCGAGTGCCTCGGCGCTTGCGTCAATGCGCCGATGGTCATGATCTTCAAGGACACGTTCGAGGACCTGACGCCGGAACGGCTGGCCGAGATCATCGATCTCTATGAAGCCGGCAAGGGCGCCGAAGTGAAGCCGGGTCCGCAGAACGGCCGCACCGGCTCCGAGCCCGCGTCCGGGCTGACGACGCTGAAGAGCGAAAAGGCGATCCTGAAATCGACCCGCGACAAGGAAGCCAAGGCTGCCGCGAGGGCGGCCAGGGAAGCCGCGGCGGCGGCTGCCGCGCCAGCCGCCGTCGTGTCTCAGGCGCCAGCCGCGCCGGCGCCTTCCGGCCCTGTAGCGCCGTCGAAATCCAGCAAGCCGAAGACCGATGCGCCCGAGACCAGCCCGGCGCTGGCGACGCCGTCGCCGGTGAAGGTCTCGCCTGCCGCCGAGAAGGCTGCCAGCGTCAGGGCACCACGCCATTCCGCCGCCAACGCCAACCAGGCCTCGCCGGAAGTCGAAGCGGTTTCGAAGCCGCGCAGCGGGCCGAAAACCAAGGCCGAGCCGGCTTCCGCCTTCAAGTCGCCGGAAGCCAAGCAGCCGGCCGCCAAGACAGATGCCAGCTCAAAGACGGCCAAGCCCTCGCTCGAGGACAAGAACCGTCCGGCCGGCATCGAGCGCCCGGCAACGGTCGACGATCTCAAGCTGATCTCCGGCGTCGGCCCGAAGATCGAAGGCACGTTGCATTCGCTTGGCATCTATACCTTCGCGCAGGTCGCCTCTTGGAAGAAGGCCGAGCGCGAGTGGGTCGACGGCTATCTCAGCTTCCATGGCCGCATCGAGCGCGACGACTGGGTGAAGCAGGCCAAGGCGCTCGCCAAGGGCGGCGTCGCCGAATACATCCGCGTCTTCGGCAAGAAGCCGGTCTGAGGGACGAGAAATGCTTCAGGACAAGGACCGCATCTTCACCAACATCTACGGCCTGTTCGACAAGTCGCTGGCCGGCGCGCAGGCGCGCGGCCTCTGGGACGACACGCCGGGCCTCATCGCCAAGGGGCGCGACTGGATCGTCAACGAGATGAAGGCGAGCGGCCTGCGCGGCCGCGGCGGCGCCGGCTTCCCGACCGGCCTGAAATGGTCGTTCATGCCCAAGCAGAGCGACGGCCGGCCGAGCTATCTCGTCATAAACGCCGACGAATCCGAGCCCGGCACCTGCAAGGACCGCGACATCTTGCGCAATGACCCGCACACGCTGGTCGAAGGCGCGCTGGTCGCCGGCTTCGCCATGGGCGCGATCGCCGCCTACATCTACGTGCGCGGCGAGTTCATCCGCGAGCGCGAGGCGCTGCAGCGCGCCATCGACGAGGCTTACGCGGCCAAGCTCATCGGCAAGAACAATACGTCCGGCTACGACTTCGACGTCTACATGCACCACGGCGCCGGCGCCTATATCTGCGGCGAGGAAACGGCGCTGCTCGAAAGCCTCGAAGGCAAGAAGGGCCAGCCGCGGCTGAAGCCGCCGTTCCCGGCCAATGTCGGCCTCTATGGCTGCCCGACCACGGTCAACAACGTCGAATCGATCGCCGTGGCGCCGACCATCCTGCGCCGGGGTGCCGCCTGGTTCTCGTCCTTCGGCCGGCCGAACAATGCCGGCACCAAGCTGTTCTGCGTCTCCGGACACGTCAACAATCCGTGCACCTTCGAAGAGGCGATGTCGATCCCGTTCCGCGAGCTGATCGAGACGCATTGCGGCGGCATTCGCGGCGGCTGGGACAATCTGCTCGCGGTCATCCCGGGCGGCGCTTCGGTGCCGCTGGTGCCGGCCGAGCAGATCATCGACGCGCCGATGGATTTCGACGCGCTGCGCGACTTGAAATCCGGTCTCGGCACGGCGGCTGTCATCGTCATGGACAAATCGACCGATGTCGTGAAGGCGATCGCCAGGCTGTCCTACTTTTACAAGCATGAGAGCTGCGGCCAGTGCACGCCGTGCCGCGAGGGCACCGGCTGGATGTGGCGGGTAATGGAGCGGCTGGTCCGCGGCGAGGCGCAGAAGCGAGAGATCGATATGCTGCTCGACGTCACCAAGCAGGTCGAGGGCCACACGATCTGCGCGCTGGGCGACGCCGCGGCCTGGCCGATCCAGGGCCTGATGCGGCACTTCCGCGGCGAGGTGGAACGCCGCATCGACGAGTTTTCGCGCAACGCGCACCGGGTCGAGCCGGTGATGGTGGCGGCGGAATAGAATTTGTGAAGACGGGCGTTGCCCGGGACGGAAAAGCAGGGGCGGGGCGTACGAAGAACGACCAGGAGATGTCTATGGCGCCGTATTCGATAGCCTACCCGCTGATGCCCTATTTGGACCAACTCGAGAAGATGAACCAGGATCTGACCAAGATGATGCCGAGCGAGATGGCCAGCGCCGTCAACCTCATGGCGCATCCCGTCGCAGGGGCGGCCGCGATGTCGGCGCTCGGCATCGGTCTTGCCAACCACGCGCTTGGTATCTGGATGGGCGCGGTCTCCGGCGCGGTCGAAGCCTCGCAGCGCATGTTCCAGCCGTTTCTCGACGATCTCGAGGCGCGGACGGAAGCCGCCAACAACTCGTCCAAGGCGCGCAAGGCGGCGGAGACGCTGATCGCCGAGGCGCAGACTTTCGCCAGGGACGTGACCGACATTGCGGCGAACGCTACCGAGAAGGCCCTCGACGCCACAGGCGCCGACACAGTTGCGGAAGCGGCCGCGACCGGGCTGATGCCGGAAGACTTCCGGCAGCCGAAGGCGATCGACAAGCCGGCAAAGCCATCTGACCTGAAGGCGATTTCAGGCATCGGGCCGAAGCTGGAGAAAGTGCTGAACGGCCTCGGCATCTGGACCTATGGCCAGATCGCCGCCTGGACGTCGGAAGAGATCGCCTGGGTCGAGGATTACCTGTCGCTCGCCGGCCGCATCGGCCGTGACGACTGGGCCGTCCAGGCGGCGGCGCTCGCCGCGAAGAATTAAGATGAAATGCCGGGCGCGGCATCGGTCGCGCCCGGAAAGAGAGATTGCGGGAAATCCGCGAGGGTTTGAGGCGAATGGCAAAGCTCAAGGTCGACGGGAAAGAGATTACGGTACCCGACCATTACACGCTGCTGCAGGCGGCCGAAGACGCCGGCGCGGAAGTGCCGCGCTTCTGTTTCCATGAGCGGCTGTCCATCGCCGGCAACTGCCGTATGTGCCTGATCGAGGTGAAGGGCGGCCCGCCCAAGCCGCAAGCCTCCTGCGCCATGGGCGTGCGCGACCTGCGCCCAGGCCCGAACGGCGAGCCGCCGGAAATCTTCACCAACACGCCGATGGTCAAGAAGGCCCGCGAAGGCGTGATGGAGTTCCTGCTGATCAACCATCCGCTGGATTGCCCGATCTGCGACCAGGGCGGCGAGTGCGACCTGCAGGACCAGGCGATGGCCTTCGGCGTCGATTCCTCGCGCTATCACGAGAACAAGCGCGCCGTTGAAGACAAATATATCGGCCCGCTGGTCAAGACGGTGATGAACCGCTGTATCCACTGCACGCGCTGCGTCCGCTTCACCACCGAGGTAGCCGGCATTTCCGAACTCGGCCTGATCGGCCGCGGCGAGGATGCCGAGATCACCACCTATCTCGAACAGGCGATGACGTCCGAGCTGCAGGGCAATGTCATCGATCTCTGCCCGGTCGGCGCGCTGACCTCCAAGCCGTTCGCCTTCCAGGCGCGGCCGTGGGAATTGACCAAGACGGAATCGATCGACGTCATGGACGCCGTCGGCTCGGCGATCCGCGTCGACTCCCGGGGCCGTGAAGTGATGCGCATCCTGCCGCGCGTCAACGAGGCGGTGAACGAGGAGTGGATCTCCGACAAGACCCGCTTCATCTGGGACGGTCTGCGCACGCAGCGCCTCGACCGCCCCTATGTGCGCAAAGGCGGCAAGCTTGTGCCGGCTAGCTGGGCGGAAGCCTTCGCCGCGATCAAGGACGAGGTAGCCAAGACCGCGCCCGAACGGATCGGCGCCATTGCCGGCGACCTCGCCGCGGTTGAGGAAATCTACGCGCTCAAGCTTCTGATGGGCGCGCTCGGCTCGAAGAACATCGATTGCCGCCAGGATGGCGCAGCGCTCGATCCGTCGCTCGGCCGCGCCAGCTACATCTTCAATCCGACCATCGAAGGCATCGAGCAGGCCGACGCGGTGCTGATCATCGGCGCCAATCCGCGCTTCGAGGCCTCGGTGCTCAACGCGCGCATCCGCAAGCGCTGGCGCGTCGGCAATCTGCCGGTCGGCGTCATCGGCGAGATCGGCGACACGCGTTACGACTACGAGCTCATCGGCGCCGGTCCAGAATCGCTGAAGGACCTGGCCGGCGGCAACGGCAAGTTCTTCGAGGTGCTGAAGAAGGCGACGCATCCGTTGATCATCATCGGCCAGGGCGCGCTGGCGCGCGCCGATGGCGCGGCGGTGCTCGGCCAGGCGGCCAAGCTCGCCACGGCCGTCGATGCCGTGACGGCCGACTGGAACGGCTTCGCGGTGCTCCACAACGCCGCGGCCAGAGTCGGCGGCCTCGATGTCGGCTTCCTGCCGGGCGAGGGCGGCAAGGGCGTCGCCGGCATGCTCGGCGAGACGGACCTGCTGTTCCTGCTCGGCGCCGACGAGATCGACATGGCCAAGACCGGCGGCGCCTTCGTCGTCTATATCGGCACGCATGGCGATGCCGGCGCGCACCGCGCCAACGTCATCCTGCCGGGCGCGGCCTACACCGAAAAGTCCGGCATCTTTGTCAACACGGAAGGCCGCGTGCAGCAGACCAACCGCGCCGGCTTCGCCCCTGGCGAGGCGCGCGAGGACTGGGCGATCGTGAGGGCGCTGTCTGACGTGCTCGGCAAGAAGCTGCCGTTCGATTCGCTGGCGCAGCTTCGCGCCAAGCTCTATGGCGAGCATCCGCATCTCGCCCGTATCGATCAGGTTCTGGCCGGCAGCGCCGACGACATCGCCAAGGCGGCGAAGCTTGGCGGCCGGCTGAACAAGGGCACCTTCACTTCGCCGGTGAAGGATTTCTATCTGACCAACCCGATCGCGCGGGCCTCGGCCGTGATGGCCGAATGCTCGGCGCTAGCCAAGAGCGGCTTCAAGCAGGCGGCGGAATAAGCATGGACACCTTCTTCTCCTTCTACGTGCTGCCGGCGCTGCTGATCCTGCTCAAGTCCGTCGTGCTGATCGTCGTTCTTTTGATCTTCGTGGCCTATGTGCTTTATGCCGACCGCAAGATCTGGGCGGCGGTTCAGCTTCGCCGCGGCCCGAACGTCGTCGGCCCCTGGGGAACGCTGCAGGCCTTCGCCGACCTGCTCAAATTCGTGTTCAAGGAGCCGGTGATCCCGTCCGGCGCCAACAAGGGCGTCTTCCTGCTCGCGCCGCTGGTGTCGGCGGTGCTGGCGATCTCGGCCTGGGCCGTTATTCCGGTCAATGAGGGCTGGGCGATCGCCAACATCAATGTCGGCATCCTCTATGTCTTCGCCATCTCCTCGCTCGAGGTCTATGGCGTGATCATGGGCGGCTGGGCGTCGAACTCGAAATATCCGTTCCTCGGCGCGCTGCGTTCGGCCGCGCAGATGGTTTCCTATGAGGTCTCGATCGGCTTCGTCATCGTCACGGTGCTGCTCACCGTAGGTTCGCTCAACCTCTCCGACATCGTGCTGGCGCAGCAGGATGGCCTGGGCACGCGACTCGGCCTGCCCAACACGTTCCTCGACTGGCACTGGCTGTCACTGTTCCCGATGTTCATCGTGTTCTTCATCTCGGCGCTGGCCGAGACGAACCGTCCGCCATTCGATCTGGTGGAGGCGGAATCGGAACTCGTCGCCGGTCACATGGTTGAATATTCGTCGACGCCGTTCCTGCTCTTCTTTCTGGGCGAGTATGTCGCCGTCGTCTTGATGTGTGCGCTGGCCACCATCCTCTTCCTCGGCGGCTGGCTGCCACCGTTCGACTTCGCGCCCTTCACCTGGGTGCCTGGGCTGATCTGGTTCGTGCTCAAGGTCTGCCTGGTGTTCTTCATGTTCTCGATGGTGAAGGCGTTCGTGCCGCGCTACCGCTACGACCAGTTGATGCGGCTGGGCTGGAAGGTCTTCCTGCCGATCTCGCTGTTCATGGTCGTCGCCACCGCGGCCTTCCTCAAGATCACGGGGTTTGCGTGATGTCCGCTCTTGCCCAAGCCGCAAAGGCGCTGCTGCTGAAGGATTTCGTCAGCGCCTTCTTCCTGTCGATGCGCCAGTTCGTGGCGCCGAAGGAGACGATCAACTATCCGCACGAGAAGGGGCCGACCAGCCCGCGCTTCCGTGGCGAGCATGCGCTGCGCCGGTATCCCAACGGCGAGGAGCGTTGCATCGCCTGCAAGCTCTGCGAAGCGATCTGCCCGGCGCAGGCGATCACCATCGAGGCCGGCCCGCGCCGCAACGACGGCACGCGCCGCACCGTGCGCTACGACATCGACATGGTGAAGTGCATCTATTGCGGCTTCTGCCAGGAAGCCTGCCCGGTCGACGCCATCGTCGAGGGGCCGAATTTCGAATTCGCGACCGAGACGCGCGAGGAGCTCTACTACAACAAGGAAAAGCTGCTTGCGAACGGCGATCGCTGGGAGCGGGAACTGGCGCGAAACATCGCGCTGGATGCGCCCTATCGCTGACATTTGACGCATGGACGGGGGCGAGGCGCCTCGTCCAGAGGATGATCCCGGAAAGTTGCGGACTTTTCGGACAAGGTCATCCTCCGGAGTAAAGAGAGTGGCGCATGTTTCTTTCGATCGGGTCTTTCAACCCGATCGGAACATGCGCTAGGACAACGCGGCTTGGTACCGGAGGCGGGACCAGGCCAGAGATAACGGAGAGGGCGAATGTCCGATCCGACAGGAACCCGGGGGAACCCATGCTGAGTGGACTAGAGGCGGTCTTTTTCTACCTCTTCGCCTTTATCGCCGTGGCGTCGGCCTTCATGGTCATTTCGTCGCGCAATCCCGTGCATTCGGTGCTGTTCCTGATCCTCACCTTCTTCAATGCCGCGGGCCTGTTCATGCTGACCGGCGCCGAGTTCCTGGCGATGATCCTGCTCGTCGTCTATGTCGGCGCGGTGATGGTGCTGTTCCTGTTCGTCGTCATGATGCTCGACGTCGACTTTGCCGAGATGAAGCAGGGCGCGCTGCAATACGCGCCGATCGGCGCGCTGGTCGGGCTGATCCTGGCGGCGGAGCTGATCGTCGTGCTCGGCGGCTACAGCTTCGCGCCGCAGCTTGCCTCGACGGTGGCGAAGGCAACGCCAGACCTCGCCACGCGCTCCAACACGGCCGCGCTCGGCGACATCCTCTACACGGACTACCTCTATTACTTCCAGATCGCCGGCCTCGTGCTCCTGGTCGCCATGATCGGCGCCATCGTGCTGACACTGCGCCACAAGCCCGGTGTCAAGCGGCAGTCGATCGCCGCCCAGGTCGGACGCACACCGGCGACGGGCATGGAAATCCGCAAGGTCAAGTCGGGCGAGGGTATCTGAGATGGTCGTCGGCATCGCGCATTATCTGACCGTATCGGCGATCCTGTTCACGCTCGGCGTGTTCGGCATCTTTTTGAACCGCCGCAACATCATCGTCATCCTGATGTCGATCGAGCTGATCCTGCTTGCGGTCAACATCAACTTCGTCGCCTTCTCGGCGGCGATGCATGACCTCGTCGGACAGGTGTTCGCCCTGTTCGTGCTGACGGTCGCGGCGGCCGAGGCCGCGATCGGACTTGCCATTCTTGTCGTCTTCTTCCGCAACCGCGGCTCGATCGCGGTCGAAGACGTGAACCAGATGAAGGGTTGACGGGAACAACCATGTACCAGGCCATCGTCTTCCTTCCGCTGCTCGGCTTCCTGATTGTCGGCCTGTTCGGCAGCTCGCTCGGCGCCAAGGCATCCGAATACATCACCTCCGGCTTCCTGGTGATTTCGGCGATGCTGTCGTGGATCGCCTTCTTCACGGTCGGCTTCGGCAATAGCGAGGTGTTCACCGTGCCGGTGTTGCGCTGGATCCAGGCCGGCGGGCTCGATGCCGCCTGGGCGCTCAGGATCGACACGCTCACGGCGGTGATGCTGGTCGTCGTCAACACCGTGTCGTCGCTGGTCCATATCTATTCGATCGGCTACATGCACCACGATCCGGACCGGCCGCGCTTCTTCGCCTATCTGTCGCTGTTCACCTTCGCGATGCTGATGCTGGTGACGGCCGACAACCTGGTGCAGATGTACTTCGGCTGGGAAGGCGTCGGCCTCGCCTCCTACCTGCTGATCGGCTTCTGGTACAAGAAGCCGTCCGCCAACGCCGCCGCGATCAAGGCCTTCGTCGTCAATCGCGTCGGCGACTTCGGCTTTGCGCTCGGCATCTTCGGCGTCTTCGTGCTGTTCGGCTCGGTCAATCTCGGCACCGTCTTTGCCAATGCCGCCTCCTTCCTTCCGGCCGAAGGCGCGCCGGAAGGGGCCGCGGTGCTCACTTTCCTGGGCCACGCGCTGGACAAGCACACGGCGCTGACGGTGGTCTGCCTGCTGCTCTTCATGGGCGCCATGGGCAAGTCGGCGCAGGTGCCGCTGCACACCTGGCTGCCCGACGCCATGGAAGGCCCGACGCCCGTGTCGGCGCTGATCCATGCCGCGACCATGGTGACGGCGGGCGTGTTCATGCTGGCGAGGCTCTCGCCGCTGTTCGAGCTGTCGCATTCGGCGCTCACCGTCGTCGTCTTCATCGGCGCCTTCACCGCCTTCTTCGCGGCGACCGTCGGCCTGGTGCAGAACGACATCAAGCGCGTCATCGCCTATTCGACCTGCTCGCAGCTCGGCTACATGTTCGTGGCGCTCGGCGTCGGCGCCTATGGCGCGGCGATCTTCCACCTGTTCACGCACGCTTTCTTCAAGGCGCTGCTGTTCCTCGGCTCGGGCTCGGTCATCCATGCCGTCTCCGACGAGCAGGACATGCGCAAGATGGGCGGGTTGCGGACGCTCATCCCCAAGACCTACTGGATGATGGTGATCGGCACGCTGGCGCTGACCGGCCTCGGCATCCCGGCGACGGTGATCGGCACCGCCGGCTTCTTCTCCAAGGACGCCATCATCGAGGCGTCCTTCGCCAGCCACAACGCGGTCGCGGGCTTCGCCTTCGTGCTGCTGGTCATCGCCGCCTGCTTCACCAGCTTCTATTCCTGGCGGCTGATCTTCATGACCTTCCACGGCGAGCCGCGCGCAAGTCACGAGGTCATGCATCACGTCCATGAATCGCCGCCGGTGATGCTGGTGCCGCTCTACGTGCTGGCGGTCGGCGCGCTGTTTGCCGGCATCGCCTTCCACGGCGCTTTCATCGGCGAGGGCTATGCCGAGTTCTGGAAGGCGTCGCTGTTCACGCTGCCGGAGAACCACATCCTGCACGAGATCCACGAATTGCCGTTGTGGGTGGAACTGGCGCCGTTCATCGCCATGGTCATCGGCTTCGCGGTCGCCTGGAAGTTCTACATCCGCTCGCCGGAACTGCCCCGAAGCGTCGCCGCCAACCACCGCCTGCTCTACAGCTTCCTGCTCAACAAATGGTACTTCGACGAGCTCTACGACTTCCTGTTCGTGCGGCCGGCGAAGCGCCTCGGCAGGTTCCTGTGGAAGACCGGTGACGGCGCCGTCATCGACGGCCTCGGCCCCGATGGCATCTCGGCGCGCGTCGTCGACGTCACCAACCGGGTCGTCAAGCTGCAGACCGGCTATCTCTACCACTATGCCTTCGCCATGCTGATCGGCGTGGCCGCTCTCGTCACCTGGATGATGCTCTGATGACCGACTGGCCAATCCTCTCGCTGGTCACCTTCCTGCCGCTGGTTGGTGTTCTCTTCATTCTGCCGATCAGCGACGACAGCGAAAACGCGCGCCGCAACATCCGCTCGATCGCCTTCATCACGACGGCATTCACCTTCGTGGTGTCGCTGTTCATCTGGAAGGGCTTCGACAATTCGCAGGCCGGCTTCCAGTTCGTGGAAAAACACGCCTGGCTGGATTCAGGCATCTCCTACCACATGGGCGTCGACGGCATTTCGATGCTGTTCGTCATCCTGACGACCTTCCTGATGCCGCTTTGCATCCTCGCCTCGTGGGAAGCGATCGAGAAGCGGGTCAAGGCCTATATGATTGCCTTCCTGATCCTCGAGACGCTGATGATCGGCGTGTTCTGCGCGCTCGACATCGTGCTGTTCTACGTCTTCTTCGAGGCGGGCCTGATCCCGATGTTCATCATCATCGGCGTCTGGGGCGGCAAGCGGCGCGTCTATGCCTCGTTCAAGTTCTTCCTCTATACGCTTGCCGGCTCGGTGCTGATGCTGCTCGCCATCATGGCGATGTTCTTCCAGTCCGGCACGACCGACATCACCACGCTGTTGACGCATAACTTCCCGGCCAGCATGCAGACCTGGCTGTGGCTCGCCTTCTTCGCCTCCTTCGCGGTGAAGATGCCGATGTGGCCGGTGCACACCTGGCTGCCCGATGCGCACGTCGAGGCACCGACGGCGGGCTCGGTCATCCTGGCCGCCATCCTGCTGAAAATGGGCGGATACGGCTTCCTGCGCTTCTCGCTGCCGATGTTCCCGCTGGCGTCCGAGATGTTCGCGCCGCTGATCTTCACGCTCTCGGTCGTCGCCATCATCTACACCTCGCTGGTGGCGCTGATGCAGGAGGACATGAAGAAGCTGATCGCCTATTCGTCGGTGGCCCATATGGGCTTCGTCACCATGGGCACCTTCGCGATGAACCAGGAAGGCGTGCAGGGGGCGATCTACCAGATGCTAAGCCACGGCCTCGTCTCCGGCGCGCTGTTCCTGTGCGTCGGCGTCATTTACGACCGCATGCATACGCGCGAGATCGACGCCTATGGCGGGCTGGTCAACAACATGCCGAAATACGCCACCGTGTTCATGATCTTCACCATGGCCAATGTCGGCCTGCCGGGGACCAGCGGCTTCGTCGGCGAGTTCCTGACCATGCTCGGTGTCTTCCGGGTCAACACCTGGGTGGCGTTCTTCGCCGCCACCGGCGTCATCCTGTCGGCGGCTTATGCGCTCTGGCTCTACCGCCGCGTGATCTTCGGCGCGCTAACCAAGGAAAGCCTGAAGAACCTGCTGGACCTCTCGACGCGCGAGAAGGTCATCATCTACCCGCTGGTGGCGCTGGTCATCTTCTTCGGCGTCTACCCGGCGCCGGTGTTCGACGCAACGACGCAGTCGGTCAAGGCGCTCGTCACCAACGTCACCGCATCCATCAATTCCGCGCAGACCGCGGCGGCGAACTGACTGGGGAAACACCATGACGCCGGACCTTCTCTCCAGCCTTTCGCTCTCGACGCCGGAACTGATCCTTGCCATCGGCGCGCTCGCGCTTTTGATGGTGGGCGCCTATTCGCGCTCCAACAACACGATGACGGTGACCGGGCTCGCGGTCGCGGTACTGGTGGTCGCCGGCCTGTGGCTGGCCTTCTCCGGCGGGGAGGGGGCGGCCTATGGCAGCGCCTTCGTCCAGGATTCCTTCGGCCGCTTCATGAAGACGTTGGCGCTGATCGGCTCCGCGGTGACGCTGGTCATGTCGATGCGCTTTGCCAGGCAGGAGCATTTCGACAAGTTCGAATATCCGGTGCTGATCCTGCTCTGCACGCTCGGCATGATGCTGATGATCTCGGCCAACGGCATGATCGGGCTCTATCTCGGGCTGGAGCTGCAGTCGCTGGCGATCTATGTGCTGGCGGCGATCAACCGCGACAATCTCCGCTCGACCGAGGCGGGCCTCAAATACTTCGTCCTTGGCGCGCTGTCGTCGGGCATGCTGCTCTATGGCATCAGCCTAGTCTACGGCTACACCGGCAATACTGGCTTCCATGAGATCGCGACGGCGCTGGGCAGCGGCGAGCGGCAGCTCGGCCTCGTCTTCGGCCTGGTCTTCGTGCTCGCCGGCCTCGCCTTCAAGATTTCGGCCGTGCCGTTCCATATGTGGACGCCGGACGTCTATGAAGGCGCGCCGACCCCGATCACCGCCTTCCTCGCGGCGGCGCCGAAGATGGCGGCGATGGCGCTGATCGTGCGTGTCACCATGGGCGCCTTCAAGCCGATCGCCGCCGACTGGCAGCAGATCGTCGTCTTCATCTCCATCGCCTCGATGGTGCTGGGCGCCTTCGCGGCGATCGGCCAGACCAACATCAAGCGGCTGATGGCCTATTCCTCGATCGGCCATATGGGCTATGCGCTGGTCGGCCTCGCCGCCAACAGCCAGGCCGGCGTGCGCGGCGTCGCCATCTACATGCTGATCTATCTGGTGATGACGCTCGGCACCTTCGCCTTCATCCTCGCCATGCGGCGCAAGGAAGGCAATGTCGAGCAGATCAGCGATCTCGCCGGACTTGCCTCGACCAACCCGATCATGGCCACCATCCTCACCATCCTGATGTTCTCGCTGGCCGGCATTCCGCCGCTCGCGGGCTTCTGGGGGAAGTGGTACGTGTTCCTGGCCGCCATCAACGCCAACCTCTATACGCTGGCGATCATCGGCGTGCTGGCCTCGGTGGTGGGCGCCTACTATTACCTGCGCATCATCAAGATCATGTGGTTCGACGAGCCTGTCGGCGGCTTCGTGCCGATGGCAAGCGAGCTGCGTCTCGTGCTCGGCGTCAGCGGCGCCTTCGTGCTGTTCTACGTGCTGATCGGCGGGCCGATCGGCAGCTATGCCGAAGCCGCCGCCAAGACCTTCTTCTGACGGGATGGCGTTTCGGCTGGCTCCAACCGCGGCGTCGGAGGGGTTCCGGCTCGAGGCCCATGACAGTGTCGGCTCGACCAACGCGCTGGCGCTGGACCATGCGCGCGCGGGCGATCCGGGAAAACTCTGGATCGTCTCGAAGAAGCAGGAAAGCGGCCGCGGGCGGCGCGGCCGCGCCTGGGCGACGCCCGAAGGCAATCTGGCGGCGACGCTGCTCCTGGTTCCCAATACTGAGCTGCGGCTCGCCGCGACGCTCGGCTTCGTCGCGGGACTGGCGCTGGCCGACGCGCTCGATGCCGTCGTTCCGCAGGGCCGGATCGCCGTTGGCCTTGATGGCGGCAGTGAAGGACGCAACCGCTTCGAGCTGAAATGGCCGAACGACGTGCTTGCCTCCGGCGCCAAGCTTGCCGGCATCCTGCTGGAATCGGCGATGCTCGAAGGCGGCCGCTTTGCCGTTGCCGTCGGCATCGGCGTCAATGTCGTGGCTTACCCCGAAAATTTGCCCTATCCGGCGACATCGCTGCAGGCGCTGGGCGCCAATTGCGATGCCGAGAGGCTGTTCCTGGCGCTTTCGGATGCCTGGAGCGAGAACGCCAGGCTGTGGGACGACGGACGCGGGCTTGCCGCGATCAGGAAGCGCTGGCTGGCGCGCGCGGCCGGGCTCGGCGGCGAGGTTGCTGTCAGAATTGACGGCAATGTGGTTCGTGGCGTCTTCGAGACCATTGACGAGGACTGCCGTTTCGTGATCCGCGACGATGACGGATCGGTTCTGACGATCGCGGCCGGTGACGTGCATTTCGGTGCGGTCGCCTCGGCGCGAGGTTGATTGACTTGGCCTGAGCGGCCAGGAAGGAAAGAATTCATGGCGAATAGAGAAAACGCCGAACTCGTGTTCGCGCCGCTCGGCGGCGTCGGCGAGATCGGCATGAACTTCGCCCTTTATGGCTACGGGCCGGCCGACGCGCGCGAGTGGATCGTCGTCGATGTCGGCGTCACTTTTCCCGATACCGCGCATCCGGGCGTCGACCTCATCTTGCCCGACACGCGCTTCATCGAGGAGAACCTCGACGGCTTGCGCGGTATCGTCATCACGCACGCGCATGAGGATCACTATGGCGCGCTGCCCGACATCTGGCCGAAGCTCAAAGTCCCGGTCTGGATGACGCCGTTCACCGCAGGGCTGCTCGAAGCCAAGCGGCAGGGCGAGCAGAATGCGCCGAAAATCCCGGCCACCATCTACCGGGCCGGCGAGAAGTTCATCATCGGACCTTTCGAGATCGAGGCCATCCCGGTGGCGCACTCGATCCCCGAGCCGATGTCGCTGGCGATCACCACGCCGGCCGGCACGGTCATCCACACCGGCGACTGGAAGATAGACCCGGCGCCGACGATCGGTCCGAAGACCGACGAGGCGCGTTTTCGCGCCTATGGAGACAAGGGCGTGCTGGCGCTGATCTGCGATTCCACCAATGCGCTGAGGGAAGGCGACTCGCCGTCGGAGGTGGCGGTGGGCGAGGGCCTCAAGGGCGTCATCGAGAAGGCCAAGGGCCGCGTCGCGGTCACCACCTTCTCCTCCAATGTCGGGCGCATCGTCTCGATCGCCAGGGCGGCGCGCGATGCCGGCCGGCAATGCCTGGTGCTCGGCCGTTCGCTGAAACGCGTCATCGATGTCGCGAGCGAGCTCGGCTACATGGACGGCCTGCCGGAATTCATTTCAGAGGAGGACTACGGCTTCATCCCGCGCGAGAACCTGGTGATCATCTGCACCGGCAGCCAGGGCGAGCCGCTGGCCGCACTCGCGAAGCTCTCGCGCGACGAGATGAAGTCGGTGGCGCTGACGGCCGGCGACACGGTGGTGTTTTCCTCGCGCACCATTCCCGGCAACGAGAAGGCGATCCTCGAGATCAAGAACCGCCTGATCGACCTCGGCGTGAAGATCATCGAGGACGGCGACGCGCTGGTGCATGTCTCGGGCCATCCGCGCCGCAGCGAGCTGCGCAAGATGTATGAATGGGTGCGGCCGCAGATCGGCGTGCCGGTGCATGGCGAGGCGGCGCATCTGGTGGCGCAGGGCTCGCTGATGTCGATGTCGGGCATCGGCCAGGTGGCGCAGGTGCGCGACGGCGACATGCTGAGGCTCTGGCCCGGCCCGGCCACGATCATCGACCAGGTGCCGTTCGGCCGCCTTTACAAGGACGGTTATCTGATCGGCACCGACCAGGCCATGGGCATACGCGACCGGCGCAAGCTGTCCTTCGCCGGCCATGTCGCGGTCAATGTCGTGCTAGACGACAAATATGAGCTGGCCGGCGATCCCGATCTGGTGGCGATCGGCGTCGCCGAGGCGGACGCCGGCGGCGAGACGCTGGAAGACCTGATGCTCGATGCGGCAATCGGCGCGGTGGACTCGATCCCTCGCCAGCGCCGAAAAGACCTCGACCTTGTGCAGGAGGCGGTGCGCCGTGCCGTGCGCGGCGCCGCCAACGAAGCCTGGGGCAAGAAGCCGCTGGTGACTGTATTCGTCACGCGGTGACGAATAAGGGAATAGGGGAGTAAGGCAGTAGGGAAGAACGGGCAGTTGCTTTCTTCAGTCTTGTTTTTCCCTTACTGCCCTACTCCCTTACTGCCCTAAAGCGGAGCTTTGCATGCTCGGACGCCTGAACCATGTTGCGCTTGCCGTGCCGGATCTGGCCGCGGCGATCGCGGCCTATCGCGATACGCTGGGCGCGCGGCTCAGCGAACCGCAGGCGCTACCGGAGCATGGCGTGACGGTGGTGTTCGTCGATGTCGGCAACACCAAGATCGAACTGCTGGAGCCGCTGGGCGAGGCTTCGCCGATCGCCGCGTTCCTCGAGAAGAATCCGTCGGGCGGCATGCATCACGTCTGTTACGAGGTCGACGACATCCTGGCTGCGCGCGATCATCTCAAGGCGAGCGGCGCCCGCGTGCTCGGCGACGGCAACCCGAAGACCGGCGCGCACGGCAAGCCGGTGCTGTTCCTGCATCCCAAGGACTTCTTCGGCACGCTGGTCGAACTGGAGCAGGCATGAACTGGGTTTCTTTCGTAGCGCTCTTCTTCGTCACCTGGTGGCTGGTGCTGTTTGCCGTGCTGCCGTTCAGCGTGCGCACGCAGGACGAGGACCAGGACGTGACGCTCGGCACGGTTTCGAGCGCTCCGAAAGGGCCGCATATGCTGCGTGCGGCTATCCGCACGACGATCGTCACCGCGATCGTCATGGGCATTTTCTACGGCCTGACGAGGGGGGTCGGCTTAAGCTTGGACGATATCCCGCATATCATACCGGACTTTAGTCATAAGTAACGGCCGCTAAAGTCCCTATTCAGTTTCCGCAAGTATTGAGCAGAAGGCGCCCGTTTTGGTTGAAATCGCAAGCCGACTTCCGATTTCAATGGGCTGACGCGACGTAATGCTGTTTAGTAATTTGTCGTGCTAAGCAGATGATTGCACAAAAAAAATGCAAGGCACGAGGCCTTGCAATTTAAACGCGTCCGATCCGTTTCCGGTGTCCGGCGGCAGCGAGTTACCGCGCCTAGATCGCATCCTCCCAAGACTTTGACCGCGTAGGAGAGCAGATTTTTCTCCGCCCTCTCGGTTATCGGCGCACACTAGACCAACGCAGGTGAAAATGTCACGAAGAATTTTGCCTCCAAACGGGCAATATCGTGCTGCACTGCACAATAGTGGGGCAGGGCTTGCTTGTGAATCGATCAAAAAGCCATAAGCGCCACTTTGGCGGCCAAACAGCCGTTTTTTGATCAGGTTCAGAACACCCCAACACTTTGGAGTGCTCGGGTTTCCATTCCGTCATGAAATGGCTATGAAGCCCGAGCAAACAGCCGCGGTTGCGCCGATTCCGGCGCCGCTATCCTCATTTACGGACCACTCCATGCGTTTGTCGCGCTACTTCCTGCCCATTCTCAAAGAGAATCCTCGCGAAGCCGAGATTGTCTCGCACCGGCTGATGCTGCGCGCCGGCATGATCCGCCAGCAGGGGCAGGGCAGCTTTTCCTGGCTGCCGCTCGGCAAACGGGTGCTGGATAAGGTCTGCCAGATCATCCGCGAGGAGCAGAACCGGGCAGGCGCGCTGGAAATCCTGATGCCGACCATCCAGTCGGCGGACCTCTGGCGCGAGAGCGGGCGCTACAACGACTATGGCAAGGAGATGCTGCGCATCAAGGATCGCCAGGACCGCGACATGCTCTACGGTCCGACCAATGAGGAAATGGTCACGGAAATCTTCCGCGCCTACGTCAAGTCCTACAAGGACCTGCCGCTCAACCTCTACCACATCCAGTGGAAGTTCCGCGACGAAGTGCGTCCCCGCTTCGGCGTCATGCGTTCGCGCGAGTTCCTGATGAAGGACGCCTACTCGTTCGACCTGGATTTTGAGGGCGCCAAGGCCGCTTACAACCGCATGTTCGTCTCCTATCTCAGGACGTTCACGCGCATGGGGCTGCAGGCCATACCGATGCGCGCCGACACCGGCCCGATCGGCGGCGACCTCAGCCATGAGTTCATCATCCTGGCCGAAACCGGCGAAAGCCAGGTGTTCTGCGACCGCGCCTATCTGTCGCTCGACGTGCCTGGCGCGGACACGAACTTCTCCAACGACGCCGAGATCGGCGGCATCGTGAAGACGTGGACGACACCTTACGCGGCCACCGACGAGATGCATGACGAAGCGGCGTGGGCGAACGTTTCCGAAGGCGACAGGCTCTCCGCGCGCGGCATCGAGGTCGGCCATATTTTCCATTTCGGCGAGAAGTATTCCAAGCCCATGGGCGCCAAGGTGACCGGACCCGACGGCAAGGACCATTTCGCTTCGGGCGGCTCCTACGGCATCGGCCCGTCGCGGCTGGTTGCGGCGATCATCGAGGCGAGCCACGATGAGAACGGCATCATCTGGCCGGAAGCGGTGGCGCCTTTCGATATCGGCCTGATCAACATGAAGGCGGGCGACGTCGAATGCGACCGCGTTTGCGACGAGCTCTACGCGGTGCTGAGCGCGGCAGGCAAGGACGTTCTCTATGACGACACCGACCAGCGGCCCGGCGGCAAGTTCGCCACCGCCGACCTGATCGGCCTGCCGTGGCAGGTGATCGTCGGTCCGCGCGGCGTGGCCGCCGGCGAGGTCGAGATCAAGAACCGCCGCAGCGGAGAGCGCGAGACGCTGCCGATCGCAGAGGCCAAGAAGCGCCTGGGTATCGCCTGATGAGCGAGGCGGCTGCAGCCCGAAAGTCGGCAGGCGCCTTTTCAGGCTTCGAGCGCATGGTGGCGTGGCGCTACCTGCGTTCGCGCCGCAAGGAGACGGTGATCTCGGTCATCGCCTCGATCTCGTTCCTCGGCATCATGCTTGGCGTCGCGACGCTGATCGTCGTCATGGCGGTGATGAACGGTTTTCGCGCCGAGCTGCTGACCCGTATCCTCGGCGTCAACGGCCATCTGATCGTGCAGCCGCTCGATTCGCCGCTGGAGGACTACGCCCAGGTGGCGAGCCGCATCAATGGCGTTGCCGGCGTCAAATACGCCATCCCGCTGATAGACGGGCAGGTGCTGGCGCAAGGCAATGTCGGCGGCGGCGCCGGTGCGCTGGTGCGCGGCATTCGCGGCGAAGACCTTGGCAAAATCTCCATCGTGTCCGGCAACATCAAGCAGGGTACGCTGGACGGCTTCGATACCGGCGAGGGCGTTGCGATCGGCAAGCGCATGGCCGAGAATCTCGGGCTGGTGCTCGGCGACACCATCACGCTGATCTCGCCGGAAGGCGACGTCACCCCGCTCGGCACCACGCCGCGCATGAAAGGCTACAAGGTGACCGCGATCTTCGAGGTCGGCATGTCGGAGTATGACAGCTCGATCGTCTACATGCCGTTTTCGGAAGCGCAGCTCTATTTCAACATGGACGGGCGGGCGCAGACCATCGAGATCTATGTCGACAATCCCGACAATGTCGACGCACTGAAGCCGCTGGTCGAGCAGGCGGCGCAACGGCCGATCGACCTCGTCGACTGGCGCCAGCGCAACGAGACCTTCTTCTCGGCGCTGCAGGTCGAGCGCAACGTCATGTTCATGATCCTGACGCTGATCGTTCTGGTGGCGGCGCTGAACATCATTTCCGGCCTCGTCATGCTGGTGAAGGACAAGGGCCATGACATCGCCATCCTGCGCACCATGGGGGCCTCGCGCGGCGCGATCCTGCGCATCTTCCTGATGACGGGCGCTGCCATCGGCGTCACCGGCACCATAGCCGGCGTGCTGCTCGGCGTCGTCATCTGCCTCAACATCGAATCGATCCGCCAGTTCTTCTCCTGGATGACGGGCAGGATCCTGTTCAATCCCGAGCTCTATTTCCTCAGCCAGCTGCCGGCGAAGATGGATCCGCGCGAGACCACCTACGTCGTCATCATGGCGCTCGTCCTGTCTTTCCTGGCGACGGTGTTTCCGGCCTGGCGGGCGGCCCGGCTCGATCCGGTCGAAGCCTTGAGGTACGAGTGATGGCCGAAGCCATTATCGAGCTGAAGGGCGTCGAGCGGCACTACGTCCAGGGGCCGCGCAAGCTGATCATCCTGAACGGCGCCGACTTTTCGCTTCGGCGCGGCGAGATGGTGGCGCTGGTGGCGCCATCGGGCTCAGGCAAGTCGACCTTGCTGCATACGGCGGGACTGCTGGAGCGCCCGGACGCCGGCGACGTGATCCTTGGCGGCCGGGCCTGTGGCCGGCTCTCCGACGAAGAACGCACTGCGATCCGCCGCAACGATATCGGCTTCGTCTACCAGTTCCATCATCTGCTGCCGGAGTTCTCGGCGCTCGAAAACATCATGATGCCGCAACTGATCAAGGGGCTTCCTCCGAAGGAGGCGTCCGAGCGGGCGGCGCAGCTTCTCGACTATATGCAGATCGGCAAGCGCGCGCAGCACCGGCCGGCCGAGCTCTCCGGCGGCGAGCAGCAGCGCGTGGCGATCGCGCGCGCCGTCGCCAACGCGCCGCTGGTGCTTCTCGCCGACGAGCCGACCGGCAATCTCGATCCGACGACCGCCTCGTATGTCTTCGACGCGCTGGAGGCGCTTGTCAGGCAATCGGGGCTGGCGGCGTTGATCGTCACCCACAATCACGAGCTGGCCGCCCGCATGGACCGGCGGGTGACGTTGGCCGAGGGGAAGGTCGTCCCCCTCTAGGGTGTGCCGAGATTCAGGTGAGGCCGGCCTGCGAACGGCGGTTCCCTGCGCTTCCGGTGCTCATATGTGGACGGCCCCCTGCTTGCAAGGCTTTGGCTGAGATAG
>SAQE01000073.1 GCA_004020545.1 Mesorhizobium sp. | reverse complement strand
AAGCCTATTCCCTTCAACAACATAGACAGATGGGTGTTATGAAACAGGATTGTAGACGTGGCGCCACTGGTCGAATGCGTCCTGTGCTTCGGCGAGATTGGCGAAGGGCGGTCCCTGCAATGCCTCGGCCTTGAGCGAACGATGGAAGCGCTCGTCCTTGCCGAGCGTCTGCGGATGGCAAGGCCTGGAGTGGCTGACGGCGATGCCGGTCTCGATCAGCCAGACGGTGAGCAAGGTGAAGTCGTTGCGGCCGCCATCGCCCCAAGGCGGACCATTGTCGGTGGCGATGCGCCACGGCAGGCCATAGCGACGGAAGGCGGCGATCAGCCGGGCTTTTACGGTCTCGGTGGTCTGATCGGCGCAGGCCGACAGCGCGATCGAGAAGCGCGAATGGTCGTCGAGCACGGTAAGCGGATGCAGCCGGCCGGCGCGCAACGCAACGTGGCCCTTGAAGTCCATCTGCCACAGGTGGTTGGGGGCGGCATGCTCGAAACGAACGAAAGGCTGGGCTCCGCCGCCCAAAGCCCCCAGCTCGATACCGTTGCGGCGCAGGATGCCGGTGACCGTCGAGGCCGCCGGCGTGCCGATGCCTTCGCGGGCAAGCACGCGCGCGATCTTGCGCCCACCCCAGGCTGGATGCGCCACACGCACCGAAACGGCTGCTGCTTCCACCTCCGGCGCACTGCGAGCCGGGCTCGACAGGGGGCGCCGAGACTGTTCCGCCAGGCCCGCCGCGCCTTCCATCCGATAGCGCGAAAGCAACTTGTGGCCACAGGTCCGGCCAATGCCGAAGCGCCGGCACAACGCGCTCACATTGGCGCCAGGCGCCAGCGCCAATCTCACAAACTCTTCTTTCTGGCTCATCACGCTTCTGGCCTCGAATGGCATCCCGAACCCCCTCGCGCAAAACGCGCAAAACTGTTCGCGATGTCCTCGCACACCTGTTCGCGATGTCCCCGGTCCAAACAAGGGGGAGAAGGGGAGGCGCCCCAATCACAAACCGGTGAAGCTGTAACGAAGCCTTCCGCGGCGGCGAAATGGAAGCATCGCCGCAACGGAGACTCCCCATGACTGGACGCAATGCAAGACCCGGCAGGCTTTGGCTCGCCAGCGCAGCTTTTGTCGCGCTTGCCGCAACCGCCGGTGCTGCTTCCGCACAGCCGCTGACCGTGGTGGAGCTGTTCACCAGCCAGGGCTGCTCGTCCTGCCCGCCGGCCAATGCCAACCTCATCAAGGTCAAGGACCGGCCGGGCGTGCTGGCGCTGTCCTTCAACGTCACCTATTGGGACTATCTCGGCTGGAAGGACATTTTCGGCCGGCAGGAGTTCACCCAGCGCCAGGTCAATTACGAGCCCTCGCTCGGCCATGACGGGCCGTTCACGCCGCAGGTGGTGGTGAACGGCAGCGCCGACGCCGTCGGCGCCAGATCCGGCGAGATCGAACGGCTGATCTCGGCAAGCCCGCATGCTCAAGGCCCGGCGCTTTCGCTCGGGCAGGGCAAGATCAGCATCGGATCGGGCAAGGCGCCCGGCGGCCAGGCCGACATCTGGCTGGTGCGCTACGCCAAGGGCGTCGTCGAGGTGCCGGTGGCGCGCGGCGAAAACACCGGGCGCACGCTGCCGCACGGCAATGTCGTGCATTCGCTGCAGCGGCTTGGCAGCTGGAGCGGCCAGGCCACGACCCTGCCGCTGCCGGCGGCGACCGGCGGCCTCAGCACCGCGGTGCTGGTGCAGAGCCCCGGCGGCGGGCCGATCCTGGCGGCCGCCGCGGACTGATCATCGTTTTTCGCGCCGAGCCGCGAGACGCGGCGGCGCATCACCCGGCCCGCATCGGCGCGCCACAACCCAAGGAGACTATCCATGACCAAGTTCCTGACGGCGCTCGCGCTTGCGCTTGCAACCACGGCCTTCGCCGCCGGCGCCCGCGCCGACGACGCGACCAACGCCATGAAGCCCGCCAATGCGATGGCGACCGACGCCATGAAGCCGGCTGATGCGATGAAACCGGCGACGGACGCGATGAAACCGGCCGATACGATGAAGCCCGATGCGATGAGCACCCAGGCGATGAAGCCGGCCACCGACGCGATGAAGCCCGCCGACGCCATGAAGCCGGTGACGGATGCGATGAAGCCGGCCGATGCGATGGCTCCGGCTCAATAGATCAGCGGGGTTGAACCATCGCAAAGGGCGCTCCCCCGCTCCGTCTCGGCGCTGCGCGCCGAGCCACCTCTCCCCCATTTCATGGGGGCGAGGAAATGCCAACCGCCAAGGGCGCGGCCGTGGCAAGCCTGGGTTCCTCGCCCCCGCGGAAGCGGGGGAGAGGTGGCTCGGCGAAGCCGAGACGGAGAGGGGGAGCGCCGTCGACCGCCATGCACCGTCGCACGGCAAAGTGAGAACCCCGCGGCGGCTTCCGTCGTATATAGTGGAACAACAAGGAGATCAGGACATGAACGGCATAGAGACAAAGGCCGCGCGGCGATCGCCATTCTTTATCCGCGGCGCGGTTGCAGCGCTTGGCTTTGCAGCCGTGGCGGCCGCCGCGTTCTGGCAGACGCCGGCCCGCTCGGCCGAAGACGCGGTGGTGATCCCGCCGCCGGCTTTGGACGAGAAGGCCGCGGGCGGCACCGAAAAGGCCGTGTTCGCCGGCGGCTGCTTCTGGGGCGTGCAGGGCGTGTTCCAGCACGTCAAGGGCGTCAGCAAGGCGGTTTCCGGCTACACCGGCGGCAGCGCCGAAAACGCCGTCTACGAGGTCGTCGGCACCGGCCGCACCGGCCATGCGGAATCGGTCGAGATCACCTACGACCCGTCGAAGGTCACCTATGGCCAGCTCCTGCAGGTCTATTTCTCGGTCGCGCACAACCCGACGCAGCTCAACTACCAGGGACCGGACCAGGGCACGCAGTATCGCTCGACGATCTTTGCCGGGAACGACGAGCAGAAGAAGGTCGCCGAGAGCTACATCGCCCAGCTCGACAAGGCCAAGGTGTTCGGCAAGCCGATCGTGACGACGCTCGAGACAGGCAAGACCTTCTATCCGGCCGAGGACTACCATCAGGACTTCCTGACGCTGAACCCGACCTACCCCTATATCGTCTACAACGACCTGCCCAAGATCGAGAACCTGAAGGCGCTGTTCCCGCAGCTCTACAGCGAAAAGCCGGTGCTGGTGCTGGCGTCAAGCAAGAGCTGACGGCTGCCGGCCGGTTCCGGAGCACAGCGACAGGTTTGAAGGCGGACGGGCCGCAAGGTCCGCCGCCTCTTTATTTTGCTGGCAAATAGATTGGAATGTGAAGCTGTTCATAGAGTTATACTTCAAGTCCTCAAACATTGACAGCCAGTCTTCTGCCGCCACATAATCACCGCCGTCACTCTTTCTGACTTTCTGTTTCAACAGACCCGGAAACCTGCTTCCGGCGCGGATCTTGTCGGCGTCGCAACGGGGAGGAATGACACATGGCTGTCAGCATCAAGGTTTCCGTCTACACCAATGGCGACGACGCCTTCGTCGCCTGGGCGCCGAGCGAATTCATCCCGGGATGCCGCGGCTTCCTCCTGGAGCGCGGCCGCAAGGCCGGCGCGACGGAGAAGATCGAGCCGGTCGAGAACCGCGTCGGCTTCACCAAGGACAAGCCGAAATCGGGCGACCACCGGCCGTCCGACGTCTGGCCGTTCCAGCGCTTCAACTGGACCGACCATGCCGCCGATGTCGGCAATGTGGTGCGCTACCGGGTGACCGCGATGATGAGCGCCGGCGCCGGCAAGCCATTGACCAAGGGGGTTACGAGCGACTGGACGGACTGGAGGACGCTTTCCACCGATGCCGGCGGCGGCTTTTCCTGTTTCTTCAACCGCGGGCTGGTGCTGTCGCAATTCGTCGCGCGTTACATGGCGAAGAACAGGCTGACGCCGGCGGCGTTCAAGAAAAGCCTGCAGACCAATGGCGACGCGAAGTTCCGCGCCTTCCTCGAGGGCGATCTCGGCCTGCGCATGGTCGGGCTGACGCAGGTCGCCGGCGACGAGCTGCATGCCGCGCTCTACGAGCTCGGCGACGCGACGCTGGAGACGGCGCTGATCGGGCTCGGGCCGCGGCTCAACCTCATCCTCGCCAACGGCTCGGACAAGAAAGGCGACGGCAACGCGGCGGCGCGCAAGAACCTCAACGACCACGGCATCGCGACCATCGACCGGATGCTGAAGTCGAAGGGGCTCGGCCACAACAAATTCGTCGTGGTCTCGAAGGGCGGCGCGCCCGCGATGGTGTGGACCGGCAGCACCAACTGGAGCACGACGGGGCTGTGCACGCAGGTCAACAACGGCCTGCTGATCGAAGACAAGGATGTGGCGGCGCATTTCCGCAAGCATTGGGACCTGTTGAAGGACGCCTCGCCGCCGAAGACCGACCCGGCCAATTTCACGCCAGCCCTCATGGCCGACAACGACAAGCCGAAGACGTTCTCGGTCGGCACGGCCAAAGCGACCGTGTGGTTCACGCGCACCTCGGATGGGCGCGACATGGAGGCGCTGCGCGATGTCATCACCTCGGCCAAGCACGCGGTGCTTTTCCTGATGTTCACGCCGGGCAAGCAGGGCTTGCATACGCTGGCTGGCCAGCGCGCCAGGGAAAAGGGCATGTATGTGCGCGGCGTCGTCAGCACGCTCGGCCAAGACGAGGGCGGCACCGACCAGAATTTCCTCGACATCGACCTGGTGAGCAGCGACCGGAGGTTCAAGCCGGACCGCTATTCGGTGGCGCAGCCGCAAGGCCTCGACGCGCCGCTCGGACCATGGATCGCCGAGGTCAACCGCCGCACCTTCCTGTCGCAGATCGGCCACGCCATCGTGCATTCGAAGATCCTGGTCACCGATCCGCATTCCGACGACTGCGTGGTGGTGACCGGCAGCCATAATTTCTCGGCGCCGGCGAGCAAGAGCAATGACGAGAACCTGGTGATCGTGCGCGGCCACAAAAAGCTCGCCGCCGCCTACGCCACCTATGCGATGTCGGTCTACAGCCACTACCGCTACCGCTCCTACATCCGCGAGATGCGCGCGCAGGGCAAGACGCCGTGGAGCTATCTGGAAGACGACGACGCCTGGCTGAAGACGGAGCTGAGGACCAAGGCGCAGGAGATCGCCTTCTGGACCGAGCCCGAGGGTAGCTCCCTTCTCCCCGTTCACGGGGAGAAGGTGCCGGCAGGCGGATGAGGGGCAGCGCCAACATTTGTGGTCGGGCAATGCAAGCCGCGAAAGTCATTGCTTGAAGGGGGGCCGGCTATCGCTTTGCTTGATGGGTTTGCGCCGCCCCTCATTGCCCTGCCGGGCATTTCTCCCCTTATAGAGACGGGGAGAAAGACGCTCTCAATCGTAGGTCAGATCCGTCGCCTTGCCGCCGAAGACCCGGTAGGCATAGAAGGAATAGAAGATGATGATCGGCAGCACGACCACGGTGCCGACCAGGATGAAGGCCAGGCTCTCCGGCGCCGACGCGGCCTGCCAGATCGTCAGTCTGTCGGGCACGACATAGGGGTAGAACGACCAGGCCAGCCCGGCGAAGCCGAGCGCGAAGATGGCGGCCAAGGTCAGGAACGGCCGCAGCGCATGCCGGTCGTCCGGCCGCGGCAGATGGAAAGTCTGCCGCCACAGCCACAGGAACAGCAGCGCCGACAGGATGGGCAGCGGCGACAGGTAGAGAATCTCCGGCCACAGGAACCATTTGTCGAAGATGCGCGGGCTGGCGAAAGGCGTCGCCAGCGACACCGCGACCATGCCGAGCGCCGTCAGCACCAGCGTGGTACGCAGCCAGCGCACGGCTTTCCTCTGCAAGCCGCCCTCGGTCTTGTAGATCAGCCAGGCGGAGCCCATCGCGGCGTAGGCGGCCGACAGGCAGAGCGCCACCAGCGCGCCGAAGGCCATACCACCGAAGCCGACATCGAGACCCAGCACATAGACGCCCAGCATATAGCCCTGCGCCAGCGAGGCGGTTGCGGAGCCCAAAAAGAAGATGCGGTTCCAGCGCTGCTTCTTGCCGGCAGGCACCTTGGCGCGGAAGTCGAAGGCGACGCCGCGCAGGATCAAGCCCAGCAGGAGCAGGAAGACCGGAATGTAGAGCGCGGTGAGGATCGTGCCATGCGCCATCGGGAAGGCGACCAGCAAAAGGCCGACCGCCAGCACCAGCCAGGTCTCGTTGGCGTCCCAGAACGGGCCGATGGCTGCGATCATCGTATCCTGCTCGGCGTCGTCGGCGGCGGCGAACAGGATGCCGATGCCGAGGTCGAAACCATCGAGGATGACGTAGATCAGGATGGCGAGGCCCATCAGGCCGGCGAAGATCAGTGGGAGCGCGGTTGGCCAGTCGAAGGTCATGGATCTCTCATCCCTACAGTCACCGTTTCTGGCCCTTCGCTATGGCTCCGGGCGTTCGTCATTCGAAAAGCCAAACCGTTGGCTTTTCGTCCGCTTCGCGGACCATTCCTCACTCCCCCGCGGCCTGCTGTGAAAGGGCTGCGTTCATGGCGCCCGGCAGCGGCGAGGCGTCGCCATCCTTGGCCGCCTTCAGCGCCAGATGCACCAGCACACTAAGATAGGCGATCAAGAGCAGCACATAGAGGATGAGGTAGACGGCTAAAGTCAGCGCCACATGGCTGCCGGCGACCGGGCCGACGGCATCCGCCGTCTTCAGCACGCCGGTGACCAGCCAGGGCTGGCGGCCGATCTCGGTGGTGTACCAGCCGGCGAGCGTCGCCACCCAGCCGGAGATCGTCATCGGAACCATGATGAGCGCCAGCAGCTTCGGCAGGCTGTGACGGCGCTTGAGAAAGAAGGCCGCCGACCAGGAGACGATCAACATCAGTATGCCGGTGCCGACCATGATGCGGAAACCCCAGAAGACCGGGAAGACCGGCGGATGGTTGCCCGGATAGTCGTTGAGGCCGGGCACGACGCCGCTCACGCTGTGGCGCAGCACGACGCTGGCGCCGTCCGGAATGGCGAGCTCGAACTTGTTCTCCTTGGCCGCCTCGTCGGGCAGGGCGAACAGCACCAGCGGCACGTTGGGCCCGGTGTTCCAGTTCGCTTCCATGGCGGCGATCTTCTGCGGCTGGTGCTCCAGCGTGTTCAGGCCGTGCTGGTCGCCGGCGAAGATCTGGATCGGGATCAGGATGGCGGCGGTGAAGACGCCGGTGCGCAGCGCCTTCCACATCGATTCCGAACGGTCGCCAACCAGGTAGCGCAGCGCCGACAGGCCGGCGACCAGGAAGGAGACGGTGAGGCCCGAGGCCAGCAGCATATGCATCAGCCGGTAGGGCATGGACGGGTTGAAGATCACCGCCCACCAGTCGAGCGCATGCGCCTTGCCGTCGCGCATCTCGAAACCGGCCGGCGTCTGCATCCAGGAGTTCAGCGCGATGATCCAGAAGGCCGAGACGGTGGTGCCGCCCGCCACCAGCACGGTGGCGAGTGTGTGGATGCGGTTGGAGACGCGGCGGAAGCCGAACAGCATGATGCCGAGGAAGGCGGCCTCAAGGAAGAAGGCGGTGAGCACCTCGTAGGCGAGCAGCGGCCCGGCGATGTTGCCGACGGTTTCCATATAGCCCGGCCAGTTGGTGCCGAACTGGAAGCTCATGGTGACGCCCGAGACCACGCCCATGGCGAAGGAGAGCGCGAATACCTTCACCCAGGTGAAATAAGCCCGCATCCAGGCGGAATCGCCTGTGGCGTTGTAGCGGAGCTTGAAGAACAGCAGCACCCAGCCAAGTGCAATGGTGATCGCCGGAAACAGGATATGAAACGAAATATTCGCGCCGAACTGGATACGCGACAGAATGAGCGGGTCCATGGGCGACTCCGGCTGCTGTTATTCTTGGAGGATAGGCCTCAGGCGCGCATCGGTCAAAGCGGCTCGGCGTCACGCGAGGCGCGTTGTCGCAGCGGCGAGCGGTGCCGCGCCGGCATGGATAGACATCCCGCGTGACAGCTTGCCGACGCCGCGAACGCTTCGTTCAGCCGCCAACCGGCGAGGGCGGCTGTCCAGAACTGTCAGGAGCAGCGTCGAATGCCGGTTTGCATAAAACGACATCCGACCTATATCAGGTCACGTTTTCCAGCCGGCCGTTTTTCAGCATGTCATCCATCATCTCGATTTCCGGTGTCACGAAAACCTATGCCACCGGCTTCAAGGCGCTGAAGGAAATCAACCTCGACATCGAGCGCGGCGAGATCTTCGCGCTGCTCGGGCCGAACGGTGCCGGCAAGACGACGCTGATCTCGATCGTCTGCGGCATCGTCAACCGCTCGTCGGGCAGCGTCACCGTGGACGGCCACGATATCGGCAAGAACTACCGCGCGGCGCGCAGCCTGATCGGGCTGGTGCCGCAGGAACTCACCATCGACGCCTTCGAGACGGTCTGGGCGACGGTCAATTACAGCCGCGGCCTGTTCGGCAAGGCTCCCAACAAGGATTTCGTCGAGAAGGTGCTCAAGGACCTCTCGCTGTGGGACAAGAAGGACGCCAAGGCGATCACGCTTTCCGGCGGCATGAAGCGCCGGCTGATGATCGCCAAAGCGCTGTCGCACGAGCCGCGCGTGCTGTTCCTCGACGAGCCGACGGCCGGCGTCGACGTCGAATTGCGCCAGGACATGTGGGCGATGGTGCGGCGCCTGCGCGAGGACGGCGTCACCATCATCCTGACCACGCATTACATCGAGGAAGCCGAGGCGATGGCCGACCGTGTCGGCGTCATCAACCGCGGCGAGATCATCCTGGTCGAAGGCAAGGCCGAGCTGATGCGCAAGCTCGGCCGCAAGCAGATGACGCTGGAATTGCGCGCGCCGCTCGGCGCCATACCCGACGGCCTGTCGCGCTATGCGCTGGAGCTGTCCGCGGACGGGAGCGAGCTCACCTACACCTATGACAACCAGAGCGACCGGCCGGGCGTCGCCTCGCTGATCCGCGACCTCGAGGCCGCCGGCCTGCAGTTCCGCGACCTCGACACCAAGAACAGCTCGCTCGAAGAGATCTTCGTCAGTCTTCTGAGGCAAGAGCCATGAACCTGCGCGCTGTATGGGCGATCTACCGGGTGGAGATGGCGCGTGCGTTCCGCACCGTGCTGCAGAGCATCATCTCGCCGGTGATCTCGACGTCGCTCTATTTCGTCGTCTTCGGCTCGGCGATCGGCTCGCGCATCACCGAGATCGACGGCATCGGCTACGGCGCCTTCATCGTGCCGGGCCTGATGATGCTGTCGCTTCTGACGCAGTCGATCTCGAACGCGTCCTTTGCCATCTATTTCCCGAAATTCGTCGGCTCGATCTATGAGCTGTTGTCGGCGCCGGTCTCCTATCTCGAGATCATCATCGCCTATGTCGGGGGTGCGGCGACCAAGTCGATCATGCTCGGCCTGATCATCCTGGCCACCGCCTCGCTGTTCGTGCCGCTGAGAATCGAGCATCCGTTCTGGATGATCGCCTTCCTGGTGCTGACGGCGGTGACCTTCAGCCTGTTCGGCTTCATCATCGGCATCTGGGCGAAGAGCTTCGAGCAGCTGCAGCTGGTGCCGCTCCTGATCGTCACCCCGCTCACCTTCCTCGGCGGCAGCTTCTATTCGATCAACATGCTGCCCGGCATCTGGAAGACGATCACGCTGCTCAACCCGGTCGTCTACCTGATCAGCGGGTTCCGCTGGAGCTTCTACGGCAAGGCGGATGTTTCGGTCGGCGTCAGCCTCGGCATGACGCTGGTGTTTTTGGCCGTCTGCATCGCGATCGTGGCGTGGATTTTCCGGACGGGCTACCGGTTGCGGAATTGATGGACTCGAGTTCCTCGCCCCACGAAGTGGGGAGAGGTGGCCCGGCGAAGCCGGGATGGAGAGGGGCCTGCGCCGGCGCTTGGGGATGCGCTGCTCCAGCAGCTTCATATGACGGCTGACTCTGGCGCACCCTTCCTTCGCCGGGATCTGGCGTCGCGGATGTCGTCCCCCTCTCCGTCTCGGGCTTCGCCCGAGCCACCTCTCCCCCGCTCCGCGGAGGCGAGGAAACAGAGCCTGTTTCAAATCGCCTTGATCAACCTCAACAACCCCAACATCTCCATCGGCGTGCCCTTGCGGAAGGCGATGTAGGTCGGCTCCTCCAGCCCATGGAAGCGGCGCTTGAAGGCGGCTTGGCCCTGCAGGTTGAAGCGCGACCGGTTGACCCAGGGCGACTGGTAGGCGCGCTGGAAGGCGCCGCGCCAGAAGCTCGATTCGGCAAAGCCGCTCGGCTCGACATCGAGCAGCGGCGACAGGCCAAGCGTGACGACCGAAACGCCCTCCTCGCGAAAACGGTCGACGGCGAATTTGGTCAGGCCGATCTCGGCATGCGGCGTGGCGTCGACATGCTTGCGCTTGAAGGCTGTGGTGTAGCCGATGACCTTGCCGTCGCTGAACAGCGGATCGAAGTCGAGGATGGCGACGAGCTCGCCCTCGGGGCCATGCAGGACGAAGCGGCGCATGTCGGCGCCCAGATGGTCGGCGAAGGGGCGGTTGAGGAAGCCCATCTCCCAGCGCTTGACGATGCGCTCGCCGCGCCAGTTCTCGGACAGCCGCGAAACCTCGTCGAGGAGCATGTTGGCCCTGTCCTCGGCGAAGGTGAAGCCTTTCTTCGCCAGCCAGCGCTCCGAATAACGCACCGTTTCGTTGCGCTTGCCGGAAAAATCATGCGCCGGCAGGTGCAGCCTGGTGTCGACGCCCAGCCGGTTGACCCGGTAGCCCAGCCCGGCCAGCACCTTTGCCGTGGCGGCGCCGATCTGCACGAACCAGGGGCCGCCGGCGGCCTCGACGAAGCGCTTGATGTAGCCCGGCCGCTCCGCCGGATCGACCACCGGATCGCCGAGGGCGAAATGGTGCTTCATCTTGGTGCCGAAGGCGATGTAGCCGTCGCCGTCGCTGAAATAGGACAGTTTCTGCTGCACGGCGGTGGAATAGGCGAGCGAGAAGTCGCCATGCCGGCGAACCAGCGCCAGGCGCTCGAGATGCGTCAGCTCGCGGCGCGGCACCTTGGGCGCCGCGCCTTCAAGAAACCTGTCGATATGGATACGCAGGGAGGGCATGAGCTTCCGCGTGCCGATGAACAGAGACCCGCCGACCCACTGGCCTCGAATCAGTCGCTTGACGCGACTGATCATGTCGCGCCTGCGCCATATAGGACGCAATCATCCTTGAATGAAGGGGCAAAGCTCAGCCTCATGGCGGAACCGGGCGCGACCTGGCCTCTGGCAATGACCCATCCGGCTCGCGCCGCCTGCAGAATGATTTGACTTTCCATGCTTTGTTATATATCATGTTATTGATTTGCATGGCGAACGATCATGGAAGACATCCTACGATCCCTCGGCTTTCTCTGCCTCGGCAGCAGGCTGAAGCGCATTGGCGAACAACTGCAGGCCGACACACAGCGCGTGCTCGATCGCCTGGAAGTACGGATTCAGTCGAGCCAATATCCCTTGCTCTCCGCACTCGACAGGCTGGGGCCACTGCCGGTCGGCGAACTGGCGCAATCCCTCGGCGTCGCGCAGCCAGGTGTCACGCGGGCCGTGTCGCTGCTCGCCGAACTCGGCCTGGTCGAGGTCAGCCCTTCGAACGACGACCAGCGGCGCAGGATCGTCTCCCTCTCGGCGGGCGGCCAGCGGCTGCTCGACACCGCGAAGCGCGACGTCTGGCCGCGCATCGAGGACGCGGTCGCGGAATTGTGCGCCGACCTCTCCGGGCCGCTGCTTGGCCAACTCGCCGCCATCGAGGATCGGTTGGCCGCGATCCCTCTCGACCGCCGTGCGGAAAAAGCAGGAGCCGCCGCGCCCAAGGCCGTCGCACGATGAAACACCTTCTCGACCGTCCCATCTGGAGCGCGCTTGCGACGCGCCATCAGGCCTTCGCGGAAGGCGGCACCCTCGCCCGGCGCTACCGGCCGTCGATCGTTCCTTTCGCCGCCACCGCGGCGGACGATACGCAAAGCCTGCGGGCCCTGGGCAAGCTTCTGCCGCCGCTTGAAAGCGCCATCCTGGTCCAGACGGATGAAATCACCCTGCCCGCGGAGATCGCCGCGGTTTCGACAGCGTCCCTGGTGCAGATGATTGCCGGGCAGCCGGTGCAGGCTGTGTCCGACGAGCGCGTGCAACGACTGACGCGGGGCGATGCCGCCGAGATGCTGGCTCTCGCGTCGCTCACCAAGCCCGGCCCGTTCACGCTGGAGGCCTTGAGCCTCGGCGAGTTCTGGGGCGTGAAGATCGACGGCAGGCTCGCGGCGATGGCCGGCGAGCGCATGAAGCAGCCCGGCTATACCGAGCTCAGCGGCGTGTGCTCGCATCCGGATTTCCGCGGAGGCGGCCTTGCCAGGCTGCTGTCGCTCTTCGTGGCGAACCGGATCATGGCGCGGGGAGAGGTTCCTTATCTCCACGCCTATGCCAGCAACGTCGCGGCCGTCGGACTCTACGAGTCCATCGGCTTCCGGTTGAGAACCACCCTGAACATGGCCGTGGTTCAACGCGCGGGATAACACGGGCTGCGGAGCCTCTCGCTTCGTCATCCTATAGCTGAGCAAGGAGCGAAGCGACGCGGCGCAGACCATAGGATCCATGCCGTTACACACGAGCGATGCAGCGGTGCGGAACGGCGTCTGCCCTGCGCCGCCTGTACTCTTCGCGCAAGTTCACGGCATGGATCCCAGGGTCTCCGCGACGGAGCTTCGCTCCTGCTTCGCCCTGGGATGACGACGTCGGGGAGGCCTCAGCTAATCCCCAACGTCTGCGATGGTTCGCGGTGCCTCGGCCGATCAGACCGCGATCTTGCCGCCGCCCTGCCTGGTGATGGCGACGACCGACGGCCGCACCGGCATGTCCGGCTTGAAGTCCGGCCAGCGGGTCGACGGATCCTCGTAATAAGACGGACGGCCAAAGCCTTCCCAATCCTCGCCGCCGTCGCCCGGATGCTGAACGGCGACGAAAGCGGTCTGGTCGTCCGGCGCAAACAGCGGGCCGCACATTTCGGCGCCGATCGGCACGCGGAAGAACAGCTTTGACGTGGCGCGCGCTGCGCCTTCCGTGTCGACTGCCCACAGGCCGTCGGTGCGGCCGGTGGCCTTCGGGCCCTGGCCGTCGGTGGCGACCCAGAGGCGACCGGCGGAATCGACGGTGCAATTGTCGGGCATGCCGAACCAGCCATGGGCGGTGGTGGCGGTCGAGAAGGTGGCGCCGACATCGGCCACCGCGGGATCGCCGCATTTCAAGAGCACTTCCCATTTGCCCTTGGTGGCGGCGAAGTCGCCGCCGTCCTCGACGATCTCGATGATGTGGCCAAAGGCGTTCGCCGCGCGCGGGTTGGCGGCGTCGACCTGGTCGGCCTTGCGCTTGGAATTGTTGGTCAGCATGACATAGACCTTGCCGTTGCCGGCATTGGGCTGGATGTCTTCCGGTCGGTCCATCTTGGTGGCGCCAAGCAGGTCGGCGGCGCGGCGCGTCTCGATGAGAACGTCGGCCTGGCTGGCGAAACCGTTTTCCGCCGTCAGCGGACCCTGACCGAACACGATCGGCATCCATTCGACCGAACCGTCCTCGGCGAACTTCGCCACATGCAGCGTGCCGTCGTCGAGCAGGTCCTTGTTGGCGGCGCGGTCATTGGGATTGAACTTACCGGCGGTGACGAATTTGTAGACATAATCGAAGCGCTCGTCGTCGCCGAGATAGAAGACGACGCGGCCGTCCCTGGCGACGATCGATTCGGCGCCCTCATGCTTGAAGCGGCCCATGGCGGTGCGCTTCCTCGGCACCGAGTTCGGGTCGTTGACGTCGACCTCGACGATCCAGCCAAAGCGGTTCGGCTCATTCGGCTCCTTGGCGAGGTTGAAGCGATCGTAGTGCGCGCCCCATTCATAGGCGCCTTCCGGTATGCCGAGCCGCTTGTAGTTGGCGGCTTCCTTGTGGCCTTCCGGCAATTCGCCCGAGAAATAGCCGTGGATGTTCTCCTCGGCCATCACATAGGTGCCCCAGGGGGTGACGCCGCCGGCGCAGTTGTTGACTGTGCCGATGACCTTGGCGCCGGACGGATCGGCATTGGTCTTGACGCGATCGTGGCCGGCGACCGGGCCGGAGAGCGCCATCTCGGTGCTGGAGGTGATGCGGCGGTTGAGCTTGCCGTCGCGCACCACCTGCCATTTGCCGCCTTGCTTGCGGATTTCGACGATGGAGCCGCCATGAGCGGCCATCTCGACATCGACCTGCTCCTTGTTGAGCGGCGCCACCTCGGCTGCCTTCTTGCCTTCCTTCTCGACGATCTTGACGATGCCGGGGAACATCAGATGCGGGTTGGTGTATTCGTGGTTGACGACCAAAAGGCCATGCTCGGCCGAGCCGTCGATCGGGATGTAACCGACATAGTCGTTGTTGTAGCCGAACTGCCTGGCCTGGGCCGCGGCCGATTGTTTTACCGGGTCGAATTCCGGCGAATCGGCAAACAGCGGGTCGCCCCAGCGCAGGAGCACGTCGGCGTCGTAACCCGGCGCGACATGGTGCCTGTCGTCGATGCCGGCCTCGAGCTCGTCGAATTTGAAGGCCGAGGCCTCGGCGGCGCGCGCCTCGGCGGCGGCGACGAGCGCCAGCGGGCTGACCGTGGCGGCAATGGCCGAGACGGCCAGCGAACCTTTCAGGAAACTGCGGCGCGAGAAACGCGCGGCGATGATCTCGCCCATGGTGCGGTTGTCGGTGGGATTGACGGGCGGACCGTCATTCTCCTCAAGCAGGCTGGTGCGGAAGCGGGTTTCAGGGGATTGGGTCATGGGTCCTCTGGCTTCTTGAGGTGGCTGGAATGCGTGACCTTTCGATCCCTATACGCGCCCGATCACATTTTCGTGACATGGCTTCGACGTACCCCTCGGCGATTGGCGAAGCCGTCGATGTCGGCCCCTTTCCCAACGTTACTATACGGGGATAAGGGGGCTTGCCGCGGCCTTCGCCCTTATCCTCCACCGCTCAGCTTGACGGCTTCACGCGCTTCGGAAACAAGGACGCGACGGGTGCGGCGAAGGCCGCTTCAGAGGGGACGAAAACGTGAGTTTCTGGGGATTGGCGCAGCTTGGCGTCTCGACGGTGATCTTCCTGCTGGCGGCGATGGCGGCCAAGCAGTGGGGGCTGGCGCCGAGCCTGGCCAAGATCCTTTTGACGCTGGCGCTCTATTCCGCCGGCAATCTGATCATGCTGAGGCTGATCCGCGAGTTCGGCATGTCGGTGTCATTCAGCCTGTCGGCGGTGATCCAGCTGGTGTCGGTGAACGTCGTGGCCCTGGTATTCTTCGGCGAACGGCTCAACGCATTGCAGGCGACGGGCGTCGTGCTGGCGATCGCAGCTGTCGCTCTGATCACACTCGGGCCCTATATGCAACGGCTGTAGCTGGACCAGGGGGCTCGAATGAAATCGACCGCCAACGCGCTGCTCAACAGAATAGAATTCCCGGTGCTCCTGGCCGGGCTGGTGATCGCCGGCGGACTATGGGGCCTGGTGGAACTGATGGAGGTGGCGCGCGCCACTAGCCCGCACGCCTTCGACACGGAAATCCTGCTCGCCTTCCGCCAAGCCGGGCAGCCGAACAGTCCGATCGGCCCACCCTGGCTGGAAGGTGCGGTCCGCGACATCACCGCGCTCGGCAGCACCAGCGTGCTGGTGCTCATCACCAGCACGGTCATCATCTACCTGCTGCTGATCCGGCGGCCGGCGACAGCGTTGTTCGTGTTCGTGGCCGTCGCCGGCGGACAGGTGCTGTCCAGCCTGCTCAAGTTCGAAGTCGACCGACCGCGACCCGATCTCGTGTCGCATCTCGTCGACGAGACCTCGTTCTCCTTCCCCAGCGGCCACGCGATGCTCTCGGCGATCACCTATCTTACCCTTGGCTCGCTGGCGGCCCGCTTCCTGCCGGACCGCGCGACCAAGGTCTTCCTGCTTGCGCTGGCCGTGCTCGTCACGGTGCTGGTCGGAACCAGCCGCGTCTATCTCGGCGTGCATTGGCCGTCGGACGTGCTTGCCGGCTGGTGCGCCGGCTTCGCCTGGGCCATGTTGTGCTGGCTAGCAGCGCGGCTGCTGCAGCGGCGCAAGGTGATGGCGGACAGCGAGTGAGCCGCGCCGAAGGCGTCGTCGGAGGCGGCGGCGTCTCGCTGATGAAGGTCATCCAGGCGCCCGACGCGGTCGGGGTGCAGTTGGTCGGCGAAAACCAGGCCAGCGAGGCGGAAGGGGCGCGCGCCTGAAGTCCGCCGCGGCGCAGAACCCGATGGGCTGAGCCGCAACCGACATCAAACCATCGCAGCTTTCTCAAACCGCCGCTTCGATCGGCTCGGCAAGTTTCGGGTTTGCGCGCGCGGCGATCAGGCAGCCGGCGACGATCAGGCATGCCCCTGCCAGCGTGGTCCAGGCCACCGCCTCGCCGAAGAAGAACCAACCAAACGCGATCGCCCAGACGAAGGCCGAGTATTCCGTCGGGATCAGATACTGCGCTTCGGCGCGGGCGTAGGACCAGCTCATCAGGAATTGGCCGGCAAGCGACAGCACGGTCACCCCGACCAGGGGAAGCCAAAGGTCGCCCGGCAGCGCAACGGCGAGCCACGGCGCGGCGAAGCCAAGGATGATTGCGACGCAGAGGTTCTGGAACAGCATGATCTCGATCGGCTTGGCCAACAGCGCCTGTCGCCGGGCGAGGATCAGATTGTAGGCATAGAACACCGTCGACACGAGCACCGCGGCGGTGCCAAGCAAGGCGTCTGGCGAATGGCTCGCCTGCCCAAACTGGCCGGCCAATATGATCGCGACGCCCGCGATGCCGGCCAGCGACGCCCATACAGCCTGCCGCCTTATACGTTCGCCCAACAACAGCGCGGCAAGGAACAGCGCAAACAGGGGCGCGACAAAGCTGAGCCCGATCGCCTCGGCAAGCGGCAGCCTGGCGAGACCCCAGAAGAATGATATCAGGACGATGCCGACAACCGCGGCGCGCAGTGCATGCAGCCTCAGCACCGGAAGGGCCGGCTTCGAGCGCGGCCCAGCCGACCAGGCCGCGCCCGCGACCAAGGTCGCGACCATGCTGCGCCACAGCACCGTGTTGTATACGCCGACCGCAATGACCAGAGACTTCATCGCCGCGTCCATCCCGGACAGCAGGAAGATTGCCAGCGCGCATACGAGCACGGGGATCATCGGAGAAACGGCGCCGGTCAGGCTGGATGTCTTCACGGCTTCGCTCATGTGACGGATTGCTGCCGGATAGCCCGGAGCGAGCGGCGGAACCAGATGGCAGCCTCCGCCGATATGCCGGTCCAATCCGATCGACGTCGTTTCCGTCGCGACGGCTCTCAGTCGATCTTCAGCGCCGCGACGGCGCCTTCGTTCATCAGCGGGACATAGAGGGTCGAGTTGCCGTCGGTGCCGATGTCGGCGCTGCCTGGCTTGAAGGTGACGATCGCTTCCGGCGCGCCGCCGGCGTGGTAGCGGTAAAGTGTGCCGGTCATGTAGGCGGTGGCGTAGATACCGTCGCCGATGGCGACGACGCCGTCGAGGTCGGCGAATTCTTGAGCGCCGGGCAGCGGCGTGATTTTCCTGCTGACGAGATCGATCGCGAGCAGGCCGCCGGGCTCCGCCGTGCTGAAATCGGGCTTGATGCCCTTGCCCCAGGACGCGACGATCAGCCGGTCGCCTTCGGCGAAGACGCCGTTGGGCGAAGCCAGCAGCGCATCCTTCACGAACAGCTCCGGCTTGTCGCCGTCAAGGCGATAGATCGTATCGGCGAGCATGTCGCCGACATAGACCTTGCCCGTACCGTCCGTGGTCATGTCGTTGAGGAAGACGGCGCCCGGCACATCGATGGTCGAGACCAGCTTGCCGCTGGCGATGTCGACGACGCGGACCCTGGTGATGTCGGCGGCGTAAAGCCTGCCGCCCGAGATCGCCATGCCCTTGGGCGCGTCCATGCCGTCCACCCAGTGGCGGGTGATGACCTTGCCGTCCATCGACAGCAGCGACAAATAGCCGTTGCCGTCGGCATCGCCTGGATTGCCGACGATGTTGGAAACGACGATGCGCATGTTGGCGGCGTCGAAAAGCGCCGATTCCGGCTGTTCGAAGCCGCCGGCGCGCCAGAGTTCGCCGGCCTGAACGGCAGACGCCATTGCAATGCCGGCGAAGGCGAGAAAAGTCGAAGCGATGAGGGTCTTCATGGTGCTCTCCTGTGGTGACGGCGGAGAGCTAGGTTTTTCGATACTTTTCTGGAAGACTGTTCGCACGTAGTATCGAACATCGATACGAATTCATGCAAACGAGGTGCATTCCATGAACGGTCCGATCTTCGAGGCGCTAAAACGGACATTGAAGGCCAAGGGCCTGACCTACCGGACGCTGGCCGAGCGCATGGGCGTGTCCGAGCCGACGGTGAAACGCATCTTCCATGAACGGAACTGCAAGCTCGACCGGCTGATGGAGATCTGCGCCGCGGCGGAAGTGGAGCTGGAGAATGTGCTGGGCTCGATGAGCCGGGGGCCGGGGCCGGCCAACCACATCGCGCCGGAGATCGAGCGCAGGCTTGCCGCGCGGCCGGCGCTGCTCTTCCTCTTCATTATGCTGTCGGAAAAATTCACGCCCGAAGGCATCATGCGCTCGCAAGGCCTGAGCGAGGCTTCGATGTTTCTCTATCTGCGCGATCTGGAAGAGCTTGGCCTGGTGGCGCTCGGGCGCGGCCTTTCGGCCAGGCTGCTGGTCGATACACCCATCCAGTGGGATTTCGACGGGCCGCTGAAGCCGCATTTCGAGACGACCAACAAGAACTTCATCGGCTGGGCGATCGGCCATATGGAACGCCAAGCGACCTTCGTCAGCTTCTCCCGGCGGATGCGGCCGGAAACGGCCGAGATGGTGCGGCGCGAGGCGGAGGACCTTGCCGAGCGCGCAAGGCTGCTTGCCCATCACGATCAGCACACCACGCCGGAAGATCAGCTCATCGGCTATAAATGGACCTTTGCCTTCGGCGCGACGCCGTTTCCGGCGATCATGCCGATCGGACCGCATCCGCGTGATGCCGGCGCGCGCACCGAGGCTGCGAAGCGGCCGCTGCCGGCCTAGCGGTTGAAAATCCAGCGCTTGGCACCCGCAGTCCGGACACCCCGGGAGAGTATTGGATGTCGTGGAAACTCGATGAAACCGTGCAAACATCCGCGGGCACAGTGGCAGCGGGTCGACTGGGTAACGGGCCTGCGCTGGTGCTGGCTCATGGTTGGCCGTGGTCTTCGTTCTCATGGCATCGGATTATCCCGGACCTTGCAGGGCGGTATCGCGTCCATTGGTATGACATGCCCGGATACGGGCAATCTGAAAAAGACGCGGGGCAGCGCACGTCACTCGATGTGCAAGGAAAGATATTCGCCGACATGCTTGCGTATTGGAATATCGAACGTCCAATCGTCATTGCCCACGATATGGGTGGAGCGACGACGCTACGGGCGCATTTGCTGCATGGCTGCGACTTCGATCGATATCTGCTGATGAACGTTGTCGCGATGCGCCCTTGGGGATCGGAGTTCTTCGATCATGTCGGTCGCCATGTGGATGCCTTTCTGGGTCTGCCGCCGCATATCCACAGAGCGGTCGTAGAGGCTTACATCAAGGGAGCCATCGTAAACGACATCGATTCCAGAGATTTCGAGATGCTTGTCGAGCCGTGGCTTTCCGAGGACGGGCGCGCGAGCTTCTATCGCCAATTCGCGCAAGCCGACGAAAGATATACCGCCGAAGTCGAACCGATATTCGGGGACATACGCTGTCCGGTAAAGATAATCTGGGGCGAGGACGACCCATGGATTCCGCTGACGCGAGGCAAAGCGCTTCATGGACTGATCCCGCAGGCGTCGTTCGAAACACTGCCTGGCATCGGCCACCTACCTCAGCTTGAAGCTCCGAATCTGGTGCTGAGCCGACTGAGCGCATTTTTGGGAGGAGATTGATGATATCTCCGCGCGACGCCAGTCGACCTCGTGACGCTCGGGCGCGGCCTCGGCAAGAGTGCTGGTCTAGATGCCGATCCAGTGGGATTTCGAGGGGCCGCTGAAGCCGCCTCTCGAGACAACCAACAAGAAGAACTTCATTGGCTGGGCGATCGGTCATATGCCGCGTCCGCGTGACGCCGGCGCGCGCACAGCGGCCGCTGCCGGCATGACATGCTCGACCGGACCTCGCCTCGGGCAGGGCTACTCGGCGGCCTTTTCCTCCGAATCGGTCGCCGTGTCCCCCCACGCGACCGCCCGGTAGTCGAAGCCGTACTCCAGCGTCGGCTTGACGATGCGGAAATAGGGCGACAGGTCGAAATCGCGCGGCGTGTAGAGCGAGTGATGGCGGATGTGCAGGATCTCCCGCCGCATATAGCTCGACTGCGCCGAGGCGCGGCCCGGCGCGCGGGTGATCTCAGGCAGGATCGGATAGCGGACCTGGCCATAGGCTTCGGCGATCAGCGTCGAGCAGATCGCCCGCGTCGGATCGCCGGAGCCGAACGCCAGCATGCGGCGGCGCCAGCGCACCGGCACCGGCGGCGTCGGCAGGAAGAAGCGCAGCATGTCGAAAATGTTCTTGAGATCGTATCTCAGGCCGAGCTTGCCGATCATGAAGGCAACGACCTTGTCGCGATCCTCCGGCGTCAGCCCGCTCGCCCGGCAGATGCGGGTGTTGTAGGTGCGGTAGCGCGACAGCGGCACGGCAACGCAGCCTTCGCCGAGGGTCACCTCGATCAGGCGCGGCCGTTCCGAACCGTCCTCGGGCTGCGGCAAGGCATCGCCGACATAAAAGGCCGAATGCGACCAGGTTGACTGGGTGAGATACTTGATCGCCGCCGAGATCTTCTGGTTGCCCTCGACGAGCAGGACATCGCCGGGCTGCAGCGTGCGGCGCAGCGTTTCGGCATCGGACGGCGTATAGGGCTCATAGCCCGAGGATTCATCCTGCAGCCGGCCGGCGAGCCAGCGGCCAAGTCGGTCCAGAAGGGTTTCGGCCGGCGCAGTCATCCCAGACGCCGATTAGCACAGGCCGGCCACTTAGACCATGATCAGGCGGCGCTCGCTTCCTCATGCGGAACCGCAAGATCGTCGCGCGCCTTGCGCGCGAGCCTTTTGGCGGAACGCCTGGGGCTGTCGCCGAACAGTTCGGCGGCCTCGGAGAGACAAGCCTTGCCGAGGCTTTTTTCCGAACGCTTCAACAGCCTGCGCAACAGTCTCGTGTCGTCGGGCGGGCCGAGCGGCTCGCCGTCGGCGGCGAGCAGCGCGCGCATGACGAAGACGTCATGCAGTTCGCCCAGCAGCTCGCCTAGCTTGTCGACTGCCTTGCGGCGGGCCTTGATCGGCGTCGGCCACAGGCGGCCGAGCAGCGACAGATGCATCGAGTGCGTCTTGGCCGCCTTGCGCAGGTCGTGGAAGTCATCGGCCTCACCGCGCGAGCCAGCCTTGTCGAGCGCCTTTTTCGCCCGCCGCAAGATGGCGCGGGCGCCCTCGGCAAGGATATCGGCCGCCTGTTCCGGCTGGTCGGGCAGGGACAGCCTGTCGATACGCTCCAGCCCTTCCCGGCAGGCGGCCATCGCCGCATTTATGGCGGCGTCCAGGCCGGGGCCGGCATGAAGCTCATGCTGGCGCAGCATCAGCCGCTCGCGAACGGGGTCGAGGCCGCCGCCGGCGGTCTGTTCCGGAAAGGCCTCGGCCAGACGGTCGATCGTTTCGATGAGGGCGGTCGCCTCGCGCGGGCCGGCAAGCAGCGCCGACACTTGCTTATAACATTCGTTTTCGGTCTGGCAGAACGGTTCGTCTCCGGAACGAACCAGGCGCAGCAAGGCACGGATGCTCTTCAGCCGCTTTCGGCATTTGTGCAGCCCCTGCTCCGGCTTGTCGCGCGCCGTCTCGAGATGGCCGAGCGCCTTGCCGATCTCGTCGGCCAATATGCGCCTGACCTCGCCGGTTAGCGGCAGGCGCGGATCGATGCGAAAGCTCATGCGGCGATCTCCGGTATCCCCCCGAGGGCCAGCGACGCGTTGTAAAACCTCGACTCGCCGGTGACCTCGCGACCGAGCCAGCCGGGCAGCATTTCGTCAGGTACGTGTTCCGGCGTCTCCAACTCCGCGACCACGAGCCCCGAGAGCTCCCCGCCGAACACATCGACTTCATAGAGATAGCCGCGGTGTCTAACATGGTGGCGTGTCTTCTCGATGACACGCCCGATGGCGAACGCCATCATCTCCTCCGCCTCGGCGAGCGGGATCGGATATTCGAACTCGTCGCGCTCGCGCGCCCTGTCGCCGAACTTGAGTGTCAGTTTCGCCGAAGCACCGTCGCTGATGCGCACGCGCACCGTGCGGCCGGGCTGTGCGGCGACGTAGAATTGGCGAATGCGGATATCCGCCTCGACCAGGCTGCGCCAGGCGGAACTGGTGACCAGGAACTTGCGTTCGACTTCCTTGCCCATGGCCGCGCACTAAAGCCCGCGCGGAACGAGATGGCAAGCCGAGTCGGGATTCAAATTGACTTTAATCAATCGATTGATTAAACAATTGTCGTGAGCAAGCAAACGATCGCCAAAAGGCTGCAACGCGAAGCCTCCCCTGCCGACCAGACACGCGCGGCGCTTGTCCATGCCGCGCTCAAGCTGTTCGGGCGGCAGGGCTTTGACGGCACCTCGACACGCGAGATCGCGGCCGAGGCCAAGGCCAATATCGGCTCCATCGCCTATCACTTCGGCGGCAAGGAAGGCCTGCGCGCGGCCGCCGCCGACTTCATCGTCGAGACCATCCAGGGGATCGCCGGCCAGGCGCTCGGCGCGCCCCAGGCGGCAGCTCCCCTAAACCCGGAAGCCGCGCGGGCACAGCTCTTTGCCGCGCTGGAGCGGATGGTCGGCTTTGTCGTGGCGAGCCCCCAGGCCGGCGAGATCGTACAATTCGTACTTAGGGAACTCTCGCACCCGACGGCGGCGCTCGACCGCATCTATGCCGGCGTCTTCGAGCCGACGCACCGCCGGCTGTGCCAGATCTGGGAGCAGGCGACCGGCGAGCCGGCCGAGAGCGAGACCACCAGGCTCACCGTGTTCACCATGATCGGCCAGGTCATCTATTTCCGCATCGGGCGCGAGGCGGTGCTGCGCAGGATGGGCTGGCGCGAGATCGGCGACAAGGAGGCCGCCAAAGTCGTGGCGGTCGCGACCGACAACCTCAGGGCAATGCTGGCGGCGCGCGATCCGGCCGCCGGCAAGAAGGGCAAATCATGAGTTTTCTCTGTTCCCTGCCGCTGGCGGCCCAGCTGTTCGGCGCCTGCGCGCCGGCCGCGCCGCTCGCCGTCGGCTATGTCGAAGGCGAATATGTGCTGCTCGCGCCGATCGAGGTGGCGCAGGTGACGACGGTCGGCGTCAAGCGGGGGGACCGGGTGACGCCGGGCATGCCGGTGGCGACTTTGGAAAACGCCGACGCCGAGATTGCCGTGGTGCAGGCTGAAGCCGCGCTCGCCCAGGCTCAGGCGCAGCTAGCCGACCTGCAGGTCGGCAAGCGGCCGGACGAGATCGCGGTGCTCAAGGCGCAAGTGGATATGGCGAAGGCGCAGGCAGCGGACGCCAAACGCAAATATGATCGCGCCAGCGACCTCTACAAGCGTGGCACCGGCACACAGGCCGACTATGACACCGCCTCCGCCTCGCTGGAGACCGCCAACGCGCAGGTCGGCCAGGCGGAGGCCAATCTCGCGGTCGGCGGCCTGCCGGCGCGGCGGGAGACGATCAAGGCCGCGGAGAACCAGGTCCAGCAAGCGCAATCGGAGCTGGGCCAGGCGCGATGGCGCCTGTCCAAGCGCGTGCTGGCGGCGCCTTCGGCCGGCCGCATCGACGATGTGATCCGCAATCCCGGCGACACGGCCGGACCGACCGCGCCGGTGATCTCGATGCTGCCCGACGGCGCCGTGAAGCTCAGCGTCTACGTGCCGGAGACCGCCTTCTCCTCGGTGAAGGTCGGCATGCTGCTCAATGTCCGTTGCGACGGCTGCGGGCCGGATCTGAAGGCGCGCGTCAGCTATGTGTCGCCCGACCCGGAGTTCACCCCGCCGGTGATCTACTCGCTCGAGAACCGGCAGAAGCTGGTCTTTCTCGTCGAGGCGCGGCCGGAGGGCGACGCCGGGCCGCTGCAGCCCGGCCAGATCGTCGACGTCGACCTCGCGGACATCGGGGCGGACCTCCAAAAATGAGCGTCATCGACGTCCGCGGGCTGGTCAAGCGCTTCGGCGACAAGACCGTCGTCGACCATGTGACGATGACGGTGGCCGAGGGCGAGATCGTCGGCTTCCTCGGGCCGAACGGCTCGGGCAAGACGACGACCATCCGCATCATGTGCGGACTTTTGACGCCGGACGAGGGCGAAGGCACGGTGCTGGGCTTCGACATCCGCGCCGACTCGCTCAGGATCAAACGCGAAGTCGGCTACATGACGCAGAAATTCTCGTTCTACGAGGATCTGACGATCGGCGAGAACCTCGAATTCGTGGCGCGGCTCTACCAGCTGAGACCGGTCGAGCAATATGTGTCGCGGACGCTGCAGGAGCTCGGCCTGACCACACGCCGCAACCAGCTGGCCGGAACGCTTTCCGGCGGCTGGAAGCAACGGCTGGCGCTCGCTGCCTGCATCATGCACCAGCCGAAGCTGCTTCTGCTCGACGAGCCGACGGCCGGCGTCGACCCGAAGGCGCGGCGCGAGTTCTGGGACGAGATCCACAGGCTGGCGAGCGGCGGGCTGACGGTGCTGGTCTCCACCCATTACATGGACGAAGCCGAGCGCTGCCACCGCATCAGCTACATCTCCTACGGCAAGCTGCTGGCCACCGGCACGGTGGACGAGGTGGTGAGGAATGCCGGCCTGACCACCTTCGTCGTGCAGGGACCGCGGCTCGACCGCGTGGAAGAGGCACTGCAGGGCCGCCCCGGCGTCGACCAGGTGGCACCGTTCGGTGCCACGCTGCATGTCGTCGGCTCCGACAAGGCGGCGCTGGAAAAGGCGCTTGCCGATGTCGAGAAGGAGCACAAGGGCGTGATGGTGACGCCGGGCGAGACCAGCCTGGAAGACGTGTTCATCCAGTTCATGGCCGGCTCGAAGGACAACATGACATGAAGGATGGCTTGAGAGCGGTCTTCTCCTTCGCCCGGCTCGGCGCGCTGCTGATCAAGGAATTCATCCAGATGCGGCGCGACCGCGTCACCTTCGCCATGATGCTCGGCGTGCCGCTGATGCAGCTCGTGCTGTTCGGTTTTGCGATCAACAACGATCCGAAGAGCCTGCCGGCGGCGCTCGTGGCCACCAGCAGCGATCCTTACACGCGGGCCATGGTCTCGGCGCTGCAGACGACGGGCTACTACCGCTTCGACCATGTGGCGCAAAGCGCCGCCGAGGCCGAGTTCCTGATAGCGCGCGGCGATGTCGCCTTCGTCGTCACCATCCCGGCCGATTTCGCGCGGCGGGTGGAGCGTGGCGACAACCCGCAGATCCTGATCGAGGCCGACGCCACCGATCCGGCCGTTGCCAGCGGCGCCATCTCGACGCTGAGCACCGTGGCCAGCCAGGCGCTGCTGAGGGCGCAAGGCACCCAGGAAGCGGCCAAGGAAGCGGCGCGCGGCCAGCTCGATGTGGTGATTCACCGCCGCTACAATCCCGAAGGCATCTCGCAATACAACATCGTGCCCGGCCTGCTCGGTGTCATCCTGCAGATGACCATGGTGATGATGACGGCCATGGCGCTGACCCGGGAAACCGAGCGCGGCACCATGGAGAATCTGCTCGCCATGCCGTCCAGCCCGGCCGAGATCATGCTGGGCAAGGTGCTGCCTTTCCTCGTCGTTGGCGCCGTGCAGGTGGTGGTGGTGCTGGTGGCAGCGAAGCTTTTGTTCGGCATCCCCTTCGTCGGCAGCCTGACGCTGCTGCTCTCCTCGGTGCTGGTCTTCGTGCTTTCGCTGGTGCTGCTCGGCTATACGATCTCGACCATGGCGCGATCGCAGATGCAGGCGATGCAGCTCACCTTCTTCTTTTTCCTGCCGTCGCTGCTGCTCTCCGGTTTCATGTTCCCCTATCGCGGCATGCCGGGCTGGGCCCAGGTGCTGGGCGAGATTTTCCCGCTGACGCATTTCCTGCGCATCACCCGCGCCGTCATGCTGAAGGGCGCCGACTTCAACGCGGTAGCCGCCGAGATCGGGTGGCTGGCGGTGTTCGTGGTGGCATTCGCCGGCGCCGCCCTGCTGCGCTTCCGGCGGACGCTGGATTGAAATCTCATACGGAAGGTCTTCCGGAAGGTCTTCTTCGTACGCACAAAAGCCCAAAGCCGGAGGGACAGCACCCCCCTCTGCCCTGCATCTCCCCCGCAAGGGGGGAGATTGGCAGTTCCGGCAATGCCGCTCCTCCTGCAACGTTGGCGATTGGCGAAAGCGGCGGCGACAACTGATCTCCCCCCTTGCGGGGGAGATGTCCGGCAGGACAGAGGGGGGTGGGAAGGATCGCGGCGATTCCGGCGCGAGGGCCGCAGCCTACGCCGCCGCCATGATCTCGGCATAAGTGCCGAAATCGACATTGCCGCCGGAAAGCACCACCGCCACGCATTTGCCGGCGAGGTCGATTTCGCCTGACGACAGCGCCGCGAGCGCGACGCAGCCGCCGGGCTCGACCACCAGCTTCAGATAGGCCATGGCATCGCGCATCGCCTGCGCGGCGGCCTTGTCGGAGACGGCGATGGCGCCAGCGAGGTTCCGGCGATTGATCTCGAAGGTGATCAAACCGGGCTCGGCGGTGAGGAGCGCATCGCAGATCGAGGTGTGGCCCGGCTCGTTCGAGACCCTTTCGCCCTTGGCGAGCGAGCGGCGCGTGTCGTCGAAATGCTCCGGCTCGACCGCCCAGACGGCAGTGCTCGGCGAGGCGTCCTTGACGGCGACGGAAATGCCGCTCGACAGGCCGCCACCACCGCAGGGGATAACCACCGCGTCGAGGCTGACACCCAGCGCCTTCGCCTGCCGCATCAGCTCGAGCCCGATCGTGCCCTGGCCGGCGATGATGGCCGGATCGTCGAAAGGCGGCACCAATGCCATGCCCATCTCGACATAGGGACGAACGATGGTCATGCGGTCGTCCTTGAAACGGTCGAACGGCACCACCTCGGCGCCCATCTTGCGGACATTGCCGACTTTGAGCGCCGGGGCGTCGACGGGCATCGCAATGACCGCCTTGACGCCGAACATCGCGGCCGAAGCGGCGACGCCCTGCGCGTGATTGCCGGAAGAAAAGGCAACGACGCCGCGGCTGCGCTCCTCCGCGCTCAGCGAAGACAATTTGTTATAGGCGCCGCGGATCTTGAAGGAGCCGGTGCGCTGCAGCGTCTCGGGCTTGAACAGGATGCGGCCGCCATAGCGCCTGTTGAGCTCCGGCGATTCGATGAGCGGCGTCTCGACGATCAGGCCGGAGAGCCGCGCGGCGGCGGCGTGAATGTCGGAAATGCCGGGCAGGGTGGTCATGGCGTGGGCCTCGCAGGATGAGTCCCGGCATGGTGCACGGAAACCGCGGCGGCGCGCCAACGAAAAAATGTGATGGTTACAGGGTTGGCGATGATGACGGACGGCGAAGCGCCAGGTCTCCCCCTTGCGGGGGAGATTGGCAGCTTCAACGCCTTCGTGACGAAGTACGCCCCCTTACCCCAGCAGCGCCTTCGTCCGCTTCTTGCCGCCGAGCTTGCGCCAGCTGTTGAAGCGATGCGTGGCGGCGGCAAACGAGATCTTCATCTGCTGGGCGACCGAATAGCGCGACTTGCCCTCATCGAACATGCGGTAGCAGCACTCGACGCCCTCGTCGGTCAGCTTGCCGTCCAGCGTCTTGTTGTGCGGATTGGCCGGATCGAATTTCTCGACCTGCTGCTCGACCAGGCCCTTGAGGCGCTGCAGGTCGGCCTCGATGCCGGCGATGAGATCGAGAACGGGTTTCACATCGAATGCATGCTGAGGCTTCTTTTCCGTCATCCTTGCTTCCTTCGATTTCGATTGGCGCGCCTCATATAGGTGAACATTCGGCAATAATGAAGGGCGCGAAGCTGGATCAACGAATTCCGCCCGTCCCGTCGTGTTCGCGATTGACCCTCGGTGTCCAAGCTCCTAGTTTAGAACTATTCTAAACTAGGGTGATTTCCTCATGCTTTCCCGTGTTTTCGGCTTCGGCCGCCGCTCCTTCGATTCGTTGTCGGAGCAGGAGATCCTGGCGCTGGCGATCTCTTCCGAAGAGGATGACGGGCGCATTTACCGCGCCTATGCCGACGGGCTGGCGCAGGACTTTCCGCAATCGGCCAAGGTTTTCGAGGCGATGGCGGAGGAGGAGGACGGCCATCGCGATTCGCTCATCGAGCTCCATCGCAAGCGCTTCGGCGAGCGCATTCCGCTGATTCGCCGCGAGCATGTCAGGGGCTATTACGAACGCAAGCCCGACTGGCTGGTGCGACCGCTCGGCATCGAGCATGTGCGCCGCCAGGCCGAGGATATGGAGCGGCAGGCCTACCGCTTCTATGTCGAAGCGGCCAAGCGGACCACCGACGCCTCGACGCGCAAACTGCTCGACGATCTGGCCGCGGCCGAGCTCGGCCATGAGAATTCCGCGCATGAACTGGAGCAGACGCATGTGCCGGGCGAGGTGAAGGAGGAGGAGGCGAGCGCCGAGCAGCGCCAGTTCATCCTCACCTATGTGCAGCCGGGGCTGGCCGGGCTGATGGACGGGTCGGTGTCGACGCTGGCGCCGATCTTCGCGGCAGCGTTCGCGACCCATGCGACGTTCCAGACTTTTCTCGTCGGCCTCGCCGCCTCGATCGGCGCCGGCATCTCGATGGGCTTCACCGAAGTCGCCTCCGACGACGGCAAGCTGTCGGGGCGCGGCTCGCCGCTGAAGCGGGGCCTCACCGTCGGCGTGATGACGACGCTGGGCGGGCTCGGCCACGCGCTGCCCTACCTCATCCCTTATTTCTGGACGGCCACGATCGTCGCCGCGATCGTGGTGTTCTTCGAGCTCTGGGCGATCGCCTTCGTCCAGAACCGCTACATGCAGACGCCATTCTGGCGCGCCGCCTTCCAGGTGGTGCTGGGCGGCGCGCTGGTGTTCGGGGCGGGCGTGCTGATCGGGAATGCGTAGGGAAGCTTTTCCCTTCTCCCCTTGTGAGGGCTTTGCACAGAATCGGATCGGTGATTCCATGCGGATATCCGGCAAGGAGG
>SAQE01000072.1 GCA_004020545.1 Mesorhizobium sp. | reverse complement strand
CGCTCGCCGACCTGATGCCCCGAGGTCGCAGGAACGCCTTCGTCTCGCGCGCACTCCCTGCGATCAACTCTTCGCCGCCGAGAAGCTCAATCGTCTCGGCCCAGCCGTCATCAACAAGCGATTCGTGTGTCATCCCCAGCGTAGAATCACAACCGATTCCGCACTGCAATGCCTATCTTAGCGCATATGCCCTTGCGGGGGAGATGGCCGGCAGGCCAGAGGGGGGTGTGAAGGAACGAGGCGGTAGCGTTCAGCCTCCTGCCGTCGAACGCACGAACCTACAGTGCCTTCGCGATTTCGGCCGCCAGCCGCGCGTTGTTCTCGACCAGCGCGATGTTGGTCTTGAGGCTGCGCCCGCCGGTCAGTTCCAGGATTTTCGACAGCAAAAAGGGCGTCACCGCCTTGCCGGCGACGCTCTGCGCCTCGGCGGCCTTCTGCGCCGCCTGGATGTAGCCGTCCATCTCGGCGGCCGGGATCTCGTCATTCTTCGGCACCGGATTGGCGACCAGAATGCCGCCGCCCAAGCCCAGCGCCTGCCGCGTATGGTAGAAATGGGCGATGTCTTGTGGCGCGTGCAGCGTCAGCGGCGCGCGAAAAGGCGACTGCCTGGACCAGAAGGCCGGCATGGTCTCGCTGCCATGGCCGATGACCGGCACGCCGCGCGTTTCCAGCACTTCCAGCGTCTTTTCGATGTCGAGGATCGCCTTGGCGCCGGCCGAGACGACGATGACCGGCGTGCGCGCCAGTTCGTCGAGGTCGGCCGAGATATCGAAACTCTTTTCCGCGCCCTTGTGGACGCCGCCGATGCCGCCGGTGGCAAAGACCTTTATGCCCGCCATATGCGCGGCGATCATGGTGGCGGCAACGGTGGTGCCGCCGGTGCGCCCTTGCGCGACGGCAAAACCGATATCGGCGCGCGACAGCTTCATGGCGTCGCCGGTCATGGCGAGCGATTCGCGCTCGCCGTCGGACAGCCCGATCTTGATGCGGCCGTTGACCACCGCGATCGTCGCCGGCACGGCGCCGCCGTCAGCGATGATCTGCTCGACCTTGGCGGCCATCGCGCCATTGTCGGGGTAGGGCATGCCATGGGTGATGATGGTGCTTTCCAACGCCACCACCGGCCGCCCGGCGGCGAGCGCCTCAGCCACCGGCGGGTGGATGTCGATGAAGGGGCGGGCTGTTTCGGGTGTCATGTCTGTCTCCGATGAAGCGCCAAACGCCTTGGCAAGATGATCTGGTGGCCCTATGCCACCTCCCGCGCCTCCGGCACAAGGGCCAGCGCCTGGCCGAAACTGGCCGTCGTGAAGGTTGGCACGGCCTCCGAACTCTCGATGGCGAGCATGGCGGCGGCAACGCCTTCGCGCAGTGCTGTCCGCAACGGCAGACCACGCAGCAGCGCCGCGACCGTGGCTCCGGTCAGGGCGTCGCCGGCGCCGGTCACGTCGGCGACCCGTCGCGGCGCGGGCGGATCGATGGCAAAGATGCCGGATTGGTCGAAGCCAAGCACCGGGGCGCTGCCGGCGGTGACCACGCCTGCCGTGAGACCGACCCGCCTGAGCTCCTTGACAAGATCCTTGCCGGAGATGTCCGCGCCGGCCAGTGCCGCTGCCTCGCGACGGTTCATGAACAGCAGCGAAAGTTTGCCGAGCAGCGGCACCAGCCGCACGACCTTGGCCGGCGAGATGGCGATGGCGAAGACCGGCCTGCCGCCGGCCTGCGCGACGAGGCGCTCGAGCGCTGGCGTCGGCAGGTTCGCGTCGCAAAGGATCGCGTCCGCCGCGGCGATCGCCTCGCGGACCTTGGCGCGGCGGATCTGCTTGGGGAAGGCGAGGTCGTAGAGGCCCATATCGGCAAAGCCGACGATCAGTTCGCCCTCGCTGTCGATCAGCGCCGTGTAGCTCGGTGTCGTGCGGTCGAGAAACACCACCGACAGGTCGGCGATACCGGCCCCGGCGATCGCCGAGGCGACCGTCTCGGCCGCCGCATCGCCGCCGCGCACCGAAAGCAGCGAGGCCGACACGCCGCGCTTCACCACGCTGCGCAGCGCGTTGAAGACGCCGCCGCCGACATCCTCGCGCATGACGCCGGGGTTGGAGGCGGCGGGCACGTAAGCACCCGACACCTGGCCGCGCCGGTCGATATGGGCGCCGCCCAGCGCCAGGATTCTTGGAGATGTCGGCATGCCGGGAGAGAACCTTCGTTGATTGTTCGCGTGCGCACACTAGGTTTCCGCGCATCGCCCCGCAATCGGGGCCGCGATTCGAGTCGGCCGGACGTCGAAGTCTGTTTTGGGCCAGCGGCGCCGGCGCGCTCCAGGTTTAGTGAGACAAAAATAGAACAAATCCAGATATTGATTGTTTTTCAGTCAGTTGTTGCCTCTTGCCAAGCGAGAACAAAAAAGGTACAAAACGGCAGGGATCACGGATTGTCCGGCCTTCATTGACGACCAAGGGGTGATGTATCATGGCTCAGAACACTTTGCGGCTTGTAGAGGATAAGGCAGTGGACAAATCAAAGGCTCTGGATGCGGCGCTGTCGCAAATCGAGCGTGCGTTCGGCAAGGGCTCGATCATGCGGCTCGGCGCCAACGAGCAGGTGGTCGAGATCGAAACCGTGCCGACGGGATCGCTCGGCCTCGACATCGCGCTCGGCGTCGGCGGCCTGCCGCGCGGCCGCATCATCGAGATCTACGGACCGGAAAGCTCGGGCAAGACGACGCTGGCGCTGCACACGGTGGCGGAAGCCCAGAAGAAGGGCGGCATCTGCGCCTTCGTCGACGCCGAGCATGCGCTCGATCCGGTCTATGCCCGCAAGCTCGGCGTCGACCTGGAAAACCTACTGATCTCGCAGCCTGACACCGGCGAGCAGGCGCTGGAGATCTGCGATACGCTGGTGCGTTCCGGCGCCATCGACGTGCTGGTGGTCGATTCGGTCGCGGCGCTGACGCCGCGCGCCGAAATCGAGGGTGAGATGGGTGACGCGCTGCCCGGTCTGCAGGCCCGCCTGATGAGCCAGGCGCTGCGCAAGCTGACCGCCTCGATCTCGCGATCCAACACCATGGTCATTTTCATCAACCAGATCCGCATGAAGATCGGCGTCATGTTCGGCTCGCCGGAGACGACCACCGGCGGCAACGCGCTGAAATTCTACGCCTCGGTGCGGCTCGACATCCGCCGCATCGGCTCGGTCAAGGACCGCGACGAGGTGGTCGGCAACCAGACCCGCGTCAAGGTGGTGAAGAACAAGCTGGCCCCGCCCTTCAAGGTGGTCGAGTTCGACATCATGTACGGCGAGGGCGTGTCGAAGACCGGCGAACTCGTCGATCTCGGCGTCAAGGCCGGCGTGGTCGAGAAATCGGGCGCCTGGTTCTCCTACAATTCGCAGCGTCTCGGCCAAGGCCGTGAGAATGCCAAGCTGTTCCTGCGCGACAATCCAGACACGGCGCGCGAGATCGAGCTGGCGCTGCGCCAGAATGCCGGGCTGATCGCGGAAAAATTCCTCGAGAATGGCGGCTCCGAGGGCGGCGACGACGGCTTCGAGGACGAAGCCGGCGCCGTGTAGGCGACGGCCGGAGTTTGGCCATAATCCCATTATATCGGAATATGCTTATGTAATCGAGTTCTCGGTATTGCGTTCCGAACCGCCGGCCTTCGTGCCGGCGGTTTGCGTTTGCGGGCAGCGCAGGGCCGCCGGCGACGTCTGATTTGGCCCAATTCCGTGTTTCTGGACAGGGTCAAGAGCTACGGCTAAAAGGCCAATCTATCTTCGGAAACCGAAAGCCCATTTGCCGCCGGCCAAGCCGGCGGTTCTCGCGAAAAGGCAGTGCTCATGAGTGGCGTGAACGACATCCGGTCGACATTCCTCGACTACTTCCGCAAGGAGGGTCACGAGATCGTCGCCTCCAGCCCGCTGGTGCCGCGCAACGACCCGACGCTGATGTTCACCAACGCCGGCATGGTGCAGTTCAAGAACGTCTTCACCGGGCTGGAGAAGCGGCCCTATTCGCGCGCTTCGACCGCGCAGAAGAGCGTGCGCGCCGGCGGCAAGCACAATGACCTTGACAACGTCGGTTATACCGCGCGCCATCTCACCTTTTTCGAGATGCTCGGCAATTTCTCGTTCGGCGACTACTTCAAGGAGCGCGCGATCGAGCTTGCCTGGAACCTGATCACCAGGGAATTCGGCTTGCCGAAGGACAAGCTCCTGGTCACCGTCTATCACACAGACGACGAAGCGGCCGGCTACTGGAAGAAGATCGCCGGCTTCTCCGACGACCGCATCATCCGCATCCCGACCTCGGACAATTTCTGGGCGATGGGCGACACCGGACCTTGCGGGCCGTGCTCGGAGATCTTCATCGACCGCGGCGAGCACATCTGGGGCGGCCCGCCCGGCAGCCCGGAGGAGGACGGCGACCGGTTCCTCGAATTCTGGAACCTGGTGTTCATGCAGTATGAGCAGGTGACGAAGGACGAGCGCATCGACCTGCCGCGTCCATCGATCGACACCGGCATGGGTCTGGAGCGCATGGCATCCATCCTGCAAGGGGTGGAGAGCGTCTTCGAGACGGATCTGTTCAAGCATCTGATCGACGCCGCGTCCTCGGCGCTCGGCCACGGGCCGGGTGAGGAGAATGTCGGGTCCTTCCGTGTGATCGCGGATCACCTTCGCTCGTCCTCGTTCCTTGTGGCCGACGGCGTGCTGCCGTCCAACGAAGGCCGCGGCTATGTGCTGCGCCGCATCATGCGCCGCGCCATGCGCCACGCGCAGCTCTTGGGCGCCAAGGAGCCGCTGATGTGGAAGTTGGTTCCAGCGCTCGTGCGCGAAATGGGCCAGGCTTATCCCGAACTGAGCCGCGGCGAAGCGCTGATCACCGAGACGCTGAAGCTCGAGGAGACGCGCTTCCGCAAGACGCTGGTGCGCGGACTCGGCCTGCTCGCGGATGCGACAGAGACGCTCGGCGCCGGCGACATGCTGGACGGCGAGACGGCCTTCAAGCTCTACGACACCTACGGCTTCCCGCTCGACCTGACGCAGGATGCGCTGCGCCAGCGCAGCATCTCCGTCGATTTGGCCGGCTTCACCAATGCGATGGAGCGGCAGAGAGCAGAGGCGCGCGCGCATTGGGCGGGCTCGGGCGAAGCGGCGACCGAGACGGTGTGGTTCCCGGTGCGCGAAAAGACCGGTGCGACAGAATTCCTGGGCTATGAGACCGAGGAGGCGGAAGGCCTGGTCCAGGCGCTGGTCAAGGACGGCAAGACCGTCGACGGCGCGGCCCAAGGCGACGCAGTCGCCGTGGTCGTCAACCAGACGCCGTTCTACGGCGAATCCGGCGGCCAGATGGGCGACACCGGCGTGATCTCCGGCGACGGCTTCTCCATCGAGGTCACCGACACGCAGAAGAAGGCCGACGGGCTGTTCGTGCATTTGGGCAAGGTGACGCGCGGCACGGTCAAAACCGGCGCTGCCGTGGAGCTCAAGGTCGACCATGCGCGCCGTTCGAAGTTGCGCGCCAACCATTCCGCGACGCATCTCATCCACGAGGCGTTGCGCGAGGTGCTGGGCACCCATGTCGCCCAGAAAGGCTCGCTGGTCGCGCCCGAACGGTTGCGCTTCGACATTTCGCACAACAAGCCGATCTCGCCGGATGAGCTCGAGGAGGTCGAGCGCATGGCGAACGAGATCGTCGTGCAGAACAGCCCGGTGTCGACGCGCCTGATGTCGGTCGACGATGCGATCGCCGAGGGTGCCATGGCGCTGTTCGGCGAGAAATACGGCGACGAAGTGCGCGTCGTGTCGATGGGCACTGGGTTGCATGGCGCCAGGGCCAACCGGCCTTATTCGGTCGAGCTCTGCGGCGGCACGCATGTCCGTTCGACCGGCGATATCGGCCTGGTGCGCATCCTGTCGGACAGTGCGGTCGCGGCCGGCGTGCGCCGCATCGAGGCGCTGACCGGCGAGGCGGCGCGCAGGCACCTCGACGAACAGGAAAGACGCCTGAAGGCGGCTGCCGCGACCCTGAAGATTTCGCCGGCCGATGTGCCGGCCCGCGTCGAGACGCTGCTCGAAGAGCGCAAGAAGCTCGAGAAGGAGCTCTCCGAGGCACGCAAGAAGCTGGCGCTCGGCGGCGGTGCCGCGGCCGATGCCCCGGCCACCAATGAGACGGTCGCCGGCGTCGGCTTCCTCGGCAAGGCGGTCAGCGGCGTCGCGCCGAAGGACCTGAAGCCGCTCGCGGATGCCGGCAAGAAGACGCTTGGCTCCGGTGTCGTCGTCTTCGTCGGCGCCGGCGAGGACAACAAGGCGAGCGTGGTGGTCGCCGTCACCGAAGACCTGACCGGCCGTTTCAGCGCCGTCGATCTCGTCCGCGTCGCCTCTGCCGCGCTAGGCGGGCAGGGCGGCGGCGGGCGTCCCGACATGGCGCAGGCTGGCGGCCCCGACGCGTCCAAAGCGGACGACGCTATCGCGGCGGTGAGGGCGGCGCTCGAAGCCGCGTGACGGCCCGATGAAGGTCCTCGTTCTTGGCGGCTACGGCCTGATCGGAGAAGCCATCCTTGAACGATTGATTGAAGACGGCCACGACCTGGTCGGGCTTGGCCGTGACGTCGTGCAGGCGCGGCGGCGCAAGCCACGTGCCCAATGGATCGCGGCGGACATGTCGCGATTACTCGCCGCGGCGGACTGGATTCCCTTGCTGGCCGGCGTGGAGGCGGTTGTGAACGCCGCCGGTGCTTTGCAGGACGGCCCGCGCGATCATCTGGATGCCATCCACCGGCGGTCTGTCGCTGCTCTCGTTACCGCTTGCGAACAGGCCGGTATACGCCGACTGGTGCAGATTTCGGCGATCGGCGCCGATCTCGATTCCGACAACGCATTCTTTCGGACCAAGGCCGAAGGTGATCGCGCTGTCGCGTCATCCTCCCTGGAATGGACGATTCTGCGGCCCGGCCTGGTCATCGCGCAGGGCGCCTATGGCGGAACGGCTTTGTTGCGCGCGCTGGCTGCGTTTCCATGGTTCGTGCCGGCCGTGCTTGCGGATCGACCGATCCAAACGGTGTCTGTCGCGGATGTCGCCGAGGCGGTAGCGCGCGCCGTTGGCGGGTCCCCGGCGCGCGGGCAGATCATCGATCTTGTCGAGGAACGGGCCAGACCTCTTGGCGCCGTCCTTCTTGAATTCCGAGCCTGGCTCGGCCTGCCCAAGGCACCGATCGTCGCGGCGCCGGCGATTATCGGCCGGCTCGCCGGCATAGTCGCGGATGGACTCGGCCTTCTCGGGTGGCGATCTCCCTTGCGCAGCGCGGCGCTTGCCGCGCTCGAGAAGGGCGTGACCGGTAACCCGAAACCCTGGGCCGAAATCACTGGCTGCCCTCGGCAACCTTTGGAAGCAACGCTGGCGGCAATGCCGGCGCATGTTCAGGAGCGGTGGTTCGCGCGTCTTTGGCTGCTGAAGCCGATCATGTTTATCGTCTTGTCTGCGTTCTGGCTGGCTTCAGGCATTGTCGGGCTCGCCCGGCACGATGCGGCCGCGGACATCCTCGTCTCGCGCGGCCTGCCGCCCGCCGCTGCGCTTGGAATGGTTCTTGCGGGAAGCGTCGCGGATATCGTTGTCGGCGCTGCGGTTGTCGTGCGACCCCTCGCACGATTGGCGCTGCTGGCGATGATTGCCATCACTTTGCTCTATCTTGCGGCTGCGACCATGCTTGCCCCCGATCTGTGGCTCGACCCTCTCGGGGTCATCGTCAAGGCCGTACCCATGCTTTGCCTCGTCCTGGTGGCGCTGGCGATTTTGGAAGAGCGATGAGCCTGTGGGCGGACATTCTGCGGTGGCTGCACGTGATTGGTGCCACGGTGCTGTTCGGCACAGGTGCCGGCATAGCGTTCTTCCTGCTGATGGCGCAGCGAACAGGCCGGCCCGAGATCGTCGCTCACGTCGCCGGCACAGTCGTGATTGCCGACGCCATCTTCACGGCGACGGCTGTCGTGGTCCAGCCGATCACAGGCGCGTTGCTGGCGCGCGAGATGGGATGGCCACTCAGCCAAGGCTGGATCGTGCTTTCGTTGCTACTTTATGCCGTTGCCGGCGCGTTCTGGCTGCCGGTAGTCTGGATCCAGATGCGCATACGCAATCTGGCTCGATGGGCGGTGCGCGAAGGAGCGCCGCTACCGGACGAGGAAAAGCGCCTCTTCCGCATCTGGTTCGCCTTCGGCTTTCCAGCCTTCGGCGCGGTGGTTTCGATCCTCTGGCTGATGGTGACCAGGCCCGAGATCGGGTTTTAGAGCCGGCCACCCGCTGCAGGCTGAGATGCCTGCGTCAGCCGGCCTTCTCAGTCTTGGCAAAGCTCGGGCGGGCGGCGACGCGGATGTACCACTCCTCGATATCCGCAAAGCGCGCCAGCAGATCGCGGCCTTCGGCAACCTTGACGAAATAGGCGATGACCGGTGCTGCGTGCAGGTCGGCCAGCGTCAGTTGGTCGCCAAGCAGCCATGGGCCTTCGGCCTTCAGCGACGTCAGCACCTTCAACACGGTCTCTGCCTGGCTGAGCCCGCCGGCGATCAGGCTCTCGTCGGCCGGCGTCTTTTCCAGCCGCTCGACCGCGACGTCCCAGACCATGGCGCGGTAGCCATAGGCATCGAGCATACCGGTAATCTGGTCCACCCTTGCGCGGCCGCGCGGGTCGGCCGGTTGCAGGGGCGGACCGTCGAAGGCTTCATCGACATAGCGCGCGATCGCGCTGGTTTCGAACAGCCGAAAACCGTCATGCTCGAAGGCGGGGATGCGCCCGAACGGGTGATGTTCGAGATACCAGGCCGGAATCCCGTCGACCGCAAAGATGTCGAGCGGGACAAGGTCGTAGGCGACGCCCTTTTCCTCAAGCGCCAGTCGCGCGATGCGGACATAGACGCTGTAGTCGGCGCCGTAGAGGATCGGCTTTGCCATTTGCTATTCCTCTTTGTCTTGGCTGTCCCGTATCCAGACACGCAGCGGGCCGGTGGCCTGAAAGCCGCAGGCCAATGCTTCATCCAGCCCGTCGCCGCGGTCATACCCTACCAGCGCGCGACTTCCAGCAAACGCATTGGCTGCTGCCCGCACCGCATCCCGATATGCCGGACTGCCATCCGTGGCAAAGACATTTGACAACCCAGTCACCAGCTCGGATCTGTTGGCTATGCAGCCGGCCGTGAAGTTGTCAGCCGTCCGTCGGCCAAGGATAGCGATTGCGGGGTCGGCCAGGACTGCCGCTGGAAAGACACGGCCGTTGGAGGGACTTGCGCGATCCGCCCAGGCAAATTCCCACATCTCCAAGCTGGCAGCGTCCTCAACACGCTCCCAACCGGAAGGCGTCGTCGTCGGATGACTTAGGTCCGTCCAGATCCAGCTTGCTTCGAAGAGCTGACTGAACCCGAGTGGTTGGAGATCGAGACGGCAGAACCCGTCCTTCACCGAGAAGCTGGTAGCAAGGACGGATGTCAGTCTGGCTATTTCCGCAAGTTGGACCGTTATGGCATCGGCATCCAGAGTAGCGACATTGGGGTAGTAAGGAGGTGCTTGCCGGTCGCTGGACCAGACGAAGTCGCTCCTCAGATCACTTAGCCCATGCGCCTTGAAAATAGCCTGACAGAGATCGGCGTTATTGCCAGCGCAAAGGCGGTCCCTTTCGCTGGCAACAATGCTCGGCACTCCTCACCCCATCGCTTTCTGAAGGTTCTCGTCGATCTTGTCGAGGAAGCCGGTGGTCGACAGCCAGGGCTGGTCGGGGCCGATCAGCAGCGACAGGTCCTTGGTCATGAAGCCGGACTCGACGGTCTGGATGCAGACCTTTTCCAGCGTCTCGGCGAAGCGCTTCAGCTCGGCGTTGTCGTCGAGCTTGGCGCGATGGGCGAGGCCGCGCGTCCAGGCGAAGATCGAGGCGATCGAGTTGGTCGAGGTCTCCTCGCCCTTCTGGTGCTGGCGGTAGTGACGCGTCACGGTTCCGTGCGCGGCTTCCGCTTCCACGGTCTTGCCGTCCGGCGTCATCAGCACCGAGGTCATCAGGCCGAGCGAGCCGAAACCTTGCGCCACCGTGTCCGACTGCACGTCGCCGTCATAGTTCTTGCAGGCCCAGATGTAGCCGCCCGACCATTTCAGGCTGGAGGCCACCATGTCGTCGATCAGCCGGTGCTCGTACCAGAGTTTCTTCGCCTTGAACTCGGCCTCGAACTCCTTCTCGTAGACTTCCTGGAAGATGTCCTTGAAGCGGCCGTCATAGGCCTTGAGGATGGTGTTCTTGGTCGAGAGGTAGACTGGATAGTTGCGCAGCAGGCCGTAGTTCAGTGAGGCGCGGGCGAATTCGCGGATCGACTCGTCGAGATTGTACATGGCCATGGCGACGCCGGCGCCCGGCGCGTCGTAAACGTCATGCTCGATCACTGTGCCGTCCTCGCCGACAAACTTGATCGTCAGCTTGCCCTTGCCGGGATAGCGGAAATCGGTGGCGCGGTACTGGTCGCCGAAGGCGTGACGGCCGACGACGATCGGCTTGGTCCAGCCGGGCACCAGGCGCGGCACGTTCTTCATGATGATGGGCTCGCGGAAGATGGTGCCGCCGAGGATGTTGCGGATGGTGCCGTTGGGCGACTTCCACATCTTCTTCAGCTTGAATTCCTCGACGCGGGCCTCGTCGGGCGTGATCGTCGCGCATTTCACGCCGACGCCGTACTTCTTGATGGCGTTGGCCGAGTCGACGGTCACCTGGTCGTTGGTGTCGTCGCGGTGCTGGATGCCGAGGTCGTAATAGTCGAGCTTGATGTCGAGATAAGGGTGGATCAGCTTGTCCTTGATGAACTGCCAGATGATGCGGGTCATCTCGTCGCCGTCGAGCTCGACGACCGGGTTCGCCACCTTGATCTTCGCCATGGAAAGAATGCCTCGTTGCTGGGGATGTGAACGGCCTTGCCCGCTTGGTTTCGGCCGGGGTTGCGGAGCGTATATCAAAGCCTTTTTGAGCGCGCAAACCGCGATCCCTACCACTATGGACGAGTGCCGCGCTTGTGAGTGCTTCATTTTCCGGGCCGGATATGGCAGGGGACGCCGAAACGCCGCAAACCCCGGTTACCGAAAGCCATGCCAACCGCAAAAGACCCCGCCAAGACTGCCGGACCGGCGATCATCCTCGTCGAGCCGCAACTCGGCGAGAATATCGGCATGGTCGCGCGCGCCATGGCGAATTTCGGCCTCTCCGAGCTGCGCCTGGTCAATCCGCGCGACGGCTGGCCGAGCGAGAAGGCGCGGGCCGCCGCCAGCCGCGCCGACCATGTCATCGATGCAACGAAGGTGTTCGACGATCTGGCCTCGGCGGTCGCCGATCTCAACTTCGTCTTTGCCACCACGGCACGCGAGCGCGACGGCTTCAAGCCGGTGCGCGGTCCCGTGGAAGCGGGCAGGACTCTCCGGGCGTATGATCAGGCCGGACTGCGCACCGGGATTCTCTTCGGCCGCGAGCGCTTCGGCCTCTATAATGACGAGGTCGGCCTCGCGGATGAGGTCGTCACTTTTCCCGTCGATCCAGGCTTTTCCTCGCTCAACATCGCGCAGGCGGTGCTTTTGATGTCCTATGAGTGGATGAAGTCCGGTCTCGCCGACGAGACCACGACCAATTTCTCCGGACCGGAGCTGGTTCCGGCGACCAAGGAACAGTTGCACAGCCTGTTCACCTATCTGGAAGGCGCGCTCGAGGCGCGCGGCTATTTCCGGCCGGAGGAGAAGAAACCGAAGATGGTCGACAATCTGCGCGCCGTGCTCACGCGGGCGGGCTTCGCCGAGCCGGAGCTGAAGGTGCTGCGCGGCATCTTCTCGTCGCTCGACCGGTTCTCTCCGGCAATGCCGCGCGGCGACGGCTCGCCGGGCGACGATCCGAGGCGGCTGCCGGCCGCACGGAGTCGAGCAGCGGACAAAGAAGGTTGAATCTGTAAGCCCTGAGCCTTCGAAGTAACCGAATATTATTCGGTTTTGGTCCATCGTTATTGCAACGATGGGGTGGCATATGTTCACGTCCAATATCGGCCGTCTGCGTTTCTTCTTCTATTCGTTCGGTCTGTTCATAGCGGAGGCGGTGGCGATCGTGCTCTGCATTGCCGTAACGATCGGCTTCGCGGGATTGATCAATTCAATGCCGGGTTCGTCGCGGCAAGGGTTGGCCGGCGCCGCGCTTATTGTGTCTCTCCTCTTCGTTGCGCTGCGCGGCAACATCGCCTGGCGCCGCAGCCGCGACGCCAATGGTTCGGGCTGGCGGCTTGAACCTGCTCGGCCTCGCCATTTTCGGCCTCTGGTGCACGATCCTGTGGGCGAAGCCGGTCGCCGGCAGCAATATCAATGAGTTGACAGATGTTTTTGACTTCGACGGTTCCGTGCCGGCGCCGGCACGAGCTGACCACACGGCCGCATCTGCTGCCCCAGCCGCGCCGCGCGCCGCTGCGCCAACCGCGCGCCCGGCGCCGCAACCGTTTGGCCGGCCGCGACCCGCCGGGTTCGGCAAGCGTGGACTCTAAGCAGTTTCAAGACTGCGCAAAAGCTGCTGGCATTTGCCACTTCAACACCATCATCGTTCAGGATAGAAGCGCCGTTGGCCAAATCACGGGCCAAGGTCTACTTTTGGTCCGATGACAATGAACGATCGATCAAGCCACCGCCCGATCCTGATGTTCGATTCCGGTATCGGCGGGCTGACGGTGCTGCGCGAGGCGCGCGTCCTGATGCCCGATCGGCGCTTCGTCTATGTCGCCGACGACGCGGCATTCCCCTACGGCGCATGGGAAGAGCCGGCGCTCAAGGAGCACATACTTGCGCTGTTCGGCAAATTGCTCGACCGCCTCCAGCCGGCGATTTCGGTGATCGCCTGCAACACCGCCTCGACCCTGGTGATCGATGCGCTGCGCGAGAAATTCCCCGGCCATCCCTTCGTCGGCACCGTGCCGGCGATCAAGCCCGCCGCGGAGCGTACACGATCCGGCCTGGTGTCGGTGCTGGCGACGCCTGGCACGGTGAAGCGCCAGTACACGCGCGACCTGATCAGCAAATGGGCGCAGAAGTGCCATGTCCGCCTGGTCGGCAGCGACCGGCTGGCGGGCCTTTCCGAGATCTATATGCGCGAGGGCTTTGTCGACGAGGAGGCCGTGCGCGCCGAGATCGCGCCCTGCTTCATCGAGCGCGATGGCATGCGCACCGACATCGTCGTGCTCGCCTGCACGCATTATCCGTTTCTCGCCAACCGCATGCGCAAGACGGCACCTTGGCCGGTCGACTGGATCGATCCGGCGGAAGCCATCGCGCGACGGGCCATGTCGCTGCTCGAACCCGTCGGCGAACCGTCGGGGGAGAACGAGGCCGACATCGCCGTCTTCACCTCGGGCAAGGTGGATTTCGCCACGAAACGGCTCATCCAAGGCTTTGGATTGACTGCGCGGTAGGGCGGGAACTGCGGCCTATGGCGCAGCGTTTCTCCTTACTGCAAAGGAGAAACTCACCATGCCTGCCACATCGCAAGCTCAGCAAAAGGCTGCCGGCGCGGCACTTGCGGCCAAGCGCGGCGAGATCAAGAAGAGCGAGCTCAAGGGTGCTTCGCGCGACATGTATGAATCGATGAGCGAGGAGCAGCTCGAGGAGTTCGCCCAAACCAAGCGCAAGGGTCTGCCCAGCAAGAAGTCGTAAGGGCTTATCGCGGGCTGCTTTCTCTGCGACCACGGGAGTGGTGCCGGCGTCCGCACGCGCCGCGGGCGCTCCTGGCATGAAAAAGCCCGCCGGATGAGCCGCGGGCTTCGTCTGGATTGGATTAGGTCAGCAATTACCAGCGCCACCAGCAGCGCCGCACCTTGTAGCGGACGACGTGACGGTGGCCGTGCCGCCAGACGACCCTTTTCGTCACCACGACGCGGCAAACCTGCCTGTGGCCGTGCCAGTGCCTTGCCATGGCGGGCTCCGGCGTCATGACCGCCATAGACCCCGCCAGCACCGCGGCTCCGGTCAGGGTAAGGAAGAACTTCTTCATGGGAATTCGGACTCCTCTGCTCCAGTCCCTTCATCAAGTGGTCAGGGCGAGCTAACGTCCAAATGATTGCACCCCGCCCTGATGCCGTCCGCCGGCACCGCATGCAACGCTGAATTGTTATAGCGTCGCCATCTGTGTCGCCAGTCACAAGCTTGACAGCGGTTAAATCTCTGTTTATCAGGCCCATCAACACCGGGTGGCGACGCCCGGTGGTTTCTTTTTGCATGGGCAAGATCTCACTGGCGTGCCGGCGGTCTTGTTCGAACTGACGTGTCCCGTGGGTTTTCCGTCGCGTTGCGTGGAAAACTCTGTCAGGTCTCGAAACCGGAGGCCAGAGGAGGGCGCGTTTCCTTCACCCGGAGCCATGGGGTTCCGGGTACATTGTTTTGAAAGGGAATGCGATGAGCAAGCGCGAATCCGCGAAATACAAGATCGACCGCCGTCTTGGCGAAAATATCTGGGGCCGCCCGAAGTCCCCGGTCAACAAGCGTGAATACGGCCCCGGCCAGCATGGCCAGCGCCGCAAGGGCAAGCTTTCCGACTTCGGCCTGCAGCTGCGCGCCAAGCAGAAGCTGAAGGGCCACTATGGCGACGTTTCGGAAAAGCAGTTCCGTAAGGTCTATGAGGAGGCCAACCGCCGCAAGGGCGATACTTCCGAGAACCTGATCGCCCTGCTGGAATCGCGCCTCGACGCGATCGTCTATCGCGCCAAGTTCGTGCCGACCATCTTCGCCGCCCGTCAGTTCGTCAACCACGGCCACGTCAACGTCAACGGCAAGCGCACCAACATCGGCTCGTACCGCTGCAAGCCGGGCGATGTCATCGAGGTGCGCGAGAAGTCGAAGCAGCTCGTCATCGTGCTGGAATCGGTTGCGCTCGCAGAGCGCGATGTGCCGGATTACATCGAGGCTGACCACAACAAGATGACCGCGACCTTTGCCCGCGTTCCCGGCCTGTCGGACGTGCCGTTCGCCGTGCAGATGGAACCGAACCTGGTCGTCGAATTCTATTCGCGCTGATCGGAAGCCGGTCAGCAATGATGTCGAAGGCCGCCCTCGAGGCGGCCTTTTCTTTGTCGGCCAGGTCCGCTAAGCCGGGCGGCAACCGGGACCCGTGGGGCATTTGCGCCATGAACATGCTGCCAGATACCAAATCACTTCGCGTCAAATCGCTTGAACCGATCGCCGACGAGCCCGAGGGCGGGTTTCATCCGCTGTTCCGCGATGTGCCGTCCTCGGTCGAGTTCAACAAGCTGCGCAAGCGGCTGTTGAGGCTCACCCGTCAGGCGATCGAAGACTTCGCCATGGTGAAGCCCGGCGAGCGCTGGCTGGTGGCGCTTTCCGGCGGCAAGGATTCCTATGGCCTGCTTGCCTTGCTGCTCGACCTCAAATGGCGCGGCCTGCTGCCGGTCGAGCTGCTGGCCTGCAATCTCGACCAGGGCCAGCCGAATTTTCCGAAGCACATCCTGCCTGACTATCTCAATGCCAACGGCATTCAGCACCGCATCGAATACCAGGACACCTATTCGGTGGTCACAGACAAGCTGTCCGAGGGCAGCACCTATTGCTCGCTCTGCTCGCGGCTGAGGCGCGGGCACCTCTACCGCATCGCGCGCGAGGAGGGGTGCTCGACGCTGGTGCTCGGCCACCACCGCGAGGACATCCTCGAAACCTTCTTCATGAACCTCTTCCATGGCGGGCGTCTCGCCGCCATGCCGCCCAAGCTGATCAATGACGAGGGCGACGTCATGGTGCTGCGCCCGCTCGCCTATTGCTCGGAGGCCGATCTCGAGAAATTCGCCGGTGCCATGAAATTCCCGATCATCCCCTGCGACCTCTGCGGCAGCCAGGAAGGGCTGCAGCGCAATGCGATGAAGGCGATGCTCGACGACATCGAGAAGCGCATGCCCGGCCGCAAGGACACGATGATCCGCGCCATGACCAATGTGCGGCCCTCGCACCTGCTTGACCGAAAACTGTTCGACTTCGCCGCGCTCGATGCGCGCCTCACCACAGGGCAAGACATTTCCGATGACATTTGACGACCGCGCGATCGACTGGCTTGCCGACCTTCTCGCCGATGCAGCCAGCGCAGAAATCATGCCGCGCTTCCGCCGACTGGGTGAGGGCGATGTCCGCCAGAAGACCTCAGCCGCGGATCTGGTGACCGAGGCGGACGTCAATGCCGAACGGCTGATTACCGCCAGGCTGCGCGAGCGTTACCCATCGGCCATGATCGTCGGCGAGGAGGCCTGCTCCGACAATCCGGCCTTGCTCGCCGGTCTGGGCGATGCCGAGCTTGCCTTCGTCATCGATCCGGTCGACGGCACCTTCAATTTCGCCTCCGGCGTGCCGCTGTTCGGCGTCATGCTGGGCGTCGTGGTCAATGGCGAGACGATTGCCGGCATCATTCACGACCCCATCGGCAAGGACTGGCTGATTGGCGCCAAAGGCGCGGGCAGCCATATCCGCCACGCGCATGGCGCGCTGGAAAAGGTGCGGGTTGCGGCGCCTGTGCCGATCTCGCAGATGACGGGCGCGGTCTCGTGGCAGTATCTGAAGGAGCCGGAGCGTTCGCGGCTCGCCCGCAACCAGACCAAGGCGCTGTCGCAGTTCGGCTATCGCTGCGCGGCGCACGAATACCGGCTGCTGGCGAGCGGCCATGCGCATTTCGTCGTCTACAACAAGCTGATGCCCTGGGATCATCTGGCGGGCGTGCTGATCCACCAGGAGGCCGGCGGCCATGCCGCCCGGATCGACGGCAGCGCCTATCGGCCGTCGCATGTCGACGGCGGGCTGCTTGTCGCGCCGGACAAGCAAAGTTGGGACGAACTGCGCCGCGAGCTCTGGGCCGACTGACCCAAGCGCTAAAAACCTCACACCGGTGGGTTGTGCGCCTGGAACAGCCGTCCGCGCTCGGCGATCAGGATTATCAGCAGGGCAGCGACCGACACGCTGCAGAAGCCGGCAGCCAGAGGCGTGACCGTGCCGTTATAGGCCTGGCCGATCAACGTGCCGAGAATGCCGCCGAGAAAAGTCTGCATGAAGCCGAGAATGGAGGACGCCGTGCCGGCGAGCTCGCCGAGCGGCTCCATGGCTAAAGCGTTGAAATTCGCGCCAAGGCAGCCGAACGGAACCATGGCTCCGGCGAAGAAGGCGATGAACAGCCAGAGCGGCATTTCAATCTCCAGCGAGACGACGAGCCAAATCAGGCTGATGCTGAGGAAGAGAAGCAGCGCGCTTTGCGACAGGCGGCGCATGCCGACCCGCCCGACAAGCCGCGCGTTGAGGAAGTTCGAGAAGGCGAGCACGCCGGCGACGCCGGCGAAGATCAGCGGAAACAGCTCGCCGACATGGAAGACGTCGAGATAGATCTGCTGCGCCGAATTGATGAAGCCGAACATAGCGCCGAAGATGAAGGTGCTGGCGAAGGCATAGCAAAGCGCGATGCGGTTGGTGAGCACGATGCGGAAGCCGCCGACAACCGCGTTGACCGTCAGCGGCCGGCGGTATTCCGGATGCAGCGTCTCTGGCAGTCGCAGCAGCGACCATGCCGACACGATCAGCGCGCCGACGGCCATGGTGACGAAGATCCAGTGCCAGGTGGCGAAGAGCATGATGAACTGGCCGATACCGGGCGCCACGACCGGGATCGCCATGAACACCATGAAGATCAGCGACATCACCTCGGCCATGCGGCGGCCCTCGAACGTGTCGCGTACGATGGAGACGGCGATGACGCGGGTCGCCGCGGCGCCGATGCCTTGCACGACACGGCAGGCGAGCAGGATGCCAAAGGTTGGAGCAATGGCAGCGGCAGCCACCGCCGCGACATAGATGATCAGGCCGACGACCAGCGGCGCGCGGCGGCCGAAACGATCGGAGACCGGTCCGAAAAAGAGCTGACCGGTGCCGAAGCCAAGAATATAGGCTGTGATCACATACTGGCGGTGGTTTTCATTCTCGACGCCGAGCGAGGCGCCGATCTGCTGCAGCGCCGGCAGCATGATATCGATGGCCAGAGAATTGAGCGCCATCAGCGCCGCGCAGAGCGCGATGAATTCCCAGCGCGGAATGGGCAAGCTGCTTGCCGATTGCTGCGCTACTACCTGCTTGTCCACGGCAAAACCCGATCTTGCAAACGAACATGCGCCGGTAAGCCGGCGCATCGGTTCGTCCCGTTCCCGTGCCCGGGAACTATAGTGCCGAGGTGGGGGCAGCCCCGGATTTCACAGCGCAGTCGGCTGCGCCGGCCGGCGCGGACTCAAATCAGGCGGCGCCTTTGACGCTTACGCCCTTCTCGATAAGGAAATCCTGCAACTCGCCCGCCTGGAACATCTCGCGCACGATGTCGCAACCACCGACGAACTCGCCCTTGACGTAGAGCTGCGGAATGGTCGGCCAGTTGGAATAGTCCTTGATGCCCTGGCGCAGTTCCGCCGAGTCGAGCACGTTCACGCCTTTGTAGTCGGCCCCGATATAATCGAGGATCTGCACCACCTGGCCGGAAAACCCGCACTGCGGGAAGCCGGGCGTGCCCTTCATGAAAAGCACGACGTCGTTGCTCTTCACTTCGTTGTCGATGTAGTCGTTGATGCCACTCATGGACGATCCTTTCATGCCTGTGGGAGTCAGGCTCGAAGCATGTCCATCAAATAAACCCATAGATGGGCCGAAACAAGACGTTGGCAGCGACGCTGCTGCAATGGCGCAAGGGATAAAGCAATTTGGGCCAAGCCTCAACGGCAGTGATGCTCAGTCCGGAACGCTGGTCTGCAGGGCCAGCGCATGCAGCACGCCGCCCATATTGCCCTTCAGCGCGTCGTAGACCATCTGGTGCTGCTGCACGCGGCTTTTGCCGCGGAAGCTTTCGGCCACCACCTCAGCCGCGTAGTGGTCGCCGTCGCCGGCCAGATCGCGAATCGTCACCTTGGCGTCCGGAATGCCTTGCTTGATCAGCCGTTCGATCTCGTGCGCGTCCATTGCCATGAAAAAAATCCTGTTTTCTCGCGGGGGAGCGGTGCAGCAGCCCGTGCGATGAGAGTCGGTGCTGAGCGTAGAACCTTTCCGGTCCGGATTGAAGCCGTTCCATCCATGACCGAGGGCTCATGGGACATCCTGGTGCGGATGAGCCGCATCGTCGGCGGGCGCGTCCTCACGCGTCGAGAAGGCGCGGCCAAGGCTGAAGGTCAGCACATAGAGCGGGACGTTGATCGCGATACCGACTATCGGCAAGTAACTTGTCCATTGCCAGGCCGTGGAGAAAAACGGCTGGCCGTAGCCATCGCACATGAGCGAGGCACCATACGCCCAAAGCACGCCGATGACGATCGTAACGGCGAGGAGCTTGACGCAAGTGACGATCTGCCTTGCCCGAGCCGGCTCCGGCAAAAGCCGCCCCCACAGGACCAGGCACACTATCGGAACCGCATAGACGAGGCTCTGAACGGCCAGCATCGGAAGGGTGCCGTTGGCCGCGGCAACGAACTCCGATCGTGTTTCGAGCCGTGGGCAAACCTCGCTCGAGGTCGTCGACAGCAGGAGAAAGACGAACGGGCCGAGAAACCAGAAGAAGAACAGCGACGGCCAGAAAACGACTGCAAGCAGCGCCCGGGCCGCCAGCCTGGTCAAATGGCCTGATCCATGAAGCGCGGGAACCAGCCCTCATGGGCGGCGGTCAGTTCGCTGACCGGTATCGCGCGGGCATCGCCGAGTTTCAGCGTGTCGCCGCCGGTCGTGCCGATCCACGGCGCGAAGATACCGAGCTTGCCCTGCTCTCCGCGGATCCTGTCCCATTCGCCGCTTTGCGGGTCGATCGACAGCGTCAGCAGATAGCGGCCCTGGTCCTCGCCGAACCAGACCGGGATCGGGTCGGTGCCGGTAAGACCCGGTATGATGGCGCCGATGCCGGACGCCATCGCCATTTCGGCCAGCGCCACGGCAAGCCCGCCGTCCGAGAGGTCGTGCGCGGCGGTGACGATGCCGGAGGCGACCAGCGCCCGTACATGGTCGCCGACGCGCTTTTCGAGCGCGAGGTCGACCGGCGGCGGCGGGCCGTCGGCGCGGCCGTGGATGTCGCGCATATAGACGGACTGGCCGAGATGGCTGCCCCAGCTCGGCGGCGCGCCGACCAGCACGATCATCTGGCCCTCGGCGGCAAATCCGATGCGCGCCATTTTCGACCAGTCGGCGATCAGCCCGACGCCGCCGATGGTCGGCGTCGGCAGGATGCCGCGGCCGTTGGTTTCGTTGTAGAGCGAGACATTGCCGGAGACGATCGGGAAGCCGAGCGCGCGGCAGGCATCGCCGATGCCCTTCACCGCGCCGACGAGCTGCCCCATGATCTCGGGGCGCTCCGGATTGCCGAAATTGAGATTGTCGGTGGCGGCAAGCGGCAAGGCGCCGGTGGCGGTGAGATTGCGCCAGCATTCGGCCACGGCCTGCTTGCCGCCTTCATACGGATCGGCCTCGCAATAGCGCGGCGTGACATCGGAGGAGAAGGCGAGCGCCTTGGTCGGATGGCCCTCGACGCGCACCACGCCGGCGTCGCCGCCGGGGAGCTGCAGCGAATTGCCCTGAATCAGCGTGTCGTACTGCTCCCACACCCAGCGGCGCGAGGACAGGTCCGGCCCGCCAAGCATTTTCAGCAGCGCATCCGCGACATCGGCCTTGGGCGCGTCGTTGGCAGCGAGCGGCGCGGGCTTCTTCGTCTCGACCCAGGGGCGATCATACTCCGGTGCCTGGTCTCCCAGTTCCTTGATCGGCAGGTTGGCGACCTCGTCGCCCTGGTGCAGCACGCGGAACCGCAAGTCGTCGGTCGTCTTGCCGACGATGGCGAAATCGAGGCCCCATTTGTGGAAGATAGCCTCGGCTTGCTTCTCCTTTTCGGGGCGCAGCACCATCAGCATGCGCTCCTGGCTTTCCGACAGCATCATCTCGTAGGCGCTCATGCGCTCCTCGCGCACCGGCACCTTGTCGAGATCGAGCTCGATGCCGAGGTCGCCCTTGGCGCCCATCTCGACGGCCGAGCAGGTGAGACCGGCCGCACCCATATCCTGGATGGCGATGACCGCGCCCGAGGCCATCAGCTCGAGGCAGGCTTCCAGCAGGCATTTCTCGGTGAAGGGGTCGCCGACCTGGACGGTCGGCCGCTTCTCCTCGATCTTGTCGTCGAATTCGGCCGAGGCCATGGTGGCGCCGCCGACGCCGTCGCGCCCGGTCTTGGCGCCGAGATAGACGACCGGCAGGCCGACGCCCTTGGCCTGCGACAGGAAGATGGCATCGGTCTTGGCGAGGCCGGCCGCGAAGGCGTTGACCAGGATATTGCCGTTGTAGCGCGGATCGAAATTGACCTCGCCGCCGACGGTCGGGACGCCGAAGGAATTGCCATAGCCGCCGACGCCCGAAACCACGCCGGCGACCAGATGCCGGGTCTTCGGATGGTCCGGCGCGCCGAAGCGCAGCGCGTTCATCGCCGCAACCGGCCGCGCGCCCATGGTGAAGACGTCGCGCAGGATGCCGCCGACGCCGGTCGCGGCTCCCTGATAGGGTTCGATGTAGGAGGGATGGTTGTGGCTCTCCATCTTGAAGACGACGCAGTCGCCATCGCCGATGTCGACCACGCCGGCATTCTCGCCCGGCCCCTGGATCACCTGTGGCCCGCTGGTGGGCAGCGTGCGCAGCCATTTCTTCGAAGACTTGTAGGAGCAGTGCTCGTTCCACATCGCCGAGAAGATGCCGAGCTCGGTGAAGCTCGGCTCGCGGCCGACCAGATCGAGGATGCGCTGATATTCGTCGGGCTTCAGCCCATGCGCGGCGACGAGCTCGGGGGTGATCGGCACGGAATTGGAAATGGTCATGGGCGGCGATTGGTATCCGTGGGAGAGGGGGATTTTCTGAGTCTCCTCTTATCGCAAGCTTTCGCGCGATACACCCCACCGGATGACGAAAAACGCCCGAAAACCACTGCGTCGGCGACTGCTCGACCGACAGCGCCGGGCGGATCAGGAAAAACTGTCGTAGCCGGCGCGGCCTTCGTCGAGCAGGCGGCGGATGACCGCGACGCCGCCGGCGACATCCTTGCTCTGCCGGGGTTGCGACACGCCGAAGCGGACGCTGTGGAAGACCTGCTCGGAGCGGCCGGCCTTGAACTCGTCCTCATCGTCGATGAGCACGCCTTGCGCGAGGCAGGCATTCTTGAAGGTGCCGGAGAGCCAGGGATCAGGCAAAGTCAGCCAGACGAAGGGCACATTGTCCCTTGTCTTGAAATCGAATCCAGCCAGCGTCTCGCGCACCACATGGAGACGGGCCTGGATTTCGGCAATACAGCGCTTGCGGATCTCGCTTGCCTGGCCGGACATCACCAGCCTGGTGCCCACCTCCGCCAGCAGGAAAGGCAGGCCGCCGGTCATCATCTTGTGGGCGACACGGATGCGGTGGCGATAGGCTGGCGGACAGGACAGCCAGCCGCCGCGCACGCCGGCCGCGACCGACTTCGAAAGGCCGCCGGCGACGATCGTGCGCTCGGCCGCATATTCGGCAAGCAGCGGCGTCGGATCGTCGGTCAACTCGCCATAGAGATCGTCCTCGATCAGCACGACATTGTATTCACGCGCGATGCGAGCGATCGCCTGGCGTCGCTCCGCCGAGAGCGTCACCAGCGTCGGGTTCTTCGCCGTCGGCATCAAGAACATCATCTTCGGGTGTTTCTGCGCGCAGACGCGCTCGAAATCGTCGGGATCGAGACCTTCGTCGTCCGCCGAGACCAGTGCCGTGCGGCGTCCGATCAGCCCGGCGCTGCGCGAGATCTGCGAGTAGGTAAGGTGTTCGAAGACGACATAGTCGCCGGGCATGGTGAGCGCGGCGATCGCCGCCATCACCGCCGCATGGGTGCCCAGCGTCGGCACGATTGAATCGGGCGAGGGGCGGAAGGAATTTCGCGCCAGCCAATGGCTGCCCGCCTCGTACCAGCGTTCGGGAAAATCCCTGGTGTAGCTCGAAATGTCGTGGGGATGGTCCTGCGCCGTCCGCGCCAAGATTTCGGCGATGACTGCGCCCTGGCCGACATCGGGCGCGGCGGTGCTGTCGAAGCGCAGCTTGCCTGTCGGCGCATCGATGGGGCGTGTGCCCAGGACGGCAGGCTCCAGATCCGGCTTCGAGTCTCCGGCGCGTTGGGCGAGCACGTAGGTACCGCGTCCAACTTCGCCGCTCACCAATCCACGTTCGCGCAGCAACTGGTAGGCTCTGCCGATCGTGCCGACCGTCGTGCCGATGTCGTAGGCGAGGTCGCGCTGCGGCGGCAGTTTTGCACCGGCATCGATGACGCCCTTGTCGATATCTGACTCAATGCTGTCAGCAAGACGCTGATACAGCGGACCGGAGCCGGAGGAGAGATCGGGGAGCCAATTTGTCATGGTAACAATTTTCTATATTGCACCGCGTGATGAGTCAATCGATATGAGATTGCGAGCAGAAAAGGCACAATTCATCAGTTTGGCAGATCGAAAAATGAATACAATTGATACATTCAATCGCGATGGCGCCAGGTTGCATGGCCATTCGTCCGTCCGCCGCAGCTTCGTCGATCGGCTGGTGCTCGTGCTTCGTTCCATCGCAAGGCAGATCGGGCGGATGCTGGACCGCCGTCGCGGACGCCTTGCGCTCCTCGAGATGACGGACGAGCAGCTCAAGGATATCGGCATCTCGCGCTGCGACGCTCACCACGAAGGCATCAGGCCGTTCTGGGAGTGACCGCTGCCGGGCTCGCGGATCATTTCCCCAGCTGGGCGATGCCGTGATCGACAAGCACGGCGATGACACCCAATCCGACAAACAGCGCCGTGACACCCAGCGACCATATGGCGACGCTGATCGCGCCGTTCTTGGCCACGTCGAGGAAGGGGTAGGGCACTTCGCCGGCGAATGGGGCCCGTATCAGCGCATAGGCAAGATAGGCCAGCGGATAGATCATCCACCAGGAGATGTCGCGCCAGCGCGTGCTGCCGTCCGCGCCCGCGATAAGCCACCACAGCACGAAGATAAGCGGCGTCACATAGTGGAGCAGGATATCGCACAGCAGGAACAGGCCTTCCGGCGCCCAAAGGCGCGCCAGTACCGTCGAATAGACGATGAAGACCAGGGTGATGGCAACCGCGACGCCGGCCCGCATGCGCCGCCCGGCGAACGCCGGGAACCAGGCATAGCCGGCGGGTGACAGCAGCGAAGCATGCACCAGCACCACCGCAATGTTGGTCAGGATGGTGAAGAAGCTGAAATAGAAGACGATGGAGCCAAACAGGCTGCGGCCCGCCGCCATCGACGCCGGGATGGTGATGGCGAATTGCAGGACAAGCCCCATCAGCCCGATGACCAGTCCCGCCGTCTGCAGGAACCGGCTCAACGCAGGCTCACGCGGCGGCGGCGCAGGACGGATTGCCGGCCTGCCAGCGGGCGATGTCGGCACCGATGCGCGCGCCAAGCGGTTCGGCCATCAGCGGCCCGAACACGTCCACCTTGCTGGAATTGCCCTGCGCCTGCACGACCAGCAGCGGCTTGCCGCCATAATGCTTGGCCGGCACCAGCAGAAAACGCGGCGTGCCGCTGTAGGAGTTCAGCTCGTTGGCCATCTGATAGGATTTGAAGGCCGGATCCTTGCTGGCGATCCAGCATTTATGGGCGGCGATCGCAACCTGCTCCATTGCAAGGAGCGAAGCGCTCTTGCCGGATGGCGCCGGCGCGGTCTTGGAACCGGACTGGCAAGAGGCGAGCGCGAGCCCGGCGGCCAGGAGAGCAAGGCGCGCAATCGTCAGTCTCATTGTAAGGCCGCCCCCGCGCTCTTGAAGGAATTGTCTGGAAAGGATCAGGTGGCGATGCCGAGCGCGCCTTCGAACAGCGCGCGACCGTCGCTGCCGCCATGCGCCGCCTCGATCAAGTTCTCCGGATGCGGCATCAGGCCGAGCACATTGCCCTTGTCGTTGACGATGCCGGCGATGTCGTTGATTGAGCCGTTGGGGTTGGTGCCTTCGGCGTAGCGGAACACCACCTGGCCTTCGCCTTCGAGGCGGGCAAGCGTCTCGGCATCGGCGAAATAGTTGCCGTCGTGATGCGCCACCGGCGAGCGGATGATCTGGCCCGGCTTGTAGCGGCGGGTGAACATGGTGTTGGCGTTGGCGACCTGAAGCTTCACCTGCCGGCAGACGAACTTCAGCGACGCGTTGCGCATCAGCGCGCCGGGCAGCAGCCCCGCCTCGACCAGGATCTGGAAGCCGTTGCAGACGCCGATAACCATAACGCCCTTGGCGGCCTTTTCCGCCACTGCCCGCATGACCGGCATGCGCGCGGCGATCGCGCCGCAGCGCAGATAGTCGCCGAAGGAGAAGCCGCCTGGGATGGCGATCAGGTCGACGTCGGGGATTTCGGTGTCGGTCTGCCAGACGGTCGCCGGCGCCTGGCCGGAAATCTTGGTCAGCGCCGCGATCATGTCGCGGTCGCGGTTGAGGCCAGGCAGGAGGACGACGGCTGATTTCATTGTCAGGCGATCTCCACCGCGTAATTCTCAATCACCGTGTTCGCCAGCAGCTTGTCGCACATGGCCTTGAGATCGGCTTCGGCCTTGGCTTTGTCGGTCCCAGTGAGCTCGACATCGAACACCTTGCCCTGGCGCACCGAGCCGATGCCGTCGAAGCCCAGACCTGCGAGCGCGTGCTCGATCGCCTTGCCCTGCGGGTCGAGGACGCCGTTCTTGAGGGTCACGGTAATGCGGGCTTTCATCGATACTCCTGGGTGATCCTGGTGCGGGCCGCGGACTGCCGCTGTCGGCAGGTCGCTTAATCAGTGCTTCAGGCCCTTCGGCGATTCGGAAGAGGCGACAAGCACAGGCCCCGTGGGGCGCGGCGGCTCGTTCTCGTTCATGATGCCGAGGCGGCGGGCGACTTCCTGATAGGCTTCGACCAGTCCGCCCATGTCGCGGCGGAAGCGATCCTTGTCGAGCTTGTCCTGGGTGGCGACGTCCCACAGCCGGCAGGAATCGGGCGAGATCTCGTCGGCGACGACGATGCGCATCATATCGCCCTCGAACAAGCGGCCGCATTCGATCTTGAAGTCGACGAGCTGGATGCCGACGCCCAGGAACAGGCCGGAGAGGAAGTCGTTGACGCGGATGGCCAGCGCCATGATGTCGTCGATCTCCTGCGGGCTTGCCCAGCCGAAAGCTGTGATGTGCTCTTCCGACACCATCGGATCGTCCAGCGCATCGGCCTTGTAGTAAAACTCGATGATCGAGCGCGGCAGCACCGTGCCTTCCTCGATGCCCAGGCGCTTTGCCAGCGAACCGGCGGCGACGTTGCGCACGACCACTTCGAGCGGGATGATCTCGACTTCCTTGATCAACTGCTCGCGCATGTTGAGCCGGCGGATGAAATGGGTCGGGATGCCCATGCGATTCAGATGGTTGAAAATGTGCTCGGAAATGCGGTTGTTGAGCACGCCCTTGCCATCGACCACTTCGTGTTTCTTCTTGTTGAAGGCGGTGGCGTCGTCCTTGAAGAACTGGATCAGCGTTCCCGGCTCAGGGCCCTCATAGAGGATCTTGGCCTTGCCTTCGTAAATGCGGCGGCGATTTTTCATCTGATTTTTTCTCTGGATTGGCGGGCAGGCGGCAAGCGACCGGTTCCTGTCCGTCTGCCTAAATTAGTTGCGCCGACGGTGGCGTTCAATGGCGGTGTCTATAGCAATCGTAATGTTTGCTCAATCGGCAAATCCAGCCGATCAACCGCTTTCGGGACTGAAATGCCGCAGCGCAGCATGCGATGTAGCGTATTGACCGGCCGGCAGCCTTTTGGTTTGTGCTGGGTAAGCACACATATTCATCGCCAAGCGAATCGATTTGACCGGAGGGACGTCATGAGCAGCATGAAAGACCGCGAAGAGGGCTTCGAGCGCAAATTCGTCTTCGACGAGGAGCTCCGCTTCAAGGCCGCCGCGCGCCGCAACAGGGCGCTCGGCCTGTGGGCCGCCGAAAAGCTCGGCAAAACCGGCGCCGATGCCGAGACCTATGCCAAGGAGGTGGTCGTCTCCGATATCGAGGAAGCCGGCGACCACGACGTCTTCCGCAAGATCCGCAAGGATTTCGACGCGGCCGGCGTCAACCAGTCGGACCATCAGATCCGCCGCACCATGGATGAGCTGATGGCAGAGGCGATCGAGCAGATCAAGAACGCCTGAGCCTTATGAGCATGATGTCGTCCGAAAACCGCCTTACACTTTTCGGCATCATGATGCTCTAGCTGGACCAATCGACCGCCCGGCTCAGCCGGGCGGTTTTTCTTTGCCTTGCCGCCGTTTCCGGCTGAAACTGCGGGTTTTTAACAAGGAAAGTTCCGATGTCGCTCAAATCCCGCTTGGCCGCCGACGAAACGCTGTTCACCGCTTGGTCCGGCGTGCCGGACGCGCTGACGGTCGAGATCATCGCCAAGCAGGGTTTTGATGCCGTCACCCTCGACATGCAGCATGGCGGCCATCACGAGGACAGCGTGCTGCGCGGCCTCGTGCCGGTGCTTGCCGCCAACAAGCCGGCGCTGGTGCGCATCCCGGTCGGCCGTTTCGACATGGCCAGTCGCGCGCTCGATTTCGGCGCTGAGGCGGTGATCGCACCGATGGTGAATTCGGTAGCGGACGCACGGCTGTTCGCCGCGGCGATGAAATATCCGCCGATGGGCGAGCGCTCCTGGGGGCCGACCTATGCCTTCCCGCGCCACGGCAAGGGCGATCATGCGGAATGGCTGCGTGACTCGAATCAGCGCACCATGGCCTTCGCCATGGTCGAGACGCGTGCGGCGTTCGAGGCGCTCGACGGCATCCTCGATATGCCCGGCATCGACGGCATCTTCGTCGGCCCATCTGATTTCTCGATCGCCTGGTCGAACGGCGCCACCGTCAATTCGACGCTGGAAAGCATGATGGAGACGGTCGCCTCGATCGCCGAACGGACGCGCAAGGCCGGCAAGCATGCCGCGATCTACGTCATCGAGCCGGCCGTTGCCGGCCGCGTCGTGTCGATGGGTTACCGGCTGCTCGCCATGGGGTCGGACCACACGCTGATTTCGCTGGGCGCGAAAACTCTGTTGAAGAGCATGCGGGATTCGATCGGTTCCTGAACCGCCGAACAGAAGAAACTCAAGGCTCCTTCAGCTCGGTCAGGAACTTGGCGAAGGTCATCGAGCCTTCGGGCCATGGGCCGAAGCCTGAGTCCGCGTTGAGATGGCCGGCCTCGCCGGCGTCGATGAACAGCGACCCCCAGGCGGCGGCGATATCCTCGGCGACGTCGAAGGCGCAGAACGGATCGTTGCGGCTGGCGATCACGATCGACGGGAAGGGCAGCGGCTCGCGCGAATAGGGCCCGAAGGTCATCAGGTGCCTCGGCCTTATCTCAGGATTGGCGACATCGGGCGGCGCCACGAAGAAGGCGCCAGCGACCGGTTTCTGGAATTGCGGGACGGCCTGCACCGCCGCCGCGACGCCCAGCGAGTGGGCGACGATCACCACCGGCCGATCGGCCTCGTTGACGGCTCTGGCCACGCTTGCCGTCCAGTCCTCGCGCACCGGCTTCGACCATTCGGCCTGTTCCACACGGCGCGCCGTCGACAGCTTCGACTGCCAGCGGGTCTGCCAGTGCTCGGGGCCGGAATTGGTGTAGCCCGGCACGATGAGGATATCTGCGTCTCTGACTTTCATGGCGCGGATGTAGCGAGCGGCCTTGCCTCATGCAACCATGCCTGTGGGACGCAGTAGATCACAAGTGTGAACAACCTGTTCGATTCTTTCCATCTTGTGTGAACGATCTCAATCGACGATCTCAGGCGGGAGATAAGAACAGATGATCGGTGGCTCGGGCTTTCCAAGTGGAACCCGTCAGACGCCGCCCGAACGGAGAGTTTGATGAGTGAACTGCCCTTTGCCGCGACCACCCCGGTCAGCGTCTCACGCGTCGGGTTGAAGGCGCGCGATGCGGAAAACCTTGCTGCCTATTACCGCGCCGTCGTCGGCCTGCAGGAGTTGAGCCGCGCCGATGGCGCAATCACGCTCGGCGCCGCCGGCCGGCCGCTGCTGGTGCTGGAGCCGGATGCGTCGGCCAAGCCCGACGATCCGCGCAGCGCCGGCCTTTTCCACACGGCGTTCCTGCTGCCGTCGCGCGCCGATCTCGGCCGCTGGATCAACCATGCCGCGGCCAACAGGATCGCCATCGAGGGCGCGTCGGACCACTTGGTCAGCGAGGCGCTCTACCTCACCGACCCCGAGGGCAACGGCATCGAGATCTATTCCGACCGCCGTCCGCAGGATTGGAAATGGAATGGCGACACAATAGCCATGGCGACCGAGCGACTGAACCTGCCGGCGGTCGTCGCCAGCGTGCCGGCGGGCGACGCCGGCTGGCAAGGCGCGCCGGAAAATACCATTGTCGGCCATGTGCATCTGCGCGTCGGCCGCCCGGAAGACGCCGAAGCCTGGTGGCATGACGAGTTCGGCTTCGACACCGTGGCCAAGTATGGCAGCCAGGCGGTGTTCCTGTCGTCAGGCCACTACCATCACCATATCGGCGCCAATGCCTGGCGCAGCGCCGGCGCCGGCCGCCGCGATCCGGCCCGTTCGGGCCTTGCCTGGGTCGAGATGCGCTCGGATAATGTGACGGCCGAGACGACGCGGGAAGACCCGTGGGGCACGGTGATCAGGACTGTGCCTGGCAAGGCTTGATTCGGGCGCCTCGGCTGTTCGCGCGACGCTGGCAAATTGGCGAAAGCGAGGGCGAGAGCATCTTTCTCCCCGTCACTATACGGGGAGAAGGTGCCTGGTGTCCGAACCGGATAGATA
>SAQE01000071.1 GCA_004020545.1 Mesorhizobium sp. | reverse complement strand
CCGTCGCCATTTTGCCTCTTGCCCAAAAGGGGCCGTCCATACATGACGAAGCGATGGGCGTTCGGTGCCCGCGCATGTCGCGCAGCTAAATATGAATGGGTTTGAAGAATGTGGCCAGCGCCGCCTCCTTCACCGCTTCCGACATCGTCGGATGCGCGTGGCAGGTGCGGGCAAGGTCTTCCGAGGAGCCGCCGAATTCCATCAGCACCGCGGCCTCGTGGATCATCTCGCCGGCGCCGAAGCCGACGATATGGACGCCGAGCACGCGGTCGCTGGCCTTGTCGGCCAGGATCTTCACAAAACCGTCGGTGTGCAGCATGGCGCGCGCGCGGCCATTGGCGCTGAACGGGAACTTGCCCGCCTTGTAGTCGATGCCGGCCTTCTTCAATTCCTCCTCGGTCTTGCCGACGGAAGCGATTTCCGGGCTGGTGTAGACGACGCTCGGGATGACGTCGTAGTTCACGTGGCCGGCCTGGCCGGCGATCGTCTCGGCCACCGCCACGCCCTCGTCCTCGGCCTTGTGCGCCAGCATCGGCCCCGCGATGACGTCGCCGATGGCGTAGATGCCAGGTACGTTGGTCCTCAAATGACCGTCGGTCTTGACCCGGCCGCGCTCGTCGACATCGACGCCCGCTTCCTTCAGCCCCAGGCTGTCGGCATAGGGGCGGCGGCCGGTGGCGACCAGCACGACGTCGGCTTCTATTGTTTCCGCATCGCCGCCCTTGACCGGCTCGAACGTCACGCTGGCGCCCTTCTTGGTCTTGGCAACACCGGTGACCTTGGCGCCGAGCCTGAACTCGAAACCCTGCTTGGATAACAGCCGCTGGAACTGCTTCGACACCTCGCCGTCCATGCCGCCGAGGATGGCGTCGAGGAACTCGACGACCGTGACTTTGGCGCCAAGCCTGGCCCAGACCGAGCCGAGCTCCAGCCCGATGACGCCACCGCCGACCACCACGAGGTGGCCCGGCACCTTGGCCAGCGACAGCGCGCCGGTGGAAGACACGATCACCTTCTCGTCGAAGTCGACCTTGACGCCCGGGATGCCGGCGACGTCGGAACCGGTGGCGATGACGATGTTTTTCGTCTCGAGCTCCTCGACCTTGCCGTCCTCGCCGGTCACCGACACCTTGCCGGCGGAAACCACCTTGCCGGTGCCGCGGAAGCTGTCGATCTTGTTCTTCTTGAACAGGAAGGCGACGCCGTTGACGTTGGACGCCACCGTCGCATCCTTGTGCGCCAGCATCTTCCTCAGATTGAGCTTCGGCGCGCCGACCTCGACGCCGAGCGTATCGAAGGCATGGCCGGCTTCGGCGAATATCTCGGAGGCGTGGAGCAGCGCCTTCGACGGGATGCAGCCAATGTTGAGGCAGGTGCCGCCGAAGGTGGCGTTCTTCTCGACCACCGCCGTCTTCAGGCCGAGCTGCGCCGCCTTGATGGCGCAGACATAGCCGCCCGGTCCCGATCCGATGATTACGACGTCATAAGCCATGAGACTGTCCTTCTTATCCGGCCTTCAGCGGCCGCCGCTCACATTGAGGATCGCGCCCGTTATATAAGAGGCCGCGTCCGACAGAAGATAGAGAACCGCGCTGGCGACCTCATCGGCCGTGCCCGCCCGTTTCATCGGCAGCATGTCCTGCATCCGCGCCACGCGGTCCGGCTGCCCGCCGGAGGCATGGATCTCGGTCTCGGTGATGCCGGGGCTGACCGCGTTGACGCGGATGCCCTCCAGCGCCACTTCGCGCGCCAGCCCGATCGTCAGCGTGTCGATCGCGCCCTTGGAAGCGGCATAGTCGACATATTCGCCGGGCGAGCCCAGCCTGGCCGCGGCCGAGGACAGATTGACGATGGCGCCGCCCTTGCCGCCGTGGCGGGTCGACATGCGTTTCACCGCCTCGCGCGCGCAGAGAAAGGAGCCGCCGACGTTGATGCGCATCATGCGCTCGACCCGCTCGGCGCTCATCTCGTCGACACGCGCCTTGACGTCGACGATGCCGGCATTGTTGACGAAAGCGTCGAGCCGGCCGAAGGCCCGGTCCACCGTTTCGAACATCGCGATCACATCGGCTTCGTCGCCGACGTCGCCCTTGACCGCGAAGGCCTCGCCGCCGGCGGACTTGAGCTCGGCGACGAGCGCATCGGCGGCAAGCTGGTTGGAGACATAGTTGACCGCAACGCGATAGCCGGCCTGATTTGCCTGCCGGCAGATGGCGGCGCCGATGCCGCGGCTGCCGCCGGTGACCAGCAGCGTCTTCTTGTGCGTGCTCATTCCTGGCAGCCCTTCAGTGTAAAGACGTCCCACGGCACGTTGGAGAAGCCGGCGGGACCGTAAGCGGCCGACATCTGCAGTGACGGCCCGAGATCGGGGAAGATCAGGCTTTTCGGCGCATCGACGCCCTCGGCCGGCAGCAGGCCGACGCCGCCCTTCTCATCCTCGCTGTAGATGACGCCTTCCCAGACCGTGCAGGCGGCAAGCTCCTCGCCGGTGACGTCGCCGGTCGGGCACTTGTACATCAGCGAGCCGTGCGGGCGCGAGGCGGAGCCCTCGGTCCACATGGCGATGCCGTCGAGCACGGTATTGTTGTCGAGGATCATGCGGAAGCTGTTGGTGATCGTCGCCGAGGTGCCGGTCGGCGTGAAGTCGATCTCGGCGCCGCTCTTCGTCTCGCCATAGACGGCGAGTTGGATCGGGCAAGCGGCGTGGGCATCGGCGGCCGCGAGAGCCGCGCTGGCCGCGAGCATGACCAGTCTGGCGGCGCCAAGCAGACGGGCTGTCATTCGCCGCCCCGATCGCGCACCCTGGCCACTCAGAGATCGAGCACCAGCCGCTCGGGATCCTCCAGGCTTTCCTTGACGCGCACGAGGAAGGTCACCGCTTCCTTGCCGTCGACGATGCGGTGGTCATAGCTGAGCGCCAGATACATCATCGGGCGGGTGACGATCTGGCCGCCGACCACCATCGGCCTCTCCTGGATCTTGTGCATGCCGAGGATGCCGGACTGCGGCGCATTCAGGATCGGCGTCGACATCAGTGACCCGTAGACGCCACCATTGGAGATGGTGAAGGTGCCGCCCTGCATGTCCGCCACGGAGAGCTTGCCGTCGCGCGCGGCGAGACCCAGCCGTCCGATCTCCTTCTCGATCTCGGCGATCGACATCTGGTCGGCATTGCGCACCACCGGCACCACCAGGCCCTTGTCGGTGCCGACGGCGACGCCGACATGGGCGAAGTTCTTGTAGATGATGTCGGTGCCGTCGATTTCGGCGTTGACCGCCGGGATCTCCTTCAGCGCATGCGTCACCGCCTTGGTGAAGAAGCCCATGAAGCCGAGCTTCACGCCATGCTTCTTCTCGAACACGTCCTTGTACTTGGCCCGAAGCGTCATCACCGCGCTCATGTCCACCTCGTTGAAGGTGGTGAGCATGGCCGCGGTCGACTGCGCCTCCTTGAGGCGGCGCGCAATGGTTTGGCGCAGCTTGGTCATGCGCACGCGCTCCTCGCGCGAGGCATCGTCCGGCGCGGACGGCGCGCGGGCCACGACGGGCGCGGGCGCGGCCTTCGGCGTCTCGGTCGGCTGCGACGGCGCACCCTTGGCGATCGCGTCGAGCACGTCGCCCTTCAGCACCTGGCCGCGCTTGCCCGAGCCGGAGAGCTGGTCGACCGAGAGATTGGCCTCCGCGATCAGCTTGGCGGCGGCCGGTGCCGGCGGCATGGCGCGCGGCTCGATCGAACCGGCGTCGCCGGCCATCTTGGCGGTCTCGGCCACGGCCTGCTTGACCGTGGACGCGGCATCCGGGCTCGAGGCCTGCGCCACCGCCTGCGGCTTGGTCGCGGGCGCGGCGGCGGCGCCGCCAGCCGAAATCGAACCGAGCAGCGCGCCGACATTGACCGTCTCGCCTTCCTTGACGGCGATCTCGGCAAGCGTTCCGGCACCCGCGGCAGGCACCTCCACCGTCACCTTGTCGGTTTCGAGCTCGACCAGCGGCTCGTCGGCGGCAATCGCGTCGCCGACCTTCTTGAACCACTTGCCGACGGTCGCCTCGGTGACGGATTCGCCGAGTGTGGGGACGCGGATTTCGGTAGCCATTGTGCCTGTCCGTTCTTTTCTCTTCTTGAGGTCTGTTTCGTCCGCTCTGCCTATTCACCCAGCGCGTCGTCGAGCAGGGCGGCGAGTTGGCTGAGGTGCTTCGACATCAACCCTGTCGCCGGCGAGGCCGAGGCCGGCCGGCCGGTGTAGCGCACCCGCTGATGCTTGGCGTCGATATGCGCCAGCACCCATTCGAGATAGGGGTCGATGAACGACCAGGCGCCCATGTTCTTGGGCTCCTCCTGGCACCACACCATCTCGGCATTGCGGAAGCGCGACAGTTCCGTGATCAACGCCTTGGCCGGGAACGGATAGAGCTGTTCGACGCGCAGCAGGTAGATGTCGTTGATGCCGCGCTTCTCGCGCTCCTCGTAGAGGTCGTAATAGACCTTGCCCGAGCAGAGCACGACGCGGCGGATTTTTGAGTCCTTCACCAGCTTGATCGGCTGGTTGGGCAACAGCTGCGCATCGTCCCACAACAGCCGGTGGAACGAGCTTTCGCCCGACATTTCCGGAAGCGTCGACACCGCCCGCTTGTGGCGCAGCAGCGACTTCGGCGTCATCAGGATCAGCGGCTTGCGGAAATCGCGCTTCAATTGCCGGCGCAGGATGTGGAAGTAGTTGGCGGGCGTGGTGACGTTCGCCACCTGCATGTTGTCTTCGGCGCAGAGCTGCAGGAAGCGCTCGAGGCGCGCCGACGAGTGCTCCGGCCCCTGGCCCTCATAGCCGTGCGGCAGCAGGCAGACGAGGCCCGACATGCGAAGCCACTTGCGCTCGCCGCTGGAGATGAACTGGTCGAACACCACCTGGGCGCCGTTGGCGAAGTCGCCGAACTGCGCTTCCCAGAGCGTCAGCGCCTTCGGCTCGGCCAGGCTGTAGCCATATTCGAAGCCGAGCACCGCTTCTTCCGACAGCATCGAGTTGATGACCTCGTAGCCGGCTTGCGCCGCCGACAGGTTGTTGAGCGGAATGTAGCGGGTCTCGTCGCGCTGGTCGTAGAGCACGGAATGGCGCTGCGAGAAGGTGCCGCGTTCCGAATCCTGGCCGGAGAGCCGGATCGGATTGCCGTCGAGCAGGATGGCGCCGAAGGCCAGCGCCTCGGCGGTCGACCAGTCGATGCCTTCGCCGGATTCGATCGCCTGGCGGCGGTTCTCGAGGAAGCGCAGGATTGTCTTGTGCGCCTCGAAATCCTTCGGCACCTCGGTCAGCTTCTTGCCGATCTCCTTCAGCGTGCGCACCGGCACGGCTGTCTTGCCGCGCCGCTGTTCGTCCTGGTTGTCTGCGGTGCGCAGACCAGACCAGGCGCCGTCCAGCCAGTCGGCCTTGTTCGGCTTGTAGGACTGGCCGACTTCAAATTCTTGCTCCAGATGCGCACGCCAGTCGGCCCGCATCTTGTCGACCTCGGCCTGGGTGATGTGGCCTTCGGCGATCAGCCTGTCGGCGTAGACCTGCACCACCGTCTTATGGGTGCGGATGCTGCGGTACATGATCGGCTGCGTGAAGGCCGGCTCATCGCCCTCATTGTGGCCGAAGCGGCGATAGCAGAACATGTCCACCACCACCGGCTTGTGGAACTTCATGCGGAACTCGGTCGCGACCTTCGCGGCATGCACCACCGCTTCCGGATCGTCGCCGTTGACGTGGAAGATCGGCGCCTCGATCATCTTGGCCACATCCGACGGATAGGGCGACGAGCGCGAGAAGCGCGGATTGGTGGTGAAGCCGATCTGGTTGTTGATGATGAAATGCAGCGTGCCGGCGACGCGATGGCCGCGCAGGCCGGACAGCCCGAACATCTCCGCGATGACGCCCTGGCCGGCAAACGCCGCGTCGCCGTGCAGCAAGAGCGGCATCACCTTGGCGCGTTCGGAAAGCGGCACGATCTCGCCGCGCTCGCGCCCGGCGAGCTGGTCCTGCTTGGCGCGCGCCTTGCCCATCACGACGGGGTCGACGATTTCCAGATGCGAGGGGTTGGCGGTCAGGGACAGATGCACCTTGTTGCCGTCGAACTCGCGGTCCGACGAGGCGCCGAGATGGTACTTCACGTCGCCCGAGCCCTCGACGTCGTCGGGCGCGGCCGAGCCGCCCTTGAACTCGTGGAAGATGGCGCGGTGCGGCTTGGCCATCACCTGGGAAAGCACGTTGAGGCGGCCGCGATGCGCCATGCCGAGCACGGCCTCCTTCAGGCCGAGCTGGCCGCCGCGCTTGATGATCTGCTCCAGCGCCGGGATCAGCGACTCGCTGCCGTCGAGGCCGAAGCGCTTGGTGCCCTTGTACTTGACGTCGATATACTGTTCGAAGCCTTCCGCCTCGATCAGCTTCGACAGGATCGCCTTCTTGCCGGTGGCGGTGAAGGTGATCTCCTTGTCCGCGCCCTCGATGCGTGCCTGGATCCACGCTTTCTCCTCGGGGTCGGAGATGTGCATGAACTCGACGCCAAGGGTCGAGCAATAGGTGCGGGTGAGGATATCCAGCATCTGCCGGATGGTGCCGAATTCGAGCCCGAGCACATTGTCGAGGAAGATCGGCCGGTCGTAGTCGGCTTCGGTGAAGCCGTAGTTCTCCGGCGAGAGCTCGTTATAGTCCTCGAGCGGATTGGCGATGCCGAGCGGGTCGAGATTGGCGTGCAGATGGCCGCGCATGCGGAAGGCGCGGATCATCATGATGGCGCGCACGGAATCGCGCGTCGCCTGATGCACGTCGGCGTCGGAAAGGACCGCGCCGTTGACGACCGCCTTGTCCTTCACCTTCTTTTCGATGTGCTTCTCGATCAGGCCCCAATTGCCGTCGAGCGCCGAGACCAGCTCGCCATTGGCCTGCAGCGGCCAGGACGGCCTCGCCCAGGAAGCGCCCTTGGCGTTCTTGCGCACATCGCCGGCGTCGTCCTTCAGCGCCGCGAAGAAATCCTGCCATTCCGGATCGACGGAGGCCGGATTGTCCTCATAGGCGGCATAGAGCGCGTCGATATAGTCGGCGTTGCCGCCATAAAGGAATGAGGTGAGCGAGAATTGGTCGTTGGCCTGATCTTGTCGTGCCATTTTCGTCTTCGGAGCCCTGGCTCCGTCTCCTTAGTTGGAGGGGAGTAAGGGAATAGGGGAGTAAGGCAGTAGGGAAAGTGGCAATTGTCGCCGCAGGTCCCGTTCTTCCTGTTCCCTTACTCCCCTACTGCCCTACTCCCTTACTGCCTTAACCCTTGATCGCCTCGACCAGCGTCGTGCCCAGCCGCGCCGGCGACGGCGAAACCTTGATGCCTGCCGATTCCATCGCCGCGATCTTGTCTTCCGCGCCGCCCTTGCCGCCGGAGATCACCGCGCCCGCATGACCCATGGTGCGGCCGGCCGGCGCCGTGCGCCCGGCGATGAAGCCCGCCATCGGCTTCTTGCGGCCGCGCTTGGCCTCGTCCTTCAAGAACTGCGCGGCGTCTTCCTCGGCCGAGCCGCCGATCTCGCCGATCATGATGATCGACTTGGTCTCGTCGTCGGCGAGGAACATCTCCAGCACGTCGATGAACTCGGTGCCCTTGACCGGATCGCCGCCGATGCCGACCGCGGTGGTCTGGCCGAGCCCGACATTGCTGGTCTGGAAGACCGCCTCATAGGTAAGCGTTCCCGAGCGGGAAACAACGCCGACCGAGCCCTTGCGGAAGATGTTGCCGGGCATGATGCCGATCTTGCATTCGTCGGGCGTCAGCACGCCCGGGCAGTTCGGGCCGATCAGCCGCGAGGTCGAGCGGTCGAGCCGCGCCTTGACCTTGACCATGTCCATCACCGGAATGCCTTCGGTGATGCAGACGATGAGCGGGATCTCGGCTTCGATCGCCTCGAGGATCGCTTCGCCCGCGCCCGCCGGCGGCACATAGATGACGGAGGCGTTGGCGCCGGTCTTTTCCTTGCCCTCGGCGACGGTGGCGAAGATCGGCAGGGTTTCGCCCTTGGCGCCGGTCCAGGTCTCGCCGCCCTTCTTCGGATGGATGCCGCCGACCATCTTGGTGCCGTGATAGGCCAGCGCCTGCTCGGTGTGGAACGTGCCGGTCTTGCCGGTCAGGCCTTGCACGAGAACCTTGGTGTTCTTGTCGACGAGAATGGACATTGCGGCCCTTTTCTAAAAACCGTTGATCGAGGAAGGCGAAACGCGCCGGTAAACGCCGCTCACCATGTCTTGCCAGGCATCGCTGCCGGCGGGCTTGAACTGAAGTTTCATGCGGTAGGTATCAGTGCCGTCAAAGCTGTAAGTCACGCGGGCGGAGCCACGCGGCGACGACCGTTCGAGAACCATTTCGTTTCCATTGCAGGTGCCGGTGGCCGGCCCGGCTGGCACGAGACCCATCGAGTCGAACTGATGCATGGTGACGACGCTGTTTTGCTGGTCGAAGCCGAACACATTGTGAGAACCAAACGAAATCGTACCCTCGCGCCGCTGCCGGTAGCGCTGCACCACGAACAGGCCACCGAATTCGGCTTCGGCAAGCACTTCGGCCTCAGCCATGCCGGCATCGGTCCATTGCGTGGCCGCGACGTCTTCCTCGCCGCGCCACGCGCCGACCAGCGCCTGCAGGCGCTGGTGGTCGGCCGAGAGGGAAGAGAAGGGCGCCGCGTTCATGGTCAGAGCCGCTTGAGATCGGTGACGGTGAGGTCGCTCTTGGCATTGCCGGTGTTGAGCGTCGTCGCCGGCTCGAACATCAGCACCACCGGTTCCGGGGTCAGCGAGCGCGGCCGGTGCTCGACGCCGCGCGGCACGACGATGAAATCGCCCTCGCCGAGCTCGACCGGCCCGTCTCGGAAATCGATGGCGATCCTGCCGCGCAGCACGAGGAAGGCTTCATCCTCATTGTCATGCGCGTGCCAGTCGAAGACCTCGCCGAACTTGGCGACCTTGGCCTGGCTGTCGTTGACGTCGCCGGCAATGTGCGGATCGAAGACCTTGACGATCTTCGCATCCGCCGCCTCGACCAGATTTATCTTGCGCGGAGGCATCCGCTCAGCCCTTCACCGCCTTGACGATCTTCTTGGCCGCGTCGTCGAGGTCGTCGGCCGAGACGACGTTCAGGCCGCTGTCGTTGATGATCTTCTTGCCGAGCTCGGCATTGGTGCCTTCGAGCCGCACGACCAGCGGCACCTTCAGCCCGACTTCCTTGACCGCGGCGATCACGCCCTCGGCGATGACGTCGCACTTCATGATGCCGCCGAAGATGTTGATCAGGATGCCTTCGACCGCCGGGTCCTTGGTGATTATCTTGAACGCCGCCGTGACCTTTTCCTTGGAGGCGCCGCCGCCGACGTCGAGGAAGTTGGCCGGCTCGGCGCCATAGAGCTTGATGATGTCCATGGTCGCCATGGCCAGCCCTGCGCCGTTGACCATGCAGCCGATATTGCCGTCGAGCGCGACATAGGCGAGGTCGTATTTCGACGCCTCGATTTCCTTCTCGTCCTCTTCGGTGGTGTCGCGCAATTCCATCACATCCGGATGGCGGAAGAGCGCGTTGTTGTCGAACGACACTTTCGCGTCGAGAACGCGCAGGTGCCCGTTCTTCATGACGATCAGCGGGTTGACCTCGAGCAGGCTCATATCCTTCTCGACGAAGGCCTTGTAGAGGATCGGGAACAGCGAGCCGCCATCCTTGGCCGCATCGCCGTCGAGCTTCAGCGCGGCGTTGATCTTCGTCACATCGTCCGCAGTCACGCCCTTTTCCGGGTCGATGGCGACGGTGAGGATCTTTTCCGGCGTGTCATGCGCCACCGCCTCAATGTCCATGCCGCCCTCGGTCGAGACGACGAAGGCGATGCGGCCGACTGAGCGGTCGACCAGGATCGACAGATAGAGCTCGCGCTCGATGTCGGCGCCGTCCTCGATATAGAGGCGGTTGACCTGCTTGCCCGCGGCGCCGGTCTGCTTGGTGACCAGCGTGTGGCCGAGCATCTCGTTGGCATTGGCGACCACTTCGGCCGCCGACTTCGCCAAGCGCACGCCGCCCTTGGCGTCGGGGCCGAGTTCCTTGAACTTGCCCTTGCCGCGGCCGCCGGCATGGATTTGGCTCTTCACCACATAGAGCGGGCCGGGCAGCGCCTTTGCGGCGGCTTCCGCCTCGCTTGCCTTGAACACCGGAACGCCTTCCGCGACCGGCGCGCCGAACGACTTCAGCAGCGCCTTGGCCTGATATTCATGAATGTTCATGCGCTTGGTCTCCGGTGAGGGGCGATTACTTGCCGGCGAGATGCGGGGCGATCTTGGTGCAGGCCTCGGTGAGGCCCTGCACGGCCGCCACCGAATTGTCGAACATCTTCTGCTCGGCCTTGGCGAGATCGATCTCGATGACGCGCTCGACGCCGCCCGCGCCGATCACCACGGGAACGCCGACATAAGTGTTCTTGACACCATACTGGCCGGAAAGATGCGCAGCACATGGCAGCACGCGCTTCTTGTCCTTGAGATAGGATTCGGCCATGGCGATGGCCGAAGCGGCCGGCGCGTAATAGGCCGAGCCGGTCTTGAGCAGGCCGACGATCTCGGCGCCGCCGTCGCGGGTACGCTGCACGATCTGGTCGAGCTTCTCCTTCGAGGTCCAGCCCATTTTTACGAGGTCCGGCAGCGGGATGCCCGACACCGTCGAATAGCGGATCATCGGCACCATCGAGTCGCCGTGGCCGCCGAGCACGAAGGCGGTGACGTCCTCGACCGAAACCTTGAACTCTTCCGCCAGGAAGTAGCGGAAGCGGGCGCTGTCGAGCACGCCGGCCATGCCGACGACATGGCTGGTCGGCAGGCCGGAGAACTTCTGCAGCGCCCACACCATGGCGTCGAGCGGATTGGTGATGCAGATGACAAAGGCCTTCGGCGCGTATTTCTTGAGGCCGGCGCCGACCTGCTCCATGACCTTGAGGTTGATGCCCAAAAGGTCGTCGCGGCTCATGCCGGGCTTGCGCGGCACGCCGGCGGTGACGATGCACACATCCGCGCCCTCGATGCCGGCATAGTCGTTGACGCCGGTGAGCCTGGCGTCGAACCCGTCGACCGGCGACGACTGCGCGATGTCGAGACCCTTGCCCTGCGGAATGCCCTCGGCGATATCGAACAGCACCACGTCGCCGAGATCCTTGAGGCCGATCATATGGGCGAGCGTGCCGCCGATCATGCCCGAGCCGATGAGCGCTATCTTGTTGCGTGCCATGTCAGGATGGTTTCCCTTTAGTGTGTGACCGTGCCCCAAATCCTTGCAGACTTGATGACGGCATAGAGGAGGCTGGAATGCTGCGAGGACCCGCGAGATTTCGCCGCACCCAATAGCTCCGGTGTGCGAAAAATTCAAACGATTATTTTGACCCTAGTGTTTTCAATCGGTTAGATGGTTTGGGAATTACGTAAACGTCAAAATTCTTGAGCCGACTGAGGAGAACTTACATAATGAACGTCGAAATCAGAAGGCTTTATCCCGGCGATGACGCCCTTGTGATGCGAGCGCCAACTCTCCCCCCTCGAGGGCCCTTGAGGGGGAGATGTCGCCAAAGGCGACAGAGGGGTCGCCGCGCGTGAAGCGCCGACGCGGTCTGCGTCGAGCCCGGTCGAACCGACCCCCTTTGGCCTGCCGGCCATCTCCCCCTCAAGGAGGGAGATCGGCTGTCGCGCCGGCTCTCGCCAATCTCCAACGATGCAGGAGGTAGCGAAACTATCCCTACGCCTGCGCCTGCCGCGCTTCCTCTGCCGGCGCCTCACCCCTCCGCCGCTCGGCCCAGCCGTCCAGCCAGTCGCGGCTCTGCATCTCGATCAGCCGCGAGGCGGTGCGCTCGAATTCGAACACTTCCGTGCCGCGCTTGGCGGTATAGAGCTCCGCGGGCTGGGCGGCGGCGCTCATCACCAGCCGCATGCGGTGGTCGTAGAGCGTGTCGATGAGCAGGATGAAGCGCTTGGCCTCGTTGCGCTTGCCTTCGCCGAGCACCGGCACATGGTCGATGAAGACGGTCGAGAAGCGGCCGGCGATCGCCAGATAGTCGCGCGCGCCGTGCGGCCTTTCGCAAAGCTCGGCAAAGGAAAAGCGGGCGGCGTCGCCTGCGGCGCGCGGCACGACGAGGTGCCGCCCTTTGAGCGTGATCGTCACCTCCGCCGTCGGCATGCCTTGCGTCATCGTCTCCCAGGCCTCGTCGAGCGCGCGGTCGGCCGCCTCGTCGGCTGGCGTGACATAGACCGGCAGGCGGCTGAGCTTTTCCTGCCGGTAGTCCTTCTCGGCATCGAGCGTCAGCACTTCGGCATTGCGCTCGAGCAGGCCGATGAAAGGCAGGAAGAGCTGCCGGTTCAGCCCGTCGCGATAAAGGTTCTCGGGCGCGACGTTGGAGGTGGCGACCAGCACGACGCCGTTGGAAAACAGCGCCGAGAACAGCCGCGACAGGATCATCGCGTCGGCGATGTCGGTGACGGAGAACTCGTCGAAACAGAGCACCCAGGCTTCGTCGGCCAGCGCGCGCGCCACCGGCGGGATCGGATCGTCCTCCTTGACGTCGCCATTCTTGCGCGCCGCCCGGTGCTTCTGGATGCGGTCCTGCACGTCGGCCATGAAATCGTTGAAATGGACGCGACGCTTGCGCCTGACCGGCAAGAGCTCGAAGAACATGTCCATCAGCATGGTCTTGCCACGCCCGACGCCGCCATAGATGTAGAGGCCCTTCACCACCTCGCGCGGCTGCTTCTTGCGCGCGAACAGCCAGCCCAGCGAGCTGGATTTCTGCGCCAGCCGTTTCGCGGAAATCTCGTCGGTCAGCCGGTCGAGCGCGACGACGATGCGCTCCTGCGCCGGGTCGCGCTCGGTCGTGCCGGTCTCGACCAGATGATCGTAGCGCTGCCTGACGGTCACATGGGTCTGGAGGCCGTCACGCAGATGCATAGGTCACGTCGTTTGCCTTGAGCAGAATGCTCCAAGAAGGGTTAGGGTGTGTTGAGATTCAGGTCAGGCCGGCATCACCTGAATATCAGCATGCTCCAGCCTTACCTTGTAAGCGAGATCGGCTGCCCGTTGGAAGTCTGGCCGTCGAACTTTTCGCCGCCGGAGGAATAGAGCCTGGCCAGCGCGCCGCCGTTTTCGTCATAGAGCGTCAGCTGCTTGCCGGCGACGTTCCACGACTTGATACCGTCGATCGGCGCCGGGCAGTGCAGCGGCCCGGCGCGATAGCCGGCGCCGAACTTGGTCTGAGGCGTCGCCACCTTGCAGCCCTGGCCTCCGACGCTGACGTTCCAGACGCCGGCGACGCTGGCCGCGGTCAGGTCCGTCGCGCCCGCGGGCGCGGTGCCGTCCGGCGGAAGCGAGGCGACCTGTGTGTTCTTCGGCGCGGTCGGGAACTGCGACGGGTCGGTGGTACCCGGAGCGGCCGGCGGCGGAAGCTGGTTCTGCGTCACCGTGCCGGAGGGAGCCGGCGTGAGCGGCGCCGGCTGCTGGTCATCCATCGACGAGAACCGCGAGGTCGAGCAGCCGCTCGCGACGAGCGCGGCCAGCGATACGGCCAAAAGGCCCGTTTTCGAAAAAGTGCGGGTCTTCGAAAAAGTCATTCCAACCTCCGTCGGATCCGGTGGGGGGGGGCGCCGTCCGCGTAAAACACCTGCTTCACCAAGATGGCGAAGGTGGCAGAATTTCAACCCGATATGGTTAAAATAGGGTTTTCGGAGCTGGTGTTGCAAATTTATCGCAAGGCGTCGGTCGCCCGGGTCACGCCGCGTGCCTGGGCGTAACATATTGAAATTTCAGGCTTGCAGCCGCGCACTGGGCACGAAGACATAGCCGTCCGGGCCGACGATGTAGCACTCGCGCAAGCCATGCGGCTTGTCGATCGAGCCGGCAAGCACGATGTGGCCGAGCGCCGCCGCCTTTTTCTCCATCGCGTCCGGATCGGCGCCATAGAGGCGCAGTTCGATGCCGGCGCCGCGCGTTTCGGCGCCGGCGATGACGCCGGTCATCGGATTGTCGAGAAAGCTATGGTCGGCATGCAGCATGAAGATCGAGTCCAGCAACGCGATCGCCGCGAAATCCTCGTCCGCATAGATGATTTCAGCGCCGAGAACGTCGCGGCAGAAGGCCTCCATCGCCGCCATGTCGGTGACCAAAAGGTTCACGCCCACCCCACGCGGCAGCGAGCGGCCGAAATCCTCGGCCTTCATCCAAGGTGTCTTGGTTCGCTTCTTTGCCACGGCGTTGTTCCTCTACATCGTCGATCCTAGACGAAGCAGACCTTCGGCCCTTGGCATTCGCCAGCGAAATGCTTGCGCCAGTCGGCCGCGACCTTATTTCTGGGGAGTGGAACAGAGCGGACGGGAGAAACGATGGCCGCGGGAAAGAAAGCCGCCAACCGCTATTACAGCGGCCCGCCCAGCGACCATTTCGACGGCGCCCTGTTCTACAATCCCGACGGCAAGCCGCCCGGGCGATTCGCCGATCTTCTCAAATGGCAATTGAACGGCGGGCGCTCGAAATGGCCGGCGACCCATCCAAGTCCTTATCCGCAAGCGAAGCCGGACAGACGCGTCGAAGGCACCACCCTTCGGCTCACCATGGTTGGTCACGCCTCGCTGCTCATCCAGACCGCCGGGCTGAGCATCCTGACCGATCCGATCTGGTCGGAGCGCGCCTCGCCCTTCGCCTTTGCCGGGCCGAAGCGGGTCAACGCGCCGGGCATCGCCTTTGCCGACCTGCCGCCGATCGACCTGGTTCTCCTCAGCCACAACCACTACGACCATCTCGACCTCGCCACGCTGCGGCGGCTGAAGCAAGGTCATGACCCATTGGTGCTCACCCCGCTCGGCAACGACGCCATCATCGGCGCTGCCGTAGCCGGCATGCGGATGTCGGCGCATGACTGGGGCGACAGGATCGAGTTCGCCACCAGCGCGGTTATTCATGTCGAGCCGGTGCATCACTGGTCAGCGCGCGGCGGGCGCGACCGCCGCATGGCGCTATGGGCGGGCTTCGTGATCGAGACGGCGGGCGGCAAGGTCTATTTCGCCGGCGACACCGGCTTCCATGGCGGGACCAACTACCGGCTGATGGCGGAAAAACACGGCGGCTTTCGGCTGGCCATCCTGCCGATCGGCGCCTACGAGCCGCGCTGGTTCATGGCGCCGCAGCACCAGAACCCGGAGGAAGCCGTGCAGGGCATGAAACTGTGCAACGCCGCCCACGCCGCCGGCTGCCACTGGGGCACCTTCCAGCTCACCGACGAGCCGGTCGAGGAACCGGCGCAAAGGCTGGCCGAGGCATTGGCGGCCGAAGGCTTTTCGCACGAGCGTTTCCGCGCCATGCGTCCGGGCGAAGTGTGGGACGTGCCGTCGGCCTAGGTCGCGGAACCTGAAGCGCAAAGCCGCGTTGCTTCCTTGACACAATTTCGGCAGGGAGCCCGTCTCATGATCAAGTGGATCATCATTCTTCTGATTGTCGCCGCGGCCGCGAGCCTGCTCGGCATGCCGGCGCTGGCCGGCGCCGCCGCCTTGGGCGCGCGCATCCTGATCGGCATCGTGCTGATCATCTTCCTGCTGATCGTGCTCGGCGTCTTCGCGGTAACCTAGGCGCGACCTCTTGGTCGTCGCCGGCCCGGCGTCTTCGCCGTGGCCCAGGTTCGGCATCTTCGCCGCAACCAAGGCCGCGCCGGACTGGTAATTCCCGCCCGTTTCCGCCATATAGCGCCAAACGGACACGGAAATGACGGGAAAGATGGCAGGCACTGCCCCCTTCGCCAAGATGAACGGCATCGGCAACGAGATCATCGTTGCCGATATGCGTGGCCGTGCCGACAGGGTGACGGCCGCCGCGGCCATCGCGCTCAACGCCGATGCGGCGACGAAGTTCGACCAGATCATGGCGATCCACGATGCGCGGACGGCTGGCACCGCCTACTATGTTGACATCTTGAATTCGGACGGCACCGGGGCGCAGGCCTGCGGCAACGGCATGCGCTGCGTGGTGCAGGCTCTAGCCGCCGAGACCGGACAGAAGATCTTCACCTTCGAAACCCGCGCCGGCATCCTCAACGCCAAGGAACATGCAGACGGGACGATCTCGGTCGACATGGGCAAGCCGCGCTTCGGCTGGCAGGAGATCCCGCTGGCCGAAGAGTTCCGCGATACCCGCATGATCGAATTGCAGATCGGCCCGATCGATGCGCCGGTGCTGCACTCGCCCTCGGTCGTGTCGATGGGCAATCCGCACGCCATTTTCTGGGTCGAACGCGATGTCTGGTCCTACGAGCTCGACCGCTTCGGCCCGCTGCTCGAAAACCATCCGATCTTCCCCGAGCGCGCCAACATCACCATCGCCCAGGTGACGTCGCCTGAGACGATGATCATCCGCACCTGGGAGCGCGGCGCGGGTCTCACCAAGGCCTGCGGCTCGGCGGCCTGCGCCGCCGTGGTGGCAGCCGCCCGTACCAAGCGCACCGGCCGCAGCGTCTCGCTGATGACGCCCGGCGGCGGCGAGTTGCATGTCGAGTGGCGCGACGACGATCACGTCATCCTGACTGGCGCCGCCGAATGGGAGTTTTCCGGCAGCTTCGACCCCTCGACCGGCACCTGGGCCCGCGACACCGAAAGCGCCGCCTGATGTCCGCCGCTCCAAATGGCGTCGACATCGTCACGTTCGGCTGCCGCCTCAACACCTATGAATCGGAAGTGATGCGCCGCGAGGCCGAAAGCGCCGGCCTCGGCGCGCTGAAAGGTGGCGCCGTCATCTTCAACACCTGCGCTGTCACGGCGGAAGCCGTGCGCCAGGCCAAGCAGGCGATCCGCAAGGCCCGCCGCGAAAACCCTGCGGCGCGCATCATCGTCACCGGCTGCGCCGCCCAGACCGAGCCGCAGAACTTTGCCGCCATGGACGAGGTCGACCTCGTGCTCGGCAATGAAGAGAAGCTGAAGGCGAACTCCTACCGCGCTCTCCCCGATTTCGGCGTCAACGACACCGAGAAGGCGCGCGTCAACGACATCTTCTCGGTGCGCGAGACGGCGAGCCACATGGTCGACGCGATCGAAGGCCGGGCGCGCGCCTTCGTCCAGGTGCAGAACGGCTGCGACCATCGCTGCACCTTCTGCATCATCCCCTATGGTCGCGGCAATTCGCGCTCGGTGCCGATGGGCGCCGTGGTCGAGCAGATCAAGCGCCTTGCCGGCAACGGCTATGCCGAGATCGTGCTGAGCGGCGTCGACATGACCAGTTTCGGCGCCGACCTGCCCGGCAGCCCAAAGCTAGGAAAGCTGGTGAAGACCATCCTGCGCCAGGTGCCGGAGGTGAAGCGGCTCAGGCTGTCCTCGATCGACTCCATCGAGGCCGACGACGACCTGCTCGAGGCGATTGCCACCGAGCCGAGGCTGATGCCCCATCTGCATCTGTCGCTGCAGTCGGGCGACGACATGATCCTCAAGCGTATGAAGCGCCGGCATTTGCGCGACCAGTCGATCCGGTTCTGCGAGGACGTGCGCAAGCTCCGCCCGGGCATCGTCTTCGGCGCCGATATCATCGCCGGCTTCCCGACCGAGACCGAGGCGATGTTCGAGAATTCGGAGAAGATCGTCGAGGAATGCGGCCTGACGCATCTCCACGTCTTCCCGTTCAGCCCGCGCGAGGGCACGCCCGCCGCGCGCATGCCTCAGGTTCGCCGCGAACTGGTCAAGCAGCGCGCCGCGAGGCTGCGCGCCGCCGGCGAAGCCGCCTACCGCCGTCATCTGGCGTCCCTTGCCGGCACGCGCCAGTCGATCCTGGTCGAGCGCGACGGGCTCGGCCGCACCGAAGGCTTCACGCTTACCGCGATTGCCGCTGGCCAGCCGGGCGAGATCGTCGAGGCTATTGTCACCGGCAATGACGGCGCCCGTCTGATCGCGGCTCCCCTTGCCGCCCAAGCCGCCTGAGACTGCGAGACGCATGGCTGGTTTCTTCAAGAAGATATTTTCGTTCGGCAAGAAAGAGGTCGTCGAGGAGCGCGTCGACGAGACCGCGCCGCTGCCGCCGATCAAATGGGATGCGCTAGACGCGCTGAAGTCGGAGGCCGAGCAGGCCGCTCCCGAAGTTTTGCCGCAGGAGGAAGAGCAGCCCGTGGCCGAAGCCACGCCGGCTGCTCCGCCCGCAGTCGAGGCGGCTCCCGCTCCCCAACCGGCACCCTCGCCCCAGCCGGCTCCCGAGGAACCGAAGCCCGAGCCCGCTCCGACCATTCCGCCAGGACCGGAGCCGGTTATTCCGTCCGAGCCGGAGCCGCTGCCCGCACCTGAGCCGGAAGAGGAACCTCAACCCGCGCCGGAGACGCCGAAGCCGCCGGCACCGGAGGAAGTGCCTACCCCGCCGGCCGAGCCTGAGCCGGCGCCCGAGCCGAAGCCGCAGGAAGTGCCGCCACCGGCGCCCGCCGAACCGGAGATCGAGCCGTCGCGTCCCGAACGACAGCCGGAACCGGCGCCGGTCGAGGTGCCGATGCCGCCCAGCGAGGTTCCGGCCGAGACGCCGCTGCCCGAAATCCCGCCTGCGGCACCACCTTCTATAGAACCGTCTTCTAAGGTCGGAGCCGCCCCTCATCCGCCTGCCGGCACCTTCTCCCCGTATAGGGACGGGGAGAAGGATGAAGCTCCAACGCCCGCGCCCCCCTCTCCCCGTCCTTCGCGGGGAGAGGGTAGGGGTGAGGGGCAGCGCCAACCTGTGCAGGATTTGGCGCCAACGGAGCCTGCTTCGTCGGCGGAGATCTCGCCACCCATTCGCCAGCCTTCGCCCGTAGAGACCCAACCGATCCTTGCCGAGGTCGCGCCCGAGCTACAGCCGATCCCGCAACCCGTTTCGGAGCCAAAGCCCGCGCCTGCCGCCGGCAAGGTGACGGTCGCCAAGAAGGTCGAGCAGAAGGCCGAACCGCAGAAGGCACCCGAGCCGGCGCCGAGACGCTCCTGGTTCCAGCGTATGCGGGACGGGCTTGCCCGGTCCTCGCGCGAGCTCACCGGCAACATCGCCGGCGTCTTCACCAAGCGCAAGCTGGACGAGGATACGCTGCAGGACCTGGAGGACGTGCTGATCCGCGCCGATCTCGGCGTCGAGACGGCGCTGCGCGTCACCGATTCGCTCGCCTCCAGCCGCTACGGCAAGGATGTCTCCGAGGCCGAGGTGCGCTCGGTCATGGCGGCGGAGGTCGAGAAGGTTCTAACCCCGGTCGCAAGGCCGCTCGAGCTCGACCTCAGCCACAAGCCGCATGTCATCCTGGTCGTCGGCGTCAACGGCACCGGCAAGACCACGACCATCGGCAAGCTGGCGGCCAAGCTGACCGAGGGCGGGCTTTCGGTGATGCTGGCGGCCGGCGACACGTTCCGCGCCGCGGCGATCGAGCAGTTGAAAATCTGGGGCGAGCGCACGAAGTCGCCGGTCATCGCCACCAAGCTCGGCGCCGATGCCGCCGGCCTCGCCTACGATGCCTTCGAGAAGGCGAAGGAGGCCGGCTCCGACGTTTTGATCATCGACACTGCCGGCCGCCTGCAGAACAAGACCGAGCTGATGGCGGAGCTGGAAAAGATCGTGCGCGTGCTTGGCAAGCTCGATCCCGAAGCCCCGCACACCGTGCTGCAGACGGTCGACGCCACCACCGGCCAGAATGCGCTGAGCCAGGTCGAGATCTTCCGCAACGTCGCCGGCGTCAACGGCCTGGTGATGACCAAGCTGGACGGCACAGCGCGCGGCGGTATTCTGGTGGCGATCGCCGCCAAGCACAGATTGCCGGTTTATTTCATCGGCGTCGGCGAGCAGGTCGACGACCTCGAACCGTTTTCCGCCAGCGAGTTTGCCAGGGCGATCGCCGGCGTGGCTTGAACAAGGCGTGATCTACCCGGGGCCGCCTGCTTTTCGGCCAGATCATGCGCAAGAAGGACTTTCATGAACATCATCGAACGCGACCCGTCCGATCCGCGCCGCAAGCCGCTCAATCCCGGCTTGAAGTTCCTGCTCGAGCTGGGACCCGGCCTGGTGTTCTTCTTCACCACGATCCGCGGCGAATGGCTGGCCGGGAAATTCCCGATCCTCACCCATCTCGGCGAACCGATCCTGATCGCCACTGCGTTTTTCATGGTGGCGACGGCGCTCTCGCTCAGCGTGTCGTGGGCACTGACACGCAGCCTGCCGCTCATGCCCCTGGCTTCGGCAGTCATCGTGTTCGTGTTCGGCGCGCTCGCTCTGTACCTGCAGGACAAGACCTTCGCCTTCATGAAGCCGACCATCATCAACGCGCTGTTCGGCGTCACGCTGCTCGGCGGGCTGGCCTTCGGCAGGCCGCTGCTCGGTTATGTGTTCGATTCAGCCTTCCAGCTCGACGCCGAAGGCTGGCGCAAGCTGAGTTTCCGGTGGGGGCTGTTCTTCCTGTTTCTGGCCGTGCTCAACGAGGTTGTCTGGCGCAATTTCTCGGAAGCGACCTGGCTATATTTCAAGGTGTGGGGCACGATTCCCATCACCTTGCTCTTCACCTTCAGCCAGATGCCGCTGATCATGCGCCATTCGCTGGAGGAGAAAGCCAAGGAAGAGAACGCCGGCAAGTAGAGCAATTCCAGGAAAAGTGTTTAACGGTTTTCCGTCCGGAATTGCGTCAGGATAAAGAGCAATTCCAGGAAAAGTGCACAGCGGTTTTCCGTTCGGAATTGCGTGAAGACAGGGGGACGGGATGGAATTCCTCACCACACGCGACGAGCTGAGGACGATCTACAAAACGCCCCGCCCGATCGACGGCTCGATCCGCAAGGAGCTCAAGGCGCTCGACGGCCACTGCCGCTCCTTCATCGGCAAGAGCCCCTTCGTGCTGATCGGCTCCTCGGATGGCGCCGGCAATGCCGATGTGACCCCGAAGGGCGACAAGCCCGGCTTCACAGCTATCCTCGACAACAGCACCATCGCCATTCCCGATAGGCCCGGCAACAACCGGCTGGACACGCTGGAAAACATCATCCGCAATCCGTCGGTCGGGCTGCTGTTTCTCATTCCCGGCATGAACGAGACGCTGCGCGTCAACGGCGACGCCCGCATCACCGTCGATGCCGGCCTGCGCGAGCGTCTGGCCGTCGACGGCAAGGAGCCGCAGAGCGTCGTCGTGGTGACGGTCAAGGCCGCCTACATGCATTGCGCCAAGGCCTTCATGCGCTCCGAGCTGTGGAAGCCGGAGACCTGGTACGACCGCGCAACGCTGCCGACGCTCGGCCAGATCATCCGCGACCAGCTCGCGCTGGCCGAGAGCGCCGGAGAGATCGACCGCGAGCTGGACGACGATTACAGGCAGACCATGTGGTAGCATTCGGAACGACTCACCCGTTCCGTCCGGCTCGTCCCCTTGATCGAGATCCTCGCCATTTCCGGCAGCCTTCGCACCGCTTCGACCAATTCGGCCCTCGTCGCCGCGCTCGCCGCCAATGCGCCTGCGGATTGCCGCGTCACCGTCTATGACGGTCTCGGCCGGCTGCCGATCTTCAACCCGGACGACGAGGGCGAACGGACGCCTCGCGAGGCAAGCGACCTGATCGAGGCCGTCACCCGCGCCGACGGCGTCATCGTCTCCTGTCCCGAATATGCGCATGGCGTGCCGGGCGGCATGAAGAACGCGCTCGATTGGCTGGTGTCGCGCGACGCCGCCGTCGGCAAGCCGGCCATGCTGGTGCACGCCTCGCCGCGCTCGCTCTATGCCCGGGCGGCACTCGCCGAGATCATGCGCACCATGTCCTTCGCGCTTTACGAGGAAGCCGCGCTCGAGATCGCGCTGCTCGGCAAGAAGCCGCCGGAGGTGGAGGCGATCCTGGCGAAGGCCGCGAACCGGTTGGCGATGCGCGAGGCGGTTCAGGCATTCATCGGCTTCATCCGAGCTCGCTGAGCGGCGGCCATTGTCTGCCGTCGCGTTCCGTCACACCCCCCTCTGTCCTGCCGGACATCTCCCCCGCAAGGGGGGAGATTGGATGTCAGTTCTGCTTTCGCAAATCACCAACGTCGCAGGAAAAGCGCCGCAGGCGACGCTGCCAATCTCCCCCCTTGCGGGGGAGATGCCTGGTAAGGCAGAGGGGGGTACTGTCCCGCCAACATCCGACATCTTCAGGTTTGCCTCAGCCCCCGAGATCCGCGTGGCGGTATGCGACGATCACCCTCAATAGGTCTTCGCCCCGTTCACCATCAGCCAGACCACATAGAGCGAGGTGGTGCCGGCGATATAGAGGCGGTTGCGCTTGGCGCCGCCGAACACGCAATTGGCGACGACTTCCGGCACCTTGACCTTGCCGATCAGCGTGCCGTCGGGATCGTAGCAATGGACGCCGTCGGCGGCACTTGTCCAGATGCGCCCGCTCTCGTCGAGCCGAAAACCGTCGAACAGGCCGGCCGTGCAGTCGGCGAAGACCTTGCCGCCCGAGATCTTCTTGCCGGCCTTGCCGACATTGAAGACGCGGATATGCGCCGGGTTCTTGGCGCCGTGCGTCCGGCCCGTGTCGGCGACATAGAGCAGGCTTTCATCGAGCGAGAAGGCGAGCCCGTTGGGCCTGACCATGTCGGTGATGACGGCCTCGATCTCGCCCGTGCCGGGATCGACCCGGTAGACATTGCAGGCACCGATCTCGCTCTCGGCATGATCGCCTTCATAGTCGCTGTCGATGCCGTAAGCCGGATCGGTGAACCAGATCGAGCCGTCGGAACGGACCACCACGTCGTTGGGCGAGTTGAGCCGCTTGCCGCGCCATTTGTCGGCGATGGTGGTGACCGAGCCGTCATGCTCGGTGCGGCTGACGCGCCGGCCCGAATGCTCGCAGGTGAGAAGCCGGCCCTGCCGGTCGACGGTATTGCCGTTGGAATTGCCGGACGGCTGGCGGAACACGCTGACGCTGCCATCGGTCTCGTCATAGCGCAGCATGCGATTGTTGGGGATGTCGGACCAGACCAGGTAGCGGCCGGCGGCGAACCAGGCAGGGCCTTCCGCCCAGCGGCATCCGGTGAACAGCTTCTCCACCCGCTCATTGGCGTTGACCAGCCGCGAGAAACGCGGATCGAGAACTTCATAGTCGGCGGCCGTCATGCTTTCCCTCCCGGCATTCACGTGCGCATGAAGGACGCGCGACGCTGTGAGGCGATCAAGCCAGCCGGCGAGCAATCTGGCAAGATCGACGATGACACTTCACCCGTATCTTGTGTTTTGTCACGACGACCTGTGGGACCGACATGCGGGTAACGGCCGGTTAACCGGCTATGCGCTGGTTGCAATGGTGCATTGCAACATCTTTCTTTTGCAACGCACCATTCCTATGTCATGCTCGCAATCGATCAGGGAGGAATAACCCGCCGCGTGAATGCGGCAGCAAAGGAACCTCGTCATGATCTTCGACAACATCGTCTCCCGCGCTCGCACCAACATCGCCAAGCGCCGCCAGTACAACCGCCTCGTCGCCGAAATCGACAGCCTGTCGAGCCGCGATCTCGCCGATCTGCGCGCCGACCGCTCCGAGATGCTCTACCAGATCCGCAAGCAGATCTACGGCTGAGTTTGGGGCGAGAAAGCCCCTGACCCGGATTGCCAACCGGATTGCCAAGGGCAATTCGGGGCAATCCGATCTGTCCCCTCGGGGAGAAGGTAGCCGCGAAGCGGCAGCCGCCTCAACCCGGCGCCGCCAGCGCCTTCTCGATCTGCGGCAGCAGCAGACCCCTCGCCGACTCCGGCGTCAGCGGCCCGACATGCTTGTAGGCGATCTTGCCGTCCTTGCCGATGACGAAGGTCTCCGGCACACCGTAGACGCCCCAGTCGATCGCTGCCCGGCCGGCCGGATCGACACCGATCGCCTGATACGGATTGCCGAGATCGCCGAGGAAACGGCGGGCATTTTCCGGTTCGTCCTTGTAGTTCAAGGCCGCGAGCGTGAAGCGCTTGTCCTGCGCCAGCGCCAGCAGCACCGGATGCTCTTCCCGGCACGGCGCGCACCACGACGCGAAGACGTTGACCAGCGTCACCTTGCCGGCGAAGGATTTGGAGTCCAGCCCCGGCAGACTCGACCCTTCAAGCGGCGGCAGGTTCGTCTGCGGCGCCGGCAGCCCGATCAGGGCCGAGGGGATTTCCGAGACGTCGCGGCCGGACAGGAGCTGCGACAGAAACAGCCCCGCCAGGCCCAAGAAGACCAGCAGTGGCAAGAGCACGAACAGGCGGCGACGCGGCGCCGGCGTTTGGGTTTGCGTGCTCACGGCTTTGTCGTCCCGGCCTTGTCGGAGCGCCGCCGCACGCCTGAGGCTTCGAGCGCGGCAAGATCGCGCCTGCGCGCCCTCTGGTCGATGAGGATCCAGCCGACCAACCCGGCCAGCACGATCGCCGTGATGGAATAGGCCGCGGCGACATAGAGGGCGTGTGCGCTCATCCCCGCCGCTCCATGCGCGTGCCTTCCGCGCCTGCCATGCCAATCCGTTCGATCATGCCTTCCCTTAACCCTGCGTCGCAGGCTGCGCAATCAGGCGCGGCGCCGCACATTGAGAACGACGTTCCGGCGTCAATCCGTCCCGTGACGCAGCGCCAGCGCGGCCGCGAGCGGCCCGATCACCGCAAGAAACAGCGTCAGCGCGGCAAGAATGAGGAAGGGCGGCAGGAACGGCGCCGGATCGGCCACCGCGCCGTAGCTGGCCGAGACGCCGAAGATCAGCACCGGGATGGTGAGCGGCAGCACCAGCACCGAGATCAACAGCCCGCCGCGCGGCAGCGCCACCGCCACGGCCGCGCCGGCGGCGCCGATGAAGGTGATGGCCGGCGTGCCGATGAGAAGCGTGAGCGCCGTGGCGCCGATGCCCAACGGCTCCATGTTCATGAACAGGCCGAGCAGCGGTGCCGCGATGACCAGCGGCAGCACGCTGCCCGTCCAATGCGCCAGGCATTTGGTCAGCACCGTCAGCGCCAGCATCTGGCGGTCGCTGTTGAGCACAAGCAGGTCGAGCGAGCCGTCCTCGCGGTCGGCCTGGAACAGCCGGTCGAGCCCGAGCAGGCAGGCGAGCAGCGCGGCAATCCACAGGATCGCCGGACCGATGCGCGACAAAAGGTTGAGGTCGGGCCCGACGCCGAACGGGATCGTGGCGATCACCGCCAGGAAGAAGATCACGCCGACCAGCGCCCCGCCGCCGGCGCGAATGGACAGGCGGATATCGCGGAGGAAGAGGGCTAGCATGGGCGAGAAGCCTCTATGGCTCGATCGCCGTCTTTACGAAGGTCGCGTTCCTTTACACCCCCCTCTAGCCTGCCGGACATCTCCCCCGCAAGGGGGGAGATCGGATGTCGCTCTGGCTTTCGCCAATCTCCAACGCTGGAGCGCCGGCGGGGGAACTGCCAATCTCCCCCCTTGCGGGGGAGATGGCCGGCAGGCCAGAGGGGGGTGGGACGGAGTGCGAACGTCATCCAGCCATCCCCATCCTCAACGTCTTCGCCCCTTCCAGCCCCAGCGGCAGATGCGTCGCCGCCACGACGATCCCCCCATCCTCCAGATGCCCGCGCATCAACCCGGCAAACCGCTCCTCGGACGCCTTGTCCAGCCCCGCCGTCGGCTCGTCGAGCAGCCAGACGGGCCGATGGCTGACCAGTAGCTTGGCGATCGAAGCGCGCCGGCGCTGCCCGGTCGAAAGATAGCCGAAGGGCAGGTGCCCGAGCCCGCCAAGCCCGACAGTCTCCAGCGCCTCCTCCACGCCTTGCGCCGGCTCGCCCTGGAAGGCGCGCCAGAAGCCCAGATTCTCCGTCACGCTGAGCGCCGTCTTCATCGCGTTGATATGGCCGAGATAGTGCGAGGCCGAAGTGACCGTGGGGAACGCTTCGCCGCCGGCCTCGACCCGCACGGAACCCTCGGCCGCCGGCAGCAAGCCGGCGATGACCCTCAGAAGCGTCGACTTGCCGGCGCCGTTCGGTCCGGTGACGACGAGCGCCTCGCCCTTTTCGAGCGCGAATCCGATGCCGGAAAAGACCGTCTCGCCGCCGCGCTCGCCGCCCAGATTTTCGGCGATCAGCCGCATCCTTGCCCCGTCCCGAAAGCACCGTTTCGCGGTCGCCGCCGCATCGCACAAATTCGTCTTTCGACTGTCTAGAACTATTCCAGGAAATTCTCTATATGCGGTTCATCCGTGCCAGCGGTCGGCGCGGGAGAAGAATTAGCGCCGAACCAGCGCACGCGCCGCCTTGAACGGCTCGGGTTGCTTGGGAGCGGACAGCGGAAATGGCCGTACCCGCACCTTTGCGCGTGATTGCATGCCATCGGCGTCCGTTCCCTTTCAGGCTGAACAGACAAGGACGGATCGCACGTGTCAAAATCCCTCGACAGCTTCAAATGCCGCCGCACCCTGACCGTGGGTGGCGCGGACTATGTCTACTTCGACCTCACCGAGGCCGAGAAGAACGGCCTCACCGGCATCGCCCAGTTGCCCTATTCGATGAAGGTGCTGCTGGAGAACCTGCTGCGCAACGAAGACGGCCGTTCCGTCACCAAAGAAAGCATCCAGGCAGTCGCCGCATGGCTGACCGACAAAGGCACCGCCGGCGTCGAGATCGCCTATCGCCCGGCCCGTGTCCTGATGCAGGATTTTACGGGCGTCCCGGCGGTGGTCGATCTCGCGGCCATGCGCGACGGCATCAAGGCGCTCGGCGGCGACCCGGAAAAGATCAATCCGCTGGTGCCGGTCGACCTCGTCATCGACCACTCCGTCATCGTCGACGAGTTCGGCACGCCGATGGCCTTCGCCCGCAATGTCGAGCTCGAGTATGAGCGCAACGAGGAACGCTACAAGTTCCTGAAATGGGGCCAGCAGGCCTTCCGCAACTTCCGTGTCGTGCCCCCCGGCACCGGCATCTGCCACCAGGTCAATCTCGAATATCTCGGGCAAGTGGTGTGGACCAACGCCGAGGACGGCGAGACCACCGCCTATCCCGACACCTGCGTCGGCACCGATTCCCACACCACCATGATCAACGGCCTCGGCGTGCTCGGCTGGGGCGTCGGCGGCATCGAGGCCGAGGCCGCGATGCTCGGCCAGCCGGTCTCCATGCTCCTGCCCGAGGTTATCGGCTTCCGCCTCACCGGCAAGCTGAAGGAAGGCGTCACCGCCACAGACCTCGTGCTCACCGTCACCCAGATGCTGCGCAAGAAGGGCGTCGTCGGCAAGTTCGTCGAGTTCTTCGGCCCCGGCCTTTCCAACATGACGCTGGCCGACCGCGCCACCATCGGCAACATGGCGCCGGAATACGGCGCCACTTGCGGCTTCTTCCCCGTCGACAGCGAGACCATCCGCTATCTGACCATGTCCGGCCGCGAGGAAAGCCGCATCGCGCTGGTCGAGGCCTATTCCAAGGCGCAAGGCATGTGGCGCGACGCGGGTTCCGCCGACCCTGTCTTCACCGACCTGCTCGAGCTCGACCTTGGCGATGTCGTGCCGTCCATGGCCGGCCCGAAGCGCCCGGAGGGCCGCGTCGCCCTGCAGGACATTCCCGCCGGCTTCGCCAAGGCGATGGAGACCGAGTACAAGAAGGCCGCCGAGATCGCCAAGCGCTACGCGGTGGAAGGCGCCTCCTACGACCTCGGCCATGGCGACGTCGTCATCGCCGCCATCACCTCCTGCACCAACACCTCGAATCCGAGCGTGCTGATCGGCGCCGGCCTGCTTGCGCGCAACGCCAACCGGCGCGGCCTGAAGCAGAAGCCCTGGGTCAAGACATCGCTGGCGCCCGGCAGCCAGGTCGTGGCCGAATACCTGGAGAAATCCGGCCTGCAGAAGGAACTCGACCAGATCGGCTTCAACCTGGTCGGCTTCGGCTGCACCACCTGCATCGGGAATTCCGGGCCGCTGCCGGGCCCGATCTCCAAGACTATCAACGACAAGGGGTTGATCGCCGCCGCGGTGCTCTCCGGCAACCGCAACTTCGAAGGCCGCGTCTCGCCCGACGTGCAGGCGAACTACCTCGCCTCGCCGCCGCTGGTGGTGGCGCATGCGCTGGCCGGCACGGTGACCAAGGATCTCACCACCGAGCCGCTCGGCGAGGGCAGCGACGGCGAGCCGGTCTATCTCAAGGACATCTGGCCGAGCTCGGCCGAGATCCAGGAGTTCATCGAGAAGAACGTCACCCGCGAATTGTTCGCCCGCAAATATGCCGACGTCTTCAAGGGCGACGCGTACTGGCAGAAGGTCAAGGCGCCGGAAGGCCAGACCTACGCCTGGGACGATCATTCGACCTATGTGCAGAACCCGCCTTATTTCGCCGGCATGGGGCGCAGCTTCGGCAAGGTCGGCGACATCAAGGGCGCGCGCGTGCTCGGCCTGTTCGGCGACAAGATCACCACCGACCACATCTCGCCGGCGGGTTCGATCAAGGCCGCATCGCCGGCCGGCAAATACCTGACCGAGCACGGCGTCGGCGTCGCCGACTTCAACCAGTACGGCACGCGGCGCGGCAACCACGAGGTGATGATGCGCGGCACCTTCGCCAACATCCGCATCCGCAACCACATGCTGGGCGAGAACGGCCGCGAGGGCGGCTACACGATCCACTATCCCTCGAAGGAGGAGATGTCGATCTACGACGCCGCGATGGAATACAGGAAGGAAGGCGTGCCGCTGGTCATCTTCGCCGGCGTCGAATACGGCAACGGCTCCTCGCGCGACTGGGCGGCCAAGGGAACGAACCTGCTTGGTGTCCGCGCCGTCATCGCCCAGTCCTTCGAACGCATCCACCGCTCGAACCTTGTAGGCATGGGCGTCATCCCCTTCGTCTTCGAGGACGGCACCTCATGGGCTTCCCTCAACCTCAAGGGCGACGAGTTGGTCGAGATCGACGGGCTGGACACGATCAAGCCGCGCCAGAAGATGATCGCCAAGGTCACCTACGGCGACGGCACGGTGAAGAACGTGCCGATCATCTGCCGCATCGATACGCTGGATGAGCTCGACTACTTCAAGAACGGCGGCATCCTGCAATACGTGCTGCGCGATCTGGCTGCGTAGCAGCAAGGGAATAGGCAGTAGGGCATAGGCAGTAGGGAAAAGGTATCCCTACTGCCCTACTGCCTTGCTCCCTTACTTCCCCAATTAAACCACCGCCGGCCAAGCATTAGCCGGCCCACGTGAAGTCCTGATCCGGTTCGCTCGCAATAGAGATCATTGGACATCAGGAGACTTTACCTCATGGCGGCGATGCGGCTTCGAAATCGAACCGCGTCGAAAAATGCAGCCGCCTCTCCTGCCGCCGCCTTACCTGCGGTCGCGGCGACAAAATTTCACCGCAACGTGACTTCCCGTTGACTGTCCGTTCTGCCACATATTTTAGCAATCAGAACAAGGTCGGCGTCACCGGCGGGAATCGGAACAGTCATGGCATCTCGAGGACCATTGCGGCTTGCGGCACTAGCGCTGGCCCTTTCAACATTTGTCGGCGCCGCGCTGGCAAGCGAGCCCGAGAAGCCTCAAGCCGATAAGTCCCAGGCCGAAAAGCCGCTGGGTGTGGTCGAGCTTTTCACCAGCCAGGGCTGCAGTTCCTGCCCGCCGGCCGATGAATTCTTCGCCGAGCTGGCCGCCAAGGAAAACATCGTCGCGCTCGCCTATCACGTCAACTACTGGGACTATCTGGGCTGGCAGGACACGCTGAGCAACAAGAAGAACACTGACCGGCAGTATGACTATATGCGCGCCTTCGGCAGCCGCTCCGTATACACGCCGCAGGCGGTCATCAACGGCCGCAGCCATGTCAATGGCGCCAGCCGCAAGGACGTCGACGGCGCGTTGGCCCGGATGGACAGGGTGGGCGAGGGCATGCGGGTCGGCATCAAGGTGAGCCGCACCAGCGATCGCGTCATGATCGACGCCGGCGATGCCGGCAACGGCCCGAGCGACGCCCACGTGGTGATCGTCTATTTCGATCCGCCGCAGATGGTGAAGATCGGCCAGGGCGAGAACAGCGGCCGCAGCCTGACCTACTGGAACGCCGTCTCCGACATCCAGACCGCCGGCATGTGGCACGGCAAGGCGCAGCGTTACGAATTGCCGATGACCGAGATCGCCAAGAAGGGCGGCTGCGCGGTGCTGCTGCAGTCCGTCGGCAAGGACGGCATGCCCGGTCCGATCCTCGGCGCCGCGTTTATTCGCAAGCCGTGATTGCCTGGCTCCCCCTTCTCCCCTTGTGGGCTAGCGTGCGCACACATTTGCTTCGTGCTGTGGTCAAGCGTGAAGAGG